>JBGSVD010000102.1:0-17142 GCA_041753135.1 Planctomycetaceae bacterium
TCCGACGCTTCCCCCGCTTCGAATCATGTGACATCTCAGTGTCCTGCTTGTGGCCAACCGTCGTCAGAAGCTTCGAATGCCTGGAAGTTTGTTAATGCACGAGGCGAGACTGAATGGCTGCGCTGTGCCAGTTGCCGATCGTATTTCATGGACGGAGAATACAACCTGCAGAATGAAGTTCAGCACACTCAGCAGATGACGTGGGGTGATGCCGAACAGGGAACGCAACTGAATGAGTTCAAGCAACGCATGTACAATTCGATTCTGCGGCAGTTGGCAAAGTTGATCGACCCGGCAGGCAGACGAATGCTGGATGTCGGTTGTGCGTATGGCGGATTTATGAAGGCGGCTCGCCAGGCAGGTTTTGATGTTCGTGGTTTTGACATTGTTCCGGAAGCGGTCCAGCATGTCTCGGAAAACGGTATGTCTGCACAATGCTGTGCCCAGGTGAAAGAGTACAGCCTTGATCGAGAGCCATTTGATGTGGTCTCAGTGCTTGATGCAAATATTTATTGGCCAGACCAGCCAGCGGAGTTGAAGGAGATTTACGGACGACTCAAGCCAGGCGGCCTATTGGTTATGCGTATTGTTGATAAATCCTGGATGGCTCGAATCGGTTCCATCCTTCAGCAAGTATCACCGGTTCGAGGGCAGAAAGTTCTGCGTCGCGCGGTGAACGATCATCGATTCTCTATGCCAGCCGCCAGTTTTCTTCGCTTGCTGGAGCGAACGGGATTTCGAATCATCAGTGCATCACCTCGCGGGGCAATTCATAGTGACGAAACCAGTCTCGCGGTAAAGCTCAGTTTTGGACTGGGCATAGCGCTTTGGCAAACCTTGGGAGTGTTTCTGGCTCCGGGTGCTGTTGTAATTGCTGAAAAGGCGTAACGAATCACGTTCGCCCCGATCTGGAATCTCGTGATCTGCAGAATGCGGATGATCAAAAGCACGAGCATCGCATGGCGTGTTGCTCATGACTACTTGAGTTGCAGTGGAACAGAGACAACTTCGCCGTTGCGAATGACCTCAATCGTAATCCTGTCGCCTGGACGGTGGCTTTCGATCTCGGACAGGAACTCGTCTGGTTTGATCGTCTTCTTGCCGTTAACTCCGACAATCACATCCGCGCTGCTGACGTCCCGAGTTTCGAAAGTGACGAAGCCTCGCTTGCTGCGTCGGATTTCTGGTCCACGCAGGCCGGCTCTTGCCGCGGGGCCATCCGGAACCAGTGTCATGATTCGGAGGCCTTCTTCCATTTTTGCCACTTCATCGATGCCGAATTCGGGGCGGATAAATCGTCCATGTTCGATCAATTCCGGAACAATGCGGGCGACCAGATTGGACGGAATCGCAAAGCCAATTCCGGAATTCTGACCCGTCTTGCTGGCGATCGCGGTATTCATTCCGATGACTTCGCCATGCGAATTCATGAGTGGGCCACCAGAGTTCCCTGGATTGATCGCAGCATCAATCTGAATCACGGATTTGATGGAACGTGCCCGAGTCACAGGCAGAGTTCGGTCCAGGCTGGAAATGATTCCAGTTGTCATCGTGCGTTCGAGTCCGAATGGATTACCGATCGCAAACACCTTCATTCCGACTTTCAGAATCGATGAGTCCGCAAATCGCACGGGAACGAGTTTCTCGGGCGGGGCTTTGATGCGAACCACGGCCATGTCGTTGATTGGATCCGCACCCACAACTTCGGCATCAAATTCTTCGCCGTCATGCAGAGTGACAAGCACTCGCTGAGCGCCTTCGATGACGTGATTGTTGGTGAGGATGTGACCGTTTTGATCGAGGATAAATCCAGAACCGGAATCTTCTGTTGGATTTTCTCCGAACAGGCCACGGGCGGAACCAATTCTGGTCGCAATGTTCGCCACACTTCTATTATTTGTCTCGTAAACGTAAGTCGAGACGGCTTCATCAGGAGCAAGTCCTTGAGCGTTGTAGACTCGCGGCGGTGCGATATCACTGAGCGAATCGAACGGAACGGAAGCTGTTTCGTTCGAAGGCTGTTGCGCTCCATAAGAAACAGGTTTGCTTACTTGTCTGGCATTTTGTTCCTGAAATATCCGCCCCTGCTGGGCGATTGCAGTTTGCATACTTGTCATGCCGGACTGCAGCCACAATACCAGGCAAGCGCCCAGAAAGGAAGAGAATAGACACATGGCAGCGTTCTTCATCGCTGCGACCTCCATGAACACAGTACGCTCGGACTCTGCTTGTGATTGAGAGTTTTACCAGACATGTAGGATTCCTGAAAACCCCGGTTGCGAACGCCATTCACTTGAGTTGCGGCAAAAACTGCCGATCGGGCGACGGTCAAACGTGAAGAATGATTGACAGTTGGACATTTGGTCGGAAGACTCCGCAGGAGCCCTGCCCCATCCATTGATTCGATGAACCCACAAGGAGACGCTCGATGTTACGCCGTTTCGAGTCTGCAAAAAATTCCTCCGTCCAGTCGCGACGAAACTTTCTGGCCACTTCATCCGTCACTGTCGCCGCAGCCGTTGTGGCTATGGATCGAAGTCTGCAGGCGTCCGCGCTGCAGGACGGTGCTGATATTCCAATTGTTGACATTCATCAGCATCTCTGGGATCTCTCAAAGGTACAACCGCCCTGGCTTGCCGGTGCTCCAAAGATACTCAGCCAGACTTATGGGCTTGCTGAGTATGCCAAAGCCACGGAGGGACTCAACGTGGTGCAGGCTGTCTATATGGAAGTCGACGTCAGCCCCGGCGATCAAATGAAAGAAGCCGACTCACTGATTGAGATCTGTCGCACGGCGAAAAGTCCAACCGTTGCGGCGGTGATTTCGGGGCGTCCGAGTGAAAAAACATTTGCGCCCTATATCCAGAAGTACGCGAAGGAGAAAGAGATTAAAGGTGTCCGGCAGGTTCTGCACGCGGACACTGCTGTCCAAGGACTCTGCCTTCAGCCATCGTTCGTCGCTTCGATGCAATTACTTGGAGAGCTGGGATTGAGCTTCGATCTTTGCATGCGTCCCGCTGAGCTTTCTGATGGAGTCGCTTTGGCAAAGAAATGTCCGGGGACTCGGTTTATTGTGGACCATTGCGGCAACGCAGCCCCGGATGCGTTTCTTCCTGAGACGCTGCGCAAGGACGCACCGAGCCACGATGCACAGAAGTGGCGCGATGACATCAAGTCGCTGGCGGATTGTGAAAATGTGATTTGCAAGATCAGTGGTGTCATCGCGCGAGCTCCTGCGAATGTGCCCTTTGCGGATTCGCTTGCACCGATCGTAAATCATTGTCTGGACAGTTTTGGTGCCGATCGAGTGATCTTTGGCGGCGACTGGCCAGTATGCCTTTTGGGCGGATCGTTCAGAGATTGGGTGACGGCACTTCGCACCATCATTTCCAGCAGATCGGTTGCCGATCAAAAGAAATTGCTGCATGAAAATGCGAGAAAATTCTATCAGTTGCCGTCGTGAATTCAGGGGGCTTATTCACCAGACAGAAATGCAGGCTTGCCCTGCATTCTGCTTGGGTATCACTGCATTTCAGCGGCTGCGAGTCTGATAGGAATGCTGAGTTCCTTCGGGGCCGATTTGAATGGAATATGTCTTTCCGTCGGGGGCGATGGTGACCTTGACCCACTCGCCCTTGCAATCAGACGTTGGAGCCGTGTTTGCGATGAATTCGGCCGGGGCTTGCAGAGAGGGATCCAGATCGACGTTTTGATGCAACTGGTACCAGTTCTTAAGTGACCTAACTTCGCGAAGAGTCTTCATGGTTTGCTCTGCTCCGCCCTTTTTGGGGCCGTTGCACATGACTGCCACAACCGGATCGATGGCAAGAACCATCGCCGGATTGTTGCTGACTGGCAGGCCGTGATGAGTCACCATGAACAGATCCACTTTGCCGATTGGATTGCGAGGTGTGACGAGTTTGGCTTCCGTATTCCACGTCAGGTCACCGCACGTCAGGAAACGGAAATCACCGAAGCCAAAGAGAAGGCTCAAGCTGGCCGCGTTATCGCTGAGGTCGTCAGGTTGTGCTTTGTGACGATCAGCAAACGGATTCACGTCGCCGTCTTCTTTGACGACCTCTCGGCCGGACGTCATGACTCTGACAGACAATGGTGTTTTGCCTGACTTCAGCGGCAAGGTATCGCCCACATTCAGGGCCTTTGAAACATTCTGCGATGCCGCTCGATAGGCCGCGATGCGTTCAGGGTAGTTGGGATCTTCTGCGAGTTCATCCGGAATGCCGCGATCCCAGAATGTGTCGATGCCGAATTTCGCTGCCAGTGCCGCGTGGTTTCCGAAGTGATCAAGATGCCAGTGCGACACGACAGCATGGTCAATCTTCTTTAGGCCAGCGATGTCTTTCGCCACGTGGATGATCCGGTCAAGGTCTCGTCCATGGTTGTCCGGATAACCGGAGTCGATCAAAACGGATTCGCCCATCGGCGTGACGAACAAAGTCGCCGCTCCACCTTCAACGTCGATGAAGTAGATATGCAGCGGGCCATCGCTGGCCATTGATTGCTGGTTGCTTGAGACAAGCAGAAGAAGGATGCCGCAAAGGAACTGTCGACTCATGGGATTGCCCTGCTGGACTTCGTGAAATGCTGCTCTGGTGCTGAAACATTTCTACATTCCACAAGCTGAGCCCCAAATTTGCAAATGACCGTGCATTCTATTCGGTCATCGCAGTGGACGCTTCGAGGGCCTCGGCTCGGCGACGGTGCTCTTCCGCCATCTTGCTGTCCTGCATCCCGGTGTAGGCTTTCTCAAGCAAGCGGTGAAGATCGGCGCTATTCTGACGACGCTCCAGAGATTGAGTCAGATCGGCAAGTGCTTCCGGCCACCGTTTCATTGCGACGTAGACTTCGCCTCGAGTTGAAAGTGCATCGGGGTTATCGGGAAGGAGTTTAAGTGTATCATTTGCGAGTTGCAGAGCGCGTTCCTGCTGATCGTTGCCGCTTCGGATAATTGCTGTGGCCAGATTGTTCATCACCATAGGGTCGCGACCGCGAGTCTGCAGGTGGGCTTGTTCTAGCCAGGGTTTGGCCTTGTCGTAACGATTCATCGTCAAAGCATGCATGCCCAGAAAGTTCAGGACCTGAGATCCATATGTGCCTTCCAGCCGAAGTTGCCGCAACATTGACTCTGCGCCTTCGGCTGATGCATGTGATGAAAGGCTGAGGCGTGACAGGCGGTCGATAACCTGATTTGCCATCCCGGGGCATTTGAACGTGTCAGCCAGCAATTCCAGCAACACGGTGGCTTCGACCGAATGTGGAGGATCGAACGTCTCACTATTTTGCCATGAAGACTCCGACAACTTCGAATATTTCGCCAACCTGTCGTAGCATGCAAGACAAGCTTTTCCGTAGACAAACGCCAGTTCCGGCGACTCCGGAATTTGTGATTCCGAAGGATCTTTGGAGAACTGTTTCAAATGCGCTCTTGCTTTATCGGCGTCACCGGCGGCGATCATTGCTTCTGCAAGTTGCACGTTGGCGGCGACATCGTCGGGAGACACCTGAAGTTTGGCATTCGCCTCAGTGATGAGCGTTTCAAGAATGGCGGCTCCTTCGTCAATTTTGCCTGTGCGAAGAAGAAGTTTAGAAAAATTCAGACGAAGTTCCGGGCGAAATTCGATTGCCGGGCGAAGTGCATCGGCCGCCTCGGCAATTTGATCGCTGCAGACCAGAAGCTGACTTAGAAGCAAGCGTTCGGTGACTGCATCCGGTTTTTCTGCGACAGCACTTTGCCAGTGCTCTATTGACTGCTCCACTGCTGAGGCAGGCACTTCAGCGCCAATGCCATGAAGTCTTGAAATCAGCTGAACGCCCCGAATGTTGGAGGGGTCACGCTCCAGAGCCTGAAGTACGACTGGGGTGCAGGCGTCACGATTCAAGTTTGATTCTGTTAATCGTCGTTCGATCATCAATAAGTCAAAATCACTGAGCGCTTTGCGCAGAAGTGGATCATCTTTCTGCTGTAAACCGGCAGCCAGAATTTCCCTTGCTTCCAGATCTTTGCCAGCAACAATGTTGGCTTCCGCCAGCGCGATACGAGTTTTTGCGTCGGTGCGATTGCCTCCGAGCTTTTTCGTATAGGTTTCGATGGCTTGCTGAACCACTGGCTCGATAGATTCGTTGCTCCGTTGCAAACGTTGCATAAGTTTCGCTAGAGCCAGATTGTTCTCGGGGTTTGTTTTGGCTGCAGCAGAAAGATGTCGTTCTGCCAGTTTCACTTCGTTCCGATTGACATAAATTTGTGAGAGCAGCTGGTGAGCTTCAACGTGATTCGGCTGTTGATCGAGCACGGCTTTCAGCTGTTTCTCGATGTCATCTAACGAAAGTTTCTTTAGAGGTTCTGCCTGCAGTGCTTGTCGCACCAGCCACATGCGGGCGTCGGCATAGCCAAACACTGAATCGGGCGTTAAAGCCAGTATCTCGCTCAGGCCTTCGTTAATGCGGCCTTGCGAGGTCATGAACTGGGCAAGTCGGAATCGATATTGTGGCTCAGAAGGTCGCAGGCTTCCCAGAGCTCGGAGAGCTGTTTCCTGCCGTGAGATGTCTTTTGCTGCAACGGCAGTGTTGAATGAATTTTCAAGCTGGGAGATCACGGGATCGATTGGAGTGTGCCGCAACCACCAGACCAGAAGAACACTGCCGATTGTCAGAGTTGCGAATGGCAGGCCAGCAAACAACTGAGCGTACTTCCGTGAAAATATCCACGACTCCATCCAGCCGACGGTAAAGTGGAACCAGTTCGCAGGGCGAATAAGATCCGCGAATTCCGGATATTCTCGCTGTTCTGAATCCGAACTGCCGGCATCGTGTTGGATCGCTAACCGCAACTCCGTTTGCGGACGCGTTGTTCGTGGTTTTTGGTCAGGGATCACGGCGACGGTTTTATTCCATAGTCGAATCAGCGGATTAAAGAACATCCCTACCGCACCCGGGCGACGGAAATCGGGAACGGCATCAGAAAGGAATCCCAGAAACGCATCTGCGCTCATCAACAAGACTGCCGCAATTGCCAGGCAAGCATAACCCAACACATCATGGGAAACTCCCGTAGACCAATCTGTGTCATAGCCTTCCCAGGCAATGGCAATCGTGATGACTCGCAAGGAGTTCATGATCCCCGCGAAGATCACACCTGTTGCCATCAATACGGTTCCGTGAATCAGTGAGCGTCGCTTCAGGCAGAAAACCACAGCCGCGATAAAGAGAATCGTGAAAACCGACTGAACACCGCTGCAGGCTTCTTCGACCAGAAAACGTTTACCGGGGAACTGAAGAATGTTTCCTTCACGATAATGCAGCATGCCCACACGATGCAGCATGCTGCTTGCGACAGAAGTTGTCACTCGCTGCAGCCCGTGGATCACCTGTTCGTCGTACTGCATGGGCAGTCGAACGATCAGCAGCGGCAGCACTGCAAGATAGGTGAGTCTGCGAGAATAGCCTTCGTCTCGATTGGCCATAAACCAGGCTGTCATTGTGGCCAGAAGTCCGACAGCAAACAGCCAGGGGGAAAACAAATAAGCTCCCGCGGCGATACAAACGACATCAAGCAGGATCAGCAATTTGGCCGGCCATGTCCAGTTTTCTGGTTCTTTGCTGCGTCGAGTCGCAAACAGCCAGGCAAAAATTCCAATGGCGAATGGGAAAAACTGATAATGAGTCTGCTGCCACAGACTTCTCAAATACATGAAGAACAATGGCAAATGCAGTGCGATCAGGACTGCCAGCGGTAATCGGCGGAGACGCCCGTGAAATTCAGTTAATGACATGTGGCCCATGACTTTCCGACAGCAAAAACAGACAGCAATTCTCGGCAAACTGCGTTTTTGCAGGATACAAAAACAGCAAGCGGGTGCATGTGAATTTACTGTTTCGGTCCGGTTTTATGCCAGAAATGTCCCGGAAAATCAGGGCGAATGGGCCGTAGAAGGCATCAACAGCGTGCTGTTCAATGCGGACTTTCCGGTGGTGGATGATTCCGCATGTCCCTGGATTATTGCAAAACATCGGGAGTCGTGGCTCCAGCCACTACGGCCGCATCGAAAATCAGCAGTTTGCAAAGCATCAGGCGTAGTTGAGCAAATTACGAATTGGTGTCAGCCAAACAGAGCCAATTGAAGCCGTCACCCAGCCGAAACGCCACAACGGAGCGATCACGGATCGTTCACTTAGTCTCACTCGAAAGCTGGCTCACCAGGTTGGCGATGACTAGATTTTCCTGATGCCTGTACAAGTGGCATATGCGGAGGTAGCATTCTTGATGTGGCTCACGAGCGTGTCATGTTTTCTTCCTACGTAATAAGCAGGTATACAAAATGATCTCGCCCACTCTTTGTTCTTTCCTCCAGGGGAGTTTTGGCAAGCCATCTTCGCGTCGCCGTCAAAAACTGCGAAATGTGCAGGGGGGGGGGTAGCCTGGAGAGGCTTGAGGATCGGACGTTGCTGTCCGTAGAAAACGCATCGAGCCTTGGTAATCTGTCTACTTCAGTGATGACATCCGCGACGGATTTTGCTTCTGGGCAGGTGGTGGGACCACAGGCTGAATTGACGGACGACTATATTGACTTCGTCGTTCAGGCTGGGGGGATTTATTCGCAGCCAGATTATCTGAGTGCTGTTGCAGAAAGTCCTGTCTCGACTCTGGTTGTGGCGTTCCAGGGGCAATTGGAAGGTGCTTCAGCCCAGTCGCAGGAATGGTCTCAACAGTCGCAGCAGCAGGCTTCAAGCGGGCAGGAGCAAACAGCGACTGTCGTGCGGGAGAATCTGCCAGCGGAGGGACAGTCGGTAGTCGCCGGTGGTACGACGGGTTCGCTGTTCAGTGGTGGCGGTGATGCTGCTGGATATGCAGATATGATGTTGCAGCAGAGTTCGGGAAACGGTGATTCTGAGGCTGGGGGAACGGGGGATGGAGTCGCAGTGGTTGTTGTGGATCCGCGAACTGAATGGACTCCTCTGGAGTTCCCCAGTGATGTAGTTTTTGCTGACGTCGCTCTGCCAGCCGAAAGTTTTCTCAACGACCTTGGTCAAGTTGTGCCGAACGGCAGCGGCAGTTTCTCCAATACAACCGAAGTCGCAGTCCCGGTGCAGGTGTTTGCCATCGATGTGAGCCTTGGCGTCGGTGAGAGAACTCTTGAGATTAAGTCGATTGTGACTGTGGCTCAGAGTTGGGCCAGTAGCGATGAGTGGACCGTCACGCAGAGTCGTCGCAATGAGTTTCGGAGTGAAGAAGAGTCCGTGCGTGAAGATGGTACGACAGATACGTTTACGCGAACAGGATTCGAGACTCTTACGGTCACGATAATCAACGGCACGCGGCGAATAGTGACCTGGTCAAAGTCGGACACGTTTGGTTTCGGGGCAAAGCAAGGGGAAGATCCGGCAAAGTATTGGGGTTCTGCTGTTCCTTCGGCAGGGCCGGTTTCTTACACCGCAGTGACCGCCAGCGCGACTCCGGGTTCGGGCAATTCATCCGAGAATGAGGCACCTGAAGATGGTTTCGGGTTCGAGTCTGGTGTGACTTCGCACGCTGAAATCGGCTTGTCATTTGAAGAGCAGGTCGTGACCTTGCCAGACGGTAGTGCCGCAACGGTCTATAGTTTCGGGTTCGGAACAGGGCGATCATTCCGGAGTAAAGCGGAAGGTGGTTATGGAGCCAGCGAAAAAGAAGCCGAACTAAAACCTTTTCCATCCGTACTCGATTCGGGGGACACGGGGGGAAGTGATGGTGAAGCTGTTGATTCGCAGCAACAGGTGAGATCCTTTGCGGGAGTAAATCCAGGGGCCGCTGAGACTGGCGATGCTGATGACCTTCCGCCCGGAACGGTTGCGACCAAGCCAGTGGAGCCGGGAGGAAATGGATCAAGCCTCCTGGCGTCTGGTGGTTTTCGATTCGGCGCCGGCGCATCGACCGGTGAGTCGATCGTTCTCAGTGCCGTTGTGCCTGCCGGTGAGTCCATTGACAATGCTGCAGTTTCCGGTGGCACCAGTTTCTTTGCGGCTGCCGACACCAGTGCTGAAGTTAATCAGAGTATCGGGTTTCAGTTGCAGGAATCGTCCGGAACAGATGCTTCGGCAAGTCCGGGGCACGAGTACCTTTCATTTTCGGCCTCCAACGGTGGAGGCGGCTCGAAGGATTTTCATTATTCTGCGGACTCGCATTTTGGCGGGTACACTGGGGCCGTCCCTGTGTACGGACGCGGTAACGCAGCAACCGATGCAATCCTTGCAGAAGCGGATCAGCCAACGCCAACGAGTGCGGCTGCGATCCAGAAGTGCACTGCAGAAGGACTTTCGGCGGCAGACGCTGAGCCGGAAGAGCCAACGGTCGACATCGGTTTTGGCTTGAAGATAAAGGATCATGGAAACAGCACTGCTGAGGTTAACTTCTCTAAAACGGAACATCCCTCGCCGGTAGATACTGTGCAGATCGGACATGGGTCGGGTTCTTCGTCCTCATTTTCTACAAGCTTTGATCTTGGGAACGATGCGAACGGCGAGTTCAAGTTGACAGCCAGGGTTAATTTCTCTGCCAGCGGGGGTTCTTCAACGGGAATCGTGAGGACCTTTGTGATGGCATACCCATCGGATGGCCTGCAATGGCTGGGGCCCAACGCGATCGGGTTTGTTCACAAATCCACAGTCACTGATGGACACGGCCAAACCATGTCCACAAATGGCGACTTCACAATCACAGTGGGGGTTGTTGGCGATTTGGACGTCGATGCGACTTTGACCGCCAGCTTCAATGAAGTGACGGCCAACATTCAGAAGGCCGAGAATTTTGCGACTTTTGATGGGGGAGACGGAGGCTTTTACCACCTTGATCAAACCTTGATTTTCTCTGCCATCTACACAATTACGATGTCCGGTAATCTGATCGATGGCTTTACCACGACAACGGACTTCAAGCAAAGCAGTTCTGTTACAGAAGTTGCCACCGGAACGCCGCCCACGACCACTGGGACGAGCAGTAAAGAATCCGAGGCCTTGACAATCCTGCTGGATGCTACGCAAACCGGGTTGGATATCGTCGGCTTGATTCCCGCGTTAGGAGAGGCCGCCGATTTGCTGAACGCCGGCATTCATGTGGCTCGCGGAAACTATGGCGAAGCGGCGTTGTCGATCGCAGCGATGGTGCCTGTGCTGGGAGCGGCCGCAACGGCCGGAAAATTGGGGACGAAGGCTGCGAAAGTCGCCACGAAAGTGGCGGGCAAGGTGGATGAAGTCAGTGGTGTTGCCAAGAATGCGATTGGGACAATCGCAAAGAAATGTGACGGCCCGAACTGCTTCATTGCCGGCACGCAGGTTGTTGTGGCGGTCCCGGCTGGAACGGGCCATCAACTTGCCGGTGTTGTTCCAGAGCTTCCGGCCGAGCACACGGCCCCGGATGCCGTTCTTGACATCGACCGCTACTTTGCGGCCGGAGGTTTCATGATGGCCGCGGCCCTGGCAGCTCGTCGCAATGGGAAGACTGTTGAGCGTCGACGTCGATTCCGCTGGTTTGGGCGTGCTTGATTTGTTCAAAGGATGGGCATTCCTGCCCGTCGAGATCCTTCCATACGACCTCCAGTCAAAGTCGGACGAGAATGTCCAACCTACATGTGTCGCGAGGCCCAAAGGTCTTCCGCTGGCATCCCTGATTCAAAATCCATCCGATAAGGACAACCTCTATATGAATACTTTTGACCCGAGCAATTCTGATTCTCAGCCATCGTTTTCGTGGCCTCGTCGATTGGCGATTGCGGGCTGTTTGATCGTTGGCTGCGTGTTCTCTTTTCGAGCGATGACGCAGGACGTCGCTGCCAAAGTGACCTCGGAGACCAGCCAGCCAGCGGAGCTTCAAGCCGCTGTCGAATTAACAGCATCAGCCGAGGCCGACGTCAAACTGGTCACGAAGAACATTGAGGACATCCAGGCGGGCGATCTGGTGTTGGCTCGTGATGAGCATGGTTCGGCGATCGGTTTGAAGCCGGTGAAAGAAACCTACCAGCGAGTCTCGCACCATCTTCGTCATCTGACGTTTGAAACACCGGATGGCACTCAACAAACACTGTCGACGACCGACGAGCATCCGTTCTGGTCTGTCACGGCTTACGAGTTCGTTGAAGCCGGATCACTGATTGTTGGGAATTCCGTAACAGACCCAAACGGCGAAACGCAAACGCTTGTCAGATCGGCCCGTGAAGAATTCCCGGACGGAGTTCCTGTCTTCAATTTTCAGGTGACCGATTACCACACGTACTTTGTTGCTGCGTCGGCTGACAAGCCGGTGATGTTGGTGCATAATGCTGAGTACGGCAATCTACTGCCTACGATTTCACCTCCAGAAGAGCTCGCCGACCGAGCCAGGCTGGGAGAATGGCTGAAAGGGAGGCTTAAAAAGGCCGAGGACCGATTTGAGGATCTTCGCGGCGAGATGCCCACCAATGAAATCGATGCGATGGGGTTCGACGACTTTAAGGCGGCCCGACTCGACAGTCTTAACGAAGCTATTCAGTCCACACGGAATCAAATTGGTGCGAATAGTACAAGGATAGATGAACTGCTGATGCAGCTATACCCGCAGTAAAGGATCCCCTGATGGGCCGTTATCTGGAAACATCGCGACAAGCCCTGGAAGATCTTAGATCACTGTCAGCGAAATCGAGGCAGAGTAATGATCGGGTCGCACACGCTGTTGAAGTCGAAACCATCGTGGACTTGATATTTGACGCATCGGACCAGCGAGTTCGTGGTGAAGCAATGCGTGCACTTATAGCAGAGTCGGATGCGAACGTGGCATCTGTAGCGTTCGATTCAGGTCTGCTGGAAATCGGAAGGCGATTTGGAATCGGCGAATCCGAGATGGCAAAGACTGTTGCACGCAGTTGGATTGCCGGGATTCACGGGGAATGGATAGCAGAAACGCTCAGCGAAAATGTTAAACAGGAACTCCATAAGTTGGACGAAAATAGACGATCACAAAAATGGAGCTAAAGCCACAGGAGTTCTGGTCCTCAACGGCCTTTTTCCTTTCATCAGGCCCCGGATTCCGTTTTTGACATCGACCGCTACTTTGCGGCCGGAGGTTTCATGATGGCTGCAGCCCTGGCAGCTCGTCGCAAAGGAAAGTCCGTTGAGCGTCGGCGTCGTTTCCGCTGGTTTGGGCGTGCATGATCGATTTGTAGGATGGGCATTCCTGCCCGTCGAGATCCTTCCATACGTTGTGGCCGGTCTCCGGACCGAGCCACTCGTTTTGACCGGAACGGTCTCCGTGTTCAGCTTGTTACCGTGGGACGCCTTTGAGACCTGCGGTCGAAGCTCGTGCGAGGTCAGGAGACCTTCGCACAACGGTCAAAGTCGGACAAGAATGTCCAACCTACATGTGTCGCCAGAACGAAAGTCTTCCGCTGACATCCCCTGATTCAAAATCCATCCGATAAGGTTACCTCGATATGAATACTTCTATTCCGAGCAATACTGATTTTCAGCCATCGTTTTCGTGGCCGCGTCGATTGGCGATTGTGGCCTGTTTGATCGTTGGCTGCGTGTTCTCGTTTCGGGCGATTACGCCTGATGTCGCTGCCAAGGTGACTTCGGAGACCAGCCAACGAGCGGAGCTTCAAGCCTCTATCGACTTAACAGTCCCAGTCGATGGCGACGTCAAACTGGTCACGAAGAACATTGAGGACATCCAGTCGGGCGATCTGGTGTTGGCTCGCGATGAGCATGGTTCGGCGATCGGTTTGAAGCCGGTGAAAGAAACCTACCAGCGAGTCTCGCACCATCTTCGTCATCTGACATTTGAAACTCCGGATGGCACTCAACAAACGCTGTCGACGACCGACGAGCATCCGTTTTGGTCGGTCACTGCCGAAGAATTTGTTGAAGCCGGATCGCTGATCGTTGGGCATTCTGTGGCAGGCTCAACCGGAGAAACGCAAACCCTTGTCAGTTCGGCTTGTGAAGAATTTCCAGAAGGTGTCGCCGTCTTCAACTTCCAGGTAACCGACTACCACACGTACTTTGTTGCCGCGTCGGCTGACAAGCCGGTGATGCTGGTGCATAATGCCAACAACTTTTATTCCAACGACCCTCACGTCGCCAACATTGCAAATGCCATCGAGGCCGCCTATCCGGGGCATGTCGTTGGTGTAAATCAGATGGTTGGGGGAAGCGAAGTCGACATTCTGCTGAAAAATGCAATCATCGAAGTCAAGGGCGGAAATGGAAAAGGGCTGACGAAACAAATTCTTGATCGCCTTAATCTAGGGCTCCCTGTGATTGGACATGCACCCAATCTTGGGCCACACGCGGCGAAGTCAATCAACGAGGCCGGAGGCATTGCATCGAAGTCGCTGCAAGAATTGATCGAGGTCGTTGCGCCTTAGTGAAGGGACGTTTTTGTGCGGTCTGCATTTATCTTCACCACATGTTCTGATGTCGCTCAGCTGTCAAACGATCTACGGAACGCGGGCTTTTCAGAGAGTGCTCCGGGCGTATTTACATATGCCTCGCAGGACCGGGAGATCATCTGGGCTTATATTGCAAGCGATATCCCTGAACTCAGTGCCATTGAACGAGCAGAACTGCAACGCGCGGGGGCAGGCTCGTTCTTGAATGTCATAGGCTTTGATATTTCGGGCCGTTTGTCGGAGCTGGACGTGGCGCGGGAGCTGATTCGTCAGGTCGCATGTCGGCAGGAGTCGGTTCTGATGGACGACTTCTCTGATATTGTTTGGAGACGAGAGGATATTTGCGATCGGCACAAAAATGGCAGAGGGTTTCTCGAACCGCCTCTCACGGGCAATAACTAATCTTTTGGCTGAATCCCGTTGTGTACGAATCATTCTTACTCCCAGTTTGAGGCAAAGAACGGCCCGGACACGGAGAAATACGGCGGCTGGAACCAATTCTGAATCGCTATTGCGAAAGCATTTACGTTGAATACCTCCCGTCAGGACAATTTTGACTCTCAGCCATCGTTTTCTTGGCCTCGTCGATTGGCGATTACGGGCTTTTTGATAGTTGGCTGTGTGTTCTCTTTTCGGGCGATGACGTCTGATGTCGCTGCCAAAGTGACTTCGGAGACCAGCCAGCGAGCGGAGCTTCAAGGCTCTGTCGATGTCAAACTGGTGACGAAAAACATTGAAGACGTCCAGCTTGGTCAGCGAGTGGTCGGGCGGAATCCTCTGCGGCATGAAACGCAGAGTCCATCAGAGATCGATCCTGCCACATGGCGAGCCGTTCGCCTGAATATGATCCAGAGTGGCGTGGAGTATGACCTCGCCTTCCTGAGACCTCTGTCCTGGCTGAAATCGACCGGTGCTGTTGTCGGTGGTTCGATTCCCATGGAACTGCACGAAATGGGGCTGAATGGTCCGGCTCGGGTTGTGGGAATTGATCCGTGTCCAACCATTGAACCAGACGACGGCACCGGCCGCAATGTGGTGACCGGGACGATGGCTCATCCGGGAGCCAATATTGTCTATCTGGACATCATCGGCCTTGAAGAACCGCTGGGTGTTACGGATACGCATCCGATCTGGAGCGAGACTCGGCAGGACTTCGTCGTCGCCGGTCAGTTGGAGATCGGCGAACAGTTCCGCACCGTGACCGGCCAATCCGCGACGCTCACAAAAATCCATCCCCACCGAGGCCCACCAGAAATGGTGTTCAACCTCGAAGTCGATGGACAACATGTTTACCATGTGGCCAACAGTGGCTTGTTGGTGCATAACGTGTGCCCGATGAACATTGCTTTCTCGCGACCGGTCGCTCCGGGAGAAGTGTTTAAGAACGGAGATTGGGCAGGCAGGTCGGTTGACGAGGCAATCGCTGAAGCAAGCAGAACAGGAAGACTACCGGAAGGTCTTGAACTTCATGCGGACCTAATCAATGACCAATGGGTCGCTGCGAACAATCGAACTCTGTACGTTGCACAACAAGCAGGGTTAGTGCAAGTTCATCCAACTCGCGGTTCCGGAGTCATCAATTCCATCTTGAAACATTTTTCAGGCAATGGGACTGGTGGACCTGTTGGGCCATAGAAAGCAGGTTGTGGATACAGATCTTTCATTTCTCGAAAAAAGACTTGACGATGCGCGACAATTGCAAAAACTCGCGGAGGTGTTGTGTGCCTCGCAATTTTCTCACGGGAATTTGCAGGCGTGGAACGACCATCGCACAGCGGTGCTGCAGCTGGAACGTCAAATCGCAGCCGTTTTGAAGAAGCCGTTTGCCGTACCAATAGTCTGGGATTCGCCTTGGACAATATCATCGGATTTTCGGGTGTTCTACTGTGGAATCAACCACTCCAAAATCGCGTACAATTGCCTCCTCGCGGATGCACCGGCATTTAAGCAAATCGCAATCATCGGTTTGACTTGCACTTATGCCATTCGGTGTGGCGGCGGAAATGACGAAGTAATTGGAGGGCATTCCCTATATGGTTGCGGACTCGATACATGTGCTGCGTTTACAGTCCAAAATTCAGACTGGATCCGTTCAGAGATAGAAATTCACAAGGTGCATCCTCAGTTTCACGAGAGCCACTGGAATGACTACCAGCATTTCCTGTGGACCTTTCACGACGGTCAGGTGGAAGTAATTGCCAAAGACTACTATGTGGAACAAACCTATGGTTCGCTGGACGAATTCGTGCAATACAGATAGTGACGATTGACAACCAACAGATGATCCAAGGTAGGGCGTATCTTGGGGAAGTTGATAAAGGAAGGCGATAATGGGGCATCGTGCTTTGCCTCAAAGGACAATGTCGTTCTGCTGATTCCCGTCTGTATTTGAGTTCGAATCGTGTGTACATATAAATCAGTGCGACTTTGATGAGGGGTAAACTCAGTGGATCGTTTTACAGCAACGTTGTTGACAGTTGGTCTGATCATTGTTTGCGGATGCCAGGATGCATCCGACTCAACGGCCGCCGGGAATCCGCAGGCGGAGTCTTCTGCTCCAGTGGTCGAGATGCCGGCACCTTTGCCACCAGTGAGATCGTGCAGCTTTTAAGTTGCATTGCGGGTGGGGTTTGAGTCAAACAAAGTGACCTTCGTGTGGCTTGTGATTTCGCACAGAATGTGCGTTCTTCAAGAACCACAAACGAACACGGAGGTCGCTGTGAGTTTA
>JBGSVD010000103.1:0-13148 GCA_041753135.1 Planctomycetaceae bacterium
TTCAAAAAGCTGCAACTGTTCCGTACACTGTGTCTCGGACATCGATCTGCCTTCCGTGCGTGTTAAGTGATGATTAGACAACCACTTATACGCATGTGAAGGCTTTTTCGTTGGAACGTGGTGCGCAATGCAGGCTAGCCCACGGTTAAGTTTGCTCTGTTTTAAGCACAAACCGGACGCTAGCGCGTTCCGGCTGATCATCCCAGAGTCCGGATAGTGCTTTGTCAAAATTTGAATTTCAGGTAGTGGACCTTGCTAAAGGTCCTGCGGCTACGAGATCTTTAGTCACGGGATCTTTAGCAAGATCCACTCCCTGGGCCGAGTTCTATCTCGCTTTTTGAACAGGCAGTTTAGCCTTCAACAATCGGGTGAATCACTTCACCCTTCACGTCAGTCAGACGGAAGTCGCGGCCGGCGTAGCGGTAGGTCATGCGTTGATGATCGTAGCCCATCAGATGCAAAATCGTGGCATGCAGGTCGTGCGCGGAGACCGGGTTCTCAACAGCTTTGAAACCGAAGTCATCCGTTGCTCCATAGACCGTGCCTTTTTTGATTCCGCCACCGGCCATCCAAAGCGAAAAGCCCCAGTGATTGTGATCGCGGCCCTGACTGGCTCCGGATCCGTCCTGGCCCATTTCGACTGACGGAGTTCGCCCGAATTCGCCCGTACACAGAATCAATGTTTCATCCAGCAGCCCGCGTTGTTTCAGGTCGATGATCAATGCGGCCAGCCCCGAATCGCACTCGCCGGCCAGTCTGCGATGTTCGTCTTTAATGTTGGAATGACTGTCCCATGGCTGCAGATCACCGTGCCACGTCTGGACGAATCGCACGCCGCGTTCGATCAGTCGTCGTGCCATCAGCAACTGCCGGTTCTGAGGCCCGTCTCCGTAAAGCTTTTGAATGTGCGCGGGCTCCTGTGAAATATCAAAGGCGTCACTCGCTTCGGTCTGCATGCGAAACGCCAGCTCAAACGACTTGATGCGAGATTCAATGATTGCTTCACCCGGCCGCTCTGTCAGATGTTGAGCGTTCAATTGCTGCAGGAATTCGAATTGCTTCGACTGCTCGGTCGACGAAACTCGCTTGTTCTGCAAGTAGTCGATCAGGCGTGTTGGATCGGGATTTGATGTGTCGACACGAGTTCCCTGGTACGAACCGGGCAGGAACGCGGATCTCCAGTTGCCAGCTCCACCGACCGGCATTCCACCGGGACACAGTGCAATAAACGCCGGAAGGTTTTCGTTGATCGATCCCATGCCCCACGTGAGCCACGAGCCCAGGCTCGGCCGCACGAGTCGCTGATCGCCTGTGTTCATCAGCATCAGCGACATCTCGTGACTCGGAAGTTCAGCGTGCATCGACCGAATGACGGTCATCTCATCGACGCACTCCGAAAGACGCGGAAAGATCTCACTGATCTCAATGCCGCTCTGACCATGCTTTTCGAACTTGAACGGGCTTGGCAATGCCACGCCGGTTTTGCGTTCGGTTTGCAGGTTCTCAAAAGGAAGCATCTTGCCCGCCTGACGAGTCAGCTCGGGCTTCGGATCGAACGTATCGACCTGAGAAACTCCGCCGTTTAGAAACACATGGATGATATGTTTGGCTCGGCCCGGAAAATGAGTCCGCATGGCTCCACCAGACTCGTCGGCCGATGCTGTGTTTCCCAGCAGATTGGCCAACGCGAGTCCGCCAAATCCCATGCCGCAGGTTTGCATCCAGTGACGTCGTGTTGAGTTGTTCATGATTGTGCTCATTGTAGGTTACTCTCGTTTAACCGTCAGCCGGAGGCGTACGCGGGGTCGCAGGCTGAGGGGCGAGTACGCCTGCGGCTGACTGTTAAACACTGTTAAACACTGTTAAACAAAGGGGGTTTTCGTGTTAGAGTCTTATTGCTATTTTCATTGTAGGCTACCCTCCAAAGAGCCACCATTCTGGTCACAACGGAAAGGCATAGAGTCCTGATTCGTTTAACCGTCAGCCGGAGGCGTACGCGGAGTCGCAGGTTGAGAATCGCGTACGCCTGCGGCTGACGGTTAAACGCGGTTATAGGTATGTTGTCCAGCCACTTTCGAGGCCGCGGTATGGTGTGATCCATTTCCAGATTTGTCGTGGCTTTCCCTCTTTGATGGGGTTGTCGTTGACGTAAGCTATGGCATTTTCAATCTGCTCATCACTGTCGAGGTAGACCTTCCACTCATTTCTGGCCCACATTCCTGGGGGCCGCCGACCTGGCTTGGCGTGTGATGCGAGTGGGTGGATCTTGTCCTTGATCAATTGAGTTGTGGCAGCCCCTTTCAGCAGATTGGCGATTTGTTCCACTTGGTAGCGGTGTCGGCCGATCACCATATGTGTGTGTTCGGGAAGGATCGCACAAGCCCACACCTGGTAGCCACATTTCTCGGCCTGAGCCTGGAAGCCTTTCGACACTGAAAGCGCCTGATCGCCATTCAAAGTAACTGGCGGATAGAGTAACGCATTTCGAATGGCGTCACGCTGAGCCAATTCATCGTCCGACAAATGAGCAAGCGTTCTCTGTTCCAGGTTCCTCGTCGTCTTGCCGAATCGAGCCAGTTCCCAACGAGCAACAAACAATGACCATGATCCACGCGGATCGTTCGGGAGCCAAAAACCGTAATGCGGCAGGATGACATGATAGCCATGGATCATTTCACATCTGTCCCTTCTGTTGATATTGAATTGTTTAACCGTCAGCCGGAGGCGTACGCGGGATCGCAGGTAGTGAATCGCGTACGCCTCCGGCTGACGGTTAAACGAACCACCGTCTAATCCAAAAACGTAAATTCGTTGGAAGCCATTAATGCATGCGCCAGCAGGATCCAGCCACGCTCTGGATCGGCTGCGGCACCGTCAGTTGCCGTGGAAGAAGCTGCGTCGTTGATGAATTTCTTCGCTTGCCCCACTTCGGACTCCGTCGGGTTTCGACAAAGAGTTCTGCGAACCATCGCCACGATACGATCTTCATCCGACGCCCCCTCGATTTGTTTTGTAATTGTCGCCAGTTGCAATGCGCGGTCCTGGATGAAGTCTGAATTCAGAGCGAACAAAGCCTGCTGAGGCACCGTGGTCTCAGGACGCTTCGCCGTGCAGGCGTTGGGATTTGCCGAATCAAATGTGCTCATCAGATTTGCGATAATGTCACGATTCACGAAACCATACACGCTGCGTCGCGGCACCGTCGGAGAGGCATTCAGATCAATCGGCCGGCCTCCCATTTTCGGATCCAATTCATCACACGCAGCCAGCATCGAATCCCGCATGGCTTCGAATTCCAATCGTCGCCGTGGCATGCGCCAGAGCAACTGATTTTCCGGATCGACCTGACGATTGTGTTCGTTCTCAATCGCACCTTGACGATACGCCTGGCTGAGCATGATTTGCCGGTGCAGCCACTTCATTGACCATCCGTTTCTGCGAAACTGGTCAGCAAGGTAATCCAGTAATTCCGGATGCGTTGGAGCATCGCCACGAATCCCGAAATCGTCCGGCGTTCGCACAATGCCTGCACCAAAATGATTCCGCCATGCCCAGTTCACCAGAACTCGAGCCGTCAGCGGATTGCTGTCGGCAATGACTGAGCGAGCCAGTCCAAGGCGGCGCTTGCCGTCTTCATAAGTCTGAGTCTGGTCACCAGGCAACGCTGACAAAAATTTCGCCTGTACGACTTCACCACGTGCCAGCGGGTTGCCTCGCACAAAGATATGTGTCGGATTCGGATGCGGATCTTCCTGCACAATCATCGCTCGCGGAGGCGAACCGGGCGATGACAGATTCAACTGATGCATGGCCCCTTTCTTCCCGTTGGCCAAATCGGAAATCGTGCGATTGGTGAGTCGCACGGCGTCTTCGTCCGAAAGATCAAAAGATGAACCCGGTGCATAAAGATGATGACGAATCTGTCGATGCGAAGGGCTGTTGATCGTCAGATGCTGAGGATGATCGTCGGGTAAAATTGTGCCATCCGGTGCAGCTTCGCTGGACGATTCCAGAAGCGACTGCAGCCATAACCGCTGCTGATCCGCAAACACTTTCCCGTAAACCGCAGCCGCGTCAATCAGTGAGTTAGGTTTCTGTTCCACCAACGCGTCGATAATAAGCGGATTCCATTTCGGCGGTTCACCACGCAACGCGTGCAGTTTGTCAGGAGTCCATCCGGCAGCATCCAGTTCGCTGGAAAGGCGGCTCAGATATTCATCGCGGCGTTGCTGAAAGTCGGCTTCGGGAATATTTCCCCAGGATTGCATTTCGAGCCACGGGCCAAAGACCGCATCGTCCTTGCTGAGGCCCGCCAGCCATGTTCGCCAGCGATTGAAAATGAGCGGACGAGTATCGTCGGTGCGATACGAAAGAAACTGAGTCGACACGTCCTGTTCGCCGACACCTTTTGCAATTTCCGCCAGGTAAAGTCCCACCTGCATTCGCAGACGATTGCGTAAAACTTCGGTTTGTTCACGAGCAAACTGCTGATACTTCAGCTTAAGCTCGCTGAGCTGTTGCTCGTATTGCTGTTGAGCGTTCTGGTCGGCCATCGTTCCGATCGCAGGCAGTTGCGAAGGTGCTTTGCTGGGAGCGATCGACGCATAAAGCGAGTAGTAGTCTGCCGTCGGGATCGGATCGAACTTGTGATCATGGCAGCGGGCACAAGTGACAGTCAGTCCCATCAGCCCGCGCGTGATGACATCGATTTGATCATCGATTGTGTCGTTAGGATTTCGAAACTGCATCCCTACCGTCAGAAAACCAAGTGCCGCGAGTGAGGGATCGTTCTCCGGAAGTTCAAGCTGATCCGCCGCGATCTGTTCCAGCAGAAAACGATCGACCGGCAAGTCATTGTTGAATGCGTTGATGACATAGTCGCGATACGTAAAGGAAAACGGGAAGGTCGTAAAACCAATCGCCGCGCCGCCATGAGTGTCCGCGTAACGAGCGATGTCCAGCCAGTGGCGTCCCCAGCGTTCGCCGTATCGAGGCGATGCCATCAGCCGATCGATGAGTCGTTCTTCGCTGCCTTTCGCGGTGTCGTTTTCAAAGGCTTCCACTTCGGCCCATGTCGGTGGCAGTCCCGTGAGATCAAACGTCGCGCGGCGAATGAACTGAGCTCGACTGACTGGCGGTGAATAATTCAGCCCAGCCTCTTTCAGCTTGTGCAACAGAAATCGATCGATGGGAGTTTCTGCGCCGTCCGATGTTGGCAGCGCATTCAACAGCGGTTCCGAAGCTTCGATGGGCTGAAACGCCCAGTGACCAGAGTACTTCGCGCCTTCCTGAATCCATTGTCGCAGAATTCCCTTCTGCTCCTCAGTCAGCACCTTGCCAGTTGCAGGCGGCGGCATGACGGTTTCAGGATCGGTGGATCGAATGCGATGAAGCAACTCACTGTCAGTGATTGAGCCCGCAACGATCGCGGACTTCTTCGCTTCGGCTTCGACATCCAGCCTCAAATCCGCGCTGCGTTTTTCCGCATCGGGCCCATGACATTGAAGGCAATGCTCGGCAAGGATCGGCCGCACCTGGCGATTGAAGTCCACTTGAGCATGCAGAGGCGTATGGAACACGGCGCACATCACCAGGCACAGGCCTGCACGAACGCGACGGAAAGGCGATAGATTTAACATATGAATTCTCGGATGCGGTGGGATGGATGCCGAGCGAAGGTAGGATTTTGGCAGGCGTTTCACGCTGCAGTAGACATTGTACGGTCTCTCACGACGGTAAGAAAGCAGAACCCGGAATCAAAGGGTCATTGCGTGGCAGGTGACGCAGGCTCAATGGCGATTGCTCAATGGCAGTCGTTTTTAGCGAAGCAGCGCAAGCTATCCGGTGATGGATCTCAAAAACCTTGCAAAAACCGGATGTTGGGGCGGTCGTCGGCCATGGTGAATCGGCAAAGATTCATCAGCACGCAAAGCGTCATCAGCAATCTTTGTAACATCGGGATTCGCGGGGTCAGAAGGTCAGAGTTCCGTGGCAGAAGTCATCAAGACTCTCGGCGCGATTTCCGTGCCAGCCGAAGCTGCTGCCGAGCTTCGATAGATGCAGGATCAAAGTAGATGTACCTTGAAATTTACTCCACAACTTCCGACTCACTTCGTTTGCGATAGAGAAAAGCGTCGGACGTCAACAATGAAACGAGCAATGACTTCATACTACCGTCGTTGTCTTTGTAGGCTCGATGCGCGGCCTGCAGGACAGGAGCGTCGTTAAGAGTTTCGTTCCGGCCCATCCAGAATCGGAAGGCATGACGCACAAAGACCTGCTCCGCACGTTCTGACTGAGCGAGCTTTTCGATCAGCTCAATCGCATTGTCCACTTTGCCGTCAAGAGCAGGGTCGCCCGAAGCGATGACTTCGCCGCTGCTGTCAACCGGCTTGTCCAGTTCCGTCTCGCGAAATAATCCGGCGTGGTTGAACATTTCAAAGGGAAGCCCCAGTGGATCCATTTTCCGATGGCAAGTCCAGCAGTAGTCCTGTCGAGTCACACGCATCCGTTCGCGAAGAGAATTCTGTGGCTCGTCCGGAAGCATGGCATCAACCGTGATCGGAATATCAGGAATTCCACCTCCCAGCAGACGTTCGCGAATCCAGCGACCGCGGCGGATGGCATGATTGTCCATGGCGTCCGAATGAGAAACGAGCCAACTGGGATGTGTCAGAATTCCCAGGCGCTGGCCTTCCGGGACCGTTGCGAGAATACGTTCCGGCGTCATTGAACCCGCGCCAAAGCTGCGACGGCTCACGCGGGCAAAAACCTGTGGCCCGGACAGTTCGGCTTCTGTCACGTTATGATTTTCACCACCGCGATTCTTCTTGTTCGTATCCAGATTCTTCTCAGCGTCAGCGACGGCACGTTTTGCTTCCGCCAGTTCCTTTCGCCGCGATTTGCCTTCGTCCGGATCGTCGGCAACCAGGGTTTCCAGATCTGCCAGCACTTGCTTCGCCGTCTCCAGGGCTGCGCGTTCTTCCTGGAGTTTTTCTGCTTCCACCTGTTTCGCAGCCGCGATGGATGCTCGTGTCTCTTCTTTGGAGTTTCTTCGACCGAAGTATGCGCGGTCGTTGCGGGTCGCGACCACTTTGTTCGTCGTCAGCAACTGACGCAGCACATCGCGATCTTCCTGCAGGATGAGTTCAATCAGACGATCGGTGCTGGCCGTGGCGTCGAACATCGCGTTGTAGTGCGAAGTTCCCTGATTGCGCACGCCGGTATCGGCCAGTGCTTTGGCGTCCTTGCAGATGTAGCCACCGCGGTCGTAGTCGAAATAGTCGCGAAAGAACTGCAGCACGCGCGGTTTGCGAATGCGGTCGTCGGCCAGCATCCGTTCCACTTCGCGTTTGACATCATCGCGAGTTCGCATTCGTCCTTCGATGATTGCTGTTCGCAACTCATCATCCGGCTTGATGTAGCGCAGCGCGTGATTGACTGCCAGGCTCAGTTCCCAGTCCTGCATCATCACGCGACCATACTCATCCGCTTCGCCATACTGATCCGCCTGGCCGTGCTCGACCAGTTCGGGGCGGAACAGAGCATCACGATGGAGAAAAATCGATGACAGGCCGAGCACTGCGCCGTCTTCCTTGCCAAGTTTTTCAATCGATTCATTGACAATCGCTAGATAGCTGTCCGATTCTATTCGGCTCGGCGGTCGAAATGTCAGCGCTTCGAATAAATAGTCGACTGGGGCTCGCAGACGATCTTCCGACACTCCCTCTTCGTTCATCAGGTCGTAGACCGGTGTCAGCGGCCGGACGACTTTGGTGCTGTACACAATGCTTGTTGGCAGGCCTCGAATGTCGCCCTTCATCTTATCGGCCACCGACTTGGGATCGTCCGTGATCTGCCAGGGTTCCGCGATGCTGAACGGGCCGTAGGCCATGTAGCGGATGATGTCGTCGGCGACGTCCAGGATCTGTGTCGCTTCGGCGCTGTTGACTGTATAGAAATTGGGGTAGTTCTCCAGTCCATGTTCACGAGCTGTCGAGAGGACCGCCGGAAGGCTCTTGACGGCAGTCGCGTAGGCAACCGTTCCACCCTGCCACTGAATGATTCGATCGGTGCCGAAGTAGAGCTTAAGCTCGCCACCGTGATTGGTGGGCACGACATCGCCGTGGGTCCGCAGACCGGGCTTCGCGGGATCAAACGCCGGTTCGGTATTGATGAGTTCGTTGAGTCGCGTAATATGTTCTTCACGTGTGACTCGCCAGATGCGTGCAGGTGTTGATGTCGGGACCAGTGTGATGCCGGGCGGCAGCGGACCAAAGAGCAGATCGTGATCGACAAAGTTGCCTTTGTTCGGATCGAGATGATCGTGGAACCCGCCTTTGTCGCGCATCACTCGGGTGAGTTCGCCGACGATCCATTCGGAAAATCGTAGTCGCGCAATCACCTCCGGCTGTTCCGCATCGCGAGGAGGCATCTCTTTCAGCGTCACCTGTGCCCAGATGCTGCGCCAGGTGCCGGCGTTGATTTCATCGACCGGTCCGATGTCATGCAGCGAGAGTCCGCCTTCAGGATCAGTCTCGCCATGACAGTCGAAGCAGTGGCTTTGAAGAAAGCCTCGGCCGAAGCTCTCGTAGTCGCCAACCACAGCCTGTCCCGGCGTGAAGTTCTCGCAGTAGGCCGCTGTCGATAAGACCGAGGAGAACAAGCCGGTGACAAGGAAGACGGTCAAGCTCAGAGCGGACGAGGTGAGCGCGGACCCACTGAGAGCGGTCCCACTAAGAGCGATCCGGGGCAGAGCGGTTTTGCTCATGTCAGGACTTCCGTCAGCGGTCCATTGCCGGAATCAAACTTCTTCGCGAGTTGCTCGTTCATGTTAAAGCGGTCACACGAAGCCCCTGCGGCGTTCAGCAGAGAAGCGTACAGCGAATTGATGGGGCGTTTGCCATCCAGTTGTGTGAAGCAACCAGTTTTGAAAGCACCGTCAAAGTTGCCAAGCAACATCACGGGCCAGTTGGCACCGTTCGTATGCTGCTTGTCGGCGTTATTGCTGGTGTAGACAATGAGCGTGTTGTCCATCATCGTGCCGCTGCCTTCCGACACGCTCTCAAGTTTCTCCATGATTCGCACCAGCATGCGACTGTTGTACTGGCGGATTTTGATCCAGATGGGATTGCCCGGCTGATCCATGTGGCCAAGATTGTGGCCCTGTTCTGCAATGCCGAGTCCCTTCCAGGCTCCAAAAATTTCGCCGCGTCCGGAACCAATCGTCAGCGTATTGGTGATGCCTGAGGTGAGCGATGAGATGCCGAGGTCAAGCAGCACGTCATGCCAGTCGGTTTCGAATTCTGGTTTGGTGTAACGGCTGTCGACTTCTGGAGCAAACTTCTTCAAATGATCGGAGACCGTTTCGAGTCGACCACGAAGTCCATTAACGTCCCGGAATCCCTGCACGTACTGCCCGTAACGCTGACGGTCCTGTGCAGGAAGCGATTCTGCCTTGGCGGCGGCCATCGATTCGATCTGATTCAACAGATTCGATCTCGCTTCATGCTGACGACGAATATCGCCGGTGGAGATGCCGCCGTAGAGCATCTGATAGAGATGATTGGGATTCGAGTGCATAAAGATCGGCTGACCGGCACCACTGGCAGACAGAGTCGCCAGCGTCGGCTTGGTCGTCATGTTCTCGATCGAATCCATACCGATGCACAAATGCGGTAGCAAAGTCTGAGGCAGCACTTTGCTCAATTCGTAATCGATCGTCGGTCCACTGGGAGGCACGCCATCACTCCCACGATAACCGCCAAGCGCCCCAAAGAACGCGCTATGCGAGGGACTGGTATGGACGCCATGCAGTCCGTTGATGATGTGCATCCGGTCCTTGAAGGGTTCAAGCGGACTGATCGGCTCCGGAAGTTTCATACCGGCCAGCGAGCCACTGCGTTTCATTCCCTCCGGAATGCAGGTCGCCGGATCGAATCCCTGGTTTTGTAGAAAGAAGATAATGCGTTTCGGCGACGAAGCACTGGTGAGTGACGAAGCACTGGGCAACGGCGAAGCAAGCAGTTGTTCGGGGAACAGTGACACCCCAAATGCAGCCCCGGCACCAGTCGCCATTCCCTGAAGCAGGTTTCGTCGATTGAGCATGGTGATTCTTTCAATGAGAGTCAGTTCGTTGACGATGTGGTGATCCGTCGACTGGATAAGCTGGGCGGCGCCATTGATTCAATAACGTTAACTGGTTATTGGTTTCAACCCGATGTGTCAGTGAGGAACTCAGGGATAGTCTGGCTGACACCTTGGGTTAAAAAACACATTGCCAAATCGAAAAACTGGCGAGACTCAACTGGGCAGACGGTGTGAAATTTTGAGGAACGACTTGTGCTTTGTCACGCTTTAAGTTTGGGGTCGTGGATCTTGCTAAAGGTCCTGTAGTGAAGACATCTTTAGCAAGGTCCACTACCTGCAATCCGATTTTTTATCTTGACGGAGCACTAAAAGGTAACGATGCCCGACGATGCCGAATTATTGTGACAAATCCCCAAAAGCGACGCAACCTGTTGAATGAAAAGGCTTTATGGAACTCACAACAATCTGGAGTGACGCAGATCGTCGCGTTTCCAGCATATCGTTGCGACCTCTTCCAGAGACAAATGGCCACAAGCAGGCGCGCTACTTGTGCCTGACTCATCAGCAAACGGCAGAGGCGTACAAGCAAAATTCCACAGAAGCAGCCATCGTGTTCAAATTCTGGTTCCTCCGGCCAGAGTCGCACATGAAAACCGTCTGAGTGGGGAGTTTAAAGCACTTCGGTGGGGCCGCGAGATGTTCTGTTTTGCAGTGACTCATGGAGTTATGATATCACTGGAATCGTCGACATGACCATTTGATTTAGTCCAACATTTTTAGTGTCCCGAATAGGCCGACTGAAAATGAACCGATGGATCGCACTATTTCGAGGGATCAATGTCGGCGGCAAGAATCTTCTACCGATGGCAACGCTGAGCAGCTACCTGAAGGCGATTCAGTTCACAAACATTAAGACGTACATTCAAAGTGGCAATGTGGTCTTCGATTCAAAATCGAAGAGTGCGACGGCAATTCAAAAGGCAATCAGCGACAAGATTGGCGAGGAACATTCCTTTTGTCCGGAGCTACTGCTTCTCAGTCAAAATGAATTACAAGTTGCGATAGCTCAAAATCCTTTTCCCAAAGCTATTTCAGAACCTCAAACGCTTCATCTCTTCTTCCTTGCGAGCCCACCAGGGAAGCCTGACATTAAAGCTCTCGATCTGGCAAAGTCATCGACCGAGAGCTATCAACTGATTGATCAGGTTTTCTATTTTCATGCTCCTGACGGAGTCGGTCGTTCAAAACTGGCAGCGACCGCCGAAAAGCGTTTGGGAGTTATGGCGACGGCACGCAACTACCGCACCGTCCAGAAACTAATGACTCTGGCGTCAGAAGTGTGAATCACAAACTGGCCCCAATTCGGCCAAACCTGGACGCCGGTCAATACTGAGTTCTGCAGGACACGTCGGGGGTCTATACAGAAGAAATTGAATTTCTGAAAGGGCCCGAAGTTGCGGACGTTGACTTCACCATTTATTCATGACTGCGTTCTATCGAATAATCGTTCGAGATACTCGAAGCATTTCACTCGCACTACGCTGGAATTCGTAAGGCACCGATGCGACTTCTACGGAGTATCCCAGCGAAGTAAGTTTTTCGATGACGCTTTTTAGATATGGCGACATTTGTCCGTCGAGTTGAATCAACGGAAACAAACGGACTTCTGTTGCGACTCGGCAAAGTTCAATAACGGATTGAATGTGAAAGTCGAGGCCAAGTGACTCGTACAGGAACAGAAAGTGAGAGCAAAGGGCGAGGTCGAAAGTGTCGTTTTTGAATCGCAACACGGGAAGCTCAGCAGTGACGTATCTCCCCCTGCAATCTTCCATCAACGAAGTCATCGAGGAATTGACGCATGGCAGTCATTCTGGTCGCTCCCAGCGAATCAACATCGGGAATCTTCTTCGACCAGACGAAGGCATCTGCGTTCAATCGAGTCTGTGCAATGACAGTTTCAAAACACTCATCAATGCGAGATGAGATTTCTTGATCAGAGTAAGCGTAGAGTGGATCGTATGAGACAATTCGCACGCCCCGCTTTGTCAATTCGGCATTGAACGCCGCTGGCCCATCAGCACAGCCGAGTATAGAGACAGAAAGGGTATCGATGTTCAGGTCGAACATGCAGAGATACTCATCAAATGAGCGACCCCAGGGAACAACATGGCTGAGTGAAAATGACATTGTGTCGCCTTACAACAGTTCCAACTCACCGGTGATAGCATCGATCTTCTCAGCGTCGTCCGGGCCAATCGCCAGACATGTGCGAGTCGGAACACCGTGAAACTCGGTCTTGCCACTGTCAGTAATTAAATGGACTTCTAGTCCGGCATCGAGAGCTTTGTCGTAAATCTCTATCAGTGCTTCTTCACTGTCCACACGACAGCAAATTTTTGCGAACGATCCCATCAGCCACAATTGCTGATCCTCGGGAAAATCATTCAGTGAAACTGCGTCCGCATTTTGCAATCGCTTGCACAGGAAAGACATCGAAGCGTGAGCCCCCTGAGCAATTTGCTTGCCTCGCCGCATTTTCAGGTCGTGACGCATTACGATGACCTGTTTAATTCGTCTTTTTTCCTCGCTCATGAATTGATTCCTTCAGTGACGATCAGAGTATGGCATTCGGTCCACGTTGGCGGTTCGCACTTCTCTACCAGTTTTCTGATCACACTCTCAGGAACCGCCATCGAGCGAGCCTTGTTCTGTCTAAGTACGGCATCAAACGGTGGCTCAATATAGACGATCTCAATCCGAGCATTGTAATCACAAAACAGATCCTGCCATCGCCCACGTGTTTGCTTCAATGTGTTTGTGGCATTGAATGCAAAGGACGTTTTGGACCGAAGAAACTCCCGGCATCGTTCTCGGGCAAGCTGAGCAACCTGTCCCTGATTTTCGGTGGGATCAATATCCAAGGCCAGCGCGCACATTGGGTTAATTTGGCAGGATAGAGGGTTGCGCTTTTGCAGGGCTTAGAGTACACCTCCGCAGCATACGAACTGTTGTCGCATGCTACGGAGAGAAGACTTGTCACGATCAAATGTGAATCTTGG
>JBGSVD010000104.1:0-4621 GCA_041753135.1 Planctomycetaceae bacterium
GGACGCCATGATGGCTGAAAACCCCACTACAAACGGAACAGATGGATTCTTCAGCGTATCCTGTCCATGCGGGACAACAGGCAAGTCGGGGAATTGGCGGAATCTTCTTGACGCTGAGTCCTCACGCGACGATCCTAGACAAAGGTTTTCTCTGCCGTGAGCGGAGTCGTGCGCGAATGGGTCCGATGGACCGTTTTTGTTCGAATTCCTTGCCGAGCTTCTTTGGGTCCTTTAAAGGTCATCCAGATGCCACTGTTTGATTCTGTCTGTTCCGGTTCAACTCATCGGATTCGCCGATTCCTCCGAAAAGGCCTGACTGTTGCCTGTGGCCTCGCAGTGCTTTCGTCTCAGGGGCTGACGCTTGCTGGCGAAAAAGTCGCCCCAGCCTCCGCAGTCATGGAAGCCTCCAGATTGCGAATGGAAGCACGGCTTGCTGCGGAAAAAGGCGACTTTTCAAAAGCGATTGATGACCTGGAGACCGCAGCACTGCGTGTCGGCGACCGCGACACGGCTGCCAAAACACAACAGGCGCGGGCCAATCTTCAGGCTGGCGGCGGAGCACAAACCGACTATCAGTCTCTAATGACGCTGATTCTGGAACAAACAAGTCCTCCAGCACTCTGGATTCAAAACGGCGAAGAAATCGGCTCCATGACCCCGTTTCTACAGGGGGTTTTTGTTGGAGTTCCCGCAATGGCAGGTGCCATTACGATGCAACACGACAATTCTCGACTGACAATGGCGTCGGAATTGGCTCGAACTGCCAACCATAACACAGACGTCCGGAATGATTCGGCTTTGCGACTGGTATCACTGCCTCGCCTGGAACAGCACGTTAAGGCACTCAAGGCGGACGGAAAGCCAATTTCAACCGACGTTGCCTGCCTTGCAGGATTGACGGAAGTCCAATTCCTGTTTGTGTTTCCAGAAACGAACGACATCGTCATTGGCGGCCCTGCCGGCGACTGGACAACAGATGAGTCAGGACGCACAGTCGGAACTGCGACCGGTCGCCCAACTCTGCAACTCGATGACCTTGTGACGCTTAGCCGAACATTCTCATCCGGTGGCACTGGCTTTTTCATGTGCTCCATTGACCCGAAGCCTGAGCAGGTCAAAGCGGTTCGCGAATACGCCGAAAAAACACAGCTCTCCAGCCAGAATGTCCGCAAAGTCACCCAGAAACTGGAAGACATGCTTGGGCTGCAGAACGTAATTGTGCAGGGAATTCCTGAAGATTCACGCGTTGCCAGTGTGATCGTCGAAGCCGACTATCAGATGAAACTGATCGGTATCGGAGAACGCGAAGGCGCGAAGGGGATGAAAAGCTACTTCGATCTCGTCAGTCGAACGGAACGAAAGGCGTCAGCAATGGACGCTCTTCGCTGGTGGATGACTGTGGGATACGACTCGATTCAGGTTTCTCCGGACCGAAAAGCCTTTGAATTTTCTGGTCGAGAAGTGCAGTGCCAGTCCGAGAACCAACTGGTCGGTACTGACGGAACTCGTCAGGCGACAGGCAAAGCGGATAACGCAAATGCTGAGTTTGCTCGGTTGTTTACTGAGCATCTTCCAGAACTGTCGAGCCAGGATGTCGTTTTCGCTGATCTGCAGAACATTTTCGACCTGAGCCTCGCTTCAGCACTTGTGCAGACCATGGGGCTGAATCGTCAGGTCGGCTGGCAGTCGGACGTTTTTGCTGTCGACGGTAACTATTCACCGGCTGCCGTAGAAGTGCCTCAGGAACTCATGACGGCTGCAGCCAGTCGAGTTTATCGTGGTGGCGAGATCATTATTCAGGTCGCTGGCGGAGTTCGCGGGGACCTCAGAAGCGTCGTTCGAAATCCGGAGAACTTCGAAGTGTCTGCAGAAGTTCTCCAGGACGCGATCAATGCGAACCCAGTCGGCCAGTCCGGACGCTGGTGGTGGGATGCTGCGGCTCGATAATAACAATTCGAGAGGCACATTGAGGCCGATTGCGATTCGCGAGGGAAATTGAAAAGGCGGGCGAGACGCCCGCGTTCCGGGAGCGCGGGCGTCTCGCCCGCTGAAAACCCCTCAATTCAAAGCTGACAGTCCTCGAAACCCAAATGGGCTCTGCAGCATATTGATCACTGCTGTTTTCGGTGTGAACGCGAATATTGGATTAGAATTGAAGGCGAAGGCATCAATTGCCTTCGCCTTTTTTGTTTGTGGGAGCATTTTGCAATTCTTCCACCAGCAGTCGGCCCATGTTGGGTCTTTTCCGAACCGCCAAAGCCGCTATTATTCGCCCGGTTTGTCGCCGGTGTGACTGAGGCTCGACGTTGGTTGAGCAGCACCGGCCTCTCTTTGGCTCACACCCCCCGCACAACCGGTGAAGCTCGGAACTGAATTATGGCCCGCCTCACACAGGCCGATCTTGTCGCCCTGAATCGCTCGTTCGACGATCGTACGCCTCAGGAATTGCTGCTTTGGGCCCAGGAAATTTTCGGCGACCGAGTCGCCGCGATGTCCTCGATGCAGGAATCAGGCAACGTCATTTGCCACATGCTCCATTCTATTCCGGTCAAAATCCCCGTTGTGTTTGTGGACACCGGAGTTCTTTTCCAGGAGACGCTCGACACTCGTGATCGCCTGATGAAACACTACGGATTGTCGATTCGCACGCTGACACCTTCCCTGACCATGGAGCAGCAGACCGAAAAATTCGGGATCTTGTATCTGACGCCGGATGGGCAGAAGCAATGCTGCGAAATGCGAAAATCAGAGCCTCTGGATGCCGTGAAGGGGCAATACGACGCCCTGATCGGAAGCCTCCGGCGCGCCGATGGTGGCAAACGAGGCATTTGCCCGATTCTGGCGATCGATACGCGACTCAACTGCCTTCGTGTCAATCCGCTGGCCAACTTCAGCGATGAGCAACTGGATGAATACATCCGCCAGCACGATGTGATTCTGAATCCTCTTCATAAGCAGGGTTATACAACGATTGGCTGCAACCGCTGCACAACGCCGGTTCTTCCAGGGGAACCCAAAAGAGCAGGGCGGTGGCGACATCTGGGCCCGTGGAGCGTCTATTGCGGCATCAACCCGACGGATCTGGATCCGGAACGATCTCCGGCAGTTGATTTTCATCAGGATCTCGTTGACAAGATCCTCGGCCGCCAGACGGACTTCATGATCTGATCCCCTCGCACTCGGGAGTTCGCGCAGCCTTCCGGCTTGGAGGTAGTGGATCTTGCCAAAGTTCCCGTCACTACAGGACCATTCCCGAAATGACTTCCATAACAGCGGCACGGGGCAAGCCGTCCGGTGATGTGAAACCGGAGGGCTCGCGCCCTTCCGCTGCAATCAACGTTCACATCAAATCTGAACAAAGCAGTGGGGCTCTGCCAGCGTTGAGTTGAGGAATGCTCAGCGGGCGAGGCGCCCGCGCTCCGGGTACGCGGACATCTTGTCCGCCTTTGTTAGGAAGCGGAATCGGCGCAAGCCGTCCGGTGTGTGCCTGCAAAATGCTGGCACCACACACCGCGCAGCTCGCGCTGCTCCTCTACTTTTTGAACGGTACTGCGCCTAATCCTGTATTTGAATCCAACTTAAAAGCGGCACGACTCTATCTCACTAATGTTTCCCCTGAACGAGGAACGCGGGAAGAATGGTATCTCCCAGTCGCGCCTGAGATCAAAAAACAACTCCGGCAACTGCCCGGCTGATATAAACGCATGACCACGCTCGAGCAGTGAATAGAAACCACACTCGCCTCGGCGATCAACGCTGCAACCCGTGCAACACCGTCGATTTTGCATGCAACTTTGACCTTCAGGGATTCTGCGTTAAGTGAAGAACTAATCCCGGCTTTGGCGTTTGTGAACATTGAATGTGTTTTTTGTGATTCAATGATTGCATGCTTGCAACACGTTGCCTTTTCTCACCATGATCTGAGAGTAGACGACTGCAATCGTGGAACGCCGTGATTTGCTCGCCAGACCTTAGAAATCCGGCACTCAGCAGGGTGTCTTTTTCAGTTTGGCAGGAGATTTGCAAGATCGTCTTCTTGTAGACAGGCCTCGGTGGTCCTTCGTGAAAATGACAACTTTTCACACCAATGGGTCCCGAGAGTCAACCGCAGGATGGCTTGAGTTCCGGATGACAACTCATAGATCGACCCGAGCTGTATGAATTCCTCTCTTTTGACAATTTTGACAGCCGCTATTTCTGCGGTGATCCTGGCCCCGCTGGTTGCCATTGTGGCCCGCAAACTGGGCATCGTGGACCGACCAGATGGTCATCGGAAATTGCATTCGATCATCGTTCCCCTCACTGGTGGGCCAACGGTTTTTCTGTCGATTGCCATAGCAGTTGGCGTGACATGTTATGCCTTCCCCGAGTTGCTGAAGTCGACGGAAGGCGACATCCGCTTTCTTTTGTCGCTTACTGCGGCGTCGCTGCTGATCGTCTTCATTGGCATACTCGATGACCACTTTGGACTTCGTGGTCGACAAAAACTGGCCGGACAATTTCTTGCAGCTCTGATCATGGTCCCTTCAGGAATTATGATCCAGCGAATTCAAGTGTTTGGAATCCCAATCGAATTTGGCGATGTGGCACCTTTCGTAACCGTATTCTGGATTCTGGGTGC
>JBGSVD010000105.1:0-14462 GCA_041753135.1 Planctomycetaceae bacterium
CAGCCCTTTTGCAAAGGGCTAGGAAAATCATGAAATAATTTGGCTACAAATCTGCATTTAAATCCGAAGCAATCCGCACATAAACCCCGTGGTTTACGCTGTCTACTGCGTTTTCGATCGGTTCAAGTGCGGTCTAAATCGAATGCCGTGCTGAAAATGGAGTTGAACAATGGCGACCAGAGCTTCCTTTCTTTATACACTTTGTGTCCTTCAGTCCGGGTTTGTTGCGGCCTTGCTTTTCTCACCCGAAGCGGCTGTGGCAGCGGATGTGATTGTTGGAAACAGTGTACCGCCCGAAAAGCAAGTCGATCTGTCACGCATCGACCATTCTGCATGGGACGGCTTGCTGAAGAAATACGTGGATCAAGCTGGAATGGTAGATTATACAGACTTGAAAGCGTCGGCAGCCGACTCGAAAACCCTGGACGACTATTTGAAGCAACTTTCATTTTCCAATGGTCACGGCACTCGCCAGGAAAAGCTGGCGTTTTGGATCAACGCCTACAACGCGCTGACGGTCAAAGGCATTCTCCGAGAGTATCCTACCAGCAGCATACGCAATCACACGGCCAAGCTCATCGGATACAATATCTGGAAAAATCTGAAGCTCATTGTTGGCGGCAAAGCCACTTCGCTGGATTCAATGGAACACGAAATCCTGCGAAAGATGGGCGAACCACGAATTCACTTCGCGATCGTTTGTGCGTCAAGAGGCTGCCCTCGGTTGCTAAACGAAGCTTATGTGTCAGATCGACTGGATGATCAGCTTACCCTGAATGCCAAAGCGTTTTTCGCCGATCGAGAGAAATTCCGATTCGATGCAAATCGACGTGTTTTCTTTGTATCTCCGATACTGGACTGGTTTGGAGAAGACTTCGGCGAAAATTCAGGCGATCGCCTGAAGAAGATTGCGGCATGGTTGCCGGATGCAAACGCACGAAAATCTGCAGCGGCCGGGGCTGGTACTTTCAGCTTTTTGGAATATGACTGGGGATTGAATGACCAAAACGTTAAGACAAGCCCGTAAGAATCAGAAAGCGGCTTCGTCAAACTGAACCAAATAGTTGTGTACAACAGAAAACACTCGCACGTTCCTTCCGCCAGAATCAAGAGGATACTACATGGAAAGTACGACCAGCAATCCGCCACACACTGCAGAATCCAGCGTATATGAACGCTACGCGGCTGCAGCTCAGGCCGTCGAACCTGCACTTTGCTGTCCCGTTTCTTACTCAAACGCTGAGTATTTAGCGGCGATTCCGGCTGAGATTATCGAGCGAGACTATGGCTGTGGCGATCCGACTCCCTACATCAATGCGGGTGAGACAGTTCTGGATCTTGGTTCGGGCGGCGGAAAGCTCTGTTTCATCGCTTCGCAAATTGTTGGTTCCGCTGGTCGTGTGATCGGCGTGGATTGCAATCGTGAGATGCTGTCCCTAGCACGAAAACACGCTCCGACCGTTTCCGCCAATATCGGATTTGCGAATGTCGATTTTCGATACGGTCTGATTCAGGATTTGCGGCTTAGTCTGGAAAAGCTTGAGAGCGAGCTGGATGGAGCTCCGATTCAGGATGCGTCGGGCTATCTGCGGCTTAGAAATCTTGAGGAACGGTTGCGTGTGGAGCATCCGCTTGTCGAGAGCGACTCGGTCGATTGCGTGATTTCAAACTGTGTATTGAACCTTGTCCGGCAGGCTGATCGACGTCAATTGTTCGCCGAGATCTTTCGAGTGCTCAAGCGAGGCGGTCGGGCTGCGATCAGCGATATCGTATCTGACGAATCCGTTCCTGATCATTTGACCAAGGACCCGACGCTTTGGTCCGGATGCCTGTCCGGCGCCTTTCGCGAAGACGAGTTTCTGCAAGCGTTCGAGGACGCAGGTTTCTATGGGATGCAGATTGCCAAGCGTCAAAGTGAACCGTGGCAAACGATTGAGGGAATTGAGTTTCGATCAATGACCGTGGTGGCTTACAAGGGTAAACAAGGTCCTTGCCTTGAACGCAAACAAGCTGTCGTTTATCGAGGTCCATTCAAGACAGTTCGCGATGACGACGGTCATATTTACCACCGAGGTCTACGGACGGCCGTCTGCGACAAAACGTTTCAGCTCTTGAACAAAGCGCCGTACGACGGATCATTCACGCCCATTGAGCCGATTGAAACTATTCCGCTCGATGACGCAGTTGCCTTTGACTGCCATCGCAGCCAGCTACGCGATCCGAGAGAAACCAAGGGACTGGAGTACAATGCCACAACTGAAGCGTCAGGACCCAGCTGCGGAACAGACGGGGTTTGTTGCTAGATAGAGTGGCTGCGGTTTCTCGTCTGCGATGAAAACCATTGGCAATATGCCACAAAAAATTAAACGCCCCCGCTGCCGGACGAAGATTGATCATCGAACGAAAGCGTTATGGGCAAAAAAAATGATTGGGCAAAAAGATGGGCAGTGTTTTTTTGTCCTATCATTTTTTTGCCTTAAAACTGCTTACTTCTGGAACGCGGCACGGACGGTCCGCTCGCCGGGATTTCTGGGCTTAGCTTTGCAGCGGGCCGTTGAAAAAATTCGCACCATTAGTTCTCCAACATCGAAAAGAACGTGATATGGCTCAGGTATCGCTGACAAAACGAAAAAGCTCGCTTGCTATCGCCAGCGAGCAGTTGCGAGTTCTGGAATCGCATGAATCCATTCCGAGATTCAATGACGTCCTTTCATCACACGGCCTTGGTGAACTGACTGCGACTGGCATCGACGTATTGCAAATCAACGTTGGCAAAGTTTGCAATCAGACATGCACTCACTGCCATGTTGATGCCGGGCCCGATCGCCGAGAGAACATGTCGGAAGAGATCGCATCCGAGTGCCTGCGTGTTTTGAAACTAGCCCAGATCCCGACGCTTGATATCACGGGAGGTGCGCCTGAGATGAATCCTCAATTTCGACGGCTCGTGACCGAAGCCGCTTCGATGGGGAAACGTATCATCGATCGCTGCAATTTAACCATCCTGCTCGCACCTGGCTTTGATGACCTGCCAGAATTCTTAGCCGCCAATCGAGTCGAAATCGTGGCGTCGCTGCCGTGCTACCTGGAAGAAAACGTCGATAAACAGCGAGGCAATGACGTCTTCCGGCGATCGATTGAGGCCTTGCTACGATTGAACCGACTTGGGTACGGTTTACCGGGGTCTTCGCTTCCGCTGTCGCTCGTTTACAACCCTGTAGGATTCTCGCTGCCGCCTTCGCAGGCGAATTTGGAGGCAGACTATCGTCGCGAGCTCAGGAGTCGTTACGGAATCGAATTCACGCAATTGTTTACCATCACCAACATGCCCATCAGTCGTTTTCTTGATGACCTGTTAACGGCCGGGCGTTATGACGAGTACATGAATAAGCTTTTGAATGGATTCAACTCCTCTGCAGTCGACGGAGTTATGTGTCGTTCGATGCTTTCCGTCGATTGGCAGGGCAATCTTTTCGATTGCGACTTCAATCAAATGCTCGGATTAGGACTAAAGCCCGGACTACCAGGTCACATTCGGGATCTGAATGAATCCACTCTGAACTCATCACGCAATCGTAAAATTGCGACGGCCCGTCATTGCCTGGGATGCACGGCAGGTGCTGGCTCAAGTTGTCAGGGAAGCCTTCTTCATTAAGAATCAGAGCTTCAGTCTATTTGGAAGAGGCGAACATTTGAGAGAACTCGCCATATCCCTGCGACTCAAGTTCGTCGACGGGCACGAATCGAAGAGCGGCGGAGTTCATGCAATAACGCAACCCTGTCGGCTTCGGACCATCATCAAAGACATGCCCCAGATGAGAATCGCCGTGCTTCGACCGAACTTCCGTCCGCTGCATGAAAAGATGAGTGTCCGTCTTTTCGACAACACTGCCTTCACTGATCGGACGATAGAACGACGGCCATCCTGTTCCTGATTTGAACATGTGACTCGAACTGAACAACGGCTCCCCGGTAACAACGTCCACGTAGATTCCATCGGCGGTATTGTTCCAGTACGCGTTGTTGAACGGAGGCTCGGTGCCTTCCTGCTGAGTCACCTTGTATTGAATTGCCGTTAGTTTCTTTCGCAATTCGACGTCGGACGGTTTCGTATATTTTCGCTCTTCAACCCTTGCTGATGTCATTGTCATCTCCCCATTTTTTTCAGGAACCGTGTAGTTGCGATCGACGCCCCAGACTTCGCTGATGAAATCTTCACGGCCCGATCCAAGCCGACAAGCTTCGTATCGGACTGGATTCTTCTTGTAAAAATCCTGGTGATATTCTTCAGCCCGATAAAACGCACCTGCCAGACGAATCGTTGTTTTAATGGGTCGTTTGAATCTTCCCGACTTCTCAAGATTGTCCTTGGAGTTTTCAGCTGCCTGCTGCTGTTCTGCTCCTGAAACAAAGATCACCGGAATGTAGGAAGCCCCGCGGTCAACGAACTGACCACCGTTATCTGTAGGGTCAACATTTCGCCAGAAGACTTCGAGGAGATCGTTGTATGCGATTCGACGTGAATCGTAGCTTACCTGAATCGCTTCCACGTGACCGGTGTCAGAATGAGAGACATCCTCATACGTTGGATTCTTCAACCGACCACCGGTGTAGCCGGATTCCACTTTGAGAACACCCGGAAGTTTTTCGAACGGACGCTCCATACTCCAAAAACAGCCACCGGCGAATACGGCAGTCTGAAGGAACTGTCGCGGAACCACTTCGCTCGCCTGGCTTTTTGATTGTCCCTGCGATCGAAATACTTGAAATGATCCTACGCTCAACGCAACACACAGAACAGACAGAAGTCGTTTACGCAACATCGCAATCTCCTCAATAACCTCCAAACCTGAAAACACACGTCAACGGTTTTGAGACGTGGTGCCCACGACTTGTCTTACGTGAAATCGTTTTGCACGGGAGAATCAGATGCCTGCCAAATCCGAGGTAAGAAATGCATCACTTGTTGCGTCAGAAGGACGTTCCGCAGAAAAGTCGAAGTGGAATTTGTCGATCAGTGTCACAAGGCTCAATCCATGATCAACCCGGAGTGATTTCCCGTTCCGGGTTTAGGCCCCACCTGACGATGAATTCAACTTGACTCTACTTTAAAAGGTGCCGCTGGAGTTATTTTCGTTTAACTGTTAGCCGGAGGCGTACGTTGATCGCCGCATCCGCGTACGCCTCCGGCTGACGGTTAAACAACTCAATCGTGACCGCGGTTAGTATAAAAGGCGGTGCGGTTTTTCTTTTCCGTACTTAAGTACAGAGTTCCACACGAAGTCTCTGCAGCCCGAATCAGTGATCGATGGAGTAAGCCATGAGCATCAATAATCTTCAGCTCGAGCGTCAATTGCTTGAGTCCAGCGCTGGGCAGGCAGTTTTTGATGCGCTCGTTCAGGCAAACGTCGATCTACGAACTGTTTCATTGGAGCTTGTTAAAGACATGCTTCAGCAGGAATACACACTGCGTCGAAGGATGGGGTACGCATATTCAGAGCCCGCCTATGCTTAGCTGATCAATAGTTGAGCTCAGCGTTGGTAGTCTCTATCTCGGTCGTTCCAGCAACAGATAAAGTGCATTGTCTGCAAATGCCGGTTGGGATGTGATGCCGAGATGATCAGTGAAAATAAATGTGCATCCGGCCCAGTCGATCGGGCTTTGCAATTGCGGTGTCCATGGTGCCTGAAGAGACAATCGTTCGTCCATCATCGCGCTGCTTCTCAGGACTGTTGCGTCGCCCGGCGCCTGTTCAATGACATCGATCGAATGTGTCTTCGGATTTGCGTTTGCTTTGGCGTCGGTCAGTTCTGAATCACCAGCAATCAAAAAGATCTTCGTACCTTCCGGGCACGTCGAAGGCGTATCAAGCGCGCGATGAAACTGGTACGCCTGCCAAAGGCATTTTTTGAGATGATCTTCAGCGACATCTCGTCGTGAGCGAGCGTTGGAATTCGGAATCAGCTGCTCCAACACATCGTCCTGATCAGGATTCAACAGTCCCCAGCGATTCTGCTGCCACACTCGCCAGTCATACAGATCAACGCACTTCCCTGATTTTTCATCCAGCACCGCGCGGTGTCGTGGCCGAGGAAGCAGTTGGTAGGCTGATGGCATCGTCCCCAACACTGCAGCTTCATAACGGGGAAGAAGTTTTGAGTACTGAACGCCATCGACAAGACTCAGCATGGCCTGCATCGAACCTGCGTTCGGAGTTCCCACCAGGATCAGTGTCTCTACCTGACTTGCCCCTTGCCATGTCGAATCGGGAAGCCGATCGTCGTCGGGCAGCGGCTGGTCACCGTACTGAAGAAAGTATCGGGCGATGAGTCCGCCCATCGAATGTGCCACAATGTCGAATCGGACACGATCACCACCTGTACCAAAACGTTTTTCTCTCTCGAGACGGACATACTCTGCCTTTTCCTGGACGAAACGATTCAACAAAGCTGCATTTTCCGAGCAGTCTCTTCGCCAGTCATAGTGAAACTCAAAGCAGGTGAAATGGTCTTTGCCGTAGTCCACAATTCCTAAAGCGGCGGCGGTTTCAGAACGATATCCGCCGACACCAAGTGTGCTCAAAATGTCGTTATAGGCGTCGATTTCGATAGGGACGCCAAGTACTCGCACATTAAATTCCGAAAGAATTTCAGACGCTGCGATATGATCCGTCAAGTCCGCAAGTCTTCGCCCCGGACGCATTGGCAAAGCTAACTTTGCTCCCAACCCAGACTGAAACGGTCGTGCCGCAGCAAGTCGAAAGGAGCCCCAGACGACTTCTCCATTTTGCTTATTGACGAGTTTTGAACCCAGTGTTCCCGGAATCACAATAATGGGATTTCGATGCTCGTTCTCAAACTGCGCGGCGCGCGAATAGATTCGTCCCAACTGAGGACGATGATCGGCTGCCGGTCGACTTAGACGAGGAATCTGGCTTGAGATCGCCGACGTGGCACGACGCAGAAAATGATCGTCCCTGCTCGCGCCGTCGTTCTGGGCGCAGGCTTCCTGACATCTGATCAACAGAATGGCCAGAATCAGAATGAATCTTCTGTCATGCAGGAACGGCATCCGCTACTTTCAAGAAATTAATACCAATGCAACTACGATCGCCCACATACAAGTTCGAAGCGCCAGCGAGTGTGCCAGTGACTTTGCGAAGCCCACTCGCTGGCGCTTCGAGCTTGTACCGAATCACCGCTTCTGACCGAATGCCAAAACTTAGACAAGTATTTTTAAGCCGGTCCTGCGAGGCGAGCGGAAGAGGAAAATCGACCGACACACCAGTTCGAGCACCAATAAGTGATCTAAGGAAGTCACTTGCCCGAACGTCCCTCAACGGTAACGCCAACTCGTCGAGTCGCAGGTTCGGCTTTTCCGGAATTGATGACCGTGTCCGCGGAGTCTTCGACTTTCGATAAAACCCAGGTATCAACCACCATCGACGCAACGCGACTCCCGACTCTTCGGACCTCATTGGCGCTGTAGTCCGCTGCATTGATCCCCTGGCCTGCGAGGTGAGTCCCAAGATACGACATTCCTCCAAAGGGTTCGGAGACTGCCTGGTCAAATTCACGAGTTCGAGTCCACGCCCAGCCCGCGACATTCCGTGCTCTGGAGAGGTTACCGATGGAACTCCACGAATAGTCGCCAAGTGCAATCTTGTTGAGTTGCAACTGAGGGACATCCAATGGCGACTCGTCCAATTTCTGCCGCGTATCCCGATAGAGCGACCGCAACGGGCGATCTTCTCGTGAACGCGTCTGCAGCAGTCGCGTGTTTACGAATCGTGAGGCATCATCAGCAATCCGATTAACGCTGACTTCTTCGATGCTGGCAACGTTGTAGGTCAGGTTGCTCAGATCCCAGAAGTTCATCGGCTGATTGACAGATTTTGGTTGATAGGGATACTCCATACGCGGTTCCCAGGCGAGCGGCGACCAGGCCATCAAGTCAACATCCTGCCAGTAAAGTGGCATGGGCGAAACGTGTGGTTCCTCGCGGCCGGACGAATACACGGTTCGAATCGGGTGTCCGTCGAACTCCATTTTCGACACGTTGACACCGACCATATCAAGAATCGTTGGCGTCACATCGACACTTCGAACTGGCTGTGTCACGACGGCTCCTCGACGAATATTTGGGCCTGCCATGAACAAAGAAAAGTTCATGGTCTCCTGGAATGGATGACCATGAGCATTTCCCGGTTCATTTCTGGTGTTGAATTGCCAGCCTGGCTTTGCGGTAATCACCAGATCAACACCATATTCACGTTCACGAGCCGCGAGTTCAGGCTTCCAGAACATGTGACGCGCCATAGTGACTACGCTATCGGGATATAGACTCCCCATCGTGATTCGAAGCCATTCCTCTTCATCATGCCATTCATTGAAGAGACAGCAAGCGACTTTCCCGGCCAGCAGCAAGGGATCAACAGTCGGCTCTTTGACAACGTCCCATGAAATGCCTTCGTTGCCGTCCGCCCGAATGTTCTGGACAACTGAGTATCTGTAGATTGGCGATCCATCCTTTGATCGAGTGTACTCGATAACGGCATAGCCTCGATTAGCCGCGGTGACCAGCATTCTGTGATCGTCGATCTTGGCCATCACCAGGTCGACTGGAGATTCTGTCGTGGAACCTGATCCCGCCGATACCTCGATTTCCTTCAAAGCTTCGAAGAGATTTACGTCGCCAGCTAGACCGCGAATGGGATATCGGAAAAGCGATTGAATGCTGTTCGGCCCTGACCAATCTCGCGAACCATACTTCCCCTTTGGCAAAGAGACTCGTGCGACTCCATCGCCGACGGCATCAACGAAGACGAAATCGTCAGCGTGATCACCGGCTGTCGGATTGACATATCGATCCATTTTCACTGTCATTCCAAGCCCGCCCCCGACGCGATTCCCACTGACATCCACTTCGGCCGGTTGATGGAAGAACTCGTTCACCAGATCGAATCTTTCCAGATGAGATTCGCGGCCGCCGATGTGCCCGTGATCGCTGACAATGATCAGATAGGTCGACTCCAGCATTCCTTTTTCATCCAGCCGCCCGATCATTTGACCGATCGCGTCATCCGCCTCCACCAAAGCGCGCCGAGCCATTCCAAATGCGCCGCGGAACTCATGGTGACTGACTGTATCGTTCTCCGGAAGCCAGACGATCGTCACATCGCTGGGCGTCTCAAACAAATTCTCAATGGCGTATGTCGTGTTTGCTTCGTCGACGTAACGATCGGCCAGATGTGTTCCAAAATAGGGAACTTCGTCGGCCAGATATCGAGTCCAAAGCTCGGGAGAAACCTGCGACATCAGCGGCATTACGCCGGAGCCGAAGGACTTTTGATTATCAACGAGTCGAGCCTGAAGTGTCCAGGTTTCGCTCGTTCGGCGGTTATGAAAATCCTCTGCTGAACGGTTGCCTTTCGTTAGTCGCGTGATTTCCTGCCCCGACTTGAGCAGAATTCGATCCAACCCCTTTGGCATCAGCAACAAATCGTTGAGCACGGGGCCAAACTTTCCGAGGTAGTTTTCGCTCTGACGCAGGCGACGATTAAAACCGACCTGCGACTTGATGCCATGCTGATCACTGAACTTGCCGGTCCACAGACTGCCGTTCGATGTGATCGTATCTGACGGAAAAACCGTGAAAGCATTTTCCAGTCTGCTGCCACCTTCGAGGAACCATTTTCGAATGACAGGAAGGTGCCCCATTGCTGCCATTTCTTCGACAACATCCGGACGCAGACCGTCGATGTAAAATACAACAACGCGAGCCCCCGCAACTGGCTCACCGGAAGGCCCGTCGAACCCAACGCGAGTTCGTTGGCTGGCAGGGATGACAGTCGCATCTGTCTCAATGACGACTTCCACTTCTCCCTCGTTGTCGGCCAGATCAAAATCATTGATGCCCAGAAACAGCTCACCAGAATCCTGAGCAACAAAGCTGCATTTTTCGCCAAGATAAAATGGCTCACCGTTCTGCCCGATTCGACCAATCAGACAAAAGCACGGCGCGGGCCCCGCACCGGCCGCTGCTAGCGGAAACGCCATTCCAATGTCTGAATCGGCAAAGCGAAATGTCCCGCGAGGCGAGACGGTTCGATGCTTACTTGCGTCGTCTCGTCCATCGATTCGATACTCCCCACGCGACCAAACAGTGACCGCATCTTTCTCTCGAACCTGAATGCCAGCGGAGGTCCATCCTCTGGATGCCGAAACCGCGATATGCTTCCGACCGGCATAAGTAAGGTTGCTGCTGCCTGCAAAAACTGACAGACCCATTGCGATCAAGGTGACGAAAAAAGACCGCTCACCAAATCGAGTTGCGCCCGCATGCAGATCCGTTCTCGTAGCATTGTTCATTAGAGGAATCCATTCCTTGAGTCTGCAACTTTGCACGGCCCTGCAATAAAGAGTGGGCTTCAACACAGTACCGTTCAACGAACGGCCTTTGAAGTAGCGGAATCGTCGCAAGCCGTCCGTTGAGCCAGCATGTTGCAGGCAATCACCAGGCCGCTCGCTCTGCGCCGCTACTATTTGAACGGTATTGGGCTTGAACAAGAGCCATGCCGCAGATTACCAGCAGTGGGCAAATGCCAACCAGACGGACACCTGTCGCATTTCCATCAACTGCATAAGTTTTACCGAATCTTTACAAGCCGCATTGAAGCCAACACCTTCGAGGGCATTTCCATTTCCTCTCTCACCTGACCACTCTGATGGAATTCACAATTGTCAGCTTGCCAGCCACAGGACGCACTAACTCCTGTGCGATCTGCTTCTGCACGTAGGATGAAACCTGCCCACAAAGCACCAGATTCCCATCGTGTAGATCGCAAAGAATCGAACGCATCTCAGCATCTGCGCTGCTGCACAGCCGCAACCTAACGGCCTTGAAAATGTCTTCCGAGGTCAAAACGATTACCTGAAAATCAAGCGACCAGACGCACGCAGGTAAGTGCTGCAGTCAAAAATTTGAAACGGACGCAAGGTTCGGCTGAACACTCAAGCAATTTTCTGCTCGCCTTATGTTACGGAACCATCGCCGCGCCAAAAACGCAAGCCGAAGCAGAAGACGATCATCAAGTGCATGGAGGCAAACGATCAACTCCGGGCGACCGATCGAAGAAGGATTGGCAGCATGAATCACACGAAGCAGTTCCGTTCGACTCATTTCACGAATGGAGCTGTCTGGCAAATTTTCTATGGCTGATCTGAAGATCAATCTGTCCTTCCGTGCGGCATCCGGTTCATCTGACGGTGTGTGTTCTGCGAGTGAAGGGACCGATAACGAGGCCATCTAATGGATTCCATCAGGAAAAAGAGACAATGCGAATCCTTCCCAATGTGCTCCTGTGAAGTAACCGCTGAATCCCCGGCGCGGCACAAGCATGCTGCATGCATCAGCATGCCTGTGTCCGCAGCCCGGAGTCACTGCACCATGCGATCAGCGGCTATTTCTTCCGTCTGCTATCTCTCAAATCCCACATCGATCCTTTGCAAGCAAAATGGCAAACAGCAGGTTGCATCCTGTTGTTGTCTAAGCACCTGAGGCTGGAGCGGGGTTCATCCAAGTGAAGACGACAGCATCAGACACTCCCTGCCGCTTGCGCATTCCACGTTAACGATGTGATGTCAGTTCAATATTCTGATCGTGTAACGATTTCGTAATTCTCCGGCTTCATGACGAGTCCATCCACGACCGTAGCATTGCATGCCGTCCGCTATAGCATTCGATTCACGCGTGTTCAGCAAGAAGTTCGCGCCTTTGCCCAGAACATCTGACATCACGCGGGGCGATCAAGTCAGAAACGATGTTTTGCAAATAAGCGGGCGGGACGCCCGCGCTCCGGGAGCGCGGACGTCTCGTCCGCCTGTCGGTGCCTCATTCCTTGCCGCGTGAAGAATCATCACCTTGATTTGGCCACTCGACAGGCAGAAGAATCTGTCGGATTCGGCCCCGGGGAACTTCCATGAATTCCGCTATCGCTGAATTCCACGACTGCGGCAAACACGAGGCTAGAAATCCGAAAATCGATAACCAGCACCGCGAACGGTGTGGATGTATCGTGGCTTGTCGGGATCATCCCCAATCTTCTGGCGGAGTTTTCCGATATGCACATCAATGACTCTATCGACAACAACCTCGCCAGTCGGATACAACCGGTCGAGCATTTCACGCCGAAGGAAAACTCGCCCCGGCGCATTGAATAGCGTGGACAGAAGGGTAAATTCGATTGGCGTCAGCTCAAGAGAAATTCCATTGAGCGTAAAACGGCGTTTTTCGACGTCAAAACTCAATCCGCAGAATTCGATCCCAACTGCGGGGCGTGATTGGGAAAGCACCTGCGCTCGCCGCAATAACGCTTTGACTCGAGCCACCAATTCACGTGGGCTAAATGGCTTGGCAACGAAATCGTCAGCCCCCAGCCCAAGGCCAAGAACACGATCCACTTCCTCGGCCCGAGCAGACAAAAGCAGAATCGGAACGTTTGACTCCTGACGAATTTCCGTGCAAACCCTCAAGCCATCGATTCTGGGCAGGATCACATCGATAACGACTAACTGCGGAGCACTGGCACGAAATAACTCCAGGCCCAGCTGCCCATCAGAAGCAGTCACCGTCGCAAAGGAATCTTCTCGGAGATAGCTCTGAATGAGCAGCAAAGTTTTGGGGTCATCGTCAATAATCAGAATGGGTGAAGAGTTCATAGAAATGTTTCACTATCGCTATCATCAGCATCAGTTTGCCAACAGGAACAATCAAAGCTCAACCACTGAGGCGCCAGTAATTTCCCGAGTCGCCTTCGACTGAACATAGGCGACAAGCCGAGTGTGATTCTTTTGAATGATCGCCGCGTCTACCTCAACAGTGCCTGAAGCACTACTCAGCGGGAGAGACTGCAGACTCTTCACAACCCAGACATGCGACAACTCACGCCCCCCATTTTCGCCTCGTGGAACACTCACGGTTTCTGAGTCTGTCACCACAACGACATTCAGAACATAATCCGACTCGTCATCTGTATCGGGGGAAAGCGTTGCAACCCGATAACTTAACGGGATCCCTGCGCCCTTTCGACCTGAAGCGGTGACCTTGAGATCAACGCTGTGCTTGACAACTCGATTCAGTGCAAGCTCAATCGCCTTGTCCGAAAGAGCTTTGTTCGACCCATTGAATTCGTAGACGCCGTTGACAATCATCTGGGGCGTATAAACACCTTTTCGCTTCATCGCGACAGCGTAGTCCCGCTGACGTACAGAAAATTCTTCCTGACTGAATGGATCGACCCAACCGAGTTCGTTCCAATAGTCGACGTGGAATGAGAGCGGTATGACATTGCGTCCCTCCGATACCAACTCCGAGATGCGCTGAAGATTTTTGTCAGCTGGCGGGCAACTGCTGCAACCTTCAGATGTGAATAGTTCAACAACGGCCACTGGCTTTCCAGTCTTTTCACCGTCTTTGGCAGACCGAGCATTTCCAACGGCTTCATCCTCTGCAACAGCAACACCCGCTGCACGACTCATTGAATGTCCCGTTCCGACCACTGCCGCAACGAGTGCGATCGAAGCAATCGTAAAGAGTTTTGACCAACTAAGAACCATGACTAACTCCTTCTGAAATTATTGACTTCTTGAAACTGCCTGATTGACGCCGTAGAAATCTTGTTTCTTACCTGTGATTTCTCTGAAAATCTGTCCTCTGCACTGACACGAGGCCGACAAACGCTGAGCCTAACTTCTCAGCCAGGCAATCAAAACTGCAGGCCTCTCCGACACCTGATGCTGACTGGACCGTGACCAATGAAGTCCCGTGATTCAATAAGCCGCCAGCGAGTCCTCGCTGGTCACCCGAGGCCATTAAACCTGAACCAGCTGCATCAATCTGCGAAAGCGCCGATCGCAAACGAAGAACGGCTGGCAAAAGCCAGCCGTTGTATTCAAATTTTCTATGGTCTTGTGATGTGATTCGCATTCAGACGGATTCAGTTGCAGGTACGCAAACGCTAATCGTCCCTTTTGTGCTGCCAGAATGCACAACCGACCTATGGCAGCTCATCTGCGGCGTGAATTGCTTCCAGCAGAGCGGCGTACTCGTACGCACAGCACGGACACTGACTAAAATGTATCTGCACAGCCTTCAGTGTTTCGGAAAGTTCGTCGCCGCGAATCTGTGACTCAGCCATCTCCGCAACTAATTCGAAGCAGTCATCGCAATTCAACTTATCGGGAACAGTCTTGTTGACCGTCGCGAGCAGCTTCTTAACCTGAGCGTAGGTTAATTTACTCATAGCAAATTCCCCTTCAAGAAATGGGTTCTTCCGGGAGTTTAGTGGCAATTTAGGGCAGGTTTCAGGGACAGTTTTCCGCAGAAGAAGAGGATACGAGTTCTGTAGTTTTGAAAGGACTTGAATCCTCGGGCGTTGGACTTGATGGCTTGGATGCGGCTA
>JBGSVD010000106.1:0-6030 GCA_041753135.1 Planctomycetaceae bacterium
GGCTGAGACCTCAATGAGTCGCCCGGAGATCTTTGGGCTGAGGATCGCTTTCGTCCGTGCCTCAAGCGTACCAGTCCCCATCACTTCTGCCGCAATGTCTCCCGAGACAACTTCGACTTTTGAAACGTGGACCGGGGAATATCGAAACCAGTAGACGGCCGCTGCGATCAAACCCACAAAGATTGTGACTTTGAGAATCGTACGAACCACGTGCGACTGCAGAAATGTCTGTGCAGCGAACAGGATCGTCATGGGAGCATTCCGGCAAATAAAGAGTTCAAACGACAGCGACGACTTTCGCTGCGATACTGCATGGTATCCGAGTTTGCAACGCTCTGATACGGGCTCGATGGACTCGTTTGTGTCGAGACGCCTGTATTAAGGACGTCGCGGGCCAACATTCTCCGGTTTGTCGGGAAGGTTGATTGGCTGCGTCTGAGCCGGTCGCGAACAAGCTCCGCTCATGCAGGTTTGGATACCAAAGTACGGCAACAACCAGCGATTGAGGACGATCCAGAACACCAGGAATCCACCGAATACCAGGAAGTCTTTCATGACGTCACCTTTTCCGTTTGATGTCAGTTGAGATCAGCAAAGAGGCGTTTTCATGACCTTGGGCCGCTGCCGCAAAAGCGGTTGAGTGGCCTGAAGCCTCTACTCCGCACCGGAGAACGCTCTGCTCTTACTGATCCAGCAACATGGAAAAAGTTACGGTTGATTCCGGAATTGCCTTCCAGAAGGCCAAGTCAATCCGCTTTCCCGAATTTCTGCTGCCACCGTTCCTGCAGACTGTTCCGCAGACGAGCTTCAAATTCGGGAGGCATTCGGTACGGCTCACCCGCTTTGTACAGAGCGATGCTCTGGCGGATATTGTCCACCACAACCTGGCACGGATTACAGCCCGCCAGATGCTCGGCAAACTCCCGACAAACCGCCAGCGCAGCTTCGTCGTCGACGTATTCATTGAGCGCTTTCAGCAGTTCTTCGCAGGTCATGGCGTTGTCCGGAAAGAGGCAAATGTCAGAAAGGTGATCCAAGTGCGACAAAAAGGTTACAGCAATTTTCAGCCATGTTCATGATCTGGAAACAATCGAGTGGACTCATCGCCGAATGCTCGCGTCAACTGTTCTCGCATCATCAGTCGAGCCCTTAACAATCGCACTTTGACGGTTGCCTCAGTGAGTTCCAGCGATTCGGCCGTTTCTCGCACGGACAATCCTTCGATGTCGCGCAGAACGAAGACGATGCGGTATTTTTCGTCGAGCGTTGTGAGAGCTGACTCAATCTGTTCCCGGACTTCGGCTTGCTGAACCAGAGTTTCCGGAGTTGCCGACCATCGAGCAATAAACTCTGGATGCGGCAACGTCGAATAGCTGTCTTCGTCGGGCGATTCTTCCCAAGTGACCATCGGCAGGCCTCGACGCTTTCGCAGAACTTTCAGCGCATGGTTGGTCGCGATTCGTAGAATCCATGTGGCGACTGATGACTCGCCGCGAAAAGAGTCGACGTGTTCGATCAGACTCAGAAACGTCTGCTGAGTCACGTCTTCTGCATCCTGTTGCTGGCCAACGATGCGAATGGCAACGCGAAACACTCGCGACTGAAAGCGAGCCGTCAATTCCTGAAAGGCCGCAAAGTCCCCTGCCGCCGCCTGACTCATCAGGTCGTCATCAGTGCCTGCGACGGGTAAGGTCACTCTTTCCATCAGCGTTATGTTCACATCGAATTGGGAGTCTCTGGCAATCAGATGTCGATGTTAATGGAAGTGGGCTGATCCGCACATCAACCGCGTAATCCTTCCCATTCCATTGTCGGATGTTCGAAGTGGGATTGTATTCCGATCGGAGTCGGCTATAAGTCAGTTGGCGAGTGAGACGTGTGTGACTCGCTTAAATGACAACGACCGGAAGACTGATTGAATCGCGATTCAGCACAAGGCTGACTGCGAGTTGATACGTAAGCCGACGCGATGAAGACCTCGAAAGGGACTTCTTCGCGTCGGCTTTTTTTATTGCTCCGGGGTAGGCATGGATCATCCGAGTCCAGGAGTGAGATCATGAATGGACGTGGTTCGTTGGGCTTTGGTAAAGGTGCGCTGGTTCATGACACATCAGTTGGCCCATATGTGGTGTTGTTGATTCAGGCTCACGCGGATGTCGTCAGTCAATTCGTCGCCTCTGGATTTGCAGAGACGCAAAAGAACCATGGTGTGCCTTGGCTCATTCAGCACTAATGCTTCAGGAAGAATGGAACGCTTTGATGTTACTGAAGACACGCCTTTCGAGGAACAACTCTATGATTCTCCGCCACAACTTCCTTTTGTGCACCCTGGTACTTCTCAGCGGATGCGGGGCACATAAGGAGCCCATTGGCGGAATCGTGAAAGTCTCAGGAGTTGCGCAATCGCAGGTCGCATTGAAGCCTGTGTTCGATCAGCTTGGATCGAAGCCTGCGCTCGCGAAGGGACCAACGCAAAAAGTCATGCTGGGTTCGCCGGAACTGCTTCAGGGAATTGCCGGAAAAGGCGAAGTCACTGTCGCAGAGATCAGGCATTGGCTTGACGACCCGGCAAACCACCTACCGTTGGAGATAGAGCTTCCTCTGGGGCTGGAGCCCGGCGTTTGCCGCATGAAGGACCTGACCCAGAATCCAATGACGCGAGCGAAGATCGAACTCGGGCGACAACTGTTCTTTGAAAAGCGATTGTCAGCGGACAACACCATCAGTTGTGCCCACTGTCATGATCCTGAAAAAGGCTACACCGTTGCGTCGGCTGTTGCTGTGGGGGTGAATGGGCAAAAAGGACGACGCAATCCACCGACACTGCTGAATCGGATCATGCTGGGGCTTGGAGAAGATCGACAATTCTGGGATGGGAGATCCATTTCTGTGGAGGATGCGCTGCTTCATGCATTGAAGGATCCCACGGAAATGGCGGCTTCTCCTGAAGAGACTATCAGAAAGCTCAAGGAGATCGAAGGTTATCGACTCCAGTTTGAGGAGATCTATCAGGGGGTGACATGGGAAGCGATTGGCGACGCGACGGGATGCTTTGTGCGGTGTCTGGTAACGGAGACATCGCCATACGACTATTCCGATAAATGGCGTGCTTTCAAGCATCTTGACCAGCAATCACTGGATGACGATCCCGAACTTGCGGAACGACATCAAAGATTCAAATCTGCCGCTGAAGCACATCCGATGTCCGAAAGTGCTTATCGCGGTGAGTCGATCTTCTTTGGCAACAAAGCATGGTGCAGCAGCTGTCACAACGGCGTGACGTTTACCGATGAGCTGTATCACAACATTGGCATTGGGATTGGTTCACCATCCGCCGGTTCCCCATCGACGGATCTGGGACGATTCGAAACGACGAAAATGGGCGAAGACTGGGGAGCCTTCAAGACTCCCTCGATTAGAGCGGCCATCTGGACGGCTCCCTACATGCACGACGGAAGTGTCGCCTCGCTGAAGGACGTCATTGAGTACTACGCACACGAAAGTGTCGCCAGTCGTAATCTGGATTATCGATTCCAGCGTATCGCTGGTCCAGAGTTGACCGAGCAGGACAAAGCAGACCTCCTTGAGTTCGTGAAAGCCTGCAGCGGTGCACTTCCCAAAGTTCAAACCGGGCGACTTCCACAGTAGCCGAAGAACTTGACGCCTACAAATACCGATCGCAGACATCGCCCACAGCGAAGGCCAGCGATTTCTTAGAAGCAAATTTCACAACGTTCTCTTCAAAGGAAAGATCATCATGACACGAGTTTCAAATTCGACTCACGACGGCAAAGTTGTCAGTGTGTCGGGAAACAGTATCACATCGACCTGCAGCAATGGTCAGCAGCATGTGCATACCGTCAGCAAGGAGACGCGGGTGACTTGCGATGGTCAAGTCAGTAAGGTCAGTGAGTTAAAGTCGGGTGATCCGATTCGTGTAACACTGAACGGCAAGGATACGGTCGTTGCTGTGGATTCCGGCAAAACGATTCCTGTGAAGCCTCTGAAGGCTTAACGTTTGCTTCTCTGGGGAACGAAGCGGAGTTTTAGGACGTTTTCGGTTGAGAGGAGCAGGGGAAACGGCTGAGAGAAGAAAAATCCGGAAAAGACTGATTGACATATCGACACATTCCGATATATTTGTTGCGGAGGCAAATGAACATGTCCACAACAAAATTGAAACTGACCGAACTGGAATCTCTCGGCGAGGCGGCGGAATGTCTGCGAACACTGGCTCATCCGCATCGCTTGCGAATGGTCCAGATGCTCCTGCAGGGCGATTTTTCTGTCGGTGAGCTTGCGGAAGCTTGCGGTTTACCGAGTGCGATGGCGTCGGAGCATCTCCGTCTGATGCAACGATGTGGTTTTTTGACCAGCGAAAAAGATGGGCGACAGGTGTTTTACCGCGTTGCTGAACCCCATTTGAAGAATATTCTGGGTTGCATTGAGGCAAGGTTTGGAGTGGGGACTGGAACGAAATAGCGAAGGGCGGTTAACCGACCGCCTTTTTTTCACTAAATAGATCGATTGTTTACGACATCTCGATATTTTTGAATTTCCAAACGAAGGAGTCTTTCGATGAGCGTTTCCGTGATCTCCCCAAAGCAGCTTCAGGATCGAATTCAGGCTGGCGAGCAGGTCCATTTAATCGACGTACGAACTCCTGCAGAGTTCCGAGAAGTACATGCAACAGTGGCCAGGAACACGCCACTGGAAAGCCTGGATTGCGGTGCCGTGTTGGCTGAGCACCCCACGAATGCTCCGCTCTTTGTGATTTGTCGATCGGGCAGTCGAGGCAAACAAGCTTGTGAAAAATTTACTGCGGCCGGTTGCACGAATGTCGTGAACGTCGAAGGCGGCACATTGGCCTGGGATCAGGCTGGCTATCCGGTTGTTCGTGGCAAGAAGGCCATCTCTCTGGAACGTCAGGTTCGCATTTGTGCGGGCTTCATGTCGCTGGCTGGCGGAGTGTTGGCGATTGCAGTTCATCCGTACTGGGCTGGCCTCTCTGCATTTGTTGGAGCGGGTCTGATGTTAGCCGGGATCACCGACACCTGCGGCATGGCCATGATTCTGGCTCGCATGCCGTGGAATCAGGTGGGCAAGTCACCGACTGCACCGCCGGTGAAGAATTGTTCGACAACATCGAGCCCATCGTGTTGCAGCTAGAGTTTTAATTTGAAATTTCAGATTTCAAATCTCAAATCAAGAGCCACCAAAACACTTGCAGAGGAGTAAGGATCATGAGTGTCGTTTATCACACATCAGCCGAGAATTTCTCACGCGATGTTCTGAGTTCCCCCGTGCCAGTTCTGGTCGACTTCTATGCCGACTGGTGTGGTCCGTGTCGAATGCTGGCCCCGACGCTGGATAAGCTGGCGGTGGAGTTTTCCGGGAAGGCTCGCATTGTCAAAGTCAACGTGGACAAAGAGCCTGAACTGGCGACTCGCTATCAGGTCAGCTCCATCCCGGCTCTGGTGTTCATCGCCGATGGTGACGTTGTCGCTCAATCGGCGGGGGCTGCGTCGGAAGTGGCTCTTCGTCGAGCGTTGAATCAACTGACGGGAGCAGCTGCGTAACATCGTTGCCGTCTCGCTGCACCGAGACGGGACTTCTTTATGTCTTCGGAATTCTGTTGAGTTCCGGCACAAGCACCAACAAACCGCACGGAGGGCTGATGCCCTGCCGCTCGCCTTGAATGAAAAACAGGAGTTCAAACATGTTCCTCAAGCAATACTACCTTGGCTGTCTGGCTCATGCGTCATACATGATTGCAGATGAGAAGACAAAAACCGCTGCCGTGGTTGATCCACAGCGTGACATTCAACAGTATCTGGCAGATGCGAAGGCTGGTGGATACACGATCAAGTATGTCTTTCTGACTCACTTCCACGCAGACTTCCTCGCGGGGCACATTGAGTTGCGTAATCAAGCGGGAGCTCGAATTTGTCTGGGCGAACGAGCCGGAGCGGAGTTTGATCACACGGCGTTGAAAGACGGCGATGTTATCGAATTTGGCGATGTACGAAT
>JBGSVD010000107.1:0-40934 GCA_041753135.1 Planctomycetaceae bacterium
ACTTAAACTCACAGCGACCTCCGTGTTCGTTTGTGGTTCTTGAAGAACGCACATTCTGTGCGAAATCACAAGCCACACGAAGGTCACTTTGTTTGACTCAAACCCCACCCGCAATGCAACTTAAAAGCTGCACGATCTCCACGTGGGAGAGGAGTTCCCTCACATAAACATGCAGCAACGCTCGACCAGCGGGTCGAGCAACACAATCCGCAAACCGGATCAGAAACTGAGCGAGCAATTTGCCAAGCTTGGCGATATCTTACAGCGTTACGGAGCGACCTTCCGTGGTTTCCTCGTGAGACGTTTTTTTCACGCGGAACGTCGTCTCTTTTTGCTCCTCAGGTCAACATCGACTGAATCCCAGCAGCCAAACAACTTACGTATAACTCAATCTGTGAACGTGGCGATGTTCAGCTTTTCATTCTGCTGCATGCCTTATGGGATGAGAGGTTTTGCCATAGGGCGATGTCGAAGAATTTCAGCATGGAAATCGCCAAGGCTATGCCAGATCGCCGGCCGAGCGAGATCCACTTCCGTTACGATCACATCACCCCAGTTACTGGCCTTTGCCAGCGGGCGACCATCGCGATCGAAGACTGCTGTGATCATCCAGTCTGATGCCACGTCGGTATAAGTGCTGCTAACCACATAGACATGGTTTTTGCAGGCACGAGCAGACGCCAACAGTGGATTGCATCCCCAGACCGGAAAGGCGATCACTTCAGCACCGCGATTACTGAGTTCCCTCGCGACTTCGGGGAAGAACCCGTCATAGCAAACCATCATGCCAACTTTTCCGAAGCGAGTCTCGAAGACTGGATAGTCGTCTCCAGGAATGACTCCGGCGTCGATTTCGCTTCGAGGCAACGCCACTTTTCGATACTTGCCAACGACACCTCCATCAGGGCCGATCAGGACCGCCACATTGAAGATGCGATGCTCGTCTCGCTCTAAAAGCCCGGCCACGATGTACAGATTGTGCTTGCTGGCCAGTGAGCCGAAGTACTCTGTCGAAGGGCCCGGGATTGATTCCGCGCAGTCGCTCATGGTTCGGCCAGAATTAAAGTACGTCAGGGTTTCAGGCAGGACGATCAAGTCCGCGCGTTGCTCGGCGGCGCGAGAAATCAGTGGAGCAAACTGTTCGCACTTCTCTGCGTTAGACTTTCCGGCCGTCGGACTAAAATGAACCGTTGCGAGACGAACCTTTCGCGACTCTGGAGCTTCCACTTGTTGCAAACGCACATTCGCCCATTCGACCGAAGCATCTGCTGCCCAGCGAAATGACAGCTCAATGCGAGCCCGACTCGCAGCAGAGGGAACTCGAAAGACGCCGGTCACTTTAGTCCAGCCGTCGGTTTGCTCCACTTCGTCAACGGGGTACTCTGGTTCGGAAAGCGGTCGCTGACCTTCGCGATATTTAGTCGTAGCCTCGAAGTCATGAATGACGGGGCGGCCGTCAGCATCCGACCAGAAAACACGGGCGACAGCGGTACGACGTGGCGCGTCGACATTCACAGTTCGGCGAAGCGCGGAGAATTCATAAGAGTGGCCTCCGTTGACATCAACGGTTCGGTTCCACCATCCATGAAGACCGTCTCGCGCATCAGATCGAGTTACAAGACTTCCTGATTGTTCGGGGCCACCAGCGGGTAGAAACTCAAATGCGGGCAATGCGTCTTCCCGCGGTCCGCAATGAGTCCATCCTTCACTGGTACAACTGAGCGTCACTTCTGCAGAATCTTCGACGGGCAAAAATGCTCCGCAGACTCCGAGGCTGAAAATCAGATTGAAGAGCAGCATAGGAGAACTCGCTTTTCCGGAAGTAGATCGACGTCAATCAGCAGCGTCAGCGTGCTTCGCTCCTGTTTGTTCTAGCCGACGGGAGCCTGAAAAGTAACTCCAACGACAGATCAATTCATGATGCTCAGGTCGCGAACGCTTGAGTTCAGGCAAAACAATGGCCAAAACCTATTTGAAATCTGGAAAGCGACCTGACAATTTTCAGAGAGTTATGGCACTTTCTACTAGTGGAATTTGCGATGCGTGGCGTACCATGTGGAGACAGCTTCGTAAGTTCCTCGACGGTTTTTTGTTTATGTCGACTGGCCATCCAACTTCCAAATACGTGAATTCAACGCTGCACGCGTTCGTGCTGCTGTTGTTTTGCACGTTTTTTGCGGAGAACGCGGTTGCCTCGTGCGGAGACTATCTCTTCCGCAAAAACGTTCCGCCCGGAACGTCGATGATGACTGATCATTCGAAAATCGGAACTGCGGTTGAACTTTCCCGTTCGCTCTTGTTTTCCTTCAACACGTCCGGTTCTGTTCCGTGTTCCGGGCCTGGTTGCGGCAAGAGCAATCTTCCGTTGCATCACAACCCGGCAATCACTCCGTCGACATCCAGTATGACAGATGTTGTGCTGGCAGATTGTGATTTTCAAGCAACTCTTTCTGATGACGGACGGCAGCCTGTTGCATCGGATGCAGCGTCTGCAAGTGGATTTCCGCGACTCATCGAGATTCCTCCGGAACATTCCCAGGGCATCGCCCTCAACGTTTGATCGCACCACGATCACTTTGGTTCCGTTGAGTGCCGGTTGGCTACAAATTCCAGCCGGTGAATGGGTGCTGTTTCAGATGCACCTATGACGTCTGGTTAGTTTTCCTTTTCCATCTTTGTGTGTGCTGCTGCAAATTGCTTGCAGACTGCCACTGAAGTTTTGGGACCAATGGAAACGATTTGTGCCAAACGAATCATTGAATCTCATCTCCATTTTTTTCGCGACCCTGCTGAAATCGCTCATTTGAACCCGTCTTTGTGATTGTGATGGCGTTCACGATCACCGCTGCAAAGCTGCAGTCGAACGGGGCTTAGAGCTTCAATCGCCCGCAACTTCGCGTTTGTCGGATCAGAAAGTCATTTGATATGTCAGAGTCTACGGCTTCATCAGTTGGTCCCGTGTCGTCCGGGGCACCCGCTAAGAAGATTGTTCGCAAAGCGATCGGACCAAAACTGCGAATCGTCTTCAATATTGTACTGGCGTTATTGGCCATCATAGGAGCCAACAGCGCGTATCTGGGAGGTGTTACATTTCTGCAATGGTGGACGTCGCAGACCTATGAAGACGTGTTTTATTCGTGGATGTTTCTGCTTCACAGCGTTGTCGGCCTGTTGATTGTTGGTCCGTTCCTGGTGTTCGGCATTATTCACATGCTCAACACGAAGGACAGAAAGATTCGCCGCACAGTGATGATCGGTTATGCATTGTTCGCTGTCTGCATCACAGTGCTGATCTCGGGAGTATTGCTGCTGCGAATCGAGGGGCTGATTGATCTGAAAAGTCCTGTGGCTCGATCGACTGTGTATTGGGCTCATGTGGTCACGCCGATGATCGGTGCATGGCTTTATTGGATGCATCGACTTGTTGGCCCGAAAATGCGATGGAAGCAGGGGCTTGTCTGGGCGGGATTCGCAGCGGCCGCCGCCGTTGGAATGATCTACTGGCAATCTCAGGATCCACGAGAATGGAATGTGGTTGGTCCCAAAGAGGGCACACAATATTTTGAACCATCGCTGGCTCGAACGGCCACCGGCAATTTCATCAGTGCAGAAACGCTGGACATGAACGACTACTGTCTGAAGTGCCACAAGGGCGCTCACGATGACTGGTCGAAAAGCGCTCACAAGTTCAGTTCGTTTAACAACCCGGCTTATCTGGCCAGTGTCGCGGAGACTCGTGAAGTCAGCCTCAAGCGGGACGGGAACGTTCAGGGGTCTCGCTTTTGCGCCGGGTGTCACGACCCGGTTCCCTTCTTCAGCGGCGCGTTTGATGATCCGAAATTTGACATGCTGAATCATCCAACATCGCAGTCCGGGATTTCGTGTACCGTCTGCCATGCGATTACCAACGTCAACAGTAATGTCGGTAACGCTGACTACACGATTGAGGAACCGATTCACTATCCGTTTGCGAAGAGCGACAACACCGTTCTGCAGTGGATCAACAATCAACTGGTCAAGGCGAAACCGTCGTTTCACAAGAAGACATTCCTGAAGCCACTGCATAAGTCGGCCGAGTTCTGTGGGGCCTGCCACAAGGTCAATTTGCCATTCACACTGAACCATTACAAAGACTGGCTGCGTGGTCAAAACCATTACGACAGTTGGCTGTTGAGTGGCGTATCGGGGCACGGAGCTCGCAGTTTCTACTATCCGGAGAAAGCTCAGGTGGACTGCAACGGCTGCCATATGCGGCTGGAGAACTCTGCTGATTTCGGAGCGAAATATTTCGATGATTCGGGAGAGCTGAAAACTCACAATCATCTTTTCCCTTCTGCGAACTCGGGAATCAACTGGCTCACAAACAACGATGAGATCATCAAGGCTCACGAGGATTTCCTGAAGGGCACGATGCGAGTCGACCTGTTCGGTATTCGTGAAGGCGGGACAGTTGATGGCGCTCTGACCGCGCCGCTTCGTCCGGAAGTTCCTGTGCTGAAGCCCGGCAATACATATTCACTGGAAACAGTGATTCGAACGTTGAAGATGGGACATCATTTCACTCAGGGGACAACGGATTCGAATGAGATCTGGCTGGAAGTTTCCGTCAAGTCGGGTGATCAACAGATCGGCGCCAGCGGAATGATGCAGGACGACAACAGCGTTGATCCCTGGTCCCATTTCGTGAACAACTTTATGCTCGATCGAGACGGCAACCGTATTGATCGACGCAACGCTCAGGACATTTTTGTCCCGTTGTACATGCATCAGATTCCGCCAGGTGCCGGGCAGACAGTGCATTACAGCTTTACGATGCCCGATGCTGTGACGGCTCCAGTAACAGCGAAGGTGCGGTTGCTGTATCGAAAGTTTGACTCGATCTACATGGACTTCGTGGATCGAAAGACAAAAGAACTTGGACGGCCGATTCGCGGACACAAAGACGGTGAGCCGTACCGTAATGAGCTGCCGATCATGGTTCTGGCAGAAGATGAGTTCACGTTTCCTGTGGAGGGAGTGGCCGCCGAAGTTGTGAATGCGAAACGGGAAATTCCTGAATGGCAACGCTGGAATGATTATGGGATCGGAATGCTGCTCAAAGGCAAGTCGCAGTTGAAGCAGGCGGCGGAAGCATTTGCCAAAGTCGAAGAGCTCGGGCGATTTGACGGCCCGTTGAATCTCGCTCGAACACTGGTAGCCGAAGCAGGCCCTGGGCAGCTTGATGAAGCCGCCGCTGCAATTCAGAGAGCAGCAGCGCACACGGATCCACCAGCGCCGCCGTGGACAATGGCCTGGCTCAGTGGAATGATTAATCGGCAGCAAGGCCAGTTGGAAGACGCAGAGAATAATTTTCGTCAGGTGCTGGAATATCGAACCGAGGAGACCGTCAAGAAGAAGTTTGATTTCAGCAAAGACTATGAAGTCATCAACCTGCTGGGGCAAACCGTCTTCGACCGAGCGTTGCAGATTCGAGCTGCGTCGCGAGTCGAAGAACGTACCGCTCGTTTGAAGGAAGCGGTGGAGATTTTTGAGCGGACACTGAAGATTGATTCGGAGAATGCGGACGCTCACTACAATCTCAGTCAGTTGTACTCGCAGCTCGAGGATACAGAAAACGCTGCGGTGCATAAGTCGCTGCATGAAAAGTATAAGACAGATGATACGGCTCGCGGCGAAGCTGTTAGTAAAGCTCGACAAAAGTACCCGGCTGCGGACTTCGCGGCCGAACCACTTGTGATTTACGATCTGCAGCGTGAACAGAAGATTAAGGCAGTCACGGCCCAGTCCACGTCGGAGGTATCAGAGTAAATCATGAACAGCGAACTGAATGAATCGGAGCCTGAAGAAATTCCGAATGATGAAGTGGTCGGGTCCGCGATTAAGTGGTCGCTTGGAGCCGTGTTGCTTCTGATCTCAGCCGGAATACTACTTTGGCTGCTGACCAGAAAATCTCCGGAACCGATTGTCATCAATGCAGACCCAACGGCGCTTCCGCAATCCCGAGTTGCGCCAACGCTGGAGATTCCTCAGATACTATTCACTGAGATTACAGAAAACGCCGGAGTTGATTTCACGCACGAAAACGGAGCGGAAGGTGAAAAGCTGCTTCCCGAAACGATGGGAGGCGGCGGTGCTTTTTTCGACTTTGATAATGATGGAGATCAGGATCTGCTGTGTGTGAACTCCAACGTCTGGCCATGGGCCAAAGTGAAACCGGAGCGTGAACCCACTTCCGCGCTGTATGCGAATGACGGTTCGGGAAATTTCACAAACGTCACTGCCGGTTCGGGACTTGATGTTGCGATGTATGGGAACGGCATTGCCTGTGGAGATTTCGACAACGATGGCGACGTCGATGTGTTCTTGAGTTGCCTTGGTAAGAACCGTTTGTTCCAGAATGATGGCGGTGGGAAATTTACAGATATCACCGCCGCCGCTGGCGTGGCCGGAACAGATAAAGACTGGAGCACAAGTTGCGGCTGGCTGGATTTCGACAACGATGGTGACCTGGATTTATTCGTCTGCAACTACATTCAATGGTCGCGGGAAGTCGACCAGTCCATGGAGTTCACTCTGGATGGCAAGCTGCGAGCGTACGGTCGCCCGACGGACTTTACCGGAGCATTTCCGTTTCTCTATCGCAATGAAGGCAACGGAACATTCACGGACGTTTCCGAAGCGGCCGGTGTGCAGGTGACGGATCCGAATACCGGCGTTCCGTTGTCGAAGTCTCTGGGAACAACTTTTGCCGACATCAACGCGGATGGCCTGCTGGACATCGTGGTCGCCAACGACACCGTGCAGAATCTGCTCTTTCTTAATCAGCCGGGTGGTACGTTTCTGGAGAGTGCAGCATCCGCTGGTGTGGCATTCGATAATGCTGGAGCGGCCCGTGGTGCGATGGGGATCGACGCCGCATGCTTTCGCAATAGTTCAGCGATCGGTTTCGTCATTGGAAACTTCGCAACCGAGATGACAGCCTTGTACGTTTGCCAGACTCCCGGTCTGGCAATGCCGATTTTTCGCGATGAAGCCGTTTCGAATGGAATCGGTCCGGTGACTCGCACGGACCTGAAATTCGGTGTGCTTTTTCTGGATGCCGATCTGGACGGGCGACTGGACATCTTCGAAAACAACGGCCATCTTGAAGAAGACATCAGCCTTGTGCAGTCGAGCCAGCGTTATGAGCAACCTCCCCATCTGTTGTGGAATTGCGGCACCGAATTTGACAACGAGTTTGTCATGCTGTCCGCAGAGAAAACGGGCAGTGATTTTCAAAAACGCATGGTCGGTCGCGGTGCCTCGATGGCTGATATTGACGGAGACGGCGACCTGGATCTTGCGCTGTTCAGTTCGATCGGAAAGCCAAGAATTCTTCGCAACGATCAGAAGTCTTCTCATCACTGGCTGCGATTCCGATTGAAGGGCACGAATTGCAACAAAGATGCAATCGGTGCACAGGTGGAGGTGACTCTTCCGGATGAGACAGTTCTCTCGCGAACCGTCATGCCGACTCGCAGCTATCAGTCGCAGGTCGAATTGCCCGTCACGTTTGGACTGGGCAAAGCGGACTCAGTCCGAAACGTCACTGTTCGATGGCCGGACGGCACGACTCAGAACGTGGCTGTTGACAATGTCGACCGTCTGATTGACGTCACTCAGGATCCGTGACAATGGATATCGTCTCGCTTTCCGGTTTGCTGGCGGCGGCGAGGCAACGCATCCAGCGTCAACTGCAACTTGAGTCGTTGAATAAAAGCGGGCGAGACGCCTGCGCTCCGGGAGCGCGGGCGTCTCGCCCGCTGAATCCCATGTGAGAAAGTGACATTCATGCGGCGCGATGTCAACGTTGTTCGGACTTCCGTTCAGTCTTCTCGACGAAGTTCGAATAGTTGATACTCAAGTCGCGGAGCAGAAATCAAGTTCCCGTCGACACCAAAGACTGAGATCCTGAAGCGACGTTGCTTCGCGAGATTCCAAAACTCTGTCGAAGCCGCTCGTCCGCCGTCGGCCAGCCAGCACACACCATCGGCTTCAAGAGTTCGATCCAGCAAATCAAGGATCGGCGCGTGATTGCGTTGCTCATAAGTCACATCACATCCAAGAATCACAGGATAGGTGATCGTATTCGCATTGCGCCAGTCCAGCGGAATTGCATCGACGCGGGAAAAACCATTCAGCTCCGCATTGCGTCGGGCCACGTCCACCGCCATGAGATCGTAGTCGGTCAAAGTCACCTGATATCCAGCCGCCAATGCCGCGATGCCAACCAGCCCCAGTCCGGAACCAAGTTCAAGCACACGCGTTTGCGAGGGCCAGTCGGACAGCAGAACAGATGTTGACATCTTAATCGCCGCGGGCCAAAGATAAGCCCAGTACGGCATGTAATCGTCGATGGCATTTGCAGCCAGGACCGTTGGATCATCCAGCAATGCATCGGGTTGAAACGGGACCATCAGCTTCAGCGGTCTTCCGCCGATGTTGTATTCGCGTTGGATCCAGCCGCCGGGCAACTTTGGAAAACCGGCCGGGTGCAAAACCCCCAGAGCCGTAGTCTCCGCCGCCGGGTTAATTTCTTTCCGTCTGTCGTGATAATGAGTGTCGTCCATTCGCGATTTATACTCACCGCCCGTTCGCAGACGCAGTCATCCGTTCCGTAATTCGCGAAGTGTTCGGGAATGATATTCTGACAATTCGAATCTCGGTGCTGTGCCGCTCCTGCGCGCATGTTGAAGTAGGTCTCCTTTCTGCCGGAAAGCACTTTCGCCGCAGGCGAACTTTGGTTGCAATTGGGTAAAGATTTCACGTTGTATTGTGTCATCCCATAAAAACAGGTCGCGGCAAGCCGCGAAGTCCTGCCTGACAGGCGAGACCTGCAGAAATTCGCGAGTACACCAAGCAAGGCGGATCACGTTGCCTGAAGTTGACTGATGGAAGGAGCCTGGGTAACGTTGTCTACATCTGAGATGTGCCCTTGCGGCATTGACTATCAGGTATTTCAATCATCACCAATAAGTCCGCGTGTCCTATGCGATTCAGAACAGGCGTTTATTTGCTGCTTTTGCTGATTGCTGGCCAGCGAGATCTTTTTGCTCGCACATGGCGCTCTGCTGGACAGGCTCCGATCAGCGGTGACTTCGTTGACGTTGTCGGCTCCAAAGTCAAAGTTCGCACACCGGAAGGAATGAAAACGCTGGCGTACGCGGATCTGTCAATGACTGACAAAGCCGTTGTAAAATCGAATCTTCAGAGTCTAGGCCGAGCCAATGAGGCGGCAAAGCTGGACGCTGCTGCTGCCGATTCATCGAAGGATCTTCCTTCGGGAGATATGACGTCAGATGATGGCGACGCGGACCGTGGTCGAACATGGACCGACATTGTTGGCAACAAGCTGGTCGCGGAATACGTCGGCGTAAAAGGTTCGGATGTTTACCTGAGACGCGGAGGCGAAGTTTCGGCCTATCCCATCAATGGTTTCAGTTCAGCTGATCAGGATTGGATCGAGGCGAACCGCGGAGCAGAGCTGGATTTGAACGGCCCTGGACCTTCCAATCCAGGTTCCATGCCACCGAATCCCGGGATGAGTCCTGGAATGGGACCCGGAGGTCCTGGAGGTCCAGGCGGTCCTGGATTCATGCCGCCCGGTTTTCCAGGAATTACGTTTCCAGAAATGCCTATTCCGCAATTTCCAGATCCGTCCGATTTTGCCCCGCCCTCATTTCCTGTTCCATCTTACACTCCGCCACAACCTCAATGGAGTCCCGGAAACGGGCCCAGTGGCAACATTCCTTCAGCGATGGGGTCCGGACCATTGTTTGAGTGGGAATATCAGTGCAGCAATTGCAATTCGGTCTACAAGAAAAGTGATGGTTTCAAGTCGGGTGATCCATGCCCAAAATGTTCTCCCGGAGCAAGTCGACGTGCGCGCGATGGCAGCTCAAAATTTGGTGATGCGATGGCCATGATTTTTGGCATGGTGATGCTACTGTCACTCACGGTCGGTGCCACCATTTGGCTTGTGCGTCAATTCACAAACTAAGTCCAGGTTTGGCTCAGACAACGTGGTCTCACCTTGCGCGGAATTGAATTGGGCGGATTTCCAAATTGTCGGGATCTTCCGGAATCAGTGTCGATGCGGTCTCAGTACTCCGAACCGTTGGATGGGCACCATGCTCCGCTTCAGTCCCGACAGGCAACGTTGTGAAGTATTTTCGTTCGATGAATCGCAGGAGTTTCGGTCCAACGGGCCATTCGATTGCCCAGCCCGGGCCATCGGCCCGGAAGGATTCGGCTCGGAAAAAATGCTTCACCGCGTTGTCCGACGGGGCCGATCCTTCTTTGCCGGGGTCGAAGGCCCCGGATCCTGATAATGGATGAGAAAAGACCCGAAGGGCCGGCACATTTGAGTCGGCCTGAAGTCATCGCTGTGTCGCCCCTCGGGGCAACGCCGTGAAGAATTTTCGGGGATTGAGTGCTACACTCATTGCCGCCCTCCTGCATCGATTCGCCTGCCGATCATTCCTTCCCCGAATTTTCAGTGACTGTCAGCATGAACTCTTCTTTGATTTCACCAGGATCGTCCACGATCTTTCGGCCCACCCGCGCGGCGTTTCTGCAGCAACTTGCCGGTGGAGCTGGAAGTGTCGCTCTGGCTCAATTGTTCGCACAAAACGCGGCCTACGGCGCTGGGACGGCTGGACACTCTAATGACGGTCTGCATCATCCGGCGAAAGCCAAACGTATCATTCAGCTCTTTATGAATGGTGGTGTCAGCCAGATGGATACGTTCGATTACAAGCCAGAGCTTGAACGTCTTCATGGGCAGATGCTGGGGCCGAAAGAGAAGCCGGAAGGATTCACGGCGCCCGCAGGAGCCGTGATGAAGAGTCCATTTGCGTTTCAGCAATATGGCGAAGCGGGCCGATGGGTCAGCAGTGTTTTTCCGGAGCAGGCAAAGCACGTGGATGACATGGCTTTCCTCATGGCCATGACGACAAAAACGAATGTGCACGGGCCGGGCAGTTATATGATGAACACCGGTTTTCTGCTTCCCGGCTTTCCGTGCATGGGAGCCTGGATTTCTTATGCCCTTGGAGATCTGTCAGACAACTTTCCGTCATTTGTTGTTCTGCCCGATCCACGCGGGCTGCCCTACAATTCAAAAGGAAACTTCAGTGCCGGTTTTCTGCCCGCAAAGAATCAGGGAACTCTGATCAACCTGTCCGGACCACAAGCGGTACCGGATTTGTTTGCTGACCCGAAGTATTCATTTGCGAACGGCGAAGCGGATCGGCAATCATTGGAATTGCTCCAGCGATTCAATCGTCGCCATGCAACGCGGCATCCCGAAGACAGTCGCCTGGAAGCCCGAATTGCGTCCAGTGAAGTTGCCGCCAAAATGCAGCTCAGTGCGCCGGAAGTGTTTGACCTGAGTCGCGAAAGTGAGTCGACTCATCAGGCCTATGGAACTGGTGAAGCCGTAACTCAGGATTTTGGAAAGCGCTGTCTTCTGGCTCGCAGAATGCTGGAACATGGCAGCCGCTTTGTTCAGGTCTGGAGTGGACCTCAGGGCGCGGTCAACAACTGGGACAACCATGGCAGCATCCCCGGTGAACTGCCGCCGATCGCCAATAGTGTCGACAAGCCGATTGGTGCTTTGCTGGCGGATCTGAAATCCAGAGGAATGCTCGACGACACCCTGTTGGTTTGGTCCACGGAGTTCGGACGCACTCCTTTCGCGCAGGGCGGAGATGGTCGGGATCACAACGGAGGAAGTTTCGTCACATGGCTCGCCGGCGCTGGTGTCAAAGCGGGGACTGCTCATGGTCGCAGCGATGATCTTGGATACAAGGCGGTCGAAGGCGTCACCTACTGTTACGATCTTCATGCTACGATTTTGCATTTGCTGGGGATTGATCATACGCGATTGACTTTTCGGCATAGTGGCATCGATCGTCGCCTGACAGACGTGCATGGACATGTGGTCAAAGAAATTTTGTCATAGCCGACATTTGGTCGCTCGTGCCGTCTGTCGACTCGCGCTGGCGATTGCGTTATGCTGAGTCGCTGCGGAGTGCTTTCCTGGCAAAGTCGTCGGGAAGTTTTCTCCAGGCACGGGTTGCGAGAGACTGACATGGCACGGTTGGGAAGACAATTTCAAAACGCGATGTTGGCCGGTGTCCTTGCCGCAGTGTGCGTCGTCGAAGCGTTTATTCCTCATGCTGTGGCGCAGAACACTCCGGCGCCGACTGCAAATAAGCCTGCCGGCGATACGAAGCAGAATCCTCCGGAGGTCGCTCCGAAGCCTGTTCCTGACGAGGGTCCAACGGACCCGTCGAAGAAGCCTCTGCCAGCGTTGTCTGACAAATTGAAAGGCGAATTGAACGGGGCGACTCCGCTGAATCCGGAGTCTACAGTGTTTCTTGATGTCAAAGGCGAACGCGTCATCCTGCGAACAGAAGTGGCGTGCCCTGATTGTCTGCTTGAGATGCTGCTTGTGCCCGAAGGTAACCGGGAGCATGAAACGATTCTTCGTATTCGTTCAAAGGCTTATGTTATTCACACAGCTCTGCTGGCATTAGGCATGGAGCCGGGAAAGCCAGTCCAGTTTTCACCAGACTTCGTGCCGCCGACGGGGCCTGAGGTCGTTATTGAAGCCGTCTGGCAAAACGAGAAAGGTGAGATCAAGAAGGCGAAAATCCAGGACTGGATTCGTCGCAATATCCACCGTTACTATGCCGCTCCACTACCGGGACCACCTCCGGGACTATCGCTGCCCTACAAAAATCTGCGCTGGGACAAATTCAACAAGGAGATCCTTTGGTATGGCCCGATGTCAGACGAAGATCGTGATGATCTGCTGACGAAATGGGACAAAGCAGAGTATCAGACTGCGATTAAGAAGTTTTCAGCCGACGGACAATCGGTACCCATGACAGCGAAGTTTGTGTTTGTCGGAAGCAGCATGTATGTCGACGAGCAAACTGGTGAACAGTTTTACCAGGCTGAAGGCGGCCATCTGATCTGCACGTCGAATTTTCCCGACGCTCTGATGGATGTTCAGGAAGAAAGCTCAGCCGCTGACGGTTCACAAAACTACGAAGCGTGGACAGAGCACATTCCTCCGAAATCGACGCCCGTGCTGCTTGTACTCTCAAAAGGTCAAGCCAAAGGATTGGACGAAAAAAAGTAGGTGGCCAACTGTGCGGATTTTAATCTTGCCGATGCCGAATTCTGACGGATCCGGCTACGGGGCGTTCGTCGTGAGGACTCGAGGGCCTGGCAAGAACCCGGTTGAGTCCGTCGACTGCAGTCTGATCACGAGTCGGTGTCTTTGCGGCGGGGCAACAGATTGATCGGTAATCGCGTCCGCAATTGGACGGGATTTTTCTGTTCACTTGCAACTTGCCGCGAAATGCGTTTCCATGCTTGCAGACATGGTTTTTCGAGACGATTCCCGTCTGTCTATCTGCCCACATTATTCCCACCAGGAGGCATCAAATGAGCCAAGTTAGTCGTCGACGATTCCTGAAATCTTCTGCTGTGGCAACGTCCGCGTTCATGGCTGCACCCGCGATTGGCCGAGCCGGCATTTCTCCCAATGACAAACTGGGCGTCGCGATCGTTGGAGTAAACGGGCGCGGTGGAGAACATATTAGTGAGTTTCTGCGAGACGATCGAGTTGAGATCCGGGTCATCGTGGACGTGGATGAAGCCGTTGCAAATCGAAGATGCGATGATATCGAAAAGAAGCAGGGGGTTCGGCCAAAGCCTGTCGGCGATATGCGGCGCGCGTTTGAAGACAGCTCCGTTGATCTGGTCAGCACGGCGACTCCTAATCATTGGCATGCCCTGACGGGTATCTGGGCCATGCAGGCTGGCAAAGATGCGTACGTCGAAAAGCCGGTCTGCCACAACGTCTACGAGGGAACCGCGTTGATTGCTGCGGCGAGAAAATACGGACGCATGTGTCAGGTGGGAACTCAGTGTCGATCCAGCAAGGCCATCATTGACGCCATCGCGTATATGCGAAGCGGCGGCATCGGCGAAGTGAAGTTTGCGAGGGGACTTTGCTACAAGCGTCGAAAAAGCATCGGTGCTCTGGGTGATTACGCAATTCCCTCCAACGTGAATTTTGATCTTTGGAGCGGTTCGGCGTCGATGACAGATCCAAAATGTACGCGTGAAAAATTTCACTACGACTGGCACTGGCAGCGTCACTATGGAAACGGCGACCTTGGAAATCAGGGGCCGCATCAGACCGACATTGCTCGCTGGGGTCTTGGAATCGACACCCATCCGTCAACGATTCTGACCTACGGCGGTCGCCTGGGATATCAGGCAGAACAAAAGAATCCAGACTATGTGGATGCTGGCGATACCGGCAACACAGAAGTGTCGCTGTATGATTATGGTGACAAATGCATTGTGTTCGAAACACGCGGTTTGTCGGTCGACGACAGCGATGATGCAGAACTGAACACGCTGTTTCAGAGCAATTCAGGCAATAAGGTGGGCGTAGTATTTTATGGCACCGAAGGCACGATGGTTCAGGTATCGTACGAGCGTTGCCTTGTGTTCGATAAGGACATGAAGGTCGCGAAAGAATTCAAGGGTGGTGGAGAGCACTTCAAGAATTTTGTGTCAGCCTGTCAGTCACGCAAAGTGGAAGACCTGAATGCGGATGTGCGTGAAGGGCATCTTTCGGCTGCCATCAGTCACCTGGGCAATATTTCTTACTACATGGGTGAAGAAAACCGAGTGGCCGTGAGTGACATTTCTGCTTATCTGAAAGACGTCAAAAGTCTGGATGATAACGAAGCCACGCTTCAACGTACGGTCAAGCACCTGGTCAAGAACGGTGTGGAGCTCGACAAGTACAAGATGTCGCTCGGGGCGATGCTGCAGTTCGATCCTGAGAAAGAAGTCTTCACGAACAACGACGCAGCCAATGCAATGCTGACTCGCGAATACCGCGAACCTTACGTCTGCCCTCGTGCCGACAAGGTTTGAGACTCATTGAAGTTGTGTTGATCCGAATCTTCGTTCGGGTCAACTGCGAAAACTGATGGTGAGTAAAGAGTTTCCATGGAAGCCCGGTCTTTTCAAAAGGCCGGGCTTCTTATTTGCTCATTGCTTGCTGACACCTGCCGTTACCGTTCGATGGCAGCGTTCGATGGCGGCGTTTGGAAGATTCGAATGGTTGCCGAAAGCTCCGGACTTTTTTCAACTTGACGCCTGTGTTGTGAAAGCAGCAGCCCACGTGAGAAAGTTCTGCTCTTGCGATTCGCCGGACCAGCCTGATCTCTGTTTGCCGTCTTGCGAAGCCGCTAACGCAAGGGTTTCTGTCCGACAAAGAAAACGGAAAGACGAATGACACGCGTCCCAAGGTCCATGGAACTTTATGAACGCGCATTGAGATTGATCCCCGGGGGAACTCAGTTAATAAGTCGTCGTCCGAATCGCGTGGCCTACGGTGTCTCACCCGTTTACGCGGCGCGAGCCAGGGGAGCCAGATTCTGGGATGTCGATGGCTTTGAATACATCGACTGGATCAGCGGTATTGGTGCGATTCTGCTTGGGTATGCGGATCCTGTTGTGGATGAGGCCGTGAAGGAGCAGATTTCCCGAGGCACGATGTTTTCCGTCAATCACGAACTGGAGATTGAACTTGCCGAAGAGCTTTGTCGTTGCATTCCGTGCGCGGAGATGGTGCGATATGCCAAGAGTGGCGGCGAAGCCTGCGCGATCGCGGTGCGAATTGCTCGTGGATCAACGGGCCGCGACAAAATCCTTTTTTGTGGTTATCACGGCTGGCATGACTGGTATCTGGCAGCCAACCTGGCCGAAGAAGCCAGTTTGAATACACATTTGTTTCCTGGTATTGAACCGATCGGCGTCCCCAAAGCCCTTGTCGGGACGGCGATCCCGTTTCCGTCGGACGATCTGACCGCGTTGGGAGAATTGCTGGATCAGAATCGAGGCGAAATCGCGGCGATCGTGATGGAACCGCTTCGGTCACAGTTACCATCGGACGGTTATCTATCTGGCGTCCAGACGTTGGCCAAACAACATGGGGCCGTACTCATCTTCGACGAAGTTTCGGCCGGACTTCGATTCGGGATGGGTGGTGCTCAACAGTTTGTCGGCGTAACTCCGGACATCGCAGTGTTTGCGAAATCGATCTCGAACGGCTATCCGATGGCGGCCGTTGTCGGCAGACGTGATGTCATGGAAGCCGCGTCGCAGATGTTTATCTCCAGCACCTACTGGAGTGACACCATTGGCCTGCGCGCCGCGTTGACAACGATTCACGAGGCACGTCGAAGAGGTCTCTCGGACCAGCTCTGGAAATTTGGAGCAGAGCTTAAGCGATCACTGAACCAGGCTGCTGCAGATGTCGGTGTGGCGGCAACCTGCACGGGAATTGATGTCCATCCGGCGATGCAGTTCTCTGTTCCCGAACATCTGAAAAGTCACGTGACGACGCTCTATATTCAGGAGATGGCCAAGCGCGGGTGTCATGGCTATGCCTCGTTTTATCTGAATGGGGCTCAGGGCGAAGCGGAGCTTCAGCAGACGACCGCAGCGGCACGCGAGACGTTTTCGATCATCGCACAGGCGGTTGAGGACGGCAACGTCGCTGAGAAACTCGAGTGTGCAATTCAGACAGACGCATTTCGACGGCTCGTCCGATGACAACGCCGCACTTGTGACAAGACTGCGACTTGAATCGAAACCAACAGACCTCCGGCCGACGAAAAAGTCAACCGGAGGTCATTAGGCGATGCGATCTGTGTTGTTCGACGTTGCGTCGATTACGCAAATACTTCGGCTCGAGCCGGAGAATCAATGTTCTGGTTCAGAGCTTCCACGATTTCCGGAAGCAGTGCATCGGCTTCGATTGAAGCAATCTGGCATGTTCCTGCGGCCGAGTGTCCGCCACCGCCATGTTTCAGCATCAATTGGCCGACATCGACAGGATTGGTGCGGCTCAGAATTGACTTACCAACAGCCAGCACGGTTGTTTCTGGCGTTCGACTTCGCAGCAGGTGAATCGAGACGTTGCACTCTGGAAGCAGTGCGTATGACAGGAACCGGTTGCCGCAGTAGATCACGTCTTCGTAACGAAGATCGATGACGGCGACATTGCCATAAATCCCCGAGCATCGGGCAACCTGCTCGCAGTAGTCCTGACGCTGCAGGTTATAAAGCTCCACGCGTTCACGAACGTCCTGAAGATTCAGGATCTCTTCGATGGTATGGCTGCGGCAGTAGTCAACCAGTGCCATCATGAGCTGATAGTTCGAAATTCGAAAATCGCGGAAGCGACCGAGACCGGTACGTGGGTCCATGACGAAATTCAACAGGTCCCATTTTCTGGGAGCCAGAATGTCTTCACGACTGAATCGAGCCGAATCGCACTTGTCGACTGCTTCCATCATTTCGTTGCTGATATTTCGGAAGCGTGCGGCTCCCCCGAAATAGTTGTAGACGACTCGCGCTGCAGAGTCAGCATCCGCATCCAGAATGTAGTTCTGGCGGGAAATGTGACCATTCCGAAGCGCTTCGCTGTGATGATGGTCGAAGCAAAGGTGACAGGAGGTCACGTATGGCAAGTTTGTGATGATATCGCGAGACGTGACTTCGATCAGCCCGTCCTGCATGTCCTTGGGATGAACGAACATGATGTCGTCCAGCATCTGCAGTTCACGCAGAAGCGCCGCGCTGACGAGTCCATCGAAATCGCTTCGGGTAATAAGGCGGTAATTGAATGTCTGCAGAGGCATATTCTTGGCTCAGACGGGGGATGTTGGCTGGCGAAATGAGGCGGTCTCTGGACCACCACGACTAACCTAGGTCGCGTTTCAGGCGAAGGTTGCTTTTGTGATTCATTTCCTGGAAACAGGGGCTTTTGGCCCATTTCGTTCGAGCCGTTTTTATTGGTTATGCCGTCTGGAATGTCACTGACTGCTGCAGGAACTCGCCGATGGACCGTTCTGCCTGGTGAGAATCTTTGCGGGAACTCACTGCGTCCTGGCGGGGAATATGTCACTTCTCGGGCCGTACCATTCGCAAGTGAATGTTGGAGACTCTATTGTTCGCATGCAAATTCATCCGGTCACTTCGAAGCTCCGTTCACTATGACGATTCGTTTTGAAAAATTGCTGCTCGCGATCCTGTTGACAGTCCTTATGTTCGGCCCGTCAAGGCCCGCGCTGGCCTCTGGAATTCAGACTGAACCGGTGGCGGTCGAGGACAACGCAGAGAAGCCTTCCTCAGAATCGAAGCTTTCGGATGCAGAACAGTATCTCGAGGATGCATCGGCAAGTCTTCGGAAGACTGACGCGGAGAAATCGGCGAATGGAATGTTGCTGGTGGCCTACTGCGTCGCGATCATCGCCGCTTCAATGGGTGGAGGTTGGCTGCCGTCTTTGGTCAGGCTGACGCATACTCGAATGCAGACCATTATCAGCTTCGTTGGTGGCTTGATGCTGGGGATTGCCATCTTTCACCTCTTGCCGCATTCGATTCATGGAAACCAGTCGGTCGATGACTCTGCCTGGTGGATGATGGGCGGAATTGTCACGATGTTTTTGCTGATTCGTTCCTTCCACTTTCATCACCATGGCCCTCTGGAAATCTCCACCGCCGAAGAAGACCCCTGCGCGAGTCACAGGGATCACAATCACGACCATCAACATACACACGACCATGATCACGCGCATGATCACGACCACGATCATGATCGATCCAGCGGTCTTCTGCATATGCTGCAGCCAGTGGCGAGTTCGCCCGCGTCGACTCCGCCGCATTGCCATCACGCTCACCAGTTAAGCTGGCTGGGAATCACGCTGGGGCTGTCCTTGCACACACTCATCGATGGTATGGCCCTGGCAGCCAGTGTGGAAGCGGAGTCGAGCCATCGAGCCTATCTGTCGCTGTTCGGGCTGGGCACATTTTTGGCGATCATGCTGCATAAGCCTCTGGACGCGGTGTCAATCACCTCGCTGATGGCCGGTGCTGGATGGTCGTCAAGATCTCGCCTTCTGGTGAGCATTGGATTTTCGATGATGTGCCCGCTGGGCGTTCTGTTCTTTCGGTTCGGCATTCATTTTTTTGGCGGATACGAGGATCAGATTGTCTGTTCGGCTCTGGCGTTTTCAGCAGGCGTTTTCCTGTGTATTTCGCTCAGTGATTTGCTGCCCGAAATGGAATTCCATGCTCATAACCGAGTCCGTTTGACGGCCGCTTTGCTGGCGGGAATTCTGTTGTCCTACGGAATTACATTTCTTGAGCCCGGCCATCTTCACTGACGTCGTGTTACCAAGGCGGAAACAGTCGTCGGAAACCATGAAATAATACAACAGGCAGAAAAATTGCGTTGCGCAGCAGAATCCCCGTCGCAGAGATGCGAGGAATCTTCGCGGATGCGGGATTGTTTGTTTCCAGTTCATTGCTGAAGTCTGCGAGACACGTCGCGAGTTCCGTCATCCAGCGAAGATTTCTTGGCCAGTCGACAAACGACTGCTTGAGATTCATCGGAATCCCGGCCACACCTGTTCGGCAGCCAACGATGCCTCCCACAATCGCCGCGGTTGTATCCGCATCTCCGCCGCAGACAATCACGGAACGCACGGCCGTCAGCCAGTCATCGGGATCGCTTAACCACGCATGAATGGCGACTGGCACGGTATTGTTGACGAACCCGGTGATGAACCCATTCTGGCCGATCGATGTTGCGAAATCTGAAGTACTTTCTCCGCGTGCAACCGATGCGATCGCACGATGAAGTCGCTTCATCAATTCGCTGTCATCGTCCAGGATGCCGTCTCGCACGGAATCCAGTCGTCGACAGAACGACTCAGCGTTGATCGACGGCTCACATCGCGAAGTCTGTGCGGCGACGGCAACAACCAGTGCGCCAGCCTCGGCCCTTGGATCGGAATGAGTCATACGACTGGATGCAATCACAAATTCCCGCAGCATCATCGGTTCATCGATGCAGGAACCGAAAATCGCTGAGCGCATTGCAGGACCGTTGCCGGCCGAAAAGACGCCGCTTCGGTTCGGCGGAATTCCGATCCATAGACGCACGCAGGCTTTCAGAGTCGCCAGTCCCACGCCTGCCGGAATTCCAAGAATCCACCAACGCAGCCGCCGCGCCAGGCTATTGCGGAAACTCAACACATCGCCCCGAGATTCGATCATCGCCTCCGCGACAAGGCAAGTGTGTTCCGTGTCGTCGGACATCATGCCGCGTCCGAACAGAAACCGGAAGCGGTCTGGTTGTCCGAGCATTCTTGCGGCACGGTCTGCGCGGAGCCCCTCATACGGCAAACCCAGAGCGTCACCAATGGCGGTTCCGATAAGACATCCAGCGATGGAAGATTGCTTCATAAGTGAATACCGTTGAATTCAGAGCAGCCCACGAAGTATTTCTGCCGAGCTTCTGACGAAAGAGATGCCGGTCACTGCAAGGCTGATTATCCCTCACTTCTCAGTCATGATTTGTCGGGCAACTTTCGGTGTTCTGGTGGGAAAAGTGAAGTAAGGGTTTGAGGGTTGGCATCGGATCTGGCATTCTTACCAAAGTTGATCTTCTTCAGAAAGCAGGGTTAAGAACATGTCGGTTCAAAAGAAAGCGGTCGTCCTTGTCAGTGGGGGACTTGATTCTGCCACGACTTTGGCGATTGCAAAAAGTGAAGGCTTTGAGATTCATGCGATTTCGTTTGATTACGGTCAGCGTCATCATTTTGAGCTTGAGGCTGCACGACGTGTGTGTGAATCTCAGGGAGTGGCCGAACTGGTTGTGTTTAAAGTTGATACCAGCATCTTTCGTGGCTCTGCGCTGACGAACGACATTCCGGTTCCGCATAACCGCGATGAGTCCCAGATGTCGGACGGCATTCCGGTCACCTACGTTCCCGCTCGAAATACGATTTTTCTTTCGGTTGGACTGGGGCTCGCAGAATCCGTTGGCGCGAATGATTTGTTCATTGGCGTGAACGCTGTTGACTACAGTGGGTATCCGGACTGCCGACCGGAATTTATAAGGGCCTTTGAGGCCATGGCGAATCTGGCGACCAAAGCGGGAGTTCAGGGCAATCACCTGAACGTCCATACTCCGCTGATTCTGCTGACCAAGGCAGAGATCATTCGAAAGGGACTGTTACTGAACGTCGACTACGGTCTGACTCACAGTTGCTACGATCCACTTCCAGATGGTGCGTCCTGCGGTGAGTGTGATTCGTGTCAATTGCGATTGAAGGGCTTCCGTGAAGCCGAAGCTGTCGATCCAATTCGCTATCAGCAAATGAAGTAGAACGTCGTCGGATTCGCCAGAATTCGGACCGCACGGACCGCACGGACAGCAGGGTTCGTGAGAATACGGGCCCGGGAATTTTTACGAATCCACAGCGGATCAGACTTTAGACGGCGCCGCCGTTGTTTTTCGATTGACAGTCAGACGGATGCGTACGTTGCCCGCCGCATGCGCAACCGCGTACGCCTTCGGCTGACGGTTAAACATCTTGTCGTGACTGCGATTCGCATCACTACGTGAGCAACGCAATCACGCGGCGAACAGGATTGATCCCCGAGTTCCGCCCAGAAACCAGGCAGATCGATCCGGAATGCCCGTTTTTTGCGCCTGAAATCAAAGCAGGAGACGACGAACGCGGAATCGCGGAAAACAGTGATCTCCATTGGCTTGAATGTCTCCGAAAACACACTGACAATGCAAACTTGGCGGTGAAATCCCGTACTCGCTTTTCTTATTTGTATTTCTGTTTGCTTGCGTTGCTTCGCAACTGTTGGTCAAAGACACCACTGTCTTTGCAAGCCGATCTCGGAGAGTCCCTATGACATTTTGCGTAACAGGTCAGTCCACCTTGTACGGGATTGTTGCCCGCGTATTGAGTGTTTCCTGTGCCTTTGCTGCGTCATTTCTGTCGTTGACGTCGATCACTTTCGCTGAAGACAAAACCGAAACCAATACGCTTGCTCAGTATTATGGCTTCGGGGGCATCGAACTCTTTAAGGTCGATCGGCGTGCCTTCAACCTGCAGGCCGGAGATTTCACTGGTGACGGTCTGACTGATATTCTGCTGGTGGACAATCGGGCCAGCTGTCTTCGACTGATGGCTCAACTCAGTGCGGCCGATCAGGCCACCACAAAAAGCGCGGGGCGTGTGAACGATCTTGCGTCCGACTGGCGATTCGATGAACGCACGATTCCCGTCGACAAGACACTGGCCGGAATTGCCAGCGGAGACTTCAACGGTGACGGTCGACTGGATGTTGCCTGTATCGGAACGCCCGATCAACTTCTGATTCGGTTCCAGCCTGTTGCAGGGGAAAAGGAGTGGACCGAAAAATGGACCACTCGTTTGCCAGGACTTGAGCCTGTCGCGTGGATGCTGGCTGCAGGTGACCTGAATTCCGACAAGCGCGACGATATCGTTGTGCTGGGCAAAGATGTTACCTACATCCTGTATCAGAACGAACAAGGCAAGTTGGAAGCACCGAAGCCTCTGATCAATACGTCGGCTCAATTGTCGATGATCCAAATGGCCGATCTGAATGGCGATGGCCGCAATGATCTGTGCTATCTGGCGAATGAAGGCAGCACTCGCGGTTTGTGTGCTCGACTGCAGACCAATGATGGCCGCCTGGGGCCCGAAGTTTGTTTTGGACTGCAGCAGCCTCGATCCGTGACGTTGGCCAATGTGGATCAGAAACCTGGCCACGAAGTGATCACGGTAGAATCTCGCAATGGTCGCGTTCTGGTTTCATCGCTTCAGCCCGCAGCAACCGGCAAGGGAGTTCTTCCAACGCGTTTACTTCAATATGGAATCGGCCCGGCCGGCGCTTCCCGTGAGCGTGCGGTGGTATCGGGCGACGTCGATGGAGATAAATTGCTGGATGTTGTCGTTGCGGATCCAGAGCAGGCACAGCTGCTGTTGTACCGACAAAACGGTATTGACGGATTGGGAATGGCAGAGATGTTCCCCGGGCTATTGGGAGTCAGCGATCTGGCGGTGGTGGATCTGGATGGCGATGCCAAGCTGGATATTGTGGTACTCAGCAACAAAGAAGGCGTTATTGCAACCAGTCACTTCACTGATGGTCGCATTACGTTTCCGGAAAGCATTCTTAAAAAGCCGGAGGGCTCGGAGTTTGCTGCAATCTCCATCATTGAAGCGAGTGGAAAACCGCAGATCATTGTCGCGATGACTCAGGGCACCGGAAATTCGCAGAAGCTCGGGTTCCAGAGATTTACACGCTCCGAGACAGGCGAATGGGTTCGCATAGAGACCGACAAAAAGATCGAATTGACAGGGGCCGTTGGGACTCGTGGCATTCGACTGGTGTCCATGGATGTCAACAAGGATGGTCGCATGGATCTGCTTTCTGTTCCCAACGGAACATCAAAGGCCGGCGTGCAGGTATTCCTTCAGCAGGAGAATGGATCGATGGAAATCGCGAAACAGACAAGCCAGCTTGATCTTGGGATTTCAGCGGCCGGCCGAACTTTCGTGGTCGGCGAACAACTGCTCGTGGCACGCGATTCGTTCGCGCGGTCAATGTCGTTTGGTGAGACCGGATGGAAAGTTGACGACCAATTCAACTCAGGTGAAAGGTCGGCCAATCTGGAGGGTGTTGCAGCGTTGAATCTTGATGATGTTGAAGGCAATGAAATTGTCCTTGTCGACACAGGCGTTCGAAAACTGCGAGTTCTACAGTTGCAGGACGGCGTTTATCGTCCATGGAAAGAAGTGGAGTTGGGTTCGCTGCAGTTCACATCAACGCTGGTTGCGGATTTCAATGGTGACGGTCGTGATGATCTGCTGCTGGTTGGGGCTCAGCACTTTTCGGTGCTCTATACAGGTCAGTCGGATTCCGAATTGCAGGAGGTTGCGTCATTCGAATCAGAACGTGATGACTCCTACCCGGCGGATGTGATCGCTGGTGATATCAACGGCGATGGTCAGATGGACCTGAGTGTGATCGACACCAGCATCGATGGTCTGGAGATTTTGAATCTTGATGCGGAGCACGGAATTCGAGAGGCCACTCATTTCCGTGTCTTCGAAGAGAAACGCCTGGTTTCAGCAGACAAGGATCGCGGGACAGAACCGCGAGAAGGCATCGTGGCGGATGTGACTGCGGATGGTCGTCAGGATTTGGTGCTGCTTTGTCACGATCGCTTGATTCTGTATCCACAGGATTCTGGCGAGGCACCGCTGGTGAATAACAAGAAGCAGTAGGATTCACGAAGGACCAGTCCCGAAATAACATCCTGCGTTAGCGGAATGCGAGAGCCGTCCAGTGATGTGAAACCAGAGGGCTCGCGCTCTTCCGCTTCAAACGAAGAACGGACACCAGTTCGCGACTGTTTCTAAGGCACGAGACGCAGTGATACCCGTTTCTCTGCTGTCCATTGAGGATGCAGGTTTCGCTATTTTTACAGACCTTTCCGGAAGACGGAGAAACATGAGTTTCGATCATTCGCAGGTCCTTGAACTGGATCACTCCCTGTCGAAGCATCATTTGAGTCGGCTGCGGAATAAGGCAACTCGACCTTCTGAATTTCGACAGCATGTCCGAGTACTCTCCACACTGCTGGCGGTGGAGGTCACTCGAGACCTGGCGACGCGACCTGTTTCTGTGGAAACACCGATCGAGGTGACAACGTGTCATGAACTCTGCGGTCGGATCGCGGTTGTGCCGATTCTTCGCGCGGGGCTTGGAATGGTGACGCCGTTGACGGACGTGATTCCCGATCTGGAAGTGCGACATCTGGGTCTTTACCGCGACGAAGAGACGGCGACTCCTGTTCGCTACTACGACAAACTGCCGGCTGACAATCCGCCGGATGTTGCGATTGTGGTTGACCCAATGCTGGCAACAGGCGGATCGGCGTTGCTGGCTATTGAGACTCTGAAGCGATGGGGCGTTCCCAGAATCGTGATGCTCTCAATCATCTCGGCACCGGAGGGAATTCAACGAGTCGTCAGTCAATACACGGATGTTAAGATCTTTACGTGTGCAATCGATCGATGTCTGAACGAACGAAAGTACATTGTCCCCGGTCTTGGTGATGCGGGCGATCGTATTTTCAACACATGAAATAGAATTTGCTGCGCACCGTTCTGGTCTTCATCGACGAATCGCGGTGACGATTGAGTTGGTTAATCGTCACCTCATTGTGGCCCAATGACGCCGACATCGAACGATCGTAAACAGTCGCCTGTCCACGGCGATTTCGATAGAATGCCGGCTGCCAAATCAATCCTGAATGTTCATTTCATTTTCGGAGTTGCTCATTATGCCAATGTTTGAATTTTACTGTGAAGAGTGTCAGCACGGTGTGGAACTGCTGGTTGGTCGATCTGAAAAACCAGCGTGCCCGAAATGTGGATCAAAGAAGATGGAGAAACTCATGAGCGCGGCAGCGGGACGCGTTTCTTCTGGCAGCTTGCCGATGGCTTCGTCGTGTCCTCCTCCAGAAGCGGGCCCGTGCAGTCCTCACTGTTGCCGCCTGCCTCAATAAGACGAGCGGCTGATGCAGGCAGAGCGGAGCACATTGTAGAACAGTTGTCTCAACTGTTCGTGAACGATTGGGACAATCGTTCTACATTGGGAAGCCTCTCCTGCCGTTCGCCGTAAGTCGCAGAATCATCGCAAGCCGCTGCAAAAAGCGGGCTTCACACATCCAGCAGCTAGCGATGCTCCGCTACTTTTTGAACGGCACCGCGGTTGAACGAAAAACAGCTTCGTCGGGAACGTCTCAAGTCTAACTGCACTTCGAGTTGTCAGAGATGTGCGGTCAGAAATGACTTGCCGCCGGATTGGGAAGAATTCGACACCAGGCCGCCGGCATCACGAATTCTCGCGAATCGTTGACCGGCCGAATTCAACTCCAGTATTCGTCAGAAAGTTTTTGCAGTCTCTTTAGTGATTCGCGGGGGTTGCCCTCTTTGTCGAGCAGCGATGTTTCAATGTCTGAAGGCGACTGATCGTTCCAATTCGTGCAGTACACACCCACCACTCGATCCTTCGACAAGCACATCAGCACAGCTTTCTCGAGCCAGTCAGCATGACTAATTTCCTGGTTGGTTCCCGGACCAGGAGAAAGCGAAGGCAATGACAGCATCACGTTGATTGGCAACTGCAGTAGTGACCACTGATCAAGCAATTGCGACAAGCTGAGACAATCTCTCCAGAGAGTCACCGATGGAGTACTGCAAATTCGTATGTCCAGGTTGATCTCGCCCAGTCTCACGCCGCAACGCCGGAGCGTATCGACAAACTGCATTGGTGACAGGCGATTCTTCGTCTGACTGAGATACTCGCCCCAGGGCTGAACGACTCGCAGGCTGATCTGCGTATGCTCGTCGACCTGTCGAGCCGCCTCGATGGTTCGCAGAACCAGGTTCAGTCGCTGCTCTTCATCCAGGTCGGCCACTCCGCCACGATTGGCTCCGGTGACAACTTCCCAATGGCGAATTCGCCCGACATATCGACCAACCACCGTTTCGACAAAGTCGGCAGTAAAGCTTTGCAGGTTGACAAGATCGCCACTCCAGCTTCTTAGCCAGGCGGGGAGAGAATCCTGTGAGAGGTCGACCAGCGGTCCACCCATGATGAATAGACGACGTTCCTGAGCCCACGCGACCAGATCGTCCATGCGATCCCATTTGTATTCGCCGTCGTCATGTTCAAGCGTGTTCCACCGCGTGTCAATCTGGACGGCATTAAAGGCGTCACAAAATGCATCGGGATCCGACGGAATACTATTCAGGTGACAGCCCAGAAAGACAGGCAGGTGAGCCGAACGATTGCGGCGATAGCCCATTCGCTGTTCGACATAGTGCTGACAAAGTATGTCAGTGGCTCTTGAGGACAGATCGATAGAAAGCAGGGCTGCAGCAACCGACACCTCAGGGGCTTCTGTCCGAAGCACGGCGGCGCGAAAGGATCGATGAGCTTCGTGAATCAACTGATCGAGCCCAGGAGACGATTGCAATCCCGCACCGCTCCACGCAAAAAACTGGTTTCGAAGTCGAGACAATTGTCCCCGAGCAAGTTCGACTTCCAGTTGATACGGAGCAGCCTGTTCACGAAGGCTGGTTGCATGCACAATCTGACAGGTTCCGTCGAAACGCGGCCAGAGAATCCGCAGCTGCCCGCTTTCTGATGTCAGGCGTTCGCAGCGAAGGAGATTGCCAGTCAGGGTCGTACGAGTCGGAACGATGCGGCCGTCGTACATGACAAAGTCGACTAACGACAGTCCTGAAGCCGCCGACAAGAGATCCGGGCGCTCGACATGAAACTGAATAACCCCCATGAAATTCCCCAGCGCCTTTTCGACTGCAAAGTTTTCCACCCAGGGTGAAGTCTAGGCGACTGACTGTTGATTGTTCAAACGCTGGGAGACCTGTAGACTCTACTCCGTCAACAATCTTTCATTCCTGACCCTGAGATGTTCATCCATGCCGTCCGTTGTGCTGCAAAGTTCTGTGCCCGGGATTCCTGTTCGCAGAGGCAAAGTTCGAGATGTCTTTGATTTCGACGACCGCCTGCTGTTCGTGGCTTCCGACCGAATTAGTGCCTTTGACTATATCCTTCCCAACGGAATACCCCGCAAGGGCGAAGTTCTGACGCGAATGAGTCTCTTCTGGTTTGCGAGACTGGGTGTTCGGCATCATCTGCTGACAACCGATCTCTCGACGCTCCCTTTGCCGGCCGACGCGGATCTTGCCGCACTGCAATCACGCAGTATGGTGGTGACAAAGACCAACGTGGTTCCAGTGGAATGCGTGGTTCGAGGCTATCTGACTGGCTCCGGATGGAAGGAGTATCAAAAGTCCGGAACAGTCTGCGGTATTCGTCTGCCCGATGGTTTGACGGAGAGCAGTCGGCTTCCTGAACCGATTTTTACGCCGGCGACTAAAGCGGAAACCGGACACGATGAAAATATCAGCTTCGAGCAAATGTGTTCAATCGTGGGTGATGATCTGGCTCAGCGCCTTCGCGAACTCAGTCTTCAGGTTTACAACGAAGGCTGCGAACATGCTCGCACGAAGGGCATCATCATCGCGGACACGAAATTTGAATTCGGACTGAAAGGTGATGACATCTATCTCATTGACGAAGTGATGACCCCGGACAGCTCGCGATTCTGGCCAGCAGATGATTACGCACCCGGACGAAGTCAGGCTTCTTTTGACAAGCAATTCGTCCGTGACTGGCTGGAGCAGTCAGGCTGGGACAAGAACAGTCCGCCGCCCAATTTGCCCGATGCCGTCATTGAACGCACTTCACAACGTTACATCGAGGCGTTCGAACGACTGACGGGACAAGTGTTTTAGAACACTGGCTCATGAATCACTGAAGTTCGAGTGCACCGTGAACTTTGTGATGGCAACTCTGTTCGTTTCCCCGGCACTTTGGTCTTCAGATCGCTGAAACAGAAACACGTTCATGACAACGTCATATTACACCCTGCGCTGGCAGGGTGACGCATTGGGAACTCTTTGTTTGATTGATCAGACTCTGCTTCCGGAGACAGTGACGGAAATTTCCTGTCGATCTGTTGAGCAGGTCTGGGAAGCGATCAAATCACTGCGAGTTCGTGGAGCCCCGGCGATCGGTGTCTCCGCAGCTTATGGGGTTGTTCTTGGCAGCCAATCGCACCGCTCGGAACCTCTGCCTCGTTTCCTGAATCGCGTAAGCGGGGTTGCCGAGTATCTTGCAACCAGCCGGCCGACGGCAGTCAATCTGTTCTGGGCACTTGACCGCATGCTGGCAGCGGCAAAGCAAATTGCACTGTCGGACGGGATGACGTCCAGTCAGGTGCACGATCTTCTGCTGAGCGAGGCGATTGCCATTGATGTGGAAGACAAGGCGATGTGTACGGCAATCGGCCGACACGGCAGCCAGTTGTTGTCATCAGGGATGTCCGTGCTGACTCATTGCAACGCTGGCGGATTGGCCACCGCTGGCGATGGAACGGCGCTCTCTGTGATGTTTGCTGCGGCTGCTGATGGCAAGCAGATCCATGTTTTCGCCGATGAAACCCGACCACTTCTGCAAGGCGCGCGTTTGACGGCGTGGGAATTGCAACGCCGTGAAATTCCGGTCACGCTGATCTGCGACAATATGGCAGCTCAGGTGATGAAAGAAGGTCGGGTTCAGATGGTCATCACCGGCGCCGACAGAATTGCGGCGAATGGAGATTCCGCAAACAAAATCGGAACTTATGGAGTTGCGGTTCTGGCCAAACATCATGGCATTCCGTTCTGCATCGCGGCCCCGTCCAGTACGTTTGACTTGAGCCTTCCTGATGGTGATCAGATTCCGATAGAACAACGCAATGCCGAGGAGATTACTCATGGCTTTGGACGTCAGACGGCTCCTGCAGGAATCAATGTTTACAATCCTGCTTTCGATGTGACGCCGGCAAGTTTGATATCGGCCATTATTACCGAACGCGGAGTGATTCAGTCGCCGACCACGGAAAAGATCCGCGAACATCTGCAGCAAACATGAATCGTTCTGGTTCGCTGCGGATGACTTTCGCGTCAGGCTTCGCAGGTTGGTGAAACAAGAGAACTCGACGATCGTTGAGGCTGCATCAATTTTCGATCAATGGTCGGCTGGTCAGTCTGCAATGGCGACGTCATACTCTCGCACAGTTTTATCGAGATCAAAGATCCAATAGACAATAACCTCTGGCAACAACGCTGGATTCGACATTCTTCACGCTTCGGCGTTTAAGGTTGTGATATGGCAAATCACCGCAGATACCGCTGCATTCCACTGTTTGGTCCTCCCGGAGTCGGCAAAGGAACACAAGGCGGAATCCTGGCTCACATACCGGGCTTCTTTCACTTGTCGGTCGGCGACGTGTTTCGCTCAATCGACATGGGTTCCGTAAACGGTCGTGAAGTTTACAAACACATTTCGCAGGGGAATCTTGTACCGGATGATTTGACGATCCGCATCTGGCGGAAAGCGGTGGAAGCTTATGTTTCCTTGTCATGGTTCAAGCCGCGCGAAGACCTGCTGATTCTCGATGGCATGCCACGGAATGTGAATCAGGTCAAGCTGATCCAGGAGTACCTCGAGATCCATCGCGTCATCTATCTTCGCTGTTCAGATGAAGAGGATATGATCCACCGAATTCGCCGCCGCGCGATTCGAGAGAATCGGACAGACGACGCCAATGAGGATATTATCCGCAGACGATTCGACATCTATCGTGAAGTCACAGCTCCGGTGCTGGAGCAGTATGATCCAGCGATTATTCACGAAGTCGACGCAAATGGCTCTCCGGCGGAAGTGCTTCGTTCAATACTCGACTGTTTGATCCCCGTGCAGAACGAACTGTTCGAGGCCAACAAGGACGACGAAGAAGTGATGGAAGACGAGTGATCGTTTCCATTTCTGGACAGACGGTTTCTGGACAGACGATTTCTGGACAGACGATTTCTGATTGCAATGTTCGCGGAATAGAATTGCACGAAATCTTATTTTTGTCGCAAGAGCGGTCTGGCAACTTCGTAAAATAGTGATCCCTGTTCCATCGGGTTCGGCGGAAGTTTCGCAGGTGAACTTATGAAACCGATCATCTCAGCCCTGCTGCTGGCTGCGCTTTTCCTGAGCCGATGCGACGCCGATGAACCTGATCCGGAAGTGCTGTTTGTTCGGCGAGTGCTTCCGTTAGTGCAGCAAAAATGTCTACCGTGCCATGGAGGCGATGCGACAAAAATCAGTGGTGGACTTGATCTGAGATCCGAAGACTCCGCCCTGACTGGCGGTGACAGTGGAACTTCACTGATCAACCGCGAGCAACCAGACAAAAGTCCGCTGCTGCTGTCGGTTACAAGTGAGCACAATGATTGGTCTCCGATGCCTCCGAAGGAAGCGGATCGCCTTTCAGCCGAACAGGTCACATGGCTGCGCACCTGGATTCAAGGTGGTGCGCCATGGCCATCAGCCGAACGAGTTGCTGAGATCGCCAGCAAGTATCGTAGTGTGTGGTCACTGGAAGATGGCGTCACGGTGATGACGTCGGGCGGATCATCGGACGACTGGACAAATCGACGCTACAAGACAGAGGACCTTTGGGCCTATCAGTCGGTGCGAAAACCGCAAGTCGCCGAATTCGGTGCTGCCGATATTCAGGACTCTCATCCTGTCGACACTTTTGTTTCCTTACGCATGCCGAAAGGGTTGCAACCTGCTTCCTCGGCCGATCGAACGACACTTATTCGCAGAGCCACTTTTGATCTGACCGGACTGCCTCCTGATCCGGCGGATGTGGTGGCTTTTGCCAACGATTCTTCGTCTGATTCGGCAGCTTTTGCAAAGGTTGTGGACCGGTTGCTGGCATCACCTCATTACGGCGAAAGAATGGCACAGCATTGGCTGGATGTTGTGCGATATGCTGATAGCAGCGGGTTTGCCAATGATTACGAACGAGGTAACGCATGGCGATACCGTGACTATGTTGTCCGATCGTTCAATGACGATAAGCCATACGACCAATTTGTTCGCGAACAAATTGCTGGCGATGAAATTTCACCTGACGATCCGGAAATGCTGAGCGCAGTGGGATTCCTTCGCATGGGACCATGGGAACTCACGGGAATGGAGGTTGCGAAAATTGCCCGGCAGAGATTTCTCGACGACGTGGTGAACAGCGTTGGTGAGACGTTTCTGGCTCATTCCCTGCAATGCGCCAGATGCCATGACCACAAGTTCGATCCGATTCCGACGCGCGACTATTACTCCGTTCAGGCGGTGTTCGCCACAACACAATTGGCCGAGATACCAACGGCTTTTCTTGCGACAGAAAATCTTGCGAACTTTGATGAACAGCGTTTCCTGAATAGTCGCCGAGAAGAATATGTTGGAGTGCTGAATGAGATTCAAGAGTTGCTGCTGTCCAACGCGGAAAAATGGTTCGCCGACAATGGCAAAGACCCGTCTCACTGGCAACAAGCCGTCGATAAGATCCGAAACGCGGCCGATTCGGATTCGCAGCGCAAGTCTCAGGACATCTTCGGAACCGCACGACGACAGTTGCTGAATCAGGGGCATCCCGAAGATTCGTTTCCTCCTCGATTTGTCGGTTTCACTCCGGAACAGTTTGGAATGGAGCGAGTTGCTCGCAAAGGGCTGGAACGACTCCGATGGGAAATGGAGCGTTATGAACCGTTCGCGTTGTCCGTTTATAGCGGCCTTACTCCGAATGTCACCAGCGTGTACGCTCCTGTGCGAGTTCCTGCCGAGCGTTTCACTGCTGGTGAGCTGGAAAGCACGTGTGTTCTTCCGGGGGGTGATCCTTTTGCGAAAGGTGAGCCCGTTCAGCCTGGTGTGCTGAGTGCCCTCGGTGACTTCGCAACAACTCCGCTTCCAGGCACTATCGAAGGCCGACGGCGGCCATTTGCAGAATGGGTTGCGAATTCAAGGAACCCACTGACGTCTCGATCGATTGTGAATCGTGTCTGGATGTGGCACTTCAATCAGCCGATTGCAGGCAACCCGAACAACTTTGGCACCACCGGAAAGAAACCGACGCATCCCGAACTTCTTGACTGGCTTGCCGCCACGTTTGTCGAACAAGGCTGGTCGTTCAAATCCATCCATCGCATCATTATGAATTCGGAAACGTACCGGCGGAGCTCCGATCACCCTGATCCGGCAATGCTTGCCGAACGAGATCCCGCACTTTCTTCCTTCGCAGTGTTTCAGCCTCGTCGCTTGTCGGGTGAAGAGCTTCGGGACGCGATGCTGTCCGCTACAGCGGAGCTGAATGCGACAATCGGCGGAATCCCCAATCGACCGGAGATCAATCCGGAAGCGGCCCTTCAGCCGAGACAAGTGATGGGAACGTTTGCTTCGGCATGGATTCCCAATCCTTTGCCTCAACAGCGTCATCGACGATCGCTGTATTCACTCAAGCTGCGTGGGCTGACCGATCCATTTCTGGAAGTCTTCAATTCGCCCGCTCCGGATTTTTCGTGTGAGCGTCGAGAAGCCTCAACTGTCACGCCTCAGGTCTTCAGTTTGTTCAACGGCCAGCCCAGTCATTCGCGCGCTCTTGCTCTCGCGGCTCGGGTTGCGAGCGAAACGTCATCGGACGAAGACGCGATCCAGCGTTGTTATTCATTAATATTTTCGCGTCCGGCTTCGGCAGAAGAACTGCAACGATGTCTGAGCCACTGGAATGAAATCGAGAGCCTGCTGGAGACGCCTCCCGTCAAGTCCGAAGCACCTCCTCGTGAGATTGTGCGGCAAGCAGTGGAAGAGAACACCGGCGAAAAGTTTTCCTATCGCGAAACACTGCATTCCAATATCGAGTTTGTCGCCGATCTGCAGCCATCAGATGTCTCTCGACATATTCGCGCGCTGGCGGACGTTTGCCTTGTGCTCTTCAATACAAACGAGTTTGCCTATGTCTACTGAATCGCATTTGCCGTTTCCGAGCGCCGTGACTTTCGAAAACGAAAGCGTCTCTGAATGCGTGCACGTGTCTCAGGAGTTTGCGACCAACACGCGACGAGGCGTGTTATCTGGACTCGGTGCCAGTCTTGGAAGCATTGCACTCACGTCGTTACTGGCTGACGAGCAACAACGCGAGACGCAGCACGATGCCACTCTCTTACCGAAGAAGTCGCATCTTCCGGCGAAGGCCAGGAATGTCATCTTCCTGATGATGGAAGGTGGTCCATCGCATATCGATACGTTTGACCCAAAGCCGACGCTTGATGAAATGCATCTCAAGGAATTCGTGCGCAAAGGCGAACAGAAATCGGCGATGGAAAGCGGTAAGCGATACTACGTTCGCAGCCCTTTCAAATTCATCAAAGCCGGACAAAGCGGCGCAGATATGGCCGAGAACTGGAAGCATCTCAGTTCCGTCGCTGATGAAATCTGCTTCTATCGTGGCTGCACTGTAGACAGCGTCAATCACCCGACGGCAATGTATCAGATGAATTGCGGCAATCGTTTCGGTGGTGACCCGGCAGTCGGAGCGTGGATGACCTATGGCCTGGGCTCATTAAATCATGATCTTCCCGGATTTGTTGTTCTTCCGGAAGTCAGCTATCCACAGGGCGGCGCTGCAAATTGGAGCAACGGATATTTGCCCGCCAGCTTTCAGGGGACGCCGCTTCGTTCAAAGGGATCGCCGATTCTGGATCTGAAACCACCAGCGGGAGTCAGCGAAGTTCGTCAGAAAAAGAATCTGGATCTGATTTCCCAGCTGAATTCCAGGCACGCGGCCCTTCATCCGCATCACCAGGAGCTCAAGAGTCGAATGGATAACTATGACCTGGCCTTCCGGATGCAGATGCAGGTTCCGGAAATTCTTGATCTGTCAGGTGAAGATGCAACAACTCAGCAAATGTATGGTTTGGGGAATGCACAAACTGATTCGTTTGGTCGGAAATGTCTTCTCGCGCGGAAGCTGGTCGAAAAAGGCGTGCGATTCGTTCAACTTTACAACGGCTCCTGGGATAGTCACGACTACATCGAACGTGCCCATGACAACCTCGTCCGCGCAGTTGATCAGCCAATCGCGGCACTCATCGCAGATCTGAAACAGCGAGGGCTGCTTGAAACTACGCTGATCGTGTGGTGCGGAGAATTTGGACGAACGCCGGATAACGGGGTGCGGCAGGGAACAGCCTACGGCCGAGATCACAATCCGAATGCGATGACGATCTGGCTGGCTGGTGGAGGCTGCAATGCGGGGCAGACGCTCGGGGCGACAGACGAGCTTGGAATGACAGCCGTCGAAACAGTGCACCACGTGCGCGACTTTCACGTCACACTTCTGCGCCTTCTGGGACTGGACGACAACCGACTGACGTTTTATCACGCGGGGCGATTCAAGCAGCTCAGTCAGTTTGGTGGCACTGTGATTGATGACCTGATCGGCTGAGTGTAGTGTCACTCAAATAGAAGTTCTTCTCGCACACTTCGAATGCGTCGGATGGCCTTGCTGGATCGGGCCTGAAGGAACAGGTCACGATTTTTGTCAAAGCCCGTCACGATGACCTCAAAGCTTTGGCTATCCGGATAGACGACCAGAAGATTGGGCTCCGCAATTTCAAAATAGGCACCATGTGCCTCGATTGAGACAGGAGCCTGACTCAGGTGAAAATCGGTCGTCGAATATTTTCGCAGCGCGCTGCCGCTGCGGCGATCGTAGGCAACGAGGATTTCGATACCACGCTTCAGCTCGTCTTCCGTTGGTCGACCAGAGATTCGAAAGCCGCCTTCGCGGCGAGCCAGTCTCCATGAACGTCGCGTCCGTTCCCGGGTCTTCAATGAGTGCAGTCGTTCGCTCTCACCTTCAACGGCAGGCCGCCGTTTGCTGGTCATCGAGGCAAATTCAACCGGCCGATTTCCCGAAACCTGAGAAGTACCAAGCCCAACGGAGAATACATCCAGAAGCATTTCCGGATCTTCATCCTCAACCGCTTCGCTAAGCATCTGACAAAGATCGGCCACAGAGTTCCGAATGAACCGCAGCGTTGCCGCTCCATTCACGTACTTGCCTTTGAAGTGTGACGACTCTTCGTGCCATTCCGTGTGAGCTGGATTCTCGGCATCACCTAAAAATTCAGTCAGCGATGCGTCTTCAAAGACCACGATTGCATGAATATCGCGTATCAATCGACTACGAACATCGGAGATGATAATTCCATCGCGAATAAACATTGGACGCTTCTGATGCGAACCTTCACATCGCTCCAGGCAGATGTCGAACGTCGCAGGCTTTGTGAGACCACCGCGATATTGCACATCCGCGGGAACGCGAACAACAAGGCGACCGGAATCCATTAACGTCCGTCGCAATGAGGAAAATGTGTCTGACGAAATGGATTTCTGATTCCACTTCGAAAAACCAGCTCCAGTATTCCACTTGACTGCAATTGTTGAAGCCTCTGCCGCGTCGGTCAATTTCCACTGAGTCAAATTCAACAGTGGCTGAATCTGCAGTCGAACATGTTCACCAGCATTCTCCACAATCCCGGGAAGTGTTGTCGCGTTGATGACCGTTTGTGAGCGACCGTCTTCAACTGTGACAACAAGTTCCTCGCAAAGAATGACGTAAAAATAATCCTGAATCACAGACTCAATGACAGCATCTGTATTCCACGCGACGTCACAGAACGGAACAACAATCGACAGCCCCGGATCCGATTTACGTTCCAGGCAAAAGTCCTGCTCGAACTGATCGATGAATTCCTGGTCATCGACGGGTGCGGCAGCTTCGTCTTTATCTGGTTTCAAACCAAACCAGCCATCAGGTGTGTAGCTCTTATCCTCGATATGATGCGAACGCAAAATCGACTGGCCGACAAGAAGGCGTTTGCCATCATCGTGACGAACCGTAAGGCCGAAAAAACTCCGTAATGCGCTGCTGCGAGGAAACACGAACTTTCCCAACCCCCAGCGACCGCGCCCCGTTTCAAGTTTGTTCGATTGCCCCTCGGCTCGAAAGAAATAGTAGAACGGATTTCGGATTCCCGGCACTTCGTGATACTGCTCCACATCACCCGTCAGACCGGTCGTGCCGCTGTCTTCGTAAGCAATGAACGGACACGAGGCGTCGCGTCCCGGCGCATCTCTGAGGCCGCTTCCATCTGCGTGAAAATGATCCCAGCCTCCGCGAAAATAGCGTTTCGCAGATTCAGCCGACAGCGCGTCTTCAGGCCCGGAAACAAAAATACGGACAGACACCGGCCCGTTGAGCCCCGGTCTCTTTGCGTCGAGTGAATTCTGGACCGCCTCGCGGACAAAGGCGCGCAGTTCTGTATCGTTCGAAAAGAACTCGCCCTGAGTTGCCTCTCGATTTTTAAATCGAGGGTTTACCTTGCTGAAATGCCAAGACAATTTCACAAAAACGCCTGTGTTAATACGGAGCCCGATTTGTGGTCCATGAACGGTTTGCAGAGCGTTCTAGAGTAACCTCGTTGGGCAGCGGTTCAAGGCGCAAAATGATAACCGGGCAACCTGACGACTAATTGAGGCACCGTGACGCGCAAATTCCCCCAAAAACAGCTCTCTGCGGCAGATTCCAGGCAAAGTTGTGGGTTTCCACGACGGCGCCACCGGAGATCGGGGAAAAACTGGCCCCGCGCAATCGCCATGGCAACCGGCGAATGAATCTCTACCAGTCGAGATCGATCGTCCGAATCGTTCCTGAGCAGTTGAGACAACTGCTCTACAATGGGCTGGTAATCGATTTCCTGCCGCTCGCCTTATTGGATGATCAGCTTTATTGGAACTGGTTTGCTGATCGTCGCGCCGCTGGAGTGTTGAGCCCTCAGCGTCAGGTTCGGCACTTCTCCCGCGGTCGCAGCTTCTGGAACTGCGACAGCCAGAGTATATGCCGATTGATCGGCTGGAAGCATGATCGGCGTTGCACTGTAGCCCTGCGGCAGACCGTCGAGCACCACGGTAACAGCTTCAGAGAACAACGGATGTCGGTGAACTGTACCCGTGACATTAACAGTAGCCGCCTTTGCCCCATTGACAGGCTCCACCGGTACACTCAGAGTCACCGCATCGTCAACCGCCAGCAGCATAGGGGCCGTCCATGATTTTGAGCCGCTTGCGGCAGCAAGTGGCTGGGACACAAAATCTCCGGACAGCACGCAGTTAATTGTCGAACTCGGAGTATCCACAGGGACTCGTACTGTCAGAGGGAATACGGCCTGAGATACCAACCCAAACTGAAACTCATCCAAAGCAACCAGAGGCTTCAGCGGCGAATCCGGCTTGTTCGGATCTTCTCGTCGAACGGGTTCCGTCGAGATCATCTCGAATCGCACGTAAGGCGCCACTTGTTCGTTAAGTGGGATCACTCGAACAGCGATTGTTGACGTCAGGCCGCGGAACAAAACGGGCGGGGCAGAATCCAGCAAGATCGTTGCGTTAACAGCGTCCGCTGGTCCAGCAACGATCGTCGTATCTGGCAGTGTCAGTGAGTTCGTCGGAATTGCATCAGCTTCAACCATTGCTGATGTGGAAAAAACCGGTTCCGGCCCTTCAGCCTTCGCCTCAATCGTTATTCCCTGCCCGGCAGCAATCGCCGACGCTTCCACCGATGCTGAGCGAGTCACCATCACAAGGACTTGCTGATTCTGATCGCTGGCCGGAATGGTGTCCGGAACGATCGTGATTCCCGGCAATCCCTTGACTGAGAGTTTCACTGAGCCTGTGTACTTGAACGATGCCGACTGCCGAGTCAGTGACAATCGCAACGGAACCGAACCATTGATCGGCAATCTCAAGGCCCCATCGGAAGTGCTGAGCAAAAAGGCCTGGCGATCAGCGCGAGCAACCATCAAGCGATAGGTCGAAGCCGGCGAGCCATTGTGATTAATATCACGAACCTGAACTCGAAGCTGAGTCACGCCTTCCGGGACAGTAAACGTAAATAAGGGATCAGAGGCTCCGGACTCTCCATCATTCTGTGCCACCAGAGCGTCACCGTTGAACAGAGTCAAATGAGCGCGAAGTGGTGAAGACAATGCTCTGGCTGCAACCGAAAAATGCAGCGACTGTCCGGGAGTAACCGTCAGAAGAATGGCATCGCTCTCTTTTGGAAGTGAAATTCGCCCGCTCACTAACAAAGCCGGAAATGGCGACGCTGTGAACGTTGCATCGACAGGTGCAGCGGGAAAAGTTCCTTCGAGTGGTTCGACGACGTGAGTTCCGGTTTCTGTTCGCAAAGATGGCAGCGCGAGCAATGAGTTGCCCGATTGGATCGCCAGTTGACCGGCCGCTCGTGTCACGGAAACGGTTTCCGAAACAGCTTCCGCTCCAACGGTTCGCAACGCGGTATCCGTCACTGCGATTGTTGGCGGAAACGCCAGTGCTGATGGTGGCAAATCACCAAGCAGCAGTCTCCAGGGACTCGCTCCGGGAGCCCGGAATTGCAAGTCGTGAACTTCTGCGAAATACAATCCGTCAGCCGGGAGAACAATCGACGCCCGAGCGTCGCCTCGGAGACCTGCTTGTTGCCACTGAATCGCCAGGGGCGTTCCTTCCTGGGAGCGAATCTCCACAACAGAATCAAGCTTTGAGCCAATACGTCGAGCTTCGACTTCGGTCACAAGCTTTTGGCCTGCATTGCCTCGAAACCAAAGTCGTTTTTGTTCCGCCCCGGAAATCAATCCAGACGCCGAGACAGGAAAGGAGGTCGCCGGGCTGGATTCAACGAAAGTACCGTCGGGGTGAGTCGGCACATGGTCAACTGAAATCACCAGAGGATTGCTGACGCCGCCCGACGTTACGCATCGCACGAGGTATCGGCCGGGAGTAACCGATGCGTCGACCGTGACATCAAAAATCGCCTGAGTCGCGTTTCCACCGTCGGCGACGTTTGCGACCAGACCTTGTACGTCGGAATGAAGACGAGCTCCAGCGAGATTGCTTCCGACAACGGTCATTCGAGTTGTCTTTCCGACTTCTGCCGAATGCGAGCTAAAGCGAACAAGTTGCGGAGGGGGCAGCTTCGCATCCGCGGTATTGCCCTGTTCGGCTGTTATTTCAGCCGCCGAGGTACCGGTGACTTCTGCGAAAAGGGCCTTTGATTCCTCGTCCGACAATGCCTGCGAGAAGACATGAATTTCATCGCAGATCATCCGCATGAGTTCGCCATCGGGAAAACTTGATCCAATGGTCATCGGAGCATCATTGACACAGCTCGCAAGAGACGCATCCTGAAGCCAGGCTGCGCTTCCTTCGACAAGTCCGCCAGAAGATTTGGAAGGCGTTGCTGGTGCTCCATTCACGAACAGGCGAACTCTGATGTCATCCGCATCAGCATCGGCGTCTGCTCCTGGTGCATCGCCCTGGTCAAGACTCAAAGAAAGATGAACTCGTCGACCAAAGCCAAGAACCGCTTTGACGCTGTAGTGAGCAACCTTAAAACCTGTGCCGTCGTTTACATAAACCTGGAAGTTATCCAAAGACGGTTGGAAGTTGATGCCGAAGTTGGAGACATCGCCACCTCCGAATTTTCGTTTTGCAAACAAGCCGTGTACCGCAGGGTCATCAAGCGGATGAAGGCTTGCAAACAATCCGCTCACGGTCACCGCATCCGAGCGACTGATGTCTTCACTATTTGCTATGACAATCTGTTGTTTTCGGGCCGTATCCAGAAGCAGTGAATATCCATTGCTCCCAGTGACAAATGCCGATGGAATCCGCGTTGCACTTCCGGAAAGTGCTGCTGCATCGGCGATCTTGCCACCCTTGCCAGAATCCGCAGCGATCATTGATTCACTTGCGAGTTCGTCGAATGTAAGACTCAATACCGCGCGATCTCGCATTTGGGCAGATGCACTGCTTTGGTTGGCGAAAAGAACGGTCATTAGTACAGGAAGAAATAACAAGTTACCGGAAGGCATTGAGGCGGGATCCTTCGTGGGGTTGTCAGGCGGGAAATTGGGAAGGTCGGTTGCGACTGTTCGGCAAGCGTGAACTTGTCGATCATCTGTTGTTGTCTGGAAAACGGTCATAGTGGCAACTGCAGGGCGTTCGAGCAAGTCGACGGGCATATTCCAAGGTTCAATGTTCAACAAAGCCAGCCGTCCACGACGGTTATTCGTGGTCTCAAATCAACATGCATGAGCGAAGTCTGTAAACGAAAAAAGGGTGACCAGCGCTAACAGCACCGGCCACCCTTTGTGATTGACAGCTAATATCCCAATTCAGGAGAGAAGACTGTAGTTCTAAAGCCCAAAAGCTCTACGCTTAGTAGCGATCACGGCCACCGCCGCCACCACCACCACCGTAACCACCTCGGCCGCCGCCACCGCCACCGCTGCGACCACCGCCGCCGCCGCCGCCGTAACCGCCTCGGCCGCCACCACCACTGCCGCCTTCGCGAG
>JBGSVD010000108.1:0-5518 GCA_041753135.1 Planctomycetaceae bacterium
CGCCGCATCTTCGAACTACTCGCGCCCTGCCCGTAGCCAGAACCTGGATTTTGCTTCGCAGGGATTCTTCGCATGAATCCCCGCAAAACACGGCCTTTCGTCCCCAATTCAATCCCGCCGGATTCATTCAAGTTCGGGCTAGTCGGACCGACGCGGCGAAGCGAGCTCCGGTTCCCCACCTCGGTTGTGACCACGTTGTGACCACCGGCGCTTTCAATCAAGTGCTTAGCGCCATGTCGGTTCACTTGACGCCAGATTGCTGTTCAGGCAGCAGCACTGTCTCTGGAAGATTCGAACTGAGCCCTCGGTTTCAGCGCAATACTTGTGGGTGGAAAAGTGGACCGAAGCGGATTCTCGCCCCGGAGCAGAACTAATTGGTGCGTACGCCATGCGAAAGCAGCGGCACCATCAAAACGGGGCGCGACATCGATTGCAGCCGATCAGAGCAAGCCCAAGCCTGATCTCCAATTCAGGCACTGCGGTTGACACGTTCGCCCTCTATGGGCATCCACAACCTCCCCGCCACTGCCCACGCCTTGATGCCAAGGAACGAGAAGTTGTGATTGCAAGAAATGACGTTTCTCAGAGCACATCCTGGATCTCTCCTGCGAACAAGTCGGTGATGACATCGTCGAGGGCGCGGAAGTACCAGTCCGAGTTCGCTCCGCCGGTCAGCGAATCATCCTCGCCGGCATCATTCAGCACGTCGATGGTGGTCTTCAATGACACCGCCGGGCTGCCGACACCAGCTCGCAGATTGGCGATCCGCGTGGCATAGTCGTTGGTCGAGATCCATTCGGTTCGCAGCGTATTCAGACTAATTAGACTGGTGTCGCTCGTCGTGCGCCCAGCGATGAGGATGTCATCGCCAGTTCCACCATTCAGGGTATCCAGTCCCAGCCCGCCGATCAAAATGTCACGACCACTCCCCGCTTCCAGAATATCGTCGCCGCTCAACCCAACGAGGACGTCGTTACCGTTGCCGCCGGTCAGGGTGTTGTTCAGGGAATTCCCGATCAACGTATCGCTGTCCGTACCACCCACGGCATTCTCAAACGTGCTGCCGGAATTGAGTTTTACAGTACGATTCGTATGAACCGGCTGAATCGCCGTGGTGCCAAGACTCAGAACTACACTGGTGGTCTGCGTCGCGAAGCTGAGCGTATCAATGCCTTCGTTCGGATTCTCTGTAATCTGATCGGCTTCTCCGACAGAGGATGCTCCAAACAGGTAAGTGTCGTTATTGAGCCCACCGAACAGCAGATCGCTGCCCGCTGTTCCGTTCAGCTTGTCGTCTCCCGCACCACCCGTCAGTGTATTGTTCAGACTGTTGCCAGTCAGAGAGTCTGCTCCGGAACCACCGATCAGATTCTCAATCGTGCTGCCGGAATTGAGTTTTACAGTACGATTCGTATGAACCGGCTGAATCGCCGTAGTGCCAAGACTCAGAACGACGCTGGTGGTCTGCGTCGCGAAACTGAGCGTATCAATGCCTTCGTTCGGATTCTCTGTAATCTGATCGGCTTCAGAACTCGCGGCGGTCCCAAAAATGTAGACATCATCACCCTGCCCGCCAAGCAGAGTATCACTCCCGGCACCGCCATTTAGCGTATCGCCACCGCCGAAGCCGAACAGCTGGTTGTCGTTTGAATTGCCGATCAGTGAATCCGCCGCAGAACCACCGGTCGCGTCTTCTATTCCTGATGACGATGTCAGCGTTAATAGTCTGCCCAGGTTCACCCCCTGAGCGGCCGTCGATCCCAGATTCAGCGTGACGGCGGTGGACAACTGACTGAAGTCGATCGTATCGCGACCGCCACCGGGAACTTCTTCGATCGTATCGGATTCAACCACCTCGGACGGCAGGAAGACGTAGCGGTCATTGCCGGCACCGCCGGAGAGTGTGTCGTTGCCGTCGCCGCCCTCCATTGTGTCGCGGCCTGCACCACCCCAGATCGCCAGAGGAATGCTCATCGTTGCATTGGCGGCCCCTGATGTGAAGTTATCATCATCACCAGCGCCTCGCAGGCGAAACTGTGTGACGTCAGACGTTGGATAAGACGCGTTAATCAGGTTGTTGAAATTCACACCAACATTGAGTCCATTGGGTGTGACCGTGACGGTATCGGCAGAATCCGTTCCGAATACCATCACCGGCCCGGCAGGCTGATGATAGACTCCTGCAAACGCCACCGTGTTATCTTCGTTCTGTGGATCGACGTCGGGCTCGTCAACTAGGTTCGCACTGTCTGCAGTAAACAGCAGACGATAGTCGATATTGGGGTCAGCGATTCCGGCTCCGGGCAGGGTAATTCCGCTCCCGAGTATCAGATTGATCGTGTGAACTCCCACGGTACGGTCACCAAGACCGGGAGATAACGTGCCGATTTGCGTATCGACGTTGTCCATCAGTGCATTATTGGACTGAAAAATGTCGATATTGAACGGCGCAACATTGCCGTTTACGATTTCGTACGTAATCGCGATTCCGGTGCCCCCATCACCCGTCGCGCTCATCATGCGGATGTCCGGACGCTCAGTGGCGAAGTTGATAAGCAGGTCCATCGAACCAGAGGTTGCGTAGTTGCTTGAATACACTGCGATGCGGTATTCCTGATTGGGAACCGCATTCGAGATATTTATCGAAGTGAGCGGACCCTGGAGCAGCGTGCCGGCGGAATCAAAAAGAGCCAGTCGCTGAGTAAATGTTCCCGCCGCTGCCGAAATTGTTAGGACCCCGTTCGCATCAGCAGGGGCCGTGATCGAGTAATAGTCGATGTCGGTCGGGACATCCAACAGCACTGAGGTTGAGGCGTCACCCAAGACATCGGGTGTCAACAAGAACGAACCCGTTCTGAAAGGCGCAGTGACGACAATCGAAACATTGCCTGCCGTCGTCCCTGGCTGATCCGCCACGGCAATGATGTAGCGAACATCTGCTGTCAGATTGATAACCAACTGCGCATCATCATTAAACACCGACAGGTCGTCGTTGTAACCAACACGTACGCCGGTACTGGCAACGTAAACCGCGACCTCAGGATCCACGGTATTTCCAAAGTCGCCAACGTCGATCGTGTACGTTCCGGTGAACTGGGGCGCAAAGAAGAATGAATCCACATCACCAGCGAAGTCAATGAACGCATCAAACGAGAGCGTGTCGTTGACCAGATCGACAGTCGGGCCGTTATACGCCAGCAAGTCGCCCTCAGCGAAAGTCTGTGTGGCCGGGAGAGTCAGCATGCATCGTTGCTCAAGTTGTTCGTGCCGCAGAAGTCTGAGCTTCTCACGGTTTCGGGACTGTTGCCTTTGAGGAAATCCGGTGTCTCGCCAAACTCGAACGAAAGCTTCTCGCATGAAATTCATTGTTACGCCTCGTTAGAACGCTTGGAAAACAGGTGTCCGACAGTGTGTCAGTCAACCGAGTGTCAGTCAGCCGATTCGGGTACCCACCGGGATAAGACTATGAGACCAAGGGCAGAAACTGCAGTGGAACTTGACGAGCTGTCGTCTCTTCGGGTCGACTGGACAATCATGGCGGACTGTGTTGCTCGCTGTATTTGCACTGGCAAGTGTTTGATTGCGATATCTCGGTGAGCGTATCGTCTTTCGTAAGGGGCGGCAATCATTTCCCCAAGAATCTGTCTCGATACAGTACGCGAAACGGCGATCAATTGATTTGAGAAAAAGTTTTTTTCGGCCTGCGGATTACTGTCGATCGCGTTTCGAAACCACGAATTGGATAAATGGCAAGCCATATTCCTTCCGTGTTGATCAAGGAGATGGTCGGCTACCCGAAACTCGGTCGCCCTCGAACGGCGGATGACATTAGGGAATTGGTGCTGAGGTTGGCCCGCGAAAAAAGCTGGGGCTACACCAGGATTCTTGGGTAACTCAGGAAGTTGGGGTTCAAGTGCGTCTCCAGACAGACCGTGAAGAGTATCCTGCAGGAATATGATATTGATCCGGGCCCACAATGTAGCAAAGGTTCATGGGATGAATTCCTCAAGATCCACGCTGACACACTCTGGCAATGCCATTTTTTGTCCAAGCCGATGTGGACAGCAAAAAGCCTGATCGAGTGTGCACGGTTCGTGTACCTGCACTTTTGTGAAATCCAGTTCGCCACTCCGGTCGTGACCAGAGTGATCGAGAAGTGACCAGCGAACGAGTGAGTTCGTGTGGCGGGCAGAGGAAGCTCTTGTCTTTCTCGATTTGTGCCAAACTACCTATTCCTCGGTCGTCACTGTTTCAAGGAGGCCATGTCAATCGAAAAGCGGTACTTCACGTCGCTTCTCAGCATCCGTTCGTACGCTTCGTTCACTTGTTGAATCGCGATCACTTCGACGTCGGAAGTGATATTGTGTTGGCCGCAGAAGTCCAACATTTCCTGAGTCAGTGCGATGCCGCCGATCATGGAGCCGCTTAGGGACTTGTTTCCAAAGATCAATGAGAATGAAGACAGAGGCATTGGTTTTTCAGGCGCTCCAACCAATGTCATGTTGCCGCCGGGACGGACCAGACTCAAATAGGCATTGATGTCATGATCTGCCGAAACGCAGTCCAGGATCATATCGAAGCTGCCTACATGTTTGGCCATCTCGGCGCTCTCTCGGGAAAGGATCACTTCATCCGCTCCCAGGCGTATTGCGTCGTCTCGCTTGTTGGGCGAAGTGGTGAAAACAGCAACTTGAGCGCCCATGGCATGCGCAAGCTTTACGCCCATGTGACCGAGACCGCCCAGTCCCACGATGCCAACCTTCATACCCGGCCCAACTCCGTTTCGTTTGAGTGGGGAATACGTCGTCACGCCGGCACACAGCAATGGTGCCGCGCCAGCGAGATTCAGATTCGCCGGGATCCGCAGTACCATGTCTTCTTCCACGACAATCGAATCAGAGTAACCACCGTAGGTGACGGGAGCCGTTTCATGCCTGTCGGGACTGTTGTACGTAAACGTGACGTTGGGACAGAACTGTTCCATGCCCGAACTGCAGCTCGGACATTGATGATCCGAAGCGACCATGCAGCCAACGCCGACGATGTCACCGGACTTGAATCGCGTTACACCAGTCCCCACCTTTGTGATTCTGCCAACGATTTCATGGCCGGGAACGCATGGGTAAATTGTTGGCATCATGCTGTGCCATTCGTCGCGAGCCGTGTGAAGATCCGAGTGGCAGATACCGCAGAACAGAATGTCGATGTGAACATCGCGTTCGGTCACATCCCTGCGCGGAATGGTGGTTCCGGCAAGTGCGGTGGTTGGACTTGAGGCAGCAAAGGCTTTGGCTGTTGGCATACGAAATGTTCCTTCAATTGAAAATGGTGATGGACTGTAGGAAATGATCAGACGAATGTCATCAAGCCATCGATTACGGAGCCCGAAGTTCCTAAAGAGGCTGGGTCATTATGATGAGGCGTGAGCGGTTGGCCTATGAATTGCCATCTGGCAAGCAGTCGGTGATTTCCTGGCGGTTGTGGTCGGCGAGGTTGGCAGGACTTGAACTTTTGTGAC
>JBGSVD010000109.1:0-4478 GCA_041753135.1 Planctomycetaceae bacterium
GGCTCAATACCCTGATTCCACTCCCCAAACCCGCGTAACAAAAACGACGACGATGGGGATTCACGGAGAAATGGACGGCTACGTTTGCTGCGTGGAGTCGTTCAGCCTGATGAGTAGAGATGCTTCGGAGTTTATAATTGGCTACTCGGTGTTTGATACCAGCGAGGAATGCTATGAGTACAACGAAAACGCCTGCATGATTGCTGCCACTATGGATGGGGCCAGACGCGTGCTCCGTGATGCCATGTTTGGTCCGGAGGACGCAGAGTTTCATCCTGTGTCCTGGAATGATCTGCTTCGTGACTACGGATGTTCGAGCGGAGAGTATGCGATGGAGGCCGACGCGTTTGCTCGGTTTCAGCGGCTTGCTCAGCAGCACGGAGTGTCGTTTGAAGCCGAGGCCTATGACGGCGACGATTCTCTGATGGTGGTCGAGATTGATCACCGCTTTCTGACTCCTGATCCTGATCGATAGCAGTCCCACACCAGCGCCACGCTGGAGATCAGGTCCGGTTGTGTGGGATCTCCAGGTTGTCTGGATTGTCCAGGTCTTAGGCGCATTAGCGATTCTATGCGCTGGCCAGGTTATAGCTGATCCCTGGTTTTTATTGCTTATGCGCGCGGGGTGAGAAACGGCTCACGCAAAAAACGGCTTGCATTCAAACCCTTAATGGCCCCGGATGTTTTCTGGTGCATGATTGGGGCATGCGACTCACGCTGTGTGAGCGCGAATGCTTCTCTGCAACAGACTCAGGAATCCATCAATGACACCATGGCAAAACCGTGTGACCGAACTGACTCGCCGGATGGCGGACGACATGAAGGTCCGAAATTATTCCCAGCGGACGATCGACGCTTACACCTATCACGTTGGCAAGTTTGCCGACTTCCTCGGCAAAACGCCGCTGGAAGCAACGGCCGAAGACGTACGATCGTTTCAACTGAACATGATTGATGTGCGAAAGTTGAAATGGAGTTCCTTCAATCAGGCCGTTTGTGGACTACGGTTCTTCTTTCGAACCACCTGCCCACAGACTTGGCATGTTGACATGATTCCCTTCGGCAAACGACCGAAGAAGCTGCCGGCGGTTCTGAGTGGCGAAGAAGTGAATCGGTTACTGTCGTGTGTGAAGTGTCACAAGCATCGCACGTTTCTGGTCCTGCAGTATGCGTGCGGACTTCGCCTGAACGAGGCCGCGCATCTGAAGATCGGCGACATCGACAGTCAACGGATGCAGATCCGAGTCGACTGTGGCAAAGGCCAGAAGACGAGAATGGTCCCGATGGCTCCTCGACTGCTGGCCGCACTTCGCGAGTACTGGCTCGCGTACCGTCCGGAGATGTATCTGTTTCCCGGCAGGACACCCGACATTCCCCTGAAACCCACGACCATTCAGAAGATGTTCAAGGTCGCGGCAAAGGAGGCCGGCATTCTCAAAAATGTCACGCCTCACACGCTGCGCCATTCTTATGCGACAGGACTTCTGGAAGCCGGCGTCGATCTGCTGGCCATCAGTCGTTTGCTGGGTCATGCGAGCTTCTCAACGACGATGGTGTATCTGCACGTGAGGACGCTGCATCTGGGGTCAGCTCCGAGCCCCATCGACTGGCTGCCGATTCGCCAGCTGCCCGGCTGGATGCAGCCGCCGGAGAACAAAGCCTGACAGTTTCGCGACTGCTGCGAAAGTACACGCCGGAGTTTGTGCGGGAGTTTCCATCACAAGCTCCGCCGCAGGTGCAAAGTACGCTCGCGAAGCTGGAGCTGTGTCGGACGGCTTCGCTCGGCGGACATCTGTATCGCTGCGACCCGTGTAATTATGAATGCGGTGTTTATAATTCCTGCGGTGATCGCCATTGTCCATTATGTTCGGGAGCGAAGCGAGCCGACTGGCTGGATTCAACAACAGAGCTGCTCATTCCCGGCATTACCTATTTCCAGGTGGTGTTTACGCTGCCGGATAAGCTGTCGTCGCTGGCTTTGGGAAATCGCAGGGAGATCTACGATCTGCTGTTTCATACCGCGTGGAAGACGCTTCGCGATGTGATCGCGGACGAGCAGCATTTCGAAGCGGCTGCGGCGATGGTGTTGCATACGTGGAACCAGAAACTGGACGCTCATGCGCATGTGCATGCTCTGGTGCCCGGTGGCGGACCAGCGCTGATGGGCGATCGTCGCTGGATCAAAAGTCGCCGTCCGCATGTGCCGCAGTGTGATGGTCGCTATCTGTGCAATTCGGAGGAATTGAAGTCCGAGTTTCGAACCAACTTCATCGCCGGCCTGAAGCGACTTCATCAGAATGGCAAGCTGCAGCTAAACGGTGAATGGAGTAATCTGCAGTCCAAAGCGGCGTTTGATGATTGGCTGAAGCCGATGGAAGAGCAAACGTGGGTGGCGTACATCGAACCGCCACCGAACGAGAACTGTCCGCCGGAACTGGTGGCGAAGTATCTGGCTCGATATCTGACGGGTGGCCCCATTTCGGATCGACGTCTGGTGTCAGACGAAGACGGATTCGTGACGTTTCAGGCTCGAGCGGGCGACAAGATCGGCGGCAGCAAGGAGACGATTCCGGTTCGCATCCCGGGTGCAGAGTTTGTGCGGCGATGGTGTCTGCATATTCTTCCGAAAGGCTACACGAAGAGTCGCCGCTTTGGCGGCTATTCCAATCATCATCGTAAACGCTACATCGCCGAGTGCCGTGAGCTGCTGGGTTCAGTGGCAGTGCCTGTTGCTGCTGCGTCCGAACCTGCAGACTTAAGCCTGCCGCCTTCAGCCTCATCCACCCCGTGCTGTCCGAAGTGTGAGTGTCCGATGCGGACCATTGAATCTCTGCGAAAGCCCGGCTGGCGAATCGTGATGCGTGGTCACCATCGCCCGCACTGGTACCGGTGCCGCGATGGCTGAGCGATACTGCACAACACGAATCGTCGTTTCTTCGTGCGGCAATAAGTCTCCGCAGGGAGCATGGTCTGCTGCGCAGACGTCGGGGCCGGACGCTGTGTTGAGTGATCGGCCTGCCGTCCTTCATCTTCGGCCGGTGATGGCTGCCGCTACAGGCGTTTTCATCGTCGCAACGAAAACTCTGTGTGGCGAAGAATTTCGGATGACAGCACAATCTGCCCTGGGTAGACTCCTGAAAACCGCCGAGTGCTCGTGATTGCTTCCGCAGAGGGCTCCCCTCGATCCCTATGCCCCCAATCCACAAAGCGGAAAAGTTCAACGCACGATCTATACGTCGGCTAATCGCCTGACGCATAGATCGCAATTCGTTAGGCGAAACAAAATCGCCATTCTTATTACTCATGGGCTTTAGCCCTCCTTAAAAGATAATACATGTCTAATACTACTGGCCCATTCTTTATTCTTGGTCTTGTTCAACCTCCAGAGCGTCCCATCTCATTTCTATCATCAAATAGAGACGGAGAAGAATTTGTGCGAGCTTTTACCGTTCGTGCAGATGCGGAGCAATTTTTAAGCACAATAGTCGGCCCTCGCTTTTTTGTGATCGAATTCTCTGGTTTACTACCACTTGCCACGCAAATACAGGAGCGGTTGAATAATTGCCGCTTCATTGCAGTCCAAACTGAATCGCCACCCGGTCTCGATGCCGAATGGGACTTCGTACTCATCACAGATCTCCTTAACGGCCGGTCGTAGATCCTCTGCAATATTAACGTATTCATTTCGAAGTCGTTTATCCGACTCGTCTACCAATTTAAAATCTGGATCAGCAACTTTATCTCCAAATCCTGCTTCAACCGCTTGTCTTAGTATTGCTCTTACTTCTTCTTCAGTGATCTTCATTTACCACCATCCAATCGCAAATCGCCTAACCATGCGTTGAACCCGAGTTGGCGATCCTGCCGAGCTTGTGCTTTCCACGTCTTCCCCGCCAACCGGGTTAACGCTGTCGTTCGTTTTCATATTCTCTCTCATAAATTTCTCCTAAAGGTTGGTCTACTAATGGCAACACACGAAGTCAAAATGACAATTCCTCCGCGTGATCTACATCGTGAACAACTTGAATTCGCTGTCAGAATTGATGATAAGCCATTTGGTCGATTAAAGGTGTCTAATGGGTCAGTCGTGTGGGTTAATGGTAAAGACAAATATGGGTACAAGATCAGTTGGACCGATTTGGCTGAACTCATCATTGCCAACGGCAAAAAAGAAAAATGACTAACAGCCATACTTGCGATACACAGCGGAAATTTCTTCCCACATCTCTTCATTCTCGCCCACTGGCAATCTACTTGCTGTTGCAAACATAATCTCGCCAATGGTGTTAAGCACTGACTTGCCACTGTTCAATATCAGCCCCGCCAAGCAGGCTTCAAACCAAGGCCAGCGCGCATATTAGGCTAATTTGGCAAGCTAGGGGGTTGCGCTTTTGTGAGGTTTTGAGTACACCTCCGCAGCATACGAAATGTCATCGCATGCTATGGAGAGAAGACTGTGTCACGATCAGATATCAATA
>JBGSVD010000110.1:0-19319 GCA_041753135.1 Planctomycetaceae bacterium
CGAAGAAAACTGCAGGGAAGGAAACACAGAAGTAAATGCAGGTGAGTTAAATTTTTCGAAGGAAACAATCACGGGAAGTAAACGCCCCCAGCGCGCGCATCTAACCTGCTGAATACGGAGGCGACGAACGTGCTGTTCCCACTATCCGCAAGGAACTGAATCTGGTGGCCTCAGTTGGCGTCGCCCCCAACAAGTTTCTGGCGAAGCTTGCAAGCGACATGGACAAACCCGACGGCTTCACGGTCGTCGCACCCGATGCGGTCCGCATTTTTCTTGCTCCGCTGCCGGTCGGTCGGATCTGGGGAGTCGGAAAGGTCACGGGGCAGAGATTTGAACGTCTTGGAATTCAGACAATCGGGCAGCTCAGTGCTCTCAGCCTGCTGCAGTTGCAGGATGAGTTCGGCCAGAACGGCGAACATTTCTGGCAGCTCGCTCGTGGGATTGACAACCGAAGCGTAGTCGCCGATCGTGAGGCAAAATCCATTTCGCACGAAACCACATTTGCCGAAGACATCTGTGACATGGAGGCCCTGCGAGCGTGGTTGATGGAACTCACGGAACAGGTGGCCCGTCGCCTGCGCAGTCATGAGATCCAGGGACGCACCGTTCATCTGAAAGTTCGTTACAGCAATTTTGACACGTACACGCGTGCCAAAAGTGTTTCGCCCGCGACCAATGCCACGAACCAGCTTTGGTCCGTGGCATTGCAACTCCTGACATCCGAGTTGCCCGATCGTCCTCTGGCTGTCCGTCTCCTTGGTATGGGCGTGTCGAACCTGCAGAAGCAGCGGCCGATTCAGAAAGATTTGTTCGGCGACGAGCAGGACGAGAAGGACTCCAGACTTGATGAGGTTGCCGATAAGATTCGAAGTCGGTTTGGAACGACATCGCTTCGACGAGCCAGTACCGTGCAGCACAATGCGGAACACAAGCCGCAGCCACGTCCCGAGTAGACGCTCCGCCAGGTCACTCCACGACTTCACACCGCTAACCGAAAAACTTCACATTCATGCACGCAGACCGCGAATTTCTGTATCAGCACGTCGAGTTTCTGACGACCTTGAGACCGTTCCGAAATCACAGGAACATGGAATCATTGGGACGGGTTTGCGATTACCTGAAGAGCGAGTTCCGGAAGTATGGCCTGGAGCCGACGGAACAGGAATTCCCTGTGGCCGGTCAAGTCTACAGGAATGTTCTTGCCTCGTACAACTCGGAAAAGCAACGCCGCCTGATCGTCGGCGCGCATTATGACGTCTGCGGAGACCAGCCGGGAGCGGATGACAATGCCAGTGCTGTCGCCGGGCTGCTGGAGATCTCAAGAATGGTGGCCGAAGCGCAGCCAGAGATCGACTACAGAATTGATTTCGTGTCTTACTGCCTTGAGGAGCCGCCCTACTTTGCCACTCAGCAGATGGGTTCCTGGATCCATGCAGATTCAATCAAGATGTTTAAGTCAGACATCATCGGCGTGATCAACTTTGAAATGATTGGCTACTTTAACGAGGGCGATCAGTCTTACCCGGATGAACGACTGAAGAAGAGTTATCCGAAGAAGGCAAACTTTATCGCAGTGGTCGGAAAGCAATCGTATCACGATTTTAACCAGCGAGTCTATGAACTCATGAAAGTGGGTGCAGGTATTGACGTGCAAATCATTGACCATCCGATGGTTGAAATGCTGGCCGGCCTGTCGGATCAGCAGAGTTACTGGAAATTTGACATTCCGGCGCTGATGATTAATGACACGTCTTTCATCCGCAATCCCAACTACCACCAAATGAGCGACGATATCGACACGCTGAGCTTCGACCATATGCGCGAGGTTGTGACCTGCGCCTTTAAAGCCGTTACGGGCTTCTAAGCTCATGAAACTCGCCAGTCATCGGCATCCGATTTGTTGCGGACGTTCGCCTGCTGGGTTTGATGAGAATTCATGTCTGGCTTAACCCGCCGATCGCCAGACAGCGCAGCCTCGTGTGTACGATGCATCATTTCAACACCATAGTCCGCGTACATGGCCGCTCGCTCAATCATCTTCACTTCCGTCGCCGTCTTGACCAGTCTAAGTCTTTCGACGAGCGGTTCGGTTCGCAACGAGCAAGCAGAGATCTGCTGAACGATCTCCTGCCGAAGCGTTGGTTCAACTCCAATGGTTTGGGCCTCATCGAGTGGCTCTCCAAGCCGATCAGACCAACATCGCCCGTTCGGTGCCGAATACTCGCAGTAGGTATGAATATTCTCCGGCAAGTCGCCGTAAGCCTTCTTCATGTGCTCATGATCGAGTGTCGGGACGATCAACGAGATCGCTCCGTGTGACCGCACAAGGAGAAAGAAGGGCCTTACAAGAGGCTCAAACCCGGCTCCGGTCAGGTCGTAGATACTGTCAAATGCCGACACTATGAAGAGGTCAAGACCAGAGCCTCTGTCCGTTTCCTCCGGTAAGTCTAAAATAGAACACAGAAGATGCGAGGGCTTGAACTTTCTTCGAGTCTGTTCTTCGTTGGTCATTTTTTATTCGTCATTGGTCGTTCCATAGAAAGGAACTTTGACGGCAGGGGCCGTCGGCGAGTCGATTCACGGAAAACGTCTGACACCCCCTTTCGGCCATGTTCGAATTTCAGCCTTGTCTGGTTTCGCAATGTGCCGCCCGCTCTGTAGAGCAGATATTTCCACGAAGGATCATGTCATGCAGTTTCGATCCGCGAATAACTGTCTGATCACCAGTCTCTCCACTCCGCCTCCTGCTGCCATCGTCATTCAATCATGTAACATCCAATATGTCCGACGTCTTTTTCCCCATTCATGCTCAACACTTGACTGGTCATACCCTACGAAATACTCAAATTAAAAAATGCGTCGCTGTGCTGGTAGTTAGCAGAGTGCTTCTGAAGTTACTTCATGCGTGGTACATTGACCGTTGCAGTGGCGTCGGCTCGGCAGGAGCCTTGCCCTCCCGAAATGCAACAACGCAACGATCATTTAAATTTACTCAGCGGATTATGCCATGCGGATCTTACTCGCCTTGCTCTCGATACCTTCGCTCTTTGTCACCGCTCTAATGGCGGATGAGCCGATCCGACTGCCAGTGACCAAAGACAACTCAATCGTCATGGTGGACGGTGAATGGGACTTGAACGCCGGACAACAGGGACGCATTCGTATCAAAGGCAACCAGCATATGGTCGCCATGGCGTTCGACACGTCGGCGATTGCGGGAAAACAAGTGAAGAAGGCGACACTGGTTTGTGTGAAAGGCGAACAGGAGATTTCCGGCGTCAGTATTTCCACCATCGCCACGCCGTGGGATGAATATCGCTCGAACGGCCTGACCGCTGGAATCGATGGTGTTGAAGATTGGGGCTACCGAGGAGCCAGGTTTCCGGCCGTCTGCGGCGGCAACAGTTCGACTCTGGTGTACCAGTCGAATTCAGAAATCCGTGATGGTAAGTACTACTGGAACGTGCCGCCGGACATGATTCATGCGATGGCGATTGGCGTCGCTCATGGGCTGGCCATTCATGAGCATGACTCCGACACCGGACGCAACCCGACGATCTTTGCACGCGAGCAATCAGGGAAGATCCCATATCTGCTTGTTGAACTCGATGGTCAGAATGAAGCCAAAGCAGAGCCAGCCACGGAGCTGCGAGTAGACTCGACGGATCGTCGTTCGACGCGTCTAATGTTGAAATCCCCAATGCATGGGTTTGCGTACGAAGTCAGCGTCGATGGTCAATTGCTCGGTCGGCACAACATCCCGCTTGTCAGCAGTGGTCAAAAGCAAACGATTCACCTGCGAGACCTCCCGTCATCGATCGCCGCTGATCAAGCGTACGAAATTCAAGTCGTCACTTTGAATCGCACGGGGCAGCGTTCACAGCCTGCGGTGCTTCGCAGTGTGATTCTGAAATCAGGTTCGATCGAGAAACCGGCAATGTCATTTGCGCCGCCACAGTCATCACCCATCGCCAACCTGAGCGTGATTCCGATCGCCGATAAGTATGACGCGTCAGGAAATGCTGTCGGTGACCTTCCGCCGGATTATCGGACTCACAATTTGATCTTCGATGGTCACCGAGTTCGCCTCACTGCTGCTGCCGGAGAGGTTGTTGGATTCCAGTTGCTGCTGCGAAGTCACCAGGATAAACGCGACGACAAAGTTTCCGTCAAAGTTCAACTGGACGAAGTGGAGCCTCGGATCAATTTGCATCAAGCCGTGTACGTTCCGGCAAAGGCAGAAGCAGGAGCACGCCTGATTCCTGATCCACTGCTGCCGTTATCGGAATCCCTTTCGCTTGAGCCCGACGTGGATCGCTGCGTCGTTGCTGATGTCTATATTCCTTTCGACTCTGATCCCGGTGTTCGCACAGGGAAGATAACAATCTCCGATGGTCGTGAGGTGCCGCTGGAGATCAAAGTGCATCCCTTTGCGTTGCCGCGTCAGGCCACGTTCTTCTGCGAGATGAATGGCTACGGTTTGCCCGATCACGTCGACGAATATTATGCCCTGCAACAAGTTGCGTACGACCATCGAGTTCATTCAAACATCCTGCATTACTCGCACCACACGGCGGCTCCGGGATCAAGGAAGAGCAATCTTGATATGCGTCTTCGTTCCGGGCGGCGGATGGACAATAAGAAGTACGATGGCATCGAACCGGGTGCCACAACAGGATATTGGGACGATTTTGTGGAAGCCTTCGGGCCGTACATTGATGGCTCACTTTTCAAAGACGGACATCGTGGACCGATCGCGGCACCGGGCTTCTATCTGACGTTTCATGAAAGCTGGCCGTTGAATTGTCGACAGTACTTCAACGGAAATCCGGATGCGTATCAGTCGTTCGCCGATCGGCCTGAGTATGCTGCGACGTACGTCCACATTCTGCAGGATTTCGCTCGACTTGCCGAATCCAGAGGCTGGAAGCAAACCGGCTTTCAGGTCTACTTTAATAACAAGGGTTCGCTCAACGAAAAGACTAAAGCACCATGGATACTGGATGAACCATCGGGCTTTTGGGATTACCGGGCGTTGCAGTTTTATGGGGAGTTGACCGATCGCGGCCGTGAAGTTGCGCCGGGCGTTCAAATCGATTATCGCATCGACATTTCGCGTCCTGAATATTGTCGAGGCGAATTGGATCGACGTGATGATCTGTGGATTGTGTCTTCATGGGCGTTCCAGAATTATCGTCGTCTGGTAACCGACCGCATGCAGAGTGACGGTCTGAAGGCGTGGGTTTACGGGACATCGAATCACGTCCATGAGACGAATCGCAACATCCAGGCGTGGGCGCTGGATGCGTGGCAGGACGGAGCGACTGGGATTGTTCCCTGGCAGACGGTCAACAAATCGGGGAGTGCATTGAAGGAAGCGGATCAACTGGGTCTGTTCATCTTCGACAAAGACGCGTCTGGCGAAACTGTCATCCGTCATTCGATGCGACTCAAGGCTTACCGCGATGCTCAGCAGTTGATCGAGTATCTGAATCTGCTGCAACAACAGCGAGGCTGGTCACAGGATCAGATGCGTCGCTTCGTGAATCAATACGTGGACCTGAACGCTGAGGTCAACAAAACCAATGAAGAGGATGCTGGCACGACGGCTTATGGCCGACTGTCAGCGGCCGGGCTTGAGACACTCAGATTAGCGACGGCGAAACTGTTGGAAGAAAAGTAGTGTTTCATCAAGATATAGAATTCGGTTTTGAGGTAGTGGATCTTGCTAAAGATCCCATCACTGCAGGATCTTTCATCACGCGGCAGAGCGAATAGTACCTGTTGAGCCTGAGACGCTAGCCGACTTGAAGGCAGAGAATCGGCTAGTGCCCCAGGCTCACGTGGAGTGCGTTCGGTAGATTCAGATCTGTCGCCTGCCTAAGTCCATCTTTTTGCCCAATCGCATTTTTGTACTTGTCGGATTTCTGTCATCGCTCGCAGTGTTGATCTATGGCGTCATCAATAAAAAGTCTCAGACTCATCGGGCAAAAAAATGGCTGGGCAAAAAGATGAAGCCCAAGGCGAATCATGGTGTCGTCAACTCAAATTTTTTGAAAGCCGATCGCAAGCCTTCTGGCGTTGCGAAACCGGTCGGCACACTCCGTGCCATTAGATTGGGTCCGCAATTTCTGAGCAATTCGTACACAGCTTCAGCCGGTTTCAGGAGCTGCAATCGCAAACTGCATCGAGAAATCCGGCGTAGTCAACATTTGGCCAAGTGTCATTCGTGTGAGGTCGCGAATATGGTGGAAGCCGAGTTGTTTCGCAAGCGTTTGTGCTGCGATGTTGGGCCCTGGGATATCCCAGAAGATACGACCAGTCAGCGGACCAACGAGCTCCCGAAGAATGTGTTCCGCACTGTGCGTTGTGCTCGCCGTCACTGGGCCGAGATAGGAAGCTCGACGACCCGAGCGGATCATGCCAAAGCCGTCTTCGTGGGAAATCGTGAACGAATCCGCGCCGAGCTTATTCAAAAAGACTGATCGATCCGTTCCGAAGGCGATACGATCGAGCTGCTCGAGTTGTCTGATTCGCGACACCACTTGATTGGGCCGAATGGTTTGCGGCGGTTGAGCGGCCGATCGCTCCCAGCGGTGAAATTTCCATTCTTCCACGAAGCCAAGTTGTTCGTAAACAAACTGGCCTTCTGGAGTCGCGTCCAGCTTGATGCATTCGAGGCCATGATTCTGGAGATAGACGATACTGTGCCGCATCAGAGCCGTGGCGATGCCGCGTCTTCGAAACTCCGGGTGAACTAACATCATGCCGATCCACGCCAGATCTGTTCCGTAGGTCGTCGTTGTGACCGTGCCGATCAATCGTTCGCCAGAGAAGGCAGCAAAGCAGCCGTTGGGTTCGTAACGCAGCACTCGCAGCCAATCGACGCGGAGCTGGTTCCAACCAGCCTGCTGTACGAAGTCATCGACGAAGCTCAAGTCGTCTTCGCGGAGAACTCGGATTTCTACATCGTCACCGAGCATCGGAATTCCCTACAGACAGGAGTGCGTTGGAACATGCCTCTCACATTGATAAAGTCTGCCAGTCGGCGTCCCGTTTCATTGTCGGGATCACAGAGTGTCCATCCTTATATCATAAACCGATTCGTTTAACCCGTGGCCGACAGGCCAGGACAAGTGATATCCTGGCCTGTCGGTTTTGAAGTTGCGCTATTTCAGGCCCGGAGGGCCGACATATCCATTGCCGGTGGCGTGAGCCACCGGTTTGGTAGAGTAAAGAACCTGAGGCCCGGAGGGCCGACACACTGACATCTGTGTCGGCCCTTCAGGCCTGAATCCCTGTATTTTTCCTGTTCCGGTGGCTCACGCCACCGGCAGAGGATGTGCCGGGCTTCCAGCCCTGACGAAATGCGCAACTTCTAAACCTGTCGCCACGGGTTAAACGAAAAGATGCCCAAATTCACCCCAGTCATTAAGTGGGGCTTTAATCTTAGACAATCGACCACCCGAACCACCACTACAGGAGCCGACATGATTCCAACTCCCACCACGCCCGAAGAACTCGATGACCTGATCTCAACGCCGAACGATAAAGTCGTGGCGGTCGTTCGCAATCTGCCCGGTCGCTTCGCGGTGCTGGGTGCGGGCGGGAAGATGGGCTTTCACATCAGCAAAATGCTCCAGCGAGCGCTCGTGGCTGCGGGGCGTGACGAACCAGTCATCACCGTGTCACGATTCTCCGACACCGCCAAACGTGAACAGTTCCAACGTGCGGGGTTCGAAGTCGTGGCTGCGGACCTTGCCGAAGCCGATCAGGTGGCGGCATTGCCCGACGCACAGAACATTATTTCGCTGGCGGCAATCAAATTCGGAACCAGCGGACAGCCCGGTCTGCTGCAGCGGATCAACATCACAACATCGCAACAAGTGACCGAACGCTATCGCGATTCGCGGATCGCGATGTTATCAACGGGTTGCGTGTATGCTTTCGCGTCGCCGGAATCCGGCGGCTCGACGGAAGATTCACCGGCCGATCCCCCCGGTGAATATGCGCAGTCGCGTGTGGATCAGGAACGAGTTTTCATCGAAGCTTCGGCCAGAAACAACACGCGAGTCGTTCTGATTCGGCTCAACTATTCGATCGATCTTCGCTACGGCGTCTTGCTGGATGTGGCACAGAAGGTACTCAATCGACAACCGGTCGATGTCACGATGGGTTACGCGAACGTCATCTGGCAAGGCGACGCAGTTTCTCACATCATCCAGTCGTTGAACTATGCCGCCACCCCCGCTGTGCCACTGAATATCACGGGGCCGGATACGTTGAAAATTCGTGAGGTGGCTCAGGCGTTCGGCAATCGCTTTGGGATCAAACCCACGATCACCGGGACAGAAGAAAAAGTGGCTTGGCTGAATAATGCCTCGAAGTCGCATGCGATGTTTGGTCCGCCGGAAGTCTCATTGGATCAGATGATCGAATGGGTGGCCACATGGCTGGAACGCGGCGGCGCGACGCTGAATAAGCCGACCCACTTTGAAGCTCGTGGCGAAGGATATTGACGGATGCAGCCCTGGCGACAACACCTGAATGCCGGCCAAGTGATTCCCGCTTGTCCGTTGGCACTCAACGATGATGGATCATGGTCCGAACGTCATCAGCGCGCGCTGGTTCACTACTACGTGGACGCGGGTGCTGGTGGTTTGGCCGTCGGAGTCCATTCGACTCAATTCGCTATTCGCGATCCGCAGCATGGACTCTACCAGCCGCTGCTGAAGAATGTCTCAGAATGGCTTTCGGAATCACTGCCATCTGGTACGCCATTCGTTCGAATTGCCGGCATCTGCGGACTGACCGCTCAAGCAACGGCGGAGGCGGAATTCTCGGTCGACCACGGCTATCACGCCGGTCTTCTAAGCCTCGCCGCGCTGCGCGATGCGACCGAAGAGGAACTGATTCGTCACTGTCAGTCGGTTTCAGACGTCATACCGGTTGTCGGATTCTATCTGCAACCAGCCGTCGGCGGACGCACGCTGTCGTATGATTTCTGGCGTAAGCTTGTGGAAAACGAACGAGTTGTCGCAATCAAAATCGCTCCCTTCAATCGCTACCAGACGTGGGACGTCGTGCGTGCCGTCATTGATTCCGGGCGCGAAGATCTGGCGTTGTATACGGGCAATGATGACAACATTATCGTTGATCTGCTCACACCTTTTACTTCGCACGGAACAACGCGGTTTTTCGCCGGAGGACTCCTGGGACAATGGGCCGTGTGGACCAGGAACTCGGTTGAAATGCTGAAGGAGATTCAACAGATTCGCTCGACGGCGAATCTATCGGCAGAATGGTTGTCGCGAAACGTGGCTCTGACAGACGCCAACGCGGCGGTGTTCGACGCTGCGAACGGATTCACAGGCTGCATTCCGGGTATCAATGAGATACTGCGACGACAGGGTTTGATGCCATCGAATCGTTGTCTTGATCCGAACGAAGTCCTGTCTTCCGGCCAGGCCAGCGAACTGGATCGAGTCATCAATGCCTATCCATGGCTGACTGATCACACATTCGTTCGCGAGAACCTTGATCGCTGGCTGGCGTGATCGTTTGTTGGTTCCGCTCCGGAACTTTGTATGACTTTCCTCAATGCTCTTGGCGAGTAATTGGGCTGCCACCCTGCCCTCGACGAACGTCGCCATCTCACACGTCGCCGCGAAGAGCCCACAGGAGACGACATTCATCAACCAGAGAGATTTGTTCAATTGACTAACTCGGACAGGATTCCGTGGAATCACGGTGGTGATGAATCCGAGTCGTGTCATGAACCACTGCGTTGCAGTTTGCTGGCAGGGAAAGTCGAAATCAATCGGACCATACCATGGAATGTTTTCGAGTTTCGCGATCGCGAAATCTATGCAGGTTGACTCATGGCCGAGCAGACACTAAAGGCCTGTTCGAACACGGCGTTGAATTCCGTCGGTGAAATCCGCCGCCTATCAAACCAGAACATAAGGCTCCCCGGACGAACCTCAAGACAGAGATTTTGTAATTCGGACAGCAACTGCAGAATATCGGGGCGAAGGAACTGGCGGATCGCTTCTTCGTTGTCGCCGGTCAGAACATACTTCTTCGAAAATTCAGGCGATTCCGGGAAATCGATGTCCTGGGCTCCCAGCATCTCACCCAGTTTATTGAACCAGCCCTCGGGCTTGATCTCAAATCGAGGTGCGTTAATCGCCGGAGAGCAAAACAGGATCACAGTCTGCTGCCAGTTTTTTGTGTTCTTGCCATGTCCTACGGTGTATCGATAGTCGCAGAATGTCACGCCCAGTGATTCGACCTGTCTTCTGAAAACGTTGGTCCACGCCCTCTGTCGCCCGGTCGTCATCAATCGTGAACTGCCGACAATTCCATCCAGATCATCCGGATACACGGAGAGATTTTCGAACCCAAGGCTTGTCGCAACTTCCAGCCACTGGAGCCTTCGCTTCTTATCGAAGTGAAAAGAAATCCAAACGATCAATCCCAGCACCAGGCCTATGCCACTCAAAACGACCACCGGAATCAGCCAACCAGAATCGTTCATCGTTCAACCACTAAAGCGAGAAAAGAATACTTGAAACATCAAACGACTGTGGAAGTTGCAGCAGTACCTGAACTGGCACGTTCTTGTGCTTCGTAAAGCCTGGATTTCCGTAACTCAAGCTCGCTGGATGGGTACTGTTGCATGTCTTCTGTGCCCGTCACATCGGGCAGGAGTACCCGTCCTGCGAGAAAAATCAAGTTGTGCCGGAGCACCGGCCGGCATCGTAATCGAGTCACATTATTTCGGAGGAGATCGTGCAGCTTCAAAGTGATTTCTTTTAACGGATTAACGATCTGTCCACTATCCAGGAACACAAAGCTGCACGATCTTCGAGCGAGGGGAATACCCGGAAGATTCCTGACGACAGACTCGGGCGGAAAAGGCCGCCGCAGAGCGTACTGATTCAACTGCCGGCCAGGAATTCTGCAAGAGTGATTTCGCCATCACCGTCGGAGTCAGATTTTTCCAGGCCCTTCATTTCGGAGCCGGAAAGAACACCGTCTTCATTCTTGTCGAGTTTCTGAAATGCGGCTTCGTCGTTAGGCTTCTTTCCGGACGTCTTGCGGCGAGGCTTTGGGGCCGGTTCTTCAGAGTCGTCGTCCTTCGACATTTCTTCAGCGTCGTCTTCTTCCGGTTTTGTCTCCTGGTAGACGAGTCCCTGAGTCTTCGGATCGAAGTCATTCGGCCAGCGGGTGACCTGATCGTACTTCGCTTTGCGGAAGTTGGTGCGGAAGTGCAGCGTTACTGTGGAAAGGTCAGCGCCTCGCAGATCGGCGAGGTAGAAGTCTGAGCCATAGATCTGATTGAACCCCTTGGTTCCTCGCAGCTTGGCTTCTCGAAATTTCATTTCACACGTGTTGCTGCCCTGAAGATCAACACCGGAGAGATCCGCCTTGTTGAGGATCGTGTTACTAAAGAACGCATTGCATGTGGAATTGCGAAAATCCGACCCCGTCATATCCGCGGTGCTGAAATTAGTGTTGGTCAGAACATCGCCCTGGAAATTGCAGTTCTTCAGGCTGCAGTTGTTAAACTTGGCATCTGTCAGGACTGCATCCGCAAAATTGGCGTTGTCGAGGTTCTGCTTGCCGAAGTCTCTGCCCGAAAGGTCCTGCCCTTCGAAGTCGTGCTTGTATTTTACGACGGGCTTCTCGTCCTGTTCATCAGCAAACGAAACCGTTGCCGGCGACGTTAGCATCAGCGATGCCAACAGGGTTGTCATAAGAAGTGGTTTCATGGAGTTTGTACCTTTCATTAAGTGATAGAAATCTGAGATTTCAAATTTCAAAACCGAAAACCGAAAACCGAACACTGAACACTGAAAACTAAGATCTGCCTCATATCATCGTCCGACATTGGATTGCTCGCAGACAACTCGAAATCCAAGGGCCTTGTGCGTGTAATCTGGTGACTGAGCCTTCCTGGCAGCCGAACGACATTGCGCCACGTCCGACAGATACGAGCCACCTCGGATTACTTTCCGCGATTCGTTCTTTGGACCGACCGGGTCTGTCGCTTCTTCCCACATGCGGAACTTGTCGTGGACCGTGAACTGCGGTGTGATTGGAGCGTTGAGCAACTCATGCATTTGCTCCAAAATCGCGACGGGTTCTTCAGCGTCCATGGAGAAGTTGATTCTGATAAGATGCAGTCCGGACGGCTGTTCGCTGTAGTTGTCCAAACACCATTCGGCCACGTTGCCGTGCATATCGCAAAGTCCGAACAGGTTCGGTGCGTGGCTTTCAACAGTTTTCGTTCGGCCCAGCCAGTCGCTGCGGCGAGCGTACCAGTACGGCTGATCGGAGCGAATATTCGCCTGCGATCCATCAATGACCTGACCAGTGGAGAAAGCGAAAGTGCTGCCGGCTCGACAAGCGAACTCCCACTCGGATTCCGTGGGAAGCCGATAGACTCGATTGGCCGACGCCTCTTCCGACTGACTGCTCAGCTTCTGGCAGAATTCAACAGCGTCCGTCCAGGAAACCTGCTCGACCGGGAATCGCCCCGTCTTCAAGTCGCCAACGTTTTCGGCACCATCGCCATGGCGGGAATGATGGCTGGGACTGTGTCCCATGACGGCTTCATATTCCGCTTGAGTGACTTCATGAACTCCCATCAGAATTCTTTTGGAGATGATCACCGCACGTAAATCTTCATCGGGACGTCGTTTGTACTCCGACTTCGAAGATCCCTTGATGTAGTTGGATCGCGGCAGAAGAACCAGCGGCATTCCGATGGAGTTCTTCAGCACGTTACCCGGTTTCATTCTCGCAAGAGCCGCGGTTGCCTTCGGTTTCGGAAGCACTGGCGCGAGAGCAAAGACACCAACGACGTCCTGGCCGATGACTCGAACCGGAGTTTGGTTTCGACCCGGAAAGAGAGCATTCACATTGGCCGGAACTTCCGCCAATACGTGACGATAGAGTTCATCGCTGTCCACAATTCGGTTCTGATCAAAATCCGCTAACCCTTCCAGGCCCTGGACGAAGCTGAGCGTAAATGCGCCGTGGCCAGCTTCTCGGTCTTCACTTGAGACTTCATCACGACGGCACGCCGCAAACGTGATCAACCCCTGAGCCTTTTGAAAAGTGTGACCAACATTCTCTGCAATCGTGAATCCTGAGACCGCACCCGCGCCGCCGGAGTGGCAAGAATCCAGAACCAGCAGCTTCTGGGCAGCAAGGCATTCCTGCAACATCTGTCGCAGGTCATCGACGGGCAACGACGAATCCTTGTCACGTGTGCCATCAAAGTCGATCGGACACACGTATCCGGTTCGCTTCAGCTTCTCTCCAGCGCCTTCCGATCGCAAACCGCCGTGGCCGGAGAAGCTGATCAGCACGGTGTCCTTCGGCGTTGCATTGGAAAGAAATCGTCGGACCTGATGACGAATGTTGGCCAGTGTTGGGCGAAGGTTCGGATCTTCCTGGAGATCCGTCATTTCCAGAATACCGTCGGGGTCGTAACCACATCGATCTCGCAGAGTTGCGGCCAACAGCTTCGCGTCTTTCACACAGCACTTCAACGGCATGGTCGGATACGCATCGATGCCAATCACGATCGCGAGGCGACGTCCGCTGCTGAGCTGCTTCTCAAGGTCCTGAGTAAACTTCTGCTGCACATTCTTTGCCGGCGCTTGTTCCTGAGCCGTACCGGACGAATTGACGGCGAGCGTCATCAATCCAGCAAGAAGCATTACGTTGTTGTATCGAGTCATGGTTCGAGAGATTCGCGAAGTGCATTGAGATGGCCGCATGAGACAGGAGTGCAGTTGGAGAAGATCACTCATTCGAGCTGCTTTCCGAGTTTGGCTGCCCATCCCCATCCAGATCTTTAAGCTCGAAGCCCGATCGCAAGGCACCTGCAGCATCAATCAGCTTGACGGATTCCTGAAACGCAAGAGCGGACGACTTGTTCTCGTCATTCAATGCCCCCGTCCACTGGAACGTATAAAAATTGCGACCATCGAGAAGGCTGCGGCAAAAGGCAAAGCGGCCATCCTTGCGTTTGATCGTCAGTATCTGTGAGGGAAATGGCCCCTTCTCGTGCTCGACTTCTTCCTGAAGCAATTCACCGTCAATGGTCTCAAGCAATTTCGCTTTTGCTGTATCAAAGAACGCCTTGGGTTGCTTTGAGACATCGACCTTCAGGCGAGTCAACTCGACTTCAAACGTAATCATTTTCTCCGGCAGTTCCACAACGAATCGCGTCATGTGACCGCCAGGAGAGTCTTGCTCAGTGCGAATTCCTTTTGAAGGAGCTTTGAAGGCGAGACCATCCTTGAGTGAAACGGTCTCAGGCCACGTCTCTGAGAGTTCCGCAACCGATGGGCCCTCTGGTTGCGGAGTTGGCTCTGGAGCTGGAACATAGTCGGGAGCATCAGCGACTTCGAAGCCTACGATTACGGCTTCCATTCCGGCCAGTTGATAGGTTGTCGTGAAACGCTGAGGCACGCCTTCGCCGATCACGATGTGCGTCACCGTGAAAGAGTAAGTATCGTTCTCTCCGGATTCCGTCTCGAAGGACTCAAGCTTATGTGACGTCAGTGTTCCCACTTTTGTGCGAAACTGTTCAAACACTTTTTCAAACGTCGCACGACCCACCTGCTCGACGACGGACGGATACACAGAAATCAGCACATCTTTGCCGTCCAGAACATCCAGCATTTTTATCGACGCGTCGAAGCCAAAACTGTTTTTGAACTTCGTCTTCAGATCGTCCTTCTGAAGGTCGCGAAACAAAGCTTTGTCCATCGCCAGCATCTCAGGCGAATCCATCATGAAGCCGTTCATACGCCCCTCCTTGAATCGAAGGACGAGCTTCATTTTCCCTTTTCCACATCTCAGATCGGCTTCCGCCTGAATATCGCCGCCGTCCACAGTCGCGATGCGCACATCGCTCATTGGAGGCAGTCCGATGAATCCATGAGATTTCTTCGCGTGCTTGAGAGCATAATCAAGGATCAGAGGATCGATCTGATGTTTGATACTGTCGTGCAGCCAATCCTGAATCAGGTCAACCTTCTCCATTTCTTCGAAGACAGTGACGAATGTTGCATAAGCTTTGTGAATCTCGTCGTGAGCGATCGGTGTATTCGGCACAGGATCGCCCGGGCACAAAGAATCCGACACTTCGGCGCACAGAACGAGGCCGGTGATGTATTCGTCTATGGTCAGGCGACTATCCTGATCACGATCGAAATGGGCCACAGTCTCGGCTTCTGTTCCAGAGACTCGACCGTCTTCGTTTGTATCCAGTTTGCTGAATCGATCGGCAGCGATCTTGCGAATTTCAACCGCTGATGCTTCCCGGATCGACGGCTCACCATTAACAAGACCGGTTTTGAACTCAAGTTCGGAAAGGCGACGATCACCGTTCTGATCAAAGTGCTCAGCGCCAGCCATCTCCATCCCGGACAATCGCCGATCCAAATTCTCATCGCGACTGTAGAAGAGCATGCGACTGTAGCTAACGGCCTGTGCTCTCTGCTTCTTTGCCGCAGCGGTAAACTCGGCCTGTGAGATCTCCCCGTCTTTGTTTTCATCCAGCGACAGCAAGTCCTTTGCCTCACGACCGCTGAGAACTCCATCTTTGTTAGAATCTTCTCGAAAGAAGTGGTCCGCCGCAGAGACGAACGATGCCGGCAGAACAACGGCGGCACCGAGGAGGAGATTTGTCAAAGTGAATCGAACGGACATATCTATTGTTTCCTAAGTTTTGTGTGATCAGTCGGAACGGGCGAGCTAAACACTGGTGCAGAAGTTTCTTCGTTTAACAGCAATACCGTTCACTGAAGGCCACTTACACGTAGGCGAGTCTCTCCGAGACTCGCAAATGGCAGAGATTCTGCTTCGATCTCCGTCTCGGAGAGACGGAGCTACGTGCTTCGTTGGACAGTATTGCGTTTAACAGTCAGCCGGAGGCGAACTCGTTGTGATCGTCCCGCGTACGCCTCCGGCTGACGGTTAAACGAGGTCTGTCGAAGTACTTATCCGTCAATACTTAATCGCATGTGCCGCCGGACGATAACCCCGATCGGTTTTCATTTTCTCGCGGACAACTGGACGGTCTCGCGGTCTGCCCAATTCAATCAACAGTCTGTTGGAGCCTTTGCGGTTTACCTTGCACGCAGCCCTATGGCAGCGGTGCTGGTGGAGCGACTGGCAGATCATCAATGGAGGGATCGACGGGCAGATTCACAGCAGGCGGTTTTTCAATAAGCTGGAGAGATTTCAGAAACGGCTCTGCGAAACTTTCGCGAATCTCCTTGTTGATTTCCTTGCCTTGCCACTGCATGGAATAAACATTCGGGCCGACGATCACGTCATACCGCCCCATAATTCCCTTGCCCTCGACCTCGATCGCCAGAAACTGTCCCGGATGACCGTCCCATTGCTCATCATTCGAATCCAGCAGTTTTCCACCGGTATTGGTCAGCAGCGTGTCCTTCAACAGCGGGAAGAATTCCTCAGGAGTGTCTTCAAAGCTCTGGGCAAACGTGAAAATCTGGACCGTGAAGACGGCTTGAGACGCAGGATGCTCCAGTCGCCAGGTTGCGACATTCTGCGAGTCGTCATAGGTGCGAACCGGCTTGCCTGGCATCAGGAACTTGACACCATCCTGTTTCGCAACAAACTCCTTCAACAAGGGCGAGCGTGGTGTGGACGCCGGCTTGAGCACCTGGATCATGTTCGGTTCCGTTGGTTCGAATGAGATCGCGACAAGTGCTCCCTTCATGCCCTGAAACTGGAACTTGTTTTCAATCATTGCCGTTCCCGCTGAACCCGTCACACGATGCCCAATCGTCATCATGAAGATTCCATTCGCATTCTCACCGGCGCCGATCGTTTCCAGTTCGATGAGATCTACGTCGCCAAGTGCATTTCTGATCGAACCAAAGACAGCATCGAATTTTTCACGGCCGAGACTTTCAACAACCTCCGGATGAAACATCCTTGCGGCATTGTCGTCTTTTGAATTCGTAATGTACTCGATCAGTGTTTTGCAAATCGGTGAATAGTATCCCGCGAACTTGTCCTGAGTCTTCTCATCAGTCATCAGCTTCGCGTAGATGTTAGCTTCAATCTCTTCGATCGCCGGGCTCTCGAATCGAAACCCCAGCAGCTTGTCTTCATAAATCGTAATGTGCATTTTCATTTCGCCGGATGCACACGCAACAGGTGCCACAACGTCGAATTGACCATTCGCTTCTGGCGGCGACAGCTGGATCAGGTCCGGCGAAATCTTCTTCAAAGTGCGATGACTGTCGTGAAGCGTCTGCAATGAGAAATCCAATACCGGCGCGTCTACAATTTCGAGCAACTCCGGCCTCAAGTGACCAATGATCTGGCTGCTGTTGCAATTGTTGATGCCGTTGACGAACAGATTCAGCAGCTCGGCTGGTGTTGACTGCTTCTCCGGAGTCTCTTCGCGGCCGCCCGCAGCCGCATCAAGAATCATCCCTGCGATAAACTCTTCTCGAGTGACTCGCTTATCCTGATTGAAGTCGAAGTGAGCAGAACCAACGATCTCTGTACCCGTGAGCCGGCCATCCTGCGTAATGTCCAGCAATGAGAAACGCTCCACCGCGACTTTCTTGACTTCCGAAGGCGGACGTGAGCTCAATTCTGTGCGTTGCCGAATGAGGCTTGAACGAAACTCATCGAATGGGATCTTTCCGTCGCCGTTCGCATCTGTGTGCTCGTATCCGGAAATTTCATTACCAGAAAGTCGACCGTCCTCGTTCCCGTCGCGTTGGGTGAAGATCTCTGTATCGGCGGAAAGATTCTTGACCGCTTGCTCAGCAACGGCCTGCGAGAATTCCGTTTCTGTTAACTCGCCATCGTTGTCAGCATCCAGCACCTTGATGTCTGTGGCTTCACGACCGCTCAGTACGCCATCAGCATTAGAATCCAGCGTCGCAAAATAGTCGTCCGCCTGCAGGGCGGGCACACAGATAAGGTTAACCCCCAGCATTGTCGCCGTGGAAAGGAGGAAACTTCTAACCGTGTGCCAGTTGTGAAATCGCGATAACATGAAATGACCCCTAAATTCAGGCTGGAAATGATGCCGTCTGTGCCGGATTTCAGACTTCTGCTTGACCGTAAGCTAAAGTTCGCTTCAGATTCGCTCTGATGGCCGCCCGCCATTTGAGGTCCGAAACTGAAGGACTCAGTTGATCAATCACTGCCGAGGAAAATTTTGTGACAGCGGATCCCGCAAATAATTTTGCTTTTGTTGAAGAGCCCGTTTCTCAATGGATTGAGCAACTTTCCGAGGCTGATCCGCTTGCCGCTCAACGACTCTGGGAGCACTTTTGCCAGCGGCTGATGAATTATGCTCGGGGCAAGTTGAAGGCAGCGACTCGCCGAGTTTACGACGAAGAAGATGCCGCAGTGAGTGCCTTTCGCAGCCTTTGCCGAGGCATCGAAGCTCAGAAGTTCCCGAACGTCGCAGATCGAGACAACCTTTGGGCTCTCCTGGTGGTGATTGCCAGTCGCAAGATTATCAATCGCAATCGTTATGACGATCAGCAGTGTCGCAGTGGCGGCCGAACTATCAGCGAATCCGTTCTGGAGAAAGCCGATAGTCCAAATCCGCTCAGCGCAGTCTCGGCGAGAGAACCAACGCCGGAACTATCGGCCGAAGTCGCGGACTTGTCCGAATACCTGTTGAACCTGCTTCCAGAACCGGATCTAAAACGACTGGTGCTGCTGAAGCTGGAAGGGCATACCAATGAAGAGGCCGCTGAACTCATGAGCGTAACTCGCCGTACGATTCATAGAAAGCTCGAGCGAATTCGCCGGGTGTGGCTGGAATCGGCCGAACTGCCTATTGATGAATTTGATGCGAATTGAAACTCGATTCTTCGTTTTTTGTGTCTCAAAAACAACGCGGGTGGTGATTACACTATCAACGTGCGACGGAACTGATCAAACACACCTGACTCGCACACCTGACTTGAGTCTGAGGCGTTAGCCGATTGCCTTCTGTCGAATCGGCCAGCGTTTTGTGAAGATCAGAATTTAGAGTAGTGGAACTTAATGTATTTCGTTTAACCGTTAGCCGGAGGCGTACGTGAGTGGCGGCATGCGCGTACGCCTCCGGCTGACGGTTAAACGCGGTTAAACGGATCTATCTCATCAAACACACCAGACTTGAGCCTGAGACGCTAGGCGATTGCCTTCTGTCGAATCGGCCAGCGTTTTGTGAAGATCAGAATTTAGAGTAGTGGAACTTAATGTATTTCGTTTAACCGTTAGCCGGAGGCGTACGTGAG
>JBGSVD010000111.1:0-1808 GCA_041753135.1 Planctomycetaceae bacterium
GACGGGGTTCTACTCGATCAACGGCCTTCTGACAAAGTACTCAGCGACTCTGGAGACGAGATTACAGGACAGGACAGAAATTCATCAGACAGGAATGTCGCACAACAAAACAGGGTCGCCGAAGTTCCCCACGCGACAGAACGTCGAATGCTATCGATCGACAAACAGCAGTGTCAACGAATCAGTATCGAATCTGACCCAGAGGCATTACTCAATGCCCCCAGAACTGTCGCGATTGCCCTCCAGAGTAGAACAATTGTCCCTGTTGTTTTGTAACCCCTTCTGGAACCAGACATCGTGCGGCTTTTTAGTTGCTTTCACACGCGGGAACATACGGCCTTCTGACGGATTGCCGGACGAGGTGACCGAGTCCAACTGCTTGTCGATACTGCCCCTGGAAGGACTCACGGCGGCGTCCTCGACAAAAAACCGAGAACGGCACGACTGCTTCAACGAATGTCCGCAGCGTGTGTCCACACCCTTAAAAAGCCCACGAAAAGACGGCCGCCGGCGAATTGACGAAGCGTCGAGGCGGCCACGAAAGCAAAAACAATACGCCACAGATTCCGGCTGAATGCAGCACTCACCAAGTCGACGACCCGACCGCGTCCCAATTTGCCATGCAATTTGAGTTGAGGCGCAACTTGCGATTTGAAGGCGAATCTGCCTAAATTGTGAAGCCCGAACGCCACTCAAGCTTTGCTTCAGAAATACAGCCGCAACCATCGTTGCCCAGAAATCAACCCGTGGCAGATCCAATCACAAATCCATTCGCAGCGCCCGAGGTTGATCCAAACCTGCCTATTTCGGACGATTTTGAAGGATCCTTCAAACTTATTCCGGGGGGAATCCGGTGTCGCGCAGCGGCAAGACTTCCGCGAATTTGCCTTGTCACCGGAGCCACTGATCAACTTGGAGAATACAAGTTTCAACGAAGAACCGAACCGCAATCCCTGATGGAACGCGTCGTGGCTCTATCAGCGGAAACGGTCTTCTGGGGGCTCCTTTTGATCCAGGTTCCGGATTTGCGAGCACTTGCACCTTCGTGGTTGCCTCCTGCCATCACGGACTCAAATGCACTCTTCACGTTCACGACGTGGATCATGATCCTGGGAGCATGGCTATTTCGCCGGAAGACGCGAAATCGGGAGACGCACATTATCGCGTATGTTTCAGAACCTGTGACAATTCAACTACGCCTGCGTTTGTGCGGTGCTGCGTTCGCGTTTCTTTGTGCACTCGGCGTCACCGCACTGATTCCTCCGAAGTTCCACTTGCTGGCGAGAATTTCCCCCCTGGTCTCGATCGCCGCCTTTTTCACACTACTACCCTCTCGACTCGATAAGGGAATCCGCCTCTCGCAACACGGCGAGGGATGGTTCGACGTTGTCGGATTCAGTCAACCTTTCTTGTCCGCAATTGACGACAATCAACAAAAGACGAAGGAATTCATCGAAAATCCAAAGTCGGAGATTTTGTCCTGCCTACAAGAGCAGCGGGCGCCACGAACAGCGAATGACGATCCGCAACAAGAGGCGACTGGCCGGTGAAAAGCGCCCCGCACAACACCAGAGCAACTATGCTTTCAGCTCGCTCGAGAGCGCGACGTGTTGCGACAAAGACAAGTGTTTATCTGCCGCTCGCCTAAGATGGCGATTTGAAACCACGAGGCTCTCTCCACTATTTCTTAAAGTGTTTGCTCTGGCTAAGATGAGTCGGCCCGAATGTCTCAGATCCGGTGGTCGGCGGAAGGAAAAACATGAGATCGTTACGCAGAATCCTTGCGGTCTACAGCTGTGGCATTATGT
>JBGSVD010000112.1:0-52613 GCA_041753135.1 Planctomycetaceae bacterium
GACCTTCCGTGGTTTCCTCGTGAGACGTTTTTGCACACGGAAGGTCGTCTCTTTTTGCTCCTCAGGTCAACACCAACTAAATCCCAGCAGCCCAACAACTTACGCACACGCCTCGTTGCGAACCTGGCGCTGTCCAGCTAACACTGCCCAAGTCGTCGGCGTGGACTGGAAAATCGAAGATCAGATGCTGGTTGTGAGAAAGCAACCAGCATTCAGCAAACCTCAAAATCTCGAAACCACATTATGGAAATTGAACAAGTAAAAAAAGTCGCAACACTCGCACGACTATCGCTATCGGACGAAGAGTTGAAGGCCGCTGGGGAGCAACTCAGCACGATTCTGGAGTACGTTCAGCTTCTGGATGAAGTCGATACCACCAGTGTCGCTCCGATGACACATCCGGTGCCCGCAGAAAATGTGTTCCGGGAAGATCGAATGCTGCCGTCGTTGCCTCGCGAAGCAGCGATATCCAATGCACCGAAAACAGACGGCCAGTACTTTGTCGTCCCGAAGATTCTCGAGGAAAAAGGCGCGTAGGGTTCTGTCAACGTCTGAATATTCTGCACGCGCGATGTGGACGCGGCCGGGAATCCAGAGTCTTTTATAGTCTCAAAGAGACTTGTTGCCTCGTTCAATACTGGAAGTTTTAGTTCCGACGAAGTACGACGAGGAGTAGCAATTGCTTCCGGCCCCGTGTGAAGAGTCTCGTGGATTTGTCGGCAACATTCGGAATTTCCGGAATGCAGTCGGAGCCGGAAGTTCCAAACACGTTTTCCTGGAATGGACGGAAAAGTAAGGCGTTGATGCCGTTGTTAGATTTGCAAAGGCTTACAAAACTCATTTCAACAGGACCACAAGGTCATGACACAAGCTATCGTTGATCCTGGCGAGCTTCGCCGGTTTGCTCAACTGTTGCGTCGGTTCAATGAAGAAATCAACGAGAAAACAGCCGCCGTCGCGGGTCAGTTGAATCACCTTGGGCAGACTTGGCGCGATCAGGAACAACTTCGATTCTCGGAGGAGTTCGTTTCCAACATGAAGTCACTCGGGCGATTCGTTGAGTCAAACGAACAGTTTATTCCCTATCTGCTGAGGAAAGCTCAGTTGGTGGAAGAGTACCTGCAGCAACAATGACGTCGTCAGAAATGAGCGGAAGATGAGTGATTCGGCCAATGTTTCGTCGATTGATGCGATCCGGCATTTTGCAGCATCTGTCGTGAATTTTCAGGAGGAAGCAAGGCTGTGTCTGTCGATGCTTGATGCACAGTTGCGACAGATTCTGTTTTGGCTGGAACGCGATCGGCCAATGTTCTGGAAGCGAGAGATTGAAAATTGTATCCGCGATATTGCGGATGCTCGTGTGCGGCTGCATCAGTGTCGCATGAGAAAGATGGGTGATTTTCGTCCGTCCTGCATAGAAGAAGTCAAAGATCTGGAGGCTGCTCAGCGTGCAATGGAATTCGCTCAGAAGCAGGTTCCGAACGTCAAACGCTGGAACGGCGAAGCGACGCATGAAGGCAATGAGTTCCACGGCCGGGCTTCGCAGCTTGTGCAGTCGGTCGAGCGAGACATCCCGCATTTGCTTGCCTTGCTGGCGTTCACTGTGGATCGGCTTGAAGCCTACGCGGCTGTAAGTACCCCGAATACTGCGCCGGATATGAATTTTCTGAGTCAGTTGTCGCGTGATATTCAAACGATGTTTACCCAGAACGCTGATGAGCCGATCGAGACTGGTTCGTCTGGCTCGTCTGGCGGTGGAACTGCAGGAATATCGAACGATGACGGGGCCGAAACTGGTGATACCTCAGCTTTGTGACCGAATCGGCCCCGGGGGCTCGCCGTTTCGCAAGTTACGGAAACTGTTTGCCTGAGCTTGCCGTTCGGACGGCGTGCAATAACCTTCCCGCCGTGAAATATTGTTCGAGGCGTTGCTTTTGGAGCGGTTGCGTGTCGGAAGAATTCTTGTGCATTCGTTGTTCTCGGCATCAGCGAACATGCTGTCAGGATTCCGAAATTTATGTGACGCTCGGTGACGTTCGCAGAATCGCACCTCATACCGAAAACGATGACTTCACGGAGTTTCGTCTTCCTGGATATCCGGTTTACGATCAACAGGTGGAAGACCCGTTTTGGCACAAGCATGTTTTCCGTCCCGATGGGACTCGGCGGATTCTGAAGCATCAACCGAACGGCAACTGTATTTTTCTTGGTGAAGCTGGATGTCGTCTTCCTGCGGAAGATCGGCCTCTGGTCTGTCGCCTCTACCCGTTCGACTACACTGCCGACGGAATTCTGGAACGCCTTGCATCTGGTTGCCCGGTAGAACTCCTCTCGCCGCAACAACCGCTGCTGACTGCACTGGGAATGACAGTCGAGGATGCTCGGCCTCTGCATAATCAGTTGTATCATGAGATGTGCGAAACATCCGACGCTGCCGAAACCTGATGTCTGCCATTCTCTGTTGGTTCGGAAAGTTGACTCGATGAAAATCGGCCTGACGTTTGATCTGCGTGATGAATACTTGGCTGCCGGTTACGACGAAGAAGCCACGGCGGAGTTCGACCGCGCAGATACGATTGACGCAATCGAGAATACAATTCGATCGCTTGGGCATGAACCCTGCCGTATTGGTCATATTCGTCAGCTCGTTGGTCGACTTTCTGCCGGAGAGCGATGGGATCTGGTGTTCAATATTTGTGAGGGCTTACACGGGATTGCCCGCGAGGCTCAGGTTCCGGCACTTCTGGAAGCGTATGAAATCCCATGCACGTTTGCTGATCCTGTTGTTATGGCAGTATGCCTGCACAAGGGGCTCACAAAAACGCTGGTCGAGAGAGCTGGTCTTCCCACACCGCGTTTTGCTGTGGTTGAAAAACTGGAAGATGTGGACAGGATTCAATTGCCATATCCTCTTTTTGCGAAGCCTGTCGCTGAAGGAACAGGAAAGGGTATTTCGCCCGCGTCGTGTATTTCAACGCTGGCGGATTTGAGAAGCACCTGCGCACAACTGCTGGAAAAATTTCGCCAGCCGGTTTTGGTGGAAACCTATCTGTGCGGTCGTGAATTTACCGTCGGGGTTTTAGGCTCTGATGCTGATGCCCGAGTTCTCGGCACTCTGGAAATCGTCCTTCTATCAGGGGCAGAACCCGGAGCGTACTCTTACACCAACAAAGAACGGTGTGAAGATCTCGTTCGCTACGATCTGGTCCGGCCGGACCTGGATCCCGAAGTCGCAGAAGCAGAGCGAATTGCTCTCCAGGCCTGGCAAGAGCTGAAGGGACGCGACGGTGGACGGATTGATCTGAGGTCCGACGGAAATGGCCAACCGAGTTTTATAGAGGCCAATCCTCTGGCGGGTCTCCATCCCGAACATTCCGATCTGCCAATGATCGCGACGAGAGTTGGAATGAGCTACCAGCAACTGATCGCTGAAATTATCAGTTCGGCGTCAAAGCGAGTGTGTTAGGCGAGTTGTCTCAGCTGTTTATGAACGATTGGGGCAATCGTTCAACAATTGTCAAGACTCAGATGGTCAGGACTTATTCGCTGGTCCACTTAATGCGCGGATGCACCGCAATCAGAAGTGAACCGCTGCGACATGCCGCGTCGTTCAAGTTCGGTGTTCAGAACGCTGTTGTAGTGAGCCAGCCGAATCTTTGCGTCATCTAATGAGCCGCCAAAGGACCGCTTTTCATCAAGATAGATCAGCGGGACAGCAAACTCCTGAATCTTCCAGCCCAGATCAACGGCTTGAACCCACAGTTGAAGCGGCATCGCGTAGCCAGTGTCTGTAATATCAAGACTCGCAAGAGCTGGAACCCGATAAGCCTTGAAACCGCAGAACGCATCAGTAATCGAAAGTCCCAGTTTCTCATTCAGACACGCAGTGATGCGTGCATTGATCTGACGTCGTTCAATCGGCGGAATACTGTCGCCTGAAAAAGCCTGAAGGTATCGAGAACCAGAAACCATATCGACAGCGCCGTCAGTTCCGTGCACAAGCGACGCAATTTGCTGAACCAAATGCGGCTGATGCTGGCCGTCGCAATCCATTGTCACCAGCACATCGTAGTCGTGCTTCAAGGCGTATTCGAACGCAGTACTAAGCGCGGCGCCATAGCCGCGGTTTGGCGCGTGTTGAACCACCTGTACAGACGCAAACTGGCGCAGTACTTGTTCTGTGCCGTCGGTGGATCCGTCATCAACCACGAGAATGTCCGTGGAATGATTGAGCAGTTCATTCAGAACTGCGGCGACATGGGACACTTCGTTGTAGACGGGCAATGCCGTAAGGATGCGATGACTCATACCGCCATCGTAGGCTTGCACAGGATGATGTCAATCTGACAGCCAGAAAACTCGTCAAATCAGCTCATCACTTTCGACGATTCTGAAACTGGTGGCGAACCAGACCGGGCAGGACATCTGCGTCAAGAGTTGCGATTCTTCCGGCCTTAAGCAGTTCCCAGGCAATGGCCGCCATGGCGGCATTGTCGGTGCACAGAGACATCGGAGCAATCAGCAATTCAATTTTTTCCCGTTTTGCCATTCGCTGCAGCTCATCGCGAAGTAACTTGTTAGCGGCCACGCCGCCACCAACGCACAATCGTGAGTAGTTCTGCTGGCGAACAGCCAGGCGACACTTGGCCACCAGAACTTCAACCGCCGCTTCCTGAAATGCAGCGGCCAGATCATTGACTCGTTCGGACGGAGTATCCACAAGTTGATCCGGACCAGGGACTCCGCGCGCGGCGTAGAGAACGGCGGTCTTCAAGCCCGAAAAACTAAAGTCTAATCGTCCGCTATTGATCAGAGGACGTGGCATCTTGTAGGCGTTTGGATTTCCCGTGGTCGCTGCCTTTTGAATCGATGGTCCGCCGGGGTACGGAAGATTCAAAATCCTCGCAACCTTGTCGAATGCTTCGCCTGCGGCATCATCCGTTGTGCCACCGATCAGTCGGCAATCCGTCGCTGATCGACAATCGTAGAGATTCGTATGTCCTCCACTGACTACAAATCCAATGCCTGGGTAAATCGAATGCTTCTGACCCATTCCACACGCATAGATATGTGCTTCCACATGATTGACTGTCACCAGGGGAATCTGGAGACTCATTGCCATGGTCTTCGCTGCCGTCAGTCCAACCAGCAGTGATCCAACGAGACCTGGCTCGGTGGTAACAGCAATCGCGCTGAGATCTTCCGGGCGGCAATTGGCGTCCCTGAGAGCTGCCTGGATAACGGGCAGAATTCGACGAACATGCGCGCGAGAAGCGATCTCGGGAACAACTCCGCCCCACTCTTCGTGCAGTTCGAATTGAGATGCGATAATGCTGGACTGAACTTCGCCGTCTTCCCTGACAACGGCGGCGGCCGTTTCATCACAGGAAGATTCAATTGCGAGCAATCGACGCAAGTTGACGCTGGAGGTGACAGGTTCTGACATCAGCTTGTTATTGAATCCCTATGGTTCGATCGCGTTTAAAAGCACTCCGCGCGAAATTGTGTAATTCCCAATTTCCTCGAGTTCTGCGTGAAATCTATCAGCCTCGCCAGAAAATGTCATGGCTATCGGGAGACCAGCATTGGGGTCTGCAAAATTCGATATGATGTGCGTTTTCGCAGTAGCGAATCGTTGATTCGGCGGATCTCAAAAATACAAAGAGGACGGCCTCGATGCCGTGCGAGGTGAAATTCATTGCCGCATAATGCAGATCGACTGTGAATGATCGTTTCTGTTGGCACGAATGTGATGCACCCATTTCATGACATTGGCGGTTGGTACGAAGGCGAGAATCCTCTTCATCTGCTAAGCTGACAGAATTCGAATGCTCGAAAACGGGTTGTCCGTCGAGTAAAAAATTGTTGAACGGGAAATGCATCCAGCCTGGATGTTTTTAGTGGAGAACGTCGAATGATTACAGTTGGAATGAACTATCACGTACTACCGGGAATGCAGCAGAGCTTTGAAGAAAAATTTGCCGGTGTCATTGATGCGTTGAAAGCCGCGCCTGGCCATACGAGCTCTACGCTTTGGAAGGATGTCAGCGATGATGCTTCGTATTTGATTACCAGCGAATGGTCCGACGAAGCTGCGTTTCAGGGATTCATCCGCAGCGATGAATTCCGAGCTGTCACGAATTGGGGTAAAGAGCAGATTCTCTCTGGTCGCCCACAGCACAAAGTGTACAAGCACTGATGTGGCTGAGTTTTCTGCATCGCTGTTCATTATTAAGCGACTGTTTGACAGCGGGATGGTGATGCAGTTACGGTGACCCGCTCCGAAATTCCTGCGCCTTCTGCAGTTGATTTTTTCTTGCATGCCCACCAGGAAAATAGAATGACTCAATCCTCTCGCCGTTCGTTTCTTCGCAAGTCTGGCACCGCGGTTGCCGCATTTGCCGCACCATTGATTCTGCCGCGCCGAGTATTTGGTGCGAATGAGCGAATCGCCGTTGCGGCGATTGGTGTTCGCAATCAGGGATCGGGAAACGTCAAGAGATTTTTGGGGGCTGGAGTCGATGTCGTGGGCATCTGCGATGTTGATTCCAGCGTTGCAGCGGCAGGGGCGGCGATCGTTTCTGCAAAGGGCCCCGCTCCAAAGGTCTTTGAGGACTATCGAAAGCTGCTGGACGATCAGACGGTCGATGCGGTTGTCATTACAACTCCCGATCATTGGCATGCTCGCATGACGATCGATGCCTGTGCGGCAGGCAAAGACGTCTATTGCGAAAAACCGCTTTCTCTGACAATCGCAGAAGGGCGCCGGATGGTAGATGCTGCCCGGGCCAATAAACGGATTGTGCAAACTGGCTCACAGCAGCGATCATCGCAGGAATTCTGGAAAGCCTGCATGTTGGTCCGCAACGGCCTGATCGGCGATGTCACGGAAGTTCTGGTTGGAATCCCCAATCCGAATCACCCGGGCTCTATCGGAGACGTTGAAGCCGTTCCGTCGGAATTGAACTATGACATGTGGCTTGGCCCGGCTCCAATGAAGCCTTATCACAGCAAGCGAGTCCACTACAACTTCCGATTCTGGTGGGACTACTCGGGCGGTCAGATGACAAACTTCGGTGCGCATCATCTGGATATTGCTCAATGGGGACTTGGCATGGATGAGAGCGGTCCAGTCGCGGTTGAAGGAACAGCCGAATTTCATCCTCAGATGTTGCATGAGGTCACAGAGAAATGTCGCCTGACCTACACATATGCCAATGGCATCAAAATGACTTTAGGGCAGGGCCAAAAAGATATTCCCGGCGGAACGACATTCATTGGGAAAAAGGGAAAAGTCTATGTGACTCGCGGAAAATTGGTGACGGAGCCTGTTGAGCTTTCCAGTCTTGCACTGGACGGATCCGATCTTACACAGCTCTATCGCAGCAAAGACCACACGCAGAATTTTCTTGACTGCATGAAGAGCCGCGAATTGCCGATCTGCGATGTTGAAATTGGCCACCGTTCGGCAACCGTTTGTCACCTGGGCAATCTTGCCGCTCGTCTGGGCCGTCCGGTGAAATGGGACCCCGCTACGGAATCGTGTCCCGATGATGCGGAAGCTCAGGCCATGACCGACCGCGAATATCGAGCTCCATGGTCTCGCTGATGCTCCATGGTCTCACTGAAACTCCATGGTCTCGCTAAACTCGTTGCACTGAAATCGATCATGTGCCTCCGACACTGCCGGCTGAAGTAGATGCTTCAGCCGGCAGCGTCGTTTGGTCATCTCAACCACCAGAACGGACGCGGGCAATTTGTTAGCTTATGCCGGCAACTTTCAGGGCCAGTTCGTAAAGTTCGCGAGTCGCCAAAACGGTGCTGTTGCTTTCGAACAATGAGGCAACTGCCTGGCGATGCACCTTCATCTTCAATCCGCCAACACCTAAAGCTCCGTAGCAAAGGCAACCAGATTTCTCGACGGCCTTGTCCATGACGCCGACGTCTGAAATTCCCACCGGCGGCACTGCGTTCAGGTCGATCACCAACTTGGCATCCGCAAGACGCGAAAGAGCAGCTTCGCCAAGAAAGCAAATCCCTGCGGCACCTGCAGCAATGATAATCTGATGTCCGGCACAGACTTTCTCAAAATCCTCCGTCGTGGTGGCCGCCGCCGCTTTTAGTTGAGCGGCCTCCACACGCGACTTGATCGTCGAACAGGCCGACTCCGCGCGATCCAGTGTTCGCGAAACGAGAGTGACTTTCGCGTTTTCCATGGCCAGAAGCTCTGCCGCGCGAAGGCCGACTGGACCTGTAGCCCCCAAGACAACAGCGGAGGCATCGGCAAGAGCCAAATGTTTCCGTGCCGATGCGATGGCGGCTGCGGCTGTGGTATTGCAGCCATTGGAGTCCATCATCACAGAAACTCGCATCGGGCCAAAAAACGTCTTTTGGACTTTGCAAAAAAGGACTTCTCCAGCAGCAACGTCGCTTCCACCAACGAAAATGGCAGTGTTTTTGAGATCCGCTGGCCCGCGAGTAAACATCGCTCCATGGACAAACCCCGTAACATTTTCAGGTGTCACCCCGCCATACGAAAACAGATGCTCTACACCAGAATCAACGGCGACAACGCGATCGAAAACACTTGGGTGCGGATCAGTATCAAGCTGAATGAGTATGGATTTCATTGGTGTTTCTGGGTGAGTGAGAAAATCTGAATCCAGTTTCAGAGCCAAAGCCCCGGAATTCCAAGCTGGAGGCAGCTGGCATTTTGGTCGAGTGTTGCTGCAAAAACGCTGAATCCTCGCAGTGTAGAAAGAGTGTCAGGCCGTCTCAAACCGTTGGCGTCGGCTCTTTAAGAAGGGGAAAATCTCCGTGCGTCGGGCGATGTGGGTGAAAGATCACGAGTTTCCCGCGACTCCTATTTTCCCCAAGTGTCCCTTGTCTCCGATTTTTCCGGCGAGTTTCAGTCAAACTGTATCGATTGTGCCGAGTTTCCTCAAAAGAGGGGTTTCACCGATCCGATAGAGAGGACAGGTGTCGGACTAGGTCCGCCCGGAAGCTGGCTCTTTGACAATTCACTTGAAATCATGATCGAATGCGAATCGATCGACCGATCGAATACGCACAATCGTCAGGGTTCACATCACGAAACTGGCTGTGGGCGACTTAGGACCTTGACAGTAAGTCCTGACAGTTCATACAGTTGTATCGTTTTCAATGAACCAGTACAGCGGTCTGCACTTACTCGGGAGGCACCCATCGTGACCAAGAAGGAAATCGTTAAGGCGATTTCGGATGAGTTGGGTCTGACGCAACTAAAGACAAAGGAAATCGTACAGAAGACCTTTGATGCAATTGTGGAAACGCTCGTCGAAGACCGCCGAATCGAACTCCGAAATTTTGGTGTGTTTGAGGTCAAGATGCGTGCTGCAAGAAAAGCTCGTAACCCTCGAACCGGCGGACAGGTTGAGGTGCCTGCAAAATTTGTAGTCACTTTTAAGCCTGGCAAAGAGATGGAAGCCAAGGTTCGGGAACTGGAAGAACGTGAAGCCGCTCGTAGTCGAGCTGCCGCGGAAGCAGCGTCACAGCGACCACTGGGAAATCCGGGAAGTCGATTTGATGGCGACTCGTCCAGCAATTGGACACAGGGTCCTACTGGTTCTGGCTACTATGACGGAAAAAAATGAATTGCCGAAATCGACCGTAAGTCGAAGTTTGATTCGCATTGGATCATGTTTTCAAAGTGAAGAGTCCCGATTCTGTCGGAGGCTCAGTCAAAGAGCAGGAAACTGATCTGTCTTCCGAATACTGTGGCGACCGCGGGAAGAATCCTGGCGGGAAAACGGGTCCATGGAAGGACGTTTGCGATGAAGATTCGAACTCGACTGATGGCTGGACTCTTGCTGGCATGCACCGCGTTTACTGCGGGTTGCGCAATGCCGATTTGGAGTCCGAATCCGGACGTCAGAGCACGTCAATTGATTTACCAATCTGAAAGCCTTCGACATATCCCGGAAATCTGGGAGCGAATCTGGGGCTTGGAGTTGCCAGACCTGGCGACCCCATACCGCGTTCACGGCGGTGTGATCTAGCAAACAACAGCGGCGTCATTGCCACGTCCGCTGTCGTTTTTGCTGAATACACGCGTGGCCGGATTCGTATCATCGAACCGGCTGCGGCGTGAATTTCGGCGTTGCGATTTCGTGCAACAACCAGTGATCGCAGAAGATTCATGCTTCTGTACCAATGTGCGTTCGCATCCGCCGACGATCGGCCGTTTGTATTTTCGCGCGGCTGAGTTGTGTTAACGAGTTGCCACGGTAACATCCGCCGCCATGACGGCAAAACTCTCCCCAATGATGGAACGCTACAAGGTCGTGAAGGCCGAGCATCCGGGGGCGATATTGCTCTTTCGCATGGGCGACTTTTACGAGCTCTTTTATGAAGACGCTCAGAATGCGTCTCGGGTTCTCGGTCTGACACTGACCAGTCGCGACAAGACGTCCGAAAATCCGGTGCCGATGGCCGGTTTTCCCTACCATCAGCTCGACGGTTACCTTCAGAAATTGATCCACGCAGGATTTCGCGCTGCGATTTGTGATCAGGTGGAGGATCCTAAAAAAGCCAAAGGGTTGGTCCGTCGAGAAGTCACGCGCGTGGTGACGCCCGGGACTTTGACCGACGATCAGATGCTCGATCCGCGTCAGAGTAACTTTCTGGCTTGTGTGGCTCCGTCAAAAACAACCATCGGCCTCGCATGGCTCGAATTGTCGACAGGCCGGTTTCTGATCACGGATCTGGAGCCTTCCCAGTTGCAGGATGAGCTGGCTCGCATTGCTCCGGCGGAATGCCTGATTCCAGAAAGCGCTGCTCAGGATGGGCAGTTGCCGATGAGGCGACCGGATCCGAATTCGCCGGTTCTCACCATTCGGCCGGATTGGTGTTTTGCCAAAGAAGAAGCGCGACGACTTCTGAATGAGCATTTCGGTACGAAGACGCTGGAAGGCTTTGATGTCGACGATACTCCAGCTGTCACGGCAGCCGGGGCTTTGTTGGACTATGTTCGCGAGACGCAGCGAACGGCTCTTCCGCATATTGTTCGGCTGGAAGCCTGGCGTCGCAGTCGGCATATGATCATCGATGAAGCGACTCGACGAAGCCTGGAACTGGCGATCACGCTTCGTGACGGACGTCGTGACTACACGTTGCTCGGCGTGATGGATGAAACCTGTTCGCCCATGGGATCTCGAATGCTGGCCGAATGGCTGTCGAGTCCTCTGACAGATCTTGAACAAATCACTCAGAGACAGGACGCGATCGAAGAGTTCGTCGGACAGATGTCTCTGCGTGACGATGTTCGTGAACTACTTAAACAGACCTATGACCTTCAGCGATTGACATCTCGCATCGCAACTGGTCGTTGTAGCCCGCGAGATTTGGTCTGCCTCGCTCGAACGCTGGAGCAGCTTCCACGTCTGCGAGCCAAGCTGGCAGAGCGAAAATCCAAACGACTGCAGACTCTGGAACAGCGTATTGAATTGTGCCCGCAGGCGCATGAGGCCATTACTTTGGCGGTCGTCGATGAGCCTCCGATGAATGTTACGGACGGTGGCGTGATTCGTCCGGGGTACAACGCCGAACTGGATGAATTCCGCGATCTTATGCGCGGCGGTCGTCAGTGGATGGCTCAGTATCAGGCAAAGGAAATTGAACGCACGGGAATTACAAGCCTGAAGATCGGTTTCAATAAGGTCTTCGGCTATTACCTGGAAGTCACGGCCGCCAACAGTTCGCGCGTGCCTCCGGAATATATTCGGAAGCAAACCCTGAAAAATCAGGAACGCTATATTACGCCCGAGCTGAAGGAGTACGAAGAAAAGGTCCTTCGCGCCGAAGACCGAGCGAAAGCCTTAGAGCAGGAGCTGTTTGCAGCTCTGCGGGATTACGTGGCAACGTTTGTTCCGCTGCTTTTAAGAACTGCCGACGCCATGGCAGAGATTGACGTGCTGGCCGGACTTGCGACTTTGGCAGGGAACGCGGGATACTGTCGGCCGTCGCTCACGGCTGAACCAGTGATGGACATACACGAAGGTCGGCATCCAGTGCTGGATCGCCTAATGCCGTCCGGGCAATTCGTGCCGAACGATGTTCGACTTGGCCTGAAGTCAGCCGAGGATGAAGCACGGGCGATTGGTCGAGTGCAGATCATCACCGGCCCGAACATGGCGGGTAAGAGTACTTATATTCGTCAGGCCGCCTTGATCACGATCATGGCTCAAATGGGGTCCTTTGTCCCCGCGAAGCATGCGACGATCGGCATTGCGGATCGTGTTTTTGCTCGCGTTGGGGCCAGTGATGAACTGGCGCGAGGGCAGAGTACGTTCATGGTTGAAATGACCGAGACGGCTCGCATTCTGAACTCCGCGACAGAACGCAGTGTCGTGATTCTGGATGAGATCGGTCGCGGCACAAGTACATATGACGGCATCTCTTTAGCGTGGGCAATCACCGAACATCTGCATGATGAAATCCAGTGTCGTACGATGTTCGCAACGCACTATCACGAGCTGACCGATCTGACGTCGACGCTGAAACACGCGGCGAATTGGAACGTGGCCGTTCAGGAAAGTAATGAAGACGTTGTGTTCCTGCATCGCATCGTTGAAGGCGCGGCGGGGCGCAGTTATGGAATTCACGTTGCAAAGATCGCTGGCGTTCCGCGTCTTGTGACGGATCGTGCCGCGACAATTCTTTCGACGCTTGAAAACGACCATGTGAATGCGGACGGCAGGCCGAAAGTGCCACAGCGCGAAACGACAAAGCAGCGGCGTCAACAAAAATCTCTGTTCGCGTTTCCGGAAGATCCGCTTCTCGACGAAATTCGCAATATGGAAGTCGACAACCTCTCACCCATGCAGGCGCTGCAAGAGTTGTATCGGCTCAGGAAACAACTCACTGATCGGAAATAGTTCTGATCAGGCCGCAGGTTGGTACGCGTGGTGATCCATCGCTGAACGAGATTTCGGGGTTCGCGTTGCGTGTTGATGGCGTTGGCCGAGACGGGAAATTCCACAGAAGCGTTTCTTTGGCTGAAGAACGCACTATGATGTGAGAAGAAATCTCGGCTGAATTCGACCTTCCCACCTCCGCCTCCTCCCACCAGCGGACACCGAATATGATTTGTCGCACGAGTCTCCACTTGTTGCAGGGCTTTTTGCTGGCCGTTTGTCTTTCCACGCATTCGGTTCATGCGGATGTTGATTTTCAACGCGACGTGCAGCCCATTCTTGCGGAACACTGCTGGCATTGTCACGGAGTCGATGCAGAGGATCGCAAGGGAGAACTCCGACTGGACCTTCGTGATTCCTCAATGAAGGGAGGAGAATCCGGAATTGCCGCGATCGTTTCCGGAAAGCCGGAAGACAGCGAATTAATCCGTCGCGTTATGTCGCACGATGCTGATCTTATTATGCCGCCAGTGGACCAGAAGAAACCCGTCTCATCAGCGCAGATTGAAACGTTGACACAGTGGATCAGGGAAGGCGCAGAGTTCAAATCCCATTGGGCTTTTACGGCTCCCGTCAAAGCGGCATTGCCTGTTATTTCTGAATCCAGGTCACAGAATCCCGTCGATGCGTTTATCCTGAATCGACTCCACAAAGAAGACATATTGCCAACGGAGAAGGCAACCAGCCACGCGCTTTGTCGACGGCTCTACCTGGACATCGTGGGGTTGCCTCCGTCCCCGGAAGAACTTGCTGAATTCGAGAAACGCGGGTTTGATGCAACATTAGAAACGCTGCTTGGCAGCGAACGGTTCGGCGAGAAGTGGGCGCGGCCCTGGCTCGATCTTGCCCGGTACTCCGACACGAACGGGTACGAAAAAGATATGCAGCGTGAACAATGGGCCTGGCGAGACTGGGTCATCAAGGCGCTGAACAATGATATGCCCTACAATCAGTTTTTGATTGAACAGATTGCGGGAGACCTGATCCCCAATGCGACTCAGGATCAGGTTATCGCAACGGGTTTCCTTCGCAACAGCATGATCAACGAAGAGGGTGCGATCGTTGCCGAACAATTTCGAATGGTGGAAATGTTCGATCGAATCGACTGCATCGGGAAAGCCGTTCTTGGCGTCTCCACACAGTGTGCACAATGCCATACGCACAAGTTTGATCCGATCACGCACGACGAATACTTCGGGATGTTTGCATTCCTGAACAATTCCTACGAGGCACAGTCGTGGGTGTATGGTGAAGAACAACTTCGCCAGATCACTGAGATAAATCAGAAGATCGCAACAGCAGAGAATCGCATTCGCGCGGAGCGGCCGCAATGGGAAACGGAAGTGACGACGTGGGCTGCGGAGAGTTCCTCACAACAAATTTCCTGGGTCCCACTTGAGGCTGTCGAACTGGGAAGTATCAGCGGCTTAAACCATCCAACTCAGGAAGTCGATAAGTCACTGCTGATGAAGGGGCACAGCAGTGCGGATGTCTTCATGATCTCAGCACCACCTCTGACCGGTATTACCGGACTTCAGCTGGAAGCGTTGCCGCATCGTGATCTGCCGCACGGAGGACCCGGCCGAAGTCGCAACGGGACCTGGGTGATCAATGAAGTTGAAGTTTTCGTAAAATTGCCTGAGAGCAAGGACTGGGAAAAACAGAAATTGGTGAACGCTACGGCTGATTTTTCAGAGCCGGAAGTCAAACAACCGGACGGCAAGAAAGCCACGGGACCAGTGGCTCATTTGATCGACGGGAGCGACGAAACGTCGTGGAATGCTGACCGAGGAAATGGACTGCGCAATCAGGCTGGTGTCGCCGTTCTCCAGTTTGAAAAGCCACTCGATTATCCCGCCGGGACGCAGCTCAAGATTGCGTGGCGAATGGGAGACATGCTTGGTTGTGGGCGTTTCAGCATAACAACTTCGCCGGATCCTTCAGCGAGGCCTGTGAACCATGCTGCTACTTTGGCATTGCAGACTTCAGTTGAGCAGCGGACCGCTGAAGAGACGCACACGATCTTCACTGCGTGGAGAAACAGTGTCGCCGAATTGAAGCCAGTCAACGATGAGATTGACAGCCTGCTGAAATCACATCCCGTTGCCTTGACGTCCATCCTGCATATGCAGGAGCGTGAATTATCGAATCATCGTCCAACCTACCTTCTTGATCGAGGCAACTGGGATCATCCCACAAGGCCCGTCGAACCCCATGTGCCGGTCGCGTTCCATCCGTTGCCGGAGGGGACTCCACAAAACCGGCTGGGCTTCGCCTTATGGGTTGCTGACGAGCGTTCGCCACTAACCGCTCGAGTCGCCGTTAACCAGATCTGGCAGGCAATGTTTGGAGTTGGACTTGTTGAAACTGCCGACGATTTTGGCACTCGAACTCCTGTGCCGGAATACCGAGAGTTACTCGACTGGCTAGCTGTTGATTTCGTTGAACAGGGATGGAGTCGTAAGCATCTCATACGTACGATCGTCCGCAGTGATGCGTACCAGCGAGCCTCAGCAACCAGCGCTGAAATGATGGAACGAGATCCACGCAATCAGCTTCTTGCTCGAGGTCCTCGTTTTCGCGCAGACGCGGAGGGAGTGCGTGATATTGCAATGACTGTCGCGGGTCTCATCACGCACAAAATGGGCGGCCCCGGTGTTATTCCGCCGGTGCCACAGAATGTGCTTGACTACAACTATGTGTATCCGAGTTATTGGACCCCAGCGACAGGAGCCGAACGATATCGGCGAACTGTTTACGGCTTCCGAAAGCGATCAATGCCTGACCCGGTAATGTCAAACTTCGATGCGCCGAATGGCGATTTTTCATGTGCTCGCCGAATTCGCTCCAACACTCCACTGGCCGCGCTGACAGGACTGAATGAAACAATCTTTGTCGAATCCGCAAGAGCTCTGGCTCTGCGAATTCTCAAGGAAGGCGGCAGTGATGATCTACAACGTGTCGATTACGCATTTCTTTTGTGCATGTCGCGGAAGCCGAGTGATGCCGAGCGAGATGAAGTGCGTGAGTTGTTGATGTCACAGCGAAAGCGTTTATCAGATGGTTGGCTGAATCCTCGCGAAATCATTACGGGAGATCCTGCGGCATTGCCTTCGCTGCCAGGAAACGCAACTCCACAGGATGCCGCCGCATGGACATTGGTTGCACGGGTGTTGCTGAATCTGGATGAAACTATGTCGAAAAATTGATGCGAAACAACAATCTGATTCGACGGAAACGACGAAAGCAAAGAGAGCACTCTTATGAAACTGAACGATGTTTTTGCGGCCAACGCCGACTATGTGCGACGTCGATGGTTCCTGCGTGATTGCGGTGTCGGGCTTGGGGCGATTGCTGCGAATTCATTGCTTTCGACAGATCTCGCACGCGCTTACGAAGGTGAGGCTGCGAATCCGTTATCGCCTCGCCAGCCGCATTTTCCGGGAAAAGCAAAACGAGTGATCTACATTTTCCAGGCCGGCGCGCCGAGTCACCTGGAAATGTTTGATAACAAACCTGAACTCACGAAGCGCGACGGGCAGTTACCACCTGCCGAGTTACTCAAGGGATATCGAGCGGCATTTATCAATCCGAATTCGGCGCTGCTGGGACCAAAGTTTAAGTATGAACGGCATGGACAGAGTGGAATGGAACTCAGTGAAGTTCTGCCTCACACAGCAAAGATCGCCGACGACATCTGTCTGATTCGGAGCATGCAAACTGACGCGGTGAACCACGCACCAGCGCAGATCATGATGAATACGGGATCGCAGCAATTCGGTCGACCAAGTTTTGGCTCGTGGACATTGTACGGCCTTGGCAGTCAATCATCGGATCTTCCTGGATTTGTAGTTCTGACCAGTGCGAAAGGAACCAGCGGCGGAGCCAGCAATTACGGCTGCGGATTTCTTCCCACGGTGTATGGTGGAATTCCGTTTCGAAATGCCGGTGATCCAGTGCTTTATTTATCCAACCCGAAAGGCATTGATGCGGAAGCACAGCGGTCGTCACTTGATACGATCAATCGCCTGAATGAATTGTCTCTTCGTAGTGTGGGTGATCCCGAAATTGCGGCCCGCATTCAGAGTTACGAAATGGCGTACCGCCTGCAAACCAGTGCGCCGGAGCTGATGGATCTCGGCAGCGAATCCCGGGAAACGCTTGATCGGTACGGAATTAAGGATGCGAAGGAAGCCAATTTTTCACGCAACTGTCTTTTGGCCCGTCGCCTTGTGGAGCGCGGAGTTCGATTTGTTCAGCTTTTCCATGAAGCATGGGATCAGCACGGAAACCTGACCGCAGGCGTCAAGCAAAACGCCATGGATACGGATCAGGCCAGCGCAGCGTTGGTGATGGATCTGAAAGAACGCGGGCTGCTTCAGGATACGATCGTCATCTGGGGCGGAGAGTTCGGACGTACTCCGATGGTTCAGGGCGGCAACGACGGGCGAGACCATCATAATCGCTGTTTCAGCTTGTGGCTGGCCGGTGGCGGAATCAAAGCAGGCCACACTCACGGACAGACGGATGACCTTGGATTCAATGTTGCCAGCGATCCGGTTCATGTCCATGACCTGAACGCAACGCTGCTGCATCTGCTTGGGTTCGACCATACGCGGTTGACGTTTCGATCGCAGGGACGCGACTATCGACTGACCGATGTGCACGGAAATGTCGTGCCGGGAATTCTGGCCTGAAGTTCTCAGCACGAATTTGCGGTGCAGCCGCATGAACTATTGAAAACGTGAATCAGTGGTTTCTCGAGCCAGGATGCCGCGTTGGATGCCCTGCCATGGTCGGATGTCAATCTGATATGGACCGTGTTGATCGTCGAAGCCGCCGTAGTCATGCTGGAAGTTCGCCAGCCGTTCAATCTTCTGAGCCACTGTGAGTTCCGCCGGATGAGTCGAAGCAGGTCCGCGTCCCCACAGGATTTCTGAACCTCCCGCCGTTCGCAATTCGTACTGCAGTTCATCTTTGCTATCGATTAACGCAACCCGACGCGGTACGAGAATGCTGGCCAGATCCAGTTCTTTCCACCAACTGGTCCCTTCATTTTTCTTGTTCAGAACAGCCGCCAGTTCAGCAGCGCCGGAAACGACAGGGTCACCCCAGGGTTCCCCGAGATTTCCCATCGGCACGCTGGCCACACGTTCGATCAGAGGGAACCGTTCGACATCTGCATCCGCAAAATCCTTCGCAGGCAAAAGAACACCATAACGATCGATCGGATAATGGCCGTCAATCCCTTTGACCATCGCCACAGGCTCTCGATAAACCAATTCCACATGGACACGCGCCGGAAACGACTTTCGAACGCTCACGACCTTTTGTATCCAGGGATGAACATGGAATGCCGCTGCAACACGTTCACTGAGTGACGGGTCTTGCAGCGATTCCTTTTCCGCAAGTCCCGCCTTTTCGAAAACCTGTCGTGTCAGATCCGGGGGAATCCATCTTGGTGGTGGGCTGATCGTGACCTGCTCCGGTCCAATCATGTACTCCGGTCGATCGTTCAGATTTGGCAATCGTCGAAGTACCACGGGAATCATCAGCAGACAGACTGCAACAGCCGCTGTTGCCGCAAGCTGTCGTGGCTGAAAGAACCATGATCTCGCGAGTTTCACTGGCTTTGGTGGTGCGACCGCAACTTTCGCGGATTTCTTACGTGGGGTGGCGGGACTCTTGGCCATCGATCGAAAACTCCGTTGTCGGCTGTTGAGCCAGACTGCATCAGGGCTGCCGCTTTATGGAGAGCGGCCTCTGAGAGTCTATTCCATTGATTGGTCTGATCAGGAACTTAGCTGTCAGATTGCGACTATCGACGACGCACGAGCGACCGAACATTCGGACATACGGGGCTGGGTAGAGTTGAAGGATCATGCCAGACGGGAATTTTGGAGCGACTTTGCGTAAGGTCGATCGGTCCGGCAAGTTGTTTCGATCCGTTCGGGAGGTTCGATAAGGCGACCAGCGAATGAGTCTTTAGGACAGTGGCCGAATGAACTGTCGAACATCCACGATGACGCCTTGCCAGTTTCGAAAGACGTAGGTTGTGACAAGCGGATCGCAGGCACACCAGCACCAGGACACGGTGTGCCTGCGCTCCGCTTGTCATACCCTACGAGTTGTCCTCATCTTTTCAAAAGCACACGACTTTTTTACTAAGTTCTTTCCAGGGAAGAACGATGATCCCAATCGTTCTGGAACAGTTGAGACGAAGGTTCTAAGTTGTACTTTGGTATCTTCTCACCAGCTGCTCGCCTAAACGAATACCGCCCATGGATATTGCAAATCCATGGGCGGCAAATTTCGTCGATCGGTCGAGTCAGAAGAGTAAGAATGGCACCTGCCTACTCATCGTCAGACATAGGTGGCAGGAATTCTGGCATCTCCGGTGGCAGCAGTTCTTCCGACTCCATAGGCGGCGTTGCTGGCCGCGTTCGCAACTCGACACTCCCGGCCGGGCCTGGGGAAACAAACTCTCGAGGCAGGGTGTCAAGGTGCTGATTGGGTCGTGCATGGGTACGAGAGGCCGCCCGCAGTTCTGCATCACCGTAGGCCGCGGAGTCCCAGCCTCCTTCTGCAAGATGAACATTGTTGACTTCGAGCAGGGTGCCAGTCGAAAGATGCAGATAGGTGATCGCCTTGTTGTAGGCCACGATTTGTTCGTAATAGGCTCTTTCCGCTTCGGAAAGGCTGGCCTGGGCTCGCAGCACAATGTCGATGATTGCAGTACCAACGGATTCTTCAATCTTCAGTTTTTCGACTCGTCGCTCAGCGGCTTGCAATCGATTCAGGTTCGATTTTGCTGCGGCCCAGGCGGCCGACACGTCCTGGAGCGAGATCGAGATGTCGTAAGCGACGCTTCGTTCCTGAGCCGCCAGAACAGCATTGGCCTTCGCAAGTTGAAGTTCGTAGTTCTTCGCCTGACTGCGTGCCTGACGGAATCCAATTGGCATGCTCATTTCCACGCCCATTGTCCACGAATCAAAGTTGTCTCGAGTCAATGATCCGTAACCGCTGCTGCCATTCTGTGAGATCAGCTTATCACCAAATCCGTTGACGCCGTAGTTGCCCACAACATCCAGTTGCGGGCGTACAAGACTACGAGCGGCATTCAATTGGAGCTGCAAACTTTTGATCTGCCATTTCTGGCGTCGCAGTTCCACGCGATTCGTCAGTCCGCTGACCAGACACGAATTCCAGTCAGGTTTGAATTCCGCTTTTAGAGGTTCTAACGCAGGACGAAACACAGTCCCGTCATTCATGGGAAGTCCAAGGATTCGACGAAGGAAGCTCTCGGACTGATAAACTTGATTCAGTGAAAGCTCTGTGGCTGCACGAGTCCTGTAAAATTCGTCGCGAGCCTGTAATTCTTCCGCTTCCTTGACCGTACCAACTTCCATCTTGGTTCGCGCGACTCGCCATGTCTCGAACGCACTTTCGTGTGTCGTCACGGCGTTGTCATAGTTGCGATAGGCCAGGTAGAGATTCCAATACGCGTCCTCGATATCACGGAGGCCATTGCGAACTGCCATTTCGAAATCAGCAAGCGTGATGTCCTGGTTGATTCTCGCGATGACCACACCTTGACTAACACCTGAAATCGCGGCGAATCCGGGTCTTGCCGGGCCGGCGACACGAGTGAATTCCGTTCCAGCCCCTGCCAGCAACGGCTGTCGAATCTGAGCACCAAGTGTTCCCGTATACGACGAGGGATACTGTGGCGATCCAAATCCGTCGGCCAGATAATTCCAGTCGTGGTAAACCGAGACCGCTCCGCCGGAGGCCAAAGATTTGCCCAAACTACTTGTGAACGTTCCAGTTTCCTGGTTTGATGCAACAGGAGCGAGCGAATGAACGCCTCTCGAACTTCGTCCCCAGGTCAATGAGCTCGAAAATTGCGTATCAAAGTCCGCCAGGGCGGCTTCCATACCACGACGTCCGAACAGTACGCCCGTCTCCTGGATCGCGGAGTCATACACTGTTTTTACGCCATCTGGATTCGCGAGGACGAAAGTGCCACCCGTTCCTCCGATGGAAGTATTCTCGACAATCTTGTTGTTTCTCAAAGCCATGAGAATGGCGTCGTCGAGAGTGATCTCTTTCACTTCATCATCAACTCGACGCTGCAGGCTGCGAGCTTCGTCTGTCACCTGGACAGCATAGTCTGTTTCGTTGTCGATCGCCGGATGCTCGATGGCCGTGTTGTGTCCCTTGTACCAGGAGGTCTGTTTATCGCCATCTGCCCATTGCAGATCTCGCGACGCTGCTTTTTGAGCGCCAGCGCAGCCAGACAAAAGGAACGATGCGCAGAGACCTGCAGTTGTCAGCCGGCGCGCAATACGGGAGCGAATGATTTCTGTGACGGGCGCGGAACAGGTCGTCGCTTCAGAATGGTGAGCTTCTGAGTTTGCTCGAAAGAAGCCGCGAACCTTCGCAAGATGATTCTTAAGCCGATGCATGTGACGTCCTTGTCACTACTGTGAACAAATGTTGAAACCGGGCCATCGGAGCTCTTCCGATCAACGCTGCCCAGGCTGTCAGGTGATCGCCGTGAACTTCCTTGTTCTCGTGATCATTGTCCCGCAGTTTGCAACCATTTCCGCTGAGGAGTGACGGCTGCAGTTTGTTTCAGACTGATGTCCTATCGTCGTTGCGATCGATTCGGCTTGAACTCTCCGCACAGTGACCATACTCGGTATAGGGCATTCGAAGCATCTTCTTCAAAAAGACAACCTCACCCGCATCGTTTCCCTCAACGGCATGACCGACAAATTGCAAAACGTATCCGCCAAAAAAACAAACAGCAGGCCAGTACCATTCAGCTCCGGCAATCAAGGTCCATGGGGTTGCAACAAATGTCGATGGCACACCAACCAAATGCAAAGTCTGGTTAATACGATTGCGATGGCGAGGAAGATAGTTTTTCAAAAATGCACGAATCATCGCAGGGGATCGCCTAAAGAGAGTGCGGCCAGTGATTCTGGTTTGGTCTGACTATTTACAATCATCGACTACAGGCGATCGTCAGAACCGTCGGTTGAATCGCCGGAATCCGACGGATCCAGGTCAGAGGATGGCTCACGCGGGCGTTCCGGACGAGGTCTGCGAAAGACGGCGACGACATCATCGATTGGTACAACGAAGAGCAGGTTGTCTGATTCAAAGTCAACCGGAATTGCATTCTTCGGGTGAAACAGAACCTTGTCGTATTTGCGAATCGGGAAATCATCACTGCGTTCGACCTGAACGCTGATCTCAACCACTCGCCCTGTGATGGTCGGAATCTCAGAGCTGTCTGGCAGCACAATGCCGCCTCGAGTCTGATGCCTTGCTTCGTCTTTGCGAATCAAAATTCGCATTCCAAGCGGTTCGACGTATTCTGGCACTCAATCCTCACTGCAAATCAAAAACATTTCATGTGTCAGCGGCCGGGCGCGGGAAAATGGTAACAACTCCGGAGAAGCGATGCTCCCTCGGCGTCGCGTAGGCGGCCCGAGTTTTAGCGGTTGAAGTTTCCTGGGCCAGCGCAATTCCCAGCACTGCTTTTGCCGAACCGGGCGATTGAGAGACTGGCGGCTCACTGGCACCATCACCCTTCCGTTGCTTTTCCATCTTCTCAAGGATAGATCCAAGCGGTCCCGCAAGCAAGCTTGGCAACAGAATCACATCACCCCAAAGTGCCGCAAAAATCAATCCGCACATGATCCAGCCGAAACGACTGATTAGCAGCATTTCTACGGGATAGAGAGTCAGCATTCCAAACCCGACTGCAGCGCTGGTTTGCCAAAGTGCCGGCCCACAGTGCTCCAACGCCTTTGCCACGGATTCTTCTCGCGAATGCCCCTCGCGAAGAAGTTGCTGGAACCATGTCATCAAATGCAATGTCCCATCAACGGCAATTCCCAGAGCGACCGACGCTGTGATCATCGTTCCAATGTCAACATGGATATCCCACCAGCCCAACAACCCAAACATGATGGCAATCGGGAAGACGTTAGGGATCATTGAGAAAAATGCTGCCGCTCCATTTCTCAGCAGCACGACCATGACGATTCCAATAAGTATAAACGCCATTCCGAAGCTGTTGATCAGACTTTCGAGAAGCGCCTGCTGCGTGCGAAGAAAGATGGGTACAAGTCCCGTAACGACGTGCGATGGTGTACCTTCAGGAAAATCCTGCAAGTTTTCCTCTGCAATTTCAGCCAGTTCTCTGGTCAATCGGGCATAGTCATAATCCGACATGATGCTCGACTGACACGTGATGCGCCAGATTTCGTCGCCCGCCAGATTCAATGCCTGATCGCCTGGCTTTAACCAGTCATGCGGTTCATTTGCAAGGGCCAGCATGGATGACAATCCACGAGCTTCTTCGCCGCCCTTCAGCAGTTTCTCATGGATATGTTCGCCAATAACGTTTTCTCGAATCCTGGCTTTCCTGCGTTCCATGACACTCATGGATTTGAGATCCGGAGGATTCAGATTAAGAAATGATGCAAGAGACAATGTTCCGCTCACTTCAGAATGAGCACGCAATGCCTCCTGAACGTCAAGAATCTTTCGAGCACGGTCCAGAAATGGAACGCTTTCCTGCTGCGCCTTATTGAAACGAACCAGCGTATCCACGGACGCAATCCCGGAGAGGTTCTCTTCCAGAAAGTTGTAGTCCTTTACAACTTTTGAATGTTCGGGAAAATACCGAATGACCTTCGTCTCCGTGCGAAACCACAGAAATCCGAGCAGGCATCCCGTTGTGAGCAGCAGATTGGCCCAAAGATTCTTTGTCTTGTGTCGTGAAAGCTGACGCCCGAGGCGACCCCAGAATTCAGTGCCGTTGTGCTCGCGACGTGGGGGTTTTGCAGGCCAGTAGAGCATCATCGCGGGAAGCAGATAAATCACGAACACGAATGAAATCATGCATCCCAAAGACGCATAGATTCCGAAGTCTCGAACCGGAACAAGTGAACTGACGACTAATGACGCAAGGCCAATGGCTGTCGTCATGCTGGCAAGAAAACAAGGCAGTCTGGCAATCGCCGCTGCTTGAAGCACGGATTTTACGGGATCGTCAATTCCTGAATTTTTCCAGTAGTTACAAATATGGATCGTTCCGGACACTGAGATGACCATTAACAACGTGGGCATCACGATCAATACCATGTTCATACTGCCGCCTGTCGGTGCAATGATCGAGACGGCAGCAACCGCAGACAGGATAGAAACTGACTGCACCAACAGGCATAGTCGCAAGCTCTTCAGCATCAGATAACTGAGCGTCACGCTGACAATGACTGAAAGCAGAATCGGAGATCGACCTAGAAGATTCCACGCGGGCGCCGCTGGGTTCCAGATGGCATGTTTCACGGCCTCGTTCATCATCGCGCCGGCCACCGGACGACCACCAAGATGTAGTGTGTCTTTCGGAATGCCAACAGATTCTGCTGCGGCCTCAATCGCATTCAAAGCTGCGAGATGATCGGCCGCTCCAGCTTCTGTGAAACTGACAGAAATGGCCGCCATGGAACCCGGCTGATACCAGGTATCTTCGATGCAGAGAGTTTCTGAAACCGACGTGACTTTCAAGTTGATCAAAGCACGTCGAAACGCTTCGGTTTTCGCAGAATCCAGATGGGCTCGGGGCCATGTCATCTGAAGATCCGCAGGTCTCTGATTAGAAACAAACACATTCAGAGCGTCATGCAGCTTCCAGGATTTTTCGTCTTCAACCGAAAGTTCTTCAGAGTTCGGGGCAGGTAACTTGCTCTGAACAAACGTCACATGCAGCCCGAAATCACGTTCTGCCAGCCGCTCAATTTCCCGTTTGACCACAGCAGAATGTGACGATGCTGGTTCCGCAAGCGAAAGGCAAAGAGGTCCATCGCCGATCAGCAGCCCTTGAGTGCGCTGCAGTGCTGTTTCGAGGGGAATGCCTTCGGAAATGATTCTTCGAAGCAAATCTGTGGGTTGGCTGACGTCCTTCACGTAAACGGAACCTCCTTCGCGGATTCCGTTTTTATCGATTCCCTTGAGCTGCAAACTGAGTTGCCGAACCTTGGGGTCAGTCAAGCTGCAGCCGTCCCACGAAACCAGAATGCGGTCTTCTTCGGGGAACAGGGTTTGATACCAGGACAATATTCGAGATTGCGGGTCGTCTTTGGGCAGCCACCCGGCGACATCATTCTCCATGTGCAATTGGCGCAACGACCATACCATCAACGGAACTGCGAACAGCACACCGGCTATCAGCCAAAGGGAAAATCCGTTTCCCCATCGATCTCGCCGTTCGAGAAACGATTTCATCCGTGTGCCCGTTCTTCAGTGGTTTATTGCCATCGGCTGGTTATTACCCGACGCAATTTTTGCCCGGGCGCACTTTTGCAATCACTTTACCGTCCAGATCGTCGCGAAAGGGTAATGAACGAAACGACAGTTTCAAGATTCACTCAACTCTTACTGCCGCAACATTTACTACCTTCCGGATGAAACAGTCATTCCCAATGCGGTGACGGCGCAATATGGGATCGCTGTATAGTTTTCGGTAAAATGGGTTATGTCTGGGTGGCCTATCCAGGGGCGATGTCTTTCGTGTCGTCCAGCGCAGGATTGGCGAAGACCCTTTTCAGTTTGGCTTGGAACCCACTCCCTGAACGCCGAGCATCTTGCCAATCGCAGGACGCAGAGTCTTTCCCAATAAGGATCGTGTCCTGGGCGACATGCTTCGTCGTCCGAATGTCGAGTTCCAATTCCTTAGGAGCCAAGGCGTTATACCAGAAGGGTTATTCTTCAAGATCCAGACGCTCGGCTCCTGTGAGGGAATACCCTTTTCCAACTTGGTTTCAGCGTGGGTACCAGAAACTGGTCACAGCAGCGGCCAACGATTCTGCTATGGTTCGGCCTCTCCGAAGTTCTCTATGCTTCACGCTACTACGTCAGCATTTTCAACGCAGAAAAGTGTTCGACAACAGTCTTCCAACTTCCAGTGAGATACCTGTTCCAATGGCTGGCATAGAACAACAGTCGGCGTATCAAGATTCTCAGGCAAATTGGTTGCACCTGCTGCAGGCCGTTCACGAGAGTTGTCCCGACGCGATCTATGTGAAGAACAGGGACGGAGTTGTCATTTACTGCAACGCGGCTGCATCAGATTTCGCGGCGCAGCCTGCGAGTGTCATTCGTGGTCGGACGGCCTTTGATCTGTTTGACGGCGCGGTTGCTGAAAAAATGCGTGGCGTCGATCAACGCGTGATGCAGTCGGGCGTTTCTGAAACGGAAGAGTACTGTCTGAATGCGGATGGGCCTGGGCGAATTTTCGATGTGGTCAGTTCGCCATTTCGTGACCCAGATGGGTGCATTGTCGGGACTATCAGTTTTGCTCGCGACGTGACGTCGCGCAGGAGTTCCGAAAATCAGCTTCGCGGCAGCGAGCAGCGTTATCGTTCTCTGATCACCGCAATGGCTGAAGGCGTTGTCTTCCATGCCGAAAATGGGCAAATCGTAACGTGCAATCGCCGCGCTGAGCAAATACTTGGGCTCACGTCCGATCAAATCTGCGGAAGAACATCCTACGATCCAAGATGGCGAGCGATTCGCGCCGATGGAACCCCATTCCCTGGGCAATACCATCCTGCAATGATTACCCTGCGCACCGGCGAATCCTGCTCGGGTGTTATCATGGGGGTTCACAAACCGGAAGGTACGCTGACGTGGATTGAAATCAACACCGAGCCATTGCTTGATGAGGCAACATTGAAACCTCATGGCGTGGCTTGTTCGTTCTCCGACATTACGGAGCGAAAGAAAGTCGCAGATGCTTTGCAGGAAAGTGAGCGGCGACTGGCGGAAGCTCAGGAAATTGCACTCATTGGCAGCTGGGGATGGGACCCGGTTGCGGACAAAGTCTGGTGGTCCGATTCGATCTGCAGTTTGTTTGGTGTTGAGCGTGAAAGTGTCGGGCCTGGATTTGAATCGCTTCTTGCACTTGTACATCCCGATGATCGATTGGTGACCGCTTCCGGACGGCAGGCACTGCATGCAGGGGTGAACGAATTCGCCAACGATCTGCGAATCATCAGACCAGACGGCACTGAAGCGTGGTTGCACAGCCGCGCGCGGGCGACACGGAATTCCGAAGGGCAAGTCTGTCGAGTGGAGGGGACAGTTCAGGACATTACGACCAGAAAACTTGCCGAGCAGGCACTGGAGGATCGTGAAAGGCACCTGCGGGAACTCGCGAATGCAATTCCGCAGATTGTCTGGACGGCAGGTCCTGATGGTGGCCTGATCGATCTCAACTCCAAGGCAGCGGAATACGCTGGCGTCAATATGGAGCAACTGACTGGTTGGCACTGGGGAAATGTGATTCATCCAGACGATCTGCCGCAGACCCTTGCAATCTGGACACAGGTGCTGACGGACGGAATTCCGAGAGATATCAAGTTCCGAATTCAACGCTCCGATGGCGCATACCGGTGGCATATTGCGAGGCATGTGCCTTCTCGAGATACGTCTGGCAATATCGTACGATGGTATGGGACATGCACCGACATTGAAGATCTGAAATGCGCGGAGGATGCTCTCCGAAATGAACGGACTTTGCTGAGAACTCTTGTCGATTCTATTCCGGATCTGGTGTTTACAAAAAATACGGAGGGACGTTTCGTTCTTTGCAACAAGGCGTTGTTGGATTTTATCGGATACTCGAGTGAACAGGAGGTTTCTGGTAAGTCTGCGTTCGATTTGTTTCCCCGAGAGCATGCTCTTGTTTACGAAGAAGATGATCTGCGAGTTCTGACAAACGGAGAGACCATCCGAGATCGAGAGACGCTGGCTCGTGATGCCGAAGGACGTGATTTCTGGCGAGAGGTGATCAAGGCACCTCTGAAAGATCAGAATGGAACCATCATCGGGCTGGTTGGAATCAGTCAGAATATTCAAAAGAGAAAAGAACGCGAACAGACACTTGCGGCTAGTCAGGAACGACTGCAACTGGCGTTGACGGCTTCGACGATGGGAACCTGGGACTGGGACTTACAAGACAATTGTGTGCTTCAGTCCGCCGAATGCTGTACGATATCGGGCATCAGAAACATTCAAAGCACTCCCGACAAATTTCGCCGCATGGTTCACCCGGATGATGTTGATTCCGTTGTCGCGGAGATTCATCGGGCGATCAAACAGCGAACTCGCTTCGCAATCGAATTTCGAATGGTGCATTCGGATGGCAACATCAGATGGGTCAGCGAGGTCGGCAGTACATTCTACGACGAGTACGACAAGCCGGTTCGAATGCTTGGCATTATTCAGGACATCACAGACCGAAAACGCGCGGATGAAGCCTTGCGCGAAAGTGAGTCGCGACTTCGAGTTGCTTTGCAGGCAGCCAGTGCCATCGCTTTTGTCTGGGATGCGACCACGGATTCTGTCACGAGATATTACAGTAAAGAACCGGCGTTGCCCGCAAATTTCGGGAAACCGGAGAAAGTGACCAATGTCAGAGAGACAGTCCATCCTGACGATCGGGCCATCTTTGATGCCGGTGTTTTGACATGTCTGGCGAACGGTTCGGAGTACCGCAACCTGTACCGAATCATTCGATCAGATGGTTCGATTGCGTGGCTGGAAGAATGGGGTATTCTCGATCGTGGTGATGATGGTGCACCACTTCGGCTGACGGGCGTTTCCATTGATGTTACCGATCGCAAGGCTGACGAAAAAACGCTGCGACTGACGCAGTTCAGTATTGACCACGCCGTTGATTCTGTTTTTTGGATCAGTGAAAGCGGCAGCATTCTGTATGTCAACAATTCGACCTGCAAAACACTCGGGTATACCCGTGACGAACTCGTCGGAGCGACATTTCCCCAGTTTGCACCTGACTTCAAGTCAGATGCCTGGCGAACACATTGGAGAGAACTCAAGAAGCAAGGCTCTTTGACGTTCGAGTCCGATTGCCATACGAAAAGTGGAGCGACAATCCGAGTCGAAATCACTGCCAACTACCTTCGCTATGAAGGTCAGGAATACAACTGTGCCATTATGCGGGACATCACGGTCCGCAGACAGACTGAAGCAGAGCGAGACCGCCTTTGGAACAATGCGATGGACCCGCTTTGCATAGCGGGGTTTGATGGAAAACTAAAGCAACTCAATCCAGCGTGGACGCGAACGCTCGGATGGTCACAGGAGGAACTCAACCGACTGCCGTGGCTGGAATTCGTGCATCCCGATGATCGTGACGCAACGATTCAGGCAGGGCAGCGACTGATCCGAGGCGAACCAGTGACGGGATTCCTGAATCGTTATCGATGTCGAAGCGGGGAGTATCGGTGGTTTTCGTGGAACTCCATTCCTCAGCCGGAGACCGGCACGATTTTTGGGTTCATCCGTGATGTGACAGAAGCGAAACACCTTGAGGAGCAGTTGCGACAATCTCAGAAGATGGAAGCCGTGGGGCGGCTCGCAGGCGGTATCGCCCATGACTTCAATAACCTTCTGACAGTGATCAATGGATACAGTGAATTGATTTTCAAGGACATGCAGCTCGACGACCCGTTGAGGCCGTCTGTTGCCGCGATTCGAAGCGCCGGAGACCGGGCTGCAAGAGCTTACGTCGGAACTTCTGGCATTCAGCCGCAAAGCCATTATTGAGCCAAAAGTACTGGATCTGAATCAAGTGATTGATTCGACAACTCAGATGCTGCGGCACCTGATAGGTCCGAAAATAGATTTGGCTTTGATTCTTTATGGCGGTCCGGTTTATATCAAGGCAGATCCCGGTCAGGTGGAGCGAGTGATTATCAATCTCTCAGTCAACGCGCGTGACGCTATGCCAGATGGTGGCCGACTGGAAATCAGGACGAGTCCCATGGTTCTGGATCCCCTTCATGTAAATTCCTTTGGAGAGACCTTCTTTTCCCCCAGTGACATTTCACCCGGTGAATACGTGAAGATGACGATCTCCGATACCGGGCACGGTATTTCTGACGAGATCCGCAACAAGATTTTTGAGCCGTTCTTTACCACGAAGGGCCCTGGCAAGGGGACGGGGCTTGGTCTGGCTGTCGTTCATGGAGTTATGAAACAATGTGAAGGCCACATCAATGTGGTGAGTGAAGCGAATGGCGGTACAACATTTGAACTGCTTTTCCCGGCCACTGGAGAATCGGCTGCATCAGCAATAGTGCAGCATTCTCCAGAAGTGAAACGCGGTAACGAAACCGTGTTGCTTGTGGAAGACAACGATGCCGTTCGCAATATTGCAAAGATCGCACTCGAGACTCACGGATTCCATGTGCTTGAGGCTGACAGCGGAACATCGGCTATACGACAGATCAAAGAGCAAACATCACCAATTGATCTCCTGGTGACTGACGTTGTGATGCCGGGAATGGGTGGACACCAGCTTGTCGAACAGGCTCGAACGCTGCTTCCTGATCTGAAAGTTCTCTATATGAGTGGCCATGCGGATCAACCCATCATGAACGATGATGATATAAACGCTGGCGATGCATTCCTTCAAAAACCATTCACGCCCCTGAGCCTTGCAAGAAAAGTTCGAGTGGTCCTGGACGGGCGTCGCGGACATTGAATAGAAAAAGCTCAGGCAGATTTCAGATCTGCCTGAGCTTTAAGATGTTGATCAGATGGGCACCAAATCAGGTGGCTGTCTCACATTGAGAGATGTCTACCGGTGCGATCTCGTGATCGGAATCGTCGGCTTTTCGTCCGACCGGCAATTTGTCTTTCACATCGTAGGCCAGACCTACGGCACGCAATGCCTTAATTGACCACCAGGTGATGTCGAATTCCCACCATTTGTGTCCAGCGGGAGCAACAGCAGGATGTGCATGATGGTTGTTATGCCAGCCTTCACCGTAGGCAAGAATCGCAACCCACCACAGATTGCGAGAATGATCCCGAGTGTCATAGTTTCTATAGCCCCACAAGTGCGTGGCGGAGTTGACAAACCAAGTGCTGTGGTATGCCGCAACCATACGAACGCACATACCCCAGACAACGAGTGAAACGCCCATCTGCCAACCGCCAAGTGCCCAGCCAGCCGCAAGCAGTACAAGCCCACTGCCCCAAAGCCAAAGTGCGAATGTCTTCTCGAAGAATTGCAACATCGGGCGGTCTACAAGTTCTGGAACGTACCGACGAAACAGAATACGAGTGAATTCTGTCGTTCGCTTTGGGAACAGCCACAGAATATGCGACCACCAGCCATTCACCACGATCGGTGAATGTGGGTCGCCTTCTTGATCTGACTTCTGATGGTGAAGTCGATGAGTTGCTGCCCAGGTCAAAGGCGATCCTTCTCCAGAAAGGCAGCCACAGGCCATCGCCACGAATTCCGCAGGGGCTTTCAGCTTCATCGATTTGTGGGCGAGATAGCGATGATATCCAAGGCAAATGCCGATGCTGCAGGTCAGCCAATGAAGGGCAAGACACACGGCCACGCCCGTCCAACTGAAGAACATTGGGAAAAATGCCCCAACGGCACCAACATGGACGCCGATGAGAAATAAAGTCACCACCCAGTCCACATTACCCAGCTTAAGCTGGTCTTTGTGAAATGCGGCCACAAGATTGTCTGTATCAGCTTGGTACTGAAGTCGTTTCACTTCGGCTGGAGTTAGACTTCGCTCGCCAACAGGCAGAGCGGGGATTACGGTTGACATACAGTCTCTTTAAATGAAATTTCGCGTGGTGGAATAATTGGTGGGCTTCGTGATCCTAAAAACGAGTGGTTTCGCAAAAGCCCGGCAAAACACAATAGGACGGTTATCGACTGGCTGCAATCGCAGCGTGTTTTGCCGACGTCATGCCAGTGTCAAACCTTTGTCAACGTCGCAAACTGTTTTTGTGTAAAGAGTTACGTTCGATAAAATTTGACGCGGACTACTTCCGGCGAACGGGAATGACAGAGTTTTCTCGCGTCTGAAACATCTACAGCCCTCATTCTTCGCAAAACAACCACTTCACAGCGAATCATGCCACAGATCTTTTATCCCAACCTGGCGTTCGAGGAAGAACTCGAAACTGAAAGGCCTCAGCTATCCGCTGTTGCCAGTCGGGCCGTGGCCGAGCTCGCCCCTGTGTTGGGATTGCTGTCAAATCCAAACGCTGTCGAGGATGCTCAACCTGACAGTTCGGATATTGTGCTGGTGCAGTCGGACCTGATGCCTGAAGGACTGCCGCCAGCATTGTCCCGTTGTCGTTTTGAATCTTTGGAATCGCTGTACCCCAAAAAACTGGAAGGCTATTCCTATCAGCCATGGGGCTGGAGTTTGGCCGCGATCAGGCTTGGGCAACAATTGATTCCAGATCTGGAATTTCCTGATTCCGCAATTGTGCGACACATTAACAGTCGTCGATTCCATTCCGAATTCGACCAACGAATGGCTTTCTCGTCGTCCAGTGAACCTCATGAAGTTTCCGCCGGAATCCTGTGTACATCACAGTCTGAGGTTTTCGCGGCTCTGGAGTTTTTTGCGGGGCAAAGCTTCAGCCGCTGGGTGATCAAATCGAACTTCAGTCAGGCTGCTCGCAATCGTTTGCTGGGACAGGGGCAGGTTCTTGACACTTCGCAGAAGGACTGGCTGGCGAAGCGGTTCCATCTCGGGGAACCTGTCTATGCGGAACCCTGGTACGAATGCATCGCGGAATGCGGTCTTCAGTTTACAATTCCGCCACCTTCAGAGTCTTATTCAGCGGTTCAAGCGGTTCAATTTGAGGGAGCCAGTGAGATGCTGACAACTCCAACCGGCCGCTACAAAGGCAGCGTGATTCGGCAAAGTCCAGAAAGCATGTGGTGGGCGGCCGCGGTTGATCGATGTCAAATCATTGCGCAACGTGCTCGCTCGCTCGGATTTTTTGGCCCCATCGGAATGGACTGCATGCTGATGCGAATTCCCGCTGACGGCCGTTTGTGGTTGCGGCCATGCCATGACATCAATGGCCGATTCACAATGGGACGCGTTGCGCTTTCGCTAAAACGATGGATGCAGCCGGGAGAGACAGGCTTTTGGTGCCACACTTTTTCTGATTCTGCGTCCAGTCGACAAAATGTTTTTGATTCTCTGAAGGTAGAGAACGTAAGGATTGTGCCGACTAGTTCATCTATGATCGGCGCACATTCGACAAATTTGCAGACCGCGTTGCTGATTTCAGACGATTGCGAACAGCTGATTCAGGTCGCTCGCAAGATCCTGAGCCAGGATATCCGAGGACCAATCACGGATATTCAGACCAAATAAAGACCATTCGGCCATCGGGCCTGAGAAGTGAAATTTTTAGGTCATTCGCAAAGTGCGATTTGTCTCTTAACTTCCCGTGGCCTCAAAAGATAATCATTCGCCATGACATCGAACGATCAACCTCTGCTTCAAAATCTTCGTCCGTGGTCGCCGGAATGGTACGAACAGCAAACTCGGACTATCGGTGAGTCGGCCTGTCGCCAACTGGGATTTTACGTCATCCCGAATGACATGCGTTTGTCAGTTGTGATTCCCGTTTACAACGAAGAGAAGACGCTGCGAGTTCTCGTGGACAAAGTCCGCGCCGTACCGATTCGTAAAGAAATCATTCTGATCGATGATTGCAGCAAAGATCGAACGCGAGACGTCCTGAAGCAGCTTGAAGCCGAAGGTGGTTCAGATGATTTCAACAAGATTCGCATCTTCTTTCATGATGTGAATCAGGGAAAAGGAGCGGCACTCAAGACTGGATTCTCACATGTGGAGGGCGATATCGTCATCATCCAGGATGCAGACCTGGAATATGATCCCGCCGAGTATCCACGTTTGCTTCAGCCCATTGTTGAAAACAAGGCCGACGTTGTCTTCGGCAGCCGGTTCCTTGGCGATCAGGCGCATCGGGTTCTCTACTTCTGGCATTACCTTGGAAATCGATTTCTAACGACGCTTTCAAATTGCTTCACGAATCTGAATCTCAGTGATATGGAAACCTGTTACAAGGTTTTTCGAAGAAGCGTTATCGATGAGATTACGCCGAAGCTCGTTCAGAAGCGTTTCGGATTCGAACCAGAAATCACAGCCCGAGTCGCTCGACGTCGACTGCGCGTTTTTGAAACGTCTGTAAGCTACGCTGGCCGAACTTACGCGGAAGGCAAGAAGATCGGCTGGCGTGACGGATTCAAAGCGTTGTGGTGCATTGTGCGTTTTGGACTGGCCGATTGATTAGCGGTCGAGCGATAAAAAAACTTAGGCGTTCATCCATTCGTCTGGTGGGTCAGGTTGCTGCCAGCTGCTCATGCCGCCGTCAACATAAAGCATCTGTCCCTGCACGTGCTCAGCTCCGTCGCTCAAAAGAAACACTGCTGCACCACTGCATGCGTCGGCACCAGGGACCTGGCCGTTCGGAGTGTGAACCTCCATCCAGCGACGAAATCGTTCGTTCTTCAAGGCTGGTTCCGTCAGTCGAGTCCACAGCAGTCCTGGAGCAACGCCATTCACTCGAAGTCCAAATGGAGCCAGCGAAACGCACAGTGATCGCACCATGGCGTCGACAGCCCCTTTCGAGGTGTCGTACGCGACGTGAGTTTGCTCTGCCAGTTTTCCATTGATGGATCCAACGAGCAGAATTCGGCCTCTTGTTTTTCGTTCCACCCACCGCCGCGCGAAATGCTGAATCAAAACGTATTGCGAATAGACGTTGAGCTTCATCGTGCGATCGAACGTTGAAAAATCCATGTCCAGGAATGGCTGGTCAATAAACGTCCCGGCGTTGCAGACCAGAGTGTCAATCTCCGGATTTCGCTCCAGAGCTTCCTCTGCAATCCGAAGTGGTCCCTCTGGCATGGGCTGAGACAAATCACCGGTGACGACAATCGCTGGGCCGGCGGAAGATTGACATCGTTCTGCTGCCTGAATCGCCGCTTCATGCTGCCGAGTTCCATGAAGAATGACCGTTGCACCGGCGTCTTGAATGGCGATCGCGATTTCGAGGCCAATCCCCTGAGTGCTTCCAGTGATAAACGCATGACGTCCCGTCAACATGCCCACAAATATTTTCCTTTGCTCGATGGAACCTGAACTGTGAGATGCAGAATTTCGAAGTTGGGACCATTCGTCAATCGAACTGAAGCTTTCATTTGGGTTCAGTCAGAACTTTTGCCACGACAAGAGCAGGAACGGAAGCCTCTGGTCCAGAACTAACCACATAATGAACAAGCGATAATTAACTATTCGGGGAATGGATTGAAACTCCGCAGGAACGATTATTTTCCGGGCAGATTGAAAGAGTGATGACGTGAAAGCCGGGGATCCGGGCTGCATCAACAGGCACGGATATTATTCAGATCATGACCAGGCGGACTTTCATGTTCTGCGCTCTGCCCATCGCAGTTCTGGCAATCTACTGTTTTTCCTGCATGATTCGCATCCTGCTAAGCGGTTGAGGTTCCGTGATACGCAGCGAGGGCCAGTTGGGACAATGCTTGATGGCGTCCCGATAGAAAACTCTTGCCTGAATGCGTGTCGCGGTGAGTAAAAATTCCGAACGCAAAAAGCTGAATCTGCCACTCAGACAATTAGCAATGTGAGACGCTGTAATTAGAATCACCGCGATCGGAACTAACCTCGGCTCTCTGATTCTCATCGAGAGTCGAAGTCACCCACATGGCTTTCCTGCGACTGACGTTCCGATTGAAAACTCTAAAACACCCAGGATCAAGGAACGCTGTTATGCCGTTGGATGCAATGCGCTGGAGTTCTGCAGGTTTGATTTGCCTGACGATGTCAATGTCAGGATCTTTCATACCGTTGAACGCTGCCGAAAACAAAGAGTTCAGTCGAGAAGAAATCGTCTCGCGTGTTCGAAATGACATCGAGTATTTTGCATCGGATGAACTCGAAGGTCGCGGGATTCAGACGAAAGGGATCGAGCTGGCTGCCGAGCGCATTCTTGAAGAGTATAAGAAATTCGGTCTGAAGCCGGGGATGCCGGACGGTTCCTGGCGTCAGAGTTTCCCTGTCACAATGGGCGATGTCGCGATTGCAGATTCCACAAAGGTGGAACTGACAGCGCCTGATGGAACGAAAGTCGCCTTGAAATTAAAGGCTGATTATCAGCCGATCCGTCGTGGTGCAAATGGGGAAGCCAGCGGAAACCTTGTGTTCATTGGTTATGGCATTACTTCGGAAGAAGATAACTACGATGATTACGCTGGCATTGATGTCACGGGGAAGGTGGTCGTCCTGATTCGACGTGAGCCACAAAACCGCGAAGGCGGTGCTTTCAAGGGGCAAGAAACAAGCTCGCACGCGTACATTGATCGAAAGCTGGAACTTGTAAAACAGTCGAATGCCGCAGCCGTGTTATTCGTGAACAACCATGCTGGTTCTTCAACACCCGATACCGACGAGCTTTCTGACCCTTCGAGCTTTGGCAATGAAGGACAAGCTGTTCCGTTTGCCCACATGAAGCAGTCTGTTCTTGATACCATTTTGAAGACGACTCCCCTGAAAGTCGACGGCGATAAGTCCCTGAGTTCTCTTCAGGAAGTCTCTCACTATATCGACGAAAACCTCAAGCCTCTGTCTCAGGAGATTCCGGGCTGGTCAGCCGAAGTGTCGACAAAGTTTGAAGTCAATACCGTCTCTACAGACAATTTGATTGGCGTGATCGAAGGCGAAGGACCTCTGGCGGATGAGACGATTGTCATCGGTGGTCACTACGATCATCTGGGATACGGTGGTTTCGGCTCACGAACTCAGAATCGAACCGGAGAAGTCCATAACGGCGCGGATGACAATGCATCTGGCACTGCTGCTGTGGTCGAGTTGGCTCGACGCATCGCATCCGGTCCAAAACCAAAGCGAAGGATGGTCTTCATCTGTTTCTCAGGGGAAGAACGAGGGCTGATTGGAAGCAACTACTATGTGAACAATCCTGTGTTTCCCCTTGAGAACACTGTGGCAATGCTGAACTTCGACATGATTGGCAATCTGAAGGACAATCGGGTCGAAGTTAACGGTGTGGGGACAGCGACAGAGTTCGAGAAGATTGTCAAAGATGCTGACGAAGCCACGCCAGTTGACATCACGATTGTGCCCGGTGCATTTGCTGGCAGTGATCATCTGCCATTTTATCAACGCAGTATTCCTGTGATGTTCTGCTTTACCGGCATGACAAATATCTATCACACCCCGGATGACGACTTCAATACCTTGAATATTGAAGGTGCAGTGACTGTCATCGACTATTCCGAGCAGCTGTTGCGAGGAATGGATGGTCTCGAAAAACGTCCGACCTTTTCCGGTGCTCAGCGAGGAGCTCGTCGACCTCAGGTTGCACAAGTTCCATTCCTCGGTATTCAGCCGAATATTGCTGAAAGCGGCACAAATGGAATCGTCCTGCGTGGCGTTCGACCAGACTCACCAGCGTCGGCAGTTGGGCTTCAAACGGGTGACATCATCACTAAAGTTGGAGATGTTGACGTTGAAGGTTATCAGACTCTGATCGAAAAACTGACAAAGTCCAAAGCTGGCGACAAACTGACGCTGACTTACAAACGCGGTGAAACGGAAATGGTTGTCGAGGTTGAACTAGCGGAGCCTCGCAGATAGATCCCGATTTCTGCTCCGAACGAAAGTCTACTTTTGCAATGAAAAATGCTTCCGGATCGGAACGTCAAGTTTATATCTCCGGTCGAATGGTTGCAGAGTCGTCTGCAACCATTTCGATCTTCGATAGTGCTGTCCTGCTGGGAGATTGTGTTACCGAGTCAACTCGTACGTTTCGTCACCAGCCCTTTCGATTGGATGACCACATACGGCGACTCTATAAGTCGTTGAAAGTCTGCCGAGTTGATCCTGGGCTGACTCCTGGCGAGTTGACGGCTGCGACTTTGCAAGTGCTGGATGCAAATCTTGAAATCATGGGCCCCGAGGATGATTGCTGGCTCGTCCACAATATTTCCCGCGGCCTGATGAAGCCCGGGCCCAGTCCAGCTCAGACAAATCCGGCAACGATCATGATTTTCACCAGCCACATGGATCTGCGTGGTTGGGCCAGGTACTACACAGAGGGGTGCCATGCCGTAACGTCCATCAGCCGCGCGATCCCAGCACAGTCGCTGGATGCACGTATCAAAAACCGGAGTCGGCTATTCTACACCATGGCCGATACAGAAGCGCGGTTAGTAGATCCGGATGCTCAGGTTGTGATTCTGGATATCAATGGAAACGTTTCGGAAAATAAAGGTGGCAATATTGTCATCGTCGCGGATGGCACTCTGAAGACGCCTTCACTCGACAATTGCCTCGCCGGAATAAGCCGACAGACGGTGATTGATCTGGCTCAATGCCTCGGTCTTCCGGTGCGGGAATCGAGCCTTCAGATGTATGACCTGTACGCCGCTGACGAAATGTTTTTCACGAGTACACCTTATTGCATTATGCCGGCAACACGATTCAATGGGCTGCCCATAGGTGATGGAAACGTCGGACCTGTGACAAAGCGGCTGCTGGCTGCCTGGAGCGAACTTGTCGGTGTTGACATCGTGGCCCAGGCTCAGGGTCAGATTGGCTGCTGAGATCGTTATCCCCATGACGGGCACGATGCAGCCAGGGACGAGTGTTGTCAGCGGAATCAACGATCAGAAATGACCGCAAAATGTCAGAACCGAATGTCCATGAACTCTTCGATCTTACAGGCCGGGTTGCTCTGATCACCGGTGGGTCGGGCTTTCTTGGCAATTCATTGGCGAGAGCACTGGCTGAAGCTGGTGCAGGCGTTGTCGTTGCCAGTCGCGATCGTGAGCGAGCGCAGCGGGTTGCAGCGAATCTGCCATCGCCTTCTGGAGCTCAGCATTGCGGCGTTGTGCTGGATCAACTGGATGAATCGTCGCTCCACAGTGGATTTGATGCCGCGGTCGCTGAAGCTGGCATGATTGACATACTTATTAACAACGGACAGCAGGGGCACGCGGTCGATCTGACAAACATCACGGGCGAGCAGTTCAGCAAGGATTTGCAGAACGCGACTGGATATTTTCTACTTGCCCGTCGACTCCGTGATCATGTTGTTTCTCGATCAGCACCAGGCTCGATTGTAATGATCGGGTCGATGTACGGAGTCGTCGGTTCATACCCCGACGCATACGAGGGGATCTGCGTTGCAAGTCCCGTTCAGTATCATGCGTTGAAGGGCGGCATTGTTCATATGACTCGCCATTTGGCCGTGTACTGGGCGAAAGATCAAGTAAGAGTCAATTGCCTTAGCCCAGGGCCGTTTCCTTCGGAAAAGGCTCCCATAGAAATGGTGGAACGCCTGAAAAGCAAGAGCCCAATGAGACGAATGGGCCTGCCACATGAATTGAAAGGTCCGCTCTTGCTGCTGACGAGCGACGCGGGTAGCTATGTGACCGGGCAAAATCTTCTCGTCGATGGCGGATGGACGGCGTGGTAGTGATCAGTCACCAATTGCTGAGTTCGTCTGCATCAATGAGTGGGCAAATATCCTGCGAGTTCATGCGATCAATCGCAGCTTCGTCTTTAAATCCTGATCCCGTTACCAGGCAAACGACCGAGTCGCTGGCTGCAATTTCTCCAGAAGCCGCAGCATTCAATGCTCCAGCCAGCGCGACCACGCCAGCGGGTTCGGAGAAAATTCCCTCTTCGCGTGCCAGCCGTTTTTGCAAAGCCCAGACGTATTCATCTTTCACGAGAAACCCCGTGCCGCCGGAAGCTCGACATTCTGTCACCGCGAGATCTCCATCAATCACACTGGCAACCTGAAGGCCGCTGACAAGAGTTGTACACGCGACCTCCTGCGCTCTTATCAGACCATTTCGAAGAGGCCCGGAAATTGTGTTGTTGCCCTCGGGCTGAACGCAATGAATCGCCGGAGTTTTTCGAATCTGACCTCTCTCCACAAGGCTGCGGAATCCGCGAGCTGCAGCAACACAAAGACCACCTCCGCCAGCCGGACAGAACACATGGTGAATGGGAAAATTGGCCTGCTCAGCGAGCTCAAAGCTGACGGACTGAACTCCTGACATGCCCGCAGGACTGTAAACAAACGCACTAATCTGCAACGCATTGCCGGGGCGACTTCCGATCTCGCGAAGCAATTGGAGCACAGTCTCCGTCACTCCCGCGTCAGTGCCAAATTGACGCACTCGAGCAATCCTGGCACCATAGGCCATCATCTGCTTCAACTTTCCGGCCGGAGCGCCTTCAACGATGGCAATTCGACACTCGATGCCAGCAGCCGCACAATACGCCGCCAGAGCTGCACCGGTATTTCCACTGGATGTGGCGATGCACCTTGTCTGACCGTTTGCCACCATGTGTGAAACTGCGGTCGCCGCAAATCTGTCTTTGTACGAACCCGACGGATTTCCACTTTCGATTTTGAAGTACAGATTTTCTAATCCGGCAGCAGGCCCAATTCGTCGCGATCGAACGAGTGGCGTATTGCCTTCTCCCAGTGTCACTCTGGCGTTTGCCGGTACAGATTCGATGTAATCATTCCAGCGCCATAGGCTCATTGATATGTTCCAGTTTGCGAGATTCCGAGGAGCCGGTTTGAAGTTTCTACTGGATCGTGTTGGCCTGAGAATCCTTCATGCGACGTCAGCGGGATTCACTCACCACGGTTTCTTCAAGCTGAGTCGGGGCCGTTTGAACGGAAGCACGATGGCGATTAACCGCTTCGGTAATCTGCTTCAAGATTTCAGGCTGCGATTCCGCTCGATTCCATCTCTCACCAGGATCAATGCCCATATGAAACAGCAACGGTGGGTCGTGCGATTCTGCTTTGGGAGTCCCATAGGCTGGTTGAGTCAGAAAATGGGCTTTCCACGATCCCACTCGGCACGCAAACAACGTTGATCCCCGATAGTACATGAACGGTTCTCGCTGAACCGTTCCGCTGTTAAACAGCAACGGAGAAACATCGATTCCATCAATCGCGCGGTCCGGCAGTTTCGCACCACCCAAAGTGGCGCAGGTTACGAAGACATCCATCGTGTTTGCCATCTCATGCTGCACGACTCCTGCGGGAATCTTTCCTGGCCACCAGAAGATTCCGGGAACTCGCATCCCGCCTTCCCATGTTGAGCCTTTGCCTTCGCGGAGCAATCCAGCACTGCCGCCATGATCATCAAAGATCAGCCACGGGCCATTGTCACTGCTGAAAACGACAAGCGTATGTTGCTCCAATCCTTCTTCACGAAGAGTCTCCAGAATCTGTCCGACGCTCCAGTCAAGCTCTTCGACAACGTCACCATAAATTCCCGCAGGACTTTTGCCGCGAAAGTTCTCTGATGCGAACAAAGGCACATGCGGAAACGAATGTGCCAAGTAAAGAAAGAACGGTTCCGTTTTCTTCTCACGGATAAACTTCACGGCCTCTTCAGAATATCGTCGAGTCAACTGACGTTGGTCAGGGTGATCTTCTACAACCTCAGTGCCTCGAATGAGCGGTGTTTTCCAGAATTCGGTGTTCTCCTCAAAGAACTTTTCGCGTCCCTTCGGAGCATCAGGAGTCGGCATCATGTCGTTTGAAAACGGCATTCCGAAATACGTGTCGAAGCCATGGTGTGGTGGCAAATGTTCGGGCAAATGTCCCAGATGCCATTTTCCAACCATGCCGGTTGAGTACCCCTGTTCCTTCAGCAACTCCGGAAGTGTGACTTCATCTTTTGGAAGTCCGCCTTTGGAATTGTTGCGCAACACGCGAAATTGATTGTGACACATGCCATTGCGAATCGGGTACCGTCCCGTCAACAAGGCAGCACGACTTGGTGTGCAGACCTCCGCAGTGGAATAGAATTCCGTGAATCGCATGCCTTCCGCAGCCATACGATCAAGATTTGGCGTGCGAATCGTCGGATGCCCGTAACATCCAAGATCACCGTAACCAAGGTCATCGGCATAGATGATGACGATATTCGGCCGTCGCACTTCGTCCGCCAGAGTATGCCCGGCACTGAACAGAAATATCAGAGCCGCGTAAAGCGAGTAACAGTTTTTTTGAAACATCGCATTCTTCCAAATCTAGACTCAGATGGCTCAGGGGGCATACACAGCGAGTCTGTCAGCCAAGTAAATCATTGAGAACATTGGCTTCTTCAACACCCGTCAACTTGGAATCCAGTCCCTGAAACTTGTAAGTGAACCGGGAGTGTTCAATTCCCATCAGATGCAGAAGTGTTGCATGAACGTCGTGGACCGAAACGCGATTTTCAACGGCGTGGTAACCAAACTCATCCGTGTTTCCGTAGCTGAACCCAGGCTTGAATCCGCCACCGGCAAACCACATCGTAAAGCCAGCCAGATGATGGTCGCGACCGTTGCCCTGAGCCATCGGCGTGCGACCGAACTCGGAACCAAACACAATGATGGTGTCTTTGAGCATGTCTCGCTGCTTCAAGTCCGTAATCAGCGCCGCAACTCCCTGATCGACCTCTTTTGCAGTCCCGGCCGAATGCTCTTTTACAGAACCATGGTGATCCCAGTCGCGATGATAGAGTTGAATGAAACGCGTGCCGCGTTCGGCAAGACGTCGAGCCAGAAGGCAGTTGGAAGCAAATGAACCATCGCCACCCTTCGTCCCATACAGATCAAAAATATGGGCGGGTTCATTACTGACATCCATCAATTCCGGAACGCTCGACTGCATTCGAAACGCCAGTTCGTATTGACTGATGCGTGTGGCGATTTCCGGATCATCGTAACGATTGTTTGCGAGTCCGTTGAGTTTCTGAACGGCATCAACAACATCACGTTGCTGTTTTGCATTCACGCCTTTTGGATTGCCAACATACAGAACAGGATCACCCGTTCCGCGAAATTCAACCCCCTGAAATTGCCCCGGCAGAAATCCTGAGTGCCATTGACGAGCGGCAATGGGCTGACGTTGTCCGAATTTTCCCGTCGAAACCATGACGACAAAGCCCGGAAGACTCTGAGACTCAGCTCCTAAACCATACAGCAACCACGATCCCATCGCCGGACGACCGGAGATCATTGTTCCTGTGTTCATGAACGTGTGAGCCGGATCATGATTGATCGCGTCCGTGTGAAGAGAACGCACAATGCAGATATCATCCGCACATTTTTCGCCGAGCTGCGGCCAGATCTCGGAGATAGACTGACCAGATTGTCCCCACTGTTTGAAGTTGTGCTGCGGTCCAAAACAATTCAGCTTCGAGCCCTGGAGCTGTGCGATCTGTTGCCCCTTCGTGACAGACTCCGGCATTGGCTGACCGTGCAGTTCCGCCAGTTTCGGCTTGTTATCGAACGTATCGATATGAGTCATCCCGCCAGCCATATACAGCCAGATGATTCGCTTGGCTCTTGGTGCAAAATGCGGAGGGTTTACAACTCCGGCCCAGTGAGGCACTTTCTGTTCAAACCCTTCCTGATCACCAGATGCAGAACGGCCGAGCATTGATGTCAGAGCCATCGAACCCAGACTGATGCCCGAGTTACGAAGAAACGAACGGCGTGCTATGTTTGACGGGAGTGAAATCATGAGTCCGTGTCCGATAAAATTCAGAACGATGAATCGGGAAGAAAGCCGAAAATCAATTGCGAGTAATCACTTCGTGGAGATTCAGGATCGTTCGTGCCACGCTGGTCCAGGCGGACAGTTCAGAAGCGGACAAATCGCCTGGTTGCGTTTTTTCTCCCACGGTTTGCAAAGCTTTCGCTGCGTCTGTGTTCGCTTCGTATTCGGCAAGGTGAGTCTTCAGGAGCTCTTCAAGCACACCAGCTTCATCATTCTGAATCGGACGAGAAAGCGCGCGGCGGAAGGCAAAATCAAGCCGATCCCGGGTTGAACCTTTCTGGCGAATGATCAATTCAGCAAAAGCTCGAGCCGCTTCGACGTAACTTGGATCATTCAGCAGCACAAGCGACTGCAATGGAGTATTAGACCTCGCGCGATCCGCTGTGCATTCTTCCCGGCTGGGGGCATCAAAAGCCATCAGCCCTGGGTGAAGATATTGTCGCTGCCAATGTGTGTAGAGTCCTCGTCGATATAAAGACTCTCCATTGCTGTTCTGCCATTCTCGAGTTGGGAAGTTGAGGTATGCCCAATATCCGGCCGGTTGATAGGGATTGACGCTTCTTCCTCCAATCGAATTCACCAGCAAACCGCTGACCGAAAGAGCGTTGTCACGCACAAGTTCGGCATCAAGGCGAAATCTTGCCTGACGGGCCAGCAATCGGTTATACGGATCCGTCTCTCGCAGTTCATGACTGGCGAGAGATGATTGACGATAGGTTCGACTCATTACCATGGATTTGATCAGAGACTTCAGGTCCCAGCCATGCGATCGGAAATCGTCGGCCAGAAAATCCAGCAGAAGCGGATGGCTGGGCCATTCGCCCTGAGCCCCAAGATCGTCAAGCTTTCTTGACAAGCCAGCTCCGAAATAAATCTTCCAAAGACGATTGACGACGACTCGCGGCGTCAGAGGATTTTCAGGCGACACAATCCACTTCGCCAGATCAAGCCGCGTGAGCACTTTGTCGGCCGGTGGTTCCTCGGCCAGGACGGACGGGAAAGCCGGCGTGACGACTTCTCCGGTTTCGTCCATCCAGTTTCCACGTTGCAAGATGCGCACCATGCGAGGAGCGACGGCTTCTGTCACGAGCGTTGACGGAATCGTGGCGTCGAGTGAGCTGCGTTGCTTCTCCAGTTGGGCCAGCTCTTCACGCACAGGATTCAAGGCCGGCGCAATTGAACGATAGTACGTCGCTAATTCTGACTTTTGAGCATCTGTTCGTTCGGCGGAAGGTGTTGCAAGAACGGCAATGAGATTCGCCGGAGGTGCATCCGACGCCTTGATCGGACGAGGTGAAGTGGATGCAGACAAGCGGAAGCATCCAATATTATGCCCCGGATTATCAAGATTCTGAGCCATCGTAATGGTCAGCGTCGCGCCTTCGTTCAGAGTCAGATCCGCTACCGTTTCGAAGACTGCAAAATTAGGCTGCCCTGCTTTCTCCATCACGGCCCAGCCCCATTTTGCTCCTTTGGCGTCGCCGTCAATCGCAGCTTCGACGGCCCACTTCCCATACGGGTTATCGCCAACCGCACCGGTCTGTTCGTAGGTCGCCGTGGCATTCTGAAGAGGCACGCCAACGGGCTCGGAATCGCCATTCTTTACATTCAGGATCAATTCCGACAGAACAAAATTTCCATTGCCTGCTCGTCCTGGCCCTTTGTTGGGAAGAGAATCATCCGGAAGGACTTCCAGGCGTATCGCCGTGATTGCAGCGGGGAGCTTGGTAAACGTTAACGTATAAGTGTCCGTCGCTCCGTTTTTCTCGCTCACCAGGATGGCACCGTCAGCTCGATGCGCCAGCTTTGCGCCTTCGAGAGACGTCATGCTGTCAGGAGTCAACTCCGTCCACGGAACCTGAGTCGTTTCCCATACCGCTTGTGCGGCAGAAAGTTCAGCGGTATCAGTCGCCAGCACGGATTTGACTGCTGCGATCTTAGAATCAATTTCCGCAAGATCAGCAGCCTGTTGCTCGCTTGGAACCTTAATAAATGGGCCCCAGTTTCCATCGCTGTTTGCACCGGAGTAAAGTCCCCGTTCTTTGATATCCGCAAAGAATGCCTCGAAGCGATAAAAATCCTTCGTTGTCAAAGGGTCAAATTTGTGATCGTGACATTCCGCGCATCCCAGAGTAATTCCCAGCCACGTTCCGGTCGCATTGCGAACGCGTTCGGCAATGTACTTGGCGAGATATTCCTTGTCCTGAACGCCCCCTTCTGCACTCATCATGCCGAGTCGGTTATACCCGGATGCAATACGCTGCTCCCGAGTTGGTTCAGGCAGCAAGTCGCCGGCCAATTGCTCGATCGTAAACTGATCGAACGGTTTATTCGCGTTAAACGACTCAATCACATACTGGCGAAACGGCGAAACACTCATTGGCTGATCGCCGTGGTAGCCTACCGTGTCTGCATAACGAACAAGATCCAACCACCACATTGCCAGACGTTCGCCGAAGTGAGGGGATTTTAACAGACGATCAACCTGCTTCTCATAGGCGTCCGCAGATTGATCGGCAACAAAGTCGGCCACTTCTTTTTCAGTCGGCGGCAGTCCAATCAGATCGAGACTCAAACGACGAATCAGAGTCACACGATCGGCCTCGGGAGAGAACGACAATTTATGTTCCGCCAATTCCTGGCCGACGAAGTCATCGAGCGTTTCGACTGCCGACGATCCCTGCTGGCCGACGTTTCGAACTGGCAAGAATGCCCAATGGCCTTCAAACTGCCCGCCCTGCTCGATCCATTTTTTGATCAGCTGAGTTTCTCGCAATGACAATGACTTGCCGGATTTGGCAGGAGGCATTCGAGTTTCTTTGTCCGTCGAAACAATGCGTTTGAATAACTCGCTTTCATCCGGCTTCGACGGGATCAACGCACCTTGCTGGTCGCCAACGCCGAGTAGTCCCTCTTTGGTATCAAGCCGCAAATCGGCTTCGCGCTTATTCTTGTCCGGTCCGTGACAGAAAAAACAATTGTCGGAAAGGACTGGCCGGATATCTCGATTGAATTCAATGATCTCCGGGATCGCGGTTGCGGCATTGTCATCCTGCGAGAATGCGGCTTCCGAAAATTGAATAAGGAATCCGGCAGCAGCCAGCAGCACTGCCTTGCGAAACGCGCCGTGCATAAACAACCTCGATCAGGAAATAGACTGCAAACCACTGGGTTCAGGATTTGCGATATGGTGGGATTCAGGTGAGCCTTCGCCTGGGACTGCTCGGATGGACATGATTAGCTTACACCGGATCACGTCGCCAGGAAAGCATTGAATGGCAGGAGCCAAAGTCCCTTGCCCAGAAAAAGCATACCAGCACGACGCGCCAGCGAGTGAATCCGTCGCAAGGTTTCATTCGCACGATGCGTGCTTGTACGGACCTCTGATTCTGCGAGTTTGTCAAAGGCGGCGTGCATTGGCTTGTCTGATTTGGGACCAGCGTCGAAAGAGCTGTCGGACTTGCACGATGGCACCAGGGCAGTTTCTAAATACGTAGGGCGTGACAAGCGGAGCGCCGGCACACCAGCACCCTACAAGTTGCCCTGACTTTTCCTAATACATCGGACTTTGATTTATCGCTCAATCTTCAGCCGCCAGCAGATCTTCCGAACACGCATTTCTATCCGTGTCAGGAGAACTCACGTCAATGATTTTCTTTTGCGGACAATTTGAACAGTCCGGGGGGCTCGTCAGATTCGGCAACTCTGAATTTCTTGTCTAAATGCAGCAGCCGTAGAACTTCGCAGATATTCGCCGCCGCCAGAACAGTCAATGCGCCTCCGGCTGCAGAAATTGAATCGCTGAGTTTCATCAGCCGGCCAGGGATCGTACCGTCCATGAATTTTGCTGACCGCATATCGAGTGTGACCGGAACCGATCCCTTCAGAGCGAGCAGTTCCAGGTCGCGTTCAAGCCGCTTTCGTAATTCGTCATCTGTCAGCTTTTCGCTGGTCAACGTCGCACGGACCAACGAATCCTCGAAGACAACTTTCAGAACCTGAAACTCATCAGTCATCACTGCTCCTCGCTCCTCGGAAATGTCGAGCGTCAAACTCTAAATAACCACGCTTGCCGAAAAGAAAAAGGCCACGATCGTTGGTCGATGCGTGGCCGATTGTTATTCGTCTGAGCCTGACGTTACGGGAACTCGATGATGAGGTTCATCGGGTTCCCTGGTACCGTCGTGCCGCGGAAGGAGTGCCTTACAAAACCTTCGTAACTCCAGGCGTCGGAATTGCGTAGACCATGTCAGCATCCGGAAGAACTGGAGGCGTATCGTCGAAGCTGTGATATTGTTCCACTGGAGAAATACACAGATCTGAACTCAGGGCATCATTCCATGAGATCGCTTGACCTGAATACGTTGCCAGTCGACCAAGGATTGCGGTCATTGTGCTGTAAGCACCATATTCGCCTTCGTTCGGAATTTCTCCCTTGCGAAGTGATGCGAACAGATCGTGGTGCTCGTCCTGATGGCCATCATGCAGATTCTTTCTCTTGCCATCGGCTGCCTTGCGATCGAATTCCCACTTCAGGTTGCCCTTGGAATCGAAGATCTTTCCGTCGCCGATATTGCACCAGCCGTCGGCTCCGTGTGCATATTCAGAAACAGAGCTCCAGCAGTTTGGAATATGTCGACACTGGCTCAACAGAACAGAACGATCACCATCTTTCTCGTAGGTGAATTCTACGAAGTGATGGTCGTAAATTTCGCCATACTCTTTGCCCGTTCGAACCTGGCGACCGCCCTGGCCCTGAGCCAGCGTTGGGTATCCGCCCATCAACCAGTTGATCACGTCCAGATTATGAATGTGCTGCTCGTTGATGTGGTCTCCGCACAACCAATTGAAGTAGTACCAGTTTCGCATCTGGTATTCCATCTCCGTCTGGCCGTCCTGTCGAGGTCGTACCCAAACACCGTCGCCGTTCCAGTAACACCGAGTTGCCACGATGCGGCCGATTTCGCCATCCTGAAGGCGTTTGATCGTCTCGATGTAAATTGGTTCGTGATGTCGCTGAAGCCCGACGGCAACGGCAAGGTTCTTTGATTGTGCGACTTTGTTGGCGTCGATAACTTTGCGAACACCAACGGCGTCCACCGCAACTGGCTTCTCCATGAACACATGCTTGCCGGCATTGATTGCGGCTTCAAAGTGCAATGGACGAAAACCTGGCGGCGTTGCCAGAATGACAAGATCGCAGTCCTGCTCCAGCACCTTCGTGTAGGCATCAAGGCCAACAAACTGTCGTTCCGCCGGTACGTCAACCTTGTCACCGTGTGCTCGCTTCAGAGTATTCACTGCGCTCTGAAGATTGTTTTCGAAAGCATCCGCCATCGCGACCAGCTTTGTCGGGCCGGCAGTATTCATCGCCTGCTCTGCAGCACCACGACCTCGTCCGCCGCAGCCGACCAGACCGATTCGGATTGTTTCGTCACTGCTGACGTGTGCAGCTCGAACTGGATTCAGGCCAGTCAGCAAAGAAGTGCCAGCAGCGGCGACCGCTGATGACTTCAAAAATCCTCGACGTGAGGAATCAGATTGTTTTTTCGACATCAGATTGAACTCCCAGGAAGTGGGTTGGACAACTTCCGCAGCGACACAAAACGCTTCTGCTGCTTAAGCAAGAGCGAACTGTGCCAAGATTGCCAGGAAGCAGGGTGGAACGAAAACAGGAGTAGAATCGCCAACTCCATTGCAGGTGGAGTCGGCGATAGTACACAGAAATGCTACGGTTCCGGGATGTCATTCGCAATTGAAGGCAGCAGGACGATCGCCAAAAGCTGCGAATTCAGCTCCCCCAAATCGCTGTACCGCGAATTTTACGGAACGTCATCCCAAAACGATCATGTTTTTCAGGGCCGTGAATGACGGTCGCTGAAACATAAGTCGCTGTAGAAAATCCGATGATGAGCAGTTTTTTTTCGCTCTCGGATCGTCGCTTCTAAACGGATGGTCCCAGAGTCTACATCTTGACCATTCGAATACAGACAGGTCGACCAACGGTGATGGAGTCGCCCGTTTGAGTTAACTCGCCGGATTTCTGATCGATCGAGAAGACGAACACACTGTCGGAGTTTTGATTTTCAGCAAGGAGCCATTTTCCGGATGGATCGATAAAGAAATTGCGAGGCTCCTTCCCACCCGTGGGTTCATTTTCAACGTAGGTCAACAATCCCGTCTCCTGATCAACAGTGAACACGGTGATCGTTTCATGTCCACGATTGCTGACATACAAGAAATTTCCGCTCGGATGAATCAGGCATTCGGCTGTACTCTTGCGGCCCTCGAAACCACCGGGGATCGTCGAAATTTCCTGAATCGCACTCAGGCTTCCGTTCGCCGCATTACGGCGAAATCCAGTGACAACCATTGTCATCTCGTTATTCGTATAAGCAAAGTTCCCGGACGGATGGATCGAAAAATGGCGAGGCCCGCCGCCTGGCGTCACCAATGCTGCAGGCTGCTTTGCTGGTGTGAGTGAATGGTTCTCAACATCGAAATTGTAGATCATGATCTTGTCGATGCCGAGATCTGCGGCGTAGGCGAATTTATTGTCACTGCTCAGATTGATCGAGTGCGCGTGGGGACCTTCCTGACGACTCTTGTCAATACTGCTGCCTTCGTGCTGAATATTGCATGAGACTGGCTGAAGAGCTCCGTCAGCATCGATCGGGTAGACGGCAACATTTCCTCCACCGTAGTTGGCGATCAGTAAACTTGTGCCGGTGGCGTCGACATTGCAATGACACGGTGCTCCACCTTGCGATGCCTGATGGTTGATCTTTGTCAGCGTCCCGTCATCGTTAATCTTCAACGCTGTGACCGCACCATTACCGCGCCCGGGACCTTCACTGACTTCATTCACGGCATAGAGAAACTTGCCGCTCGGATGAACTGCAACGAAGGATGGGTTGATTAACTCTGCTGCCAGTCGAGGCTCCGTCAGCTTGCCAGTTTCTGAGTCAAATTCGCAGGTGTAAATGCCTTTGCTGATACTATCGCCTGCTGTGTAAGTGCCTACGAAAACTCGATAGCGCTCTGCGCGTGCGACTACGGAGAGACAAAGAAGTAACGACAGAAAAAAGGCAGGCCGGGCGATCATGAAACCGGATGTCATCATGGCGATGGACTCTTTCAAGTGGGTGTTCATTGCAAGGATCTATGATGCTCGTGAACAGAGATGTTGAAGTCAAATGTTTCCGAAGCGAGTTCGCAGGGTAACTGATCTCTGTCGAAAATTGCAATTTACGGAAGCTACTGTCCCATCAGCTTGATTGCTTTTGCAAGCAACTGCAGAAGCTGTTTCGATTTCGCCTGGGCCGTTGTCTCGAAACGGATCCTCACCTGATCCATCTCGCCCTTATGCGGCGAAATCTCCTGCGAAGCACCGATGGTTGCGATGGCCCCAACCGTGATCTCGCCAGCCGGCGCGTACACGATCAAGTCCGCGCCATCCGTTCGCTTTGTATGGAGCTCAACGATGGTTTGATCATCTTTCAAGCGAGACCAGTTGATCTTGCTGCGAATCCCGTAATCAACCGGGTAATTTTCAAGAGCTTTCTCCAGCGTTGGCAGCAGAGTCTCCAACAGGCCGAATTCCCAGGGAACTCGACCACTGCCCGGAAGCCCTTTACGCATCAGATGCCATTTGCGACCCAGCACTTTCCAAGGCATCAGGTCATCGGGATTGGCGGCTTCGGCTTTGGAGAGTTTCAGATAACTATTCAAGGCCTGAATCAGAAACTTCTTGAACGCAGGTGTGTCGATTTCCGATTTCTTCCAGACCTTGATCGTGACTTCCTGCCACGCCGTTTTCAGATCGCGGGCCTTCACTCGTGGTTCGCGGCCGTAGACGGGAATCTCTTCCATGTCGTCCAGTGGAATCAGTCCGAGTTTCGCATCCAGATCTTCGGTGGTGAACTCGCCTTTCTTGACTCGGAAACAAAGCGACAACAACCATTCGCCGCCGCTCCGGGCGTGCAGGAACCAGCCGAGTCCCTTGTCGGCTTTCACTTCAACCGTTGCTCGATCGTTCCAGTTTGTCGGTGACAGCTCATCACGTTGTTCAAGCTGCTCGATCACGAATTGCAACGCCTGTCCTTCCCAGCGACACGGCTGACCGGTGTGAGCGATTCGATCATGAACATGCCACTTGCGTCCATCCACTTCCCACGGCAATTTCGCAGACTTGCCGAGCTGCTCAATGCTGACGTCGCCCGATTTTTTCTCCGCCACGGCCGCGGCATCAAAGGTTTCGATCGTGCCGCGTTTGGATTCGGCGAGAACCGGGGCGAGCAGTTCGCCGGTCCAGGAGCGGGGCAAGCCCGCGTTTTCGGTTTGAGGTCTTCGGTTTTCGGAGAACCTATTTTCGGATTTCGACTTTGAAGTTTCATATACCCTGCCGTTCGCCCCCTTGCTCCCCAGCTCCTCTGCTCCCTTGCCTGTCTTTCGTGTGTCTTTCGATTCTGTCTCCGAAAACTGAAAACCGAAAACCGAAAACTCCTTCCCCTCTGCATACGCCACCACATCTTCCGGCGTTCCCTGCACGACAATCTGCCCGCCGCCGGAACCAGCTTCAGGGCCGAGATCCACGATCCAGTCGGCCGTTTTAATCACGTCCAGATTGTGTTCAATCACGACAACCGTGTTGCCCTGTTCGACGAGACTATTCAGAACGCTCAGTAGTTTCAAAATGTCGTCGAAGTGCAAACCGGTTGTTGGTTCATCCAGCAAGTACAACGTGCGGCCTCGATTCGGTTTGCACAGTTCCGCAGCCAACTTGATTCGCTGGGCTTCGCCGCCGCTGAGCGTTGGTGCCGACTGGCCGAGCGTTAGATAGCCAAGCCCGATCGCTTCCAAAGTCGCGAGTGGAGCTCGGATCTTCGGCACGTTTGAGAATAACTCCAGCGCCTTGCTGATCGACATCTCGAGCACATCGGCAATGCTGCAGTCGTTGAACTTGACGGTCAGAGTTTCGCCATTGAACCGACGGCCTCGGCATGTCGGACATTCGACCCACACATCTGGAAGGAAGTGCATTTCGATCTTCTGCTGCCCCATGCCTTCGCAGTCATCGCAACGCCCGCCGGCTCGATTGAAGCTGAACCG
>JBGSVD010000113.1:0-11738 GCA_041753135.1 Planctomycetaceae bacterium
CCCACTCGCTGCCGCTTCGAGCTTGTATAAGATGACAGGCTCTGAGCGAATACCGACACTTTAGACAATTATTGTTTCGCTGGTCCTTAGTGCGGCTGCGTTTCGACTGAAAGAATTGCCCAGGAAACCGGCCCGGAGGAATATGTGCTGATAGAAGCAAGATCGCCGCTGTTCTCGATTTGATAGGCCGCCACTTTGCCGCTGGCCTCACCTGCCGCATAAAGGTGACGACCATCGCGAGTAACCGTAAATGATCGCGGCACAGTTTCAGTCTCGGTGATCGAGACTCGCTTCAGTCGGCCAGAAGTCTGATCAATAGCAAAACCGGCAATGCTGTCGTGACCTCGATTGGCCACATACAGAAGTCTGCCATTTGGTGTGATCAGGCATCGCGACGTTGAGTTTTTTCCAGCGTCGAAATCAGCCGGAAGCGAAGAAACAGATTGCTGCAGTGTTAGTAGCATGGAATCTTTGTTGCGTTGGTACATCGATGCCCCGTCTTCATGACTTCCACCTGCCTCATTACTGCAATAGGCCCAGGCATCGGATGGATGAAGCACGACATGCCGAGGATTCTGGCCAGGCTCTGCCATGGTGAACGGCGGATTGAGCGGCGTTAGATGTCCCGTTTCCGCATGCAGGCGAAACTGATCGATACGATTTGCGCCCGTATGCGAAACGTACACCGACTTGTTCTGCGAATCGATGGCGATTCCATGCGCGTTGTCCGCCGTCGAAACTGAGCAGACCGGAACATTCGAAAGTCTGCCATCGTCTGAAATCGAATGAACGGTGACCTTGTTGTCCACGTAATACGCTGTCAGCAGGAATCGGCCACTTCGGTCCGGGATTAAGAACGCCGGATCAGCACCTCCGTCGACAGTATTGATCAGTCTCAATAATCCATTGGTCGGATCAATCTGATACGCGGCCAGTTGTCCAGAACTTCGCAGTGCAACAAAAAGGATTCGTCCGTTTTCTGAAGCAGCCAGGAACGCAGGTTCAGCCGAGCAGTCCATGACACGTTGATGCTGCAGTTCTCCGGTATTTGTGTCTCGGCTAAACGTCACAATCTGGCGTTTTTGGAGAAGGCTCACAAAGACAAATGATCCGCCATATGCGGGACGCAGGCAGGACAAGGTGAGCAACAAGCCAATGCACCAGTGAATAATCGTTGTGTACATAGACGGCCTGTGTTGATAGTTGGTTTCGGGATTGTGATGCGAGCGGCTGTGCTCAAGAGAATCGATGGGATTCTGGCGAGAGTGTCCCGCAAATCAAAGCGAACGGTCATGTCTTGCAGACAATTGTTCCGCAGCAAAATGCAGAATGTTGACGGAGCAGAACGTGACGCATCTGGAGAAGCAGTTCAAGGGGGCTCCACAGGACTCGGTAAACACGAGTCGACGAATCCTCCCTTAAACACCGTGTGGCTTTTTTAGCGGTGATTCTGTCTGGACGTATCGAGCAACGGCCCTACTTTCTGCGCATTGTGGAAATGTTCGCGCATTCTGTTCTAGAATCCTCGTTTTCTCGGAGCGGTCGCTGGACGTCCGAATGTTCATTCAACGCGATAGGATTGTGGTCATGTCAAACACTGATGTTTCGTTGCCCTCGGATTTTCTGCAGTGGCTGGGGAAACTTCCCGAACTTCATGTTGCGCGTTTCAAAGATAATGATTGGCAGTTCTGGACTCCAGACGAGCTGCAGGAAACGACCCGTGTGAACAAGGTCGCAACGACCCAACTTCTGATGATGAAGGGGTTCGTGGCGATGTATCGAGAGATGGGTTTGACGTCGGCTAAGGGAGCGGCCGGAAAGCCGTTTCCATACGAACAGTTGGAACGTTGCCTTTGTCTGGCGACGGATAATGAGGACTATCTGGTTGTTGATCCAGAGGGGGAATTCTCAGTCTGGAAATTCTGCCCTGACTATGCAAAGTGTGGTGAAGTAAAGCCTGTTGCTGCAAGCTTGGCGCAGTTTCAGGAAGGTGCCGTGATTGAAGATGCAGGTTACGACGACGAATACTGATCGTCTCCTACAGCGTCTGCTGCCAAAAGAGCAGTGTTGCGGTGTGGTGCCGAACATATCTGTCTTTCTGGCCGTTTGTCGTTATTTGAAAACGAGTAAATTGCGATCGTTTTGACAGGCATGGAATCTGCTTTCTCCTGAAACGCTGCAGAACAAGGTCGATGTGGGACGCCCTGTCACACATTGACCCTTGATGTCCCACAGCGGCCCCTTTCTTTCCGCGTCCGCGGGTTCTGTTTCACGGAGTTTCCCACCATGGCGTTCGATCCACGAAAACTCACCGTCAAAGCCTCTGAAGCCATTCAACGAGCTCAGGAAATTGCGGAAAAGAAGAATCACAAGTTTCTTCGGCCGCTGCATCTTCTGAAGTCGCTGCTCGACGAAGAAGGTGGCTTGATGACTTCGATTCTGCAGAAGCTTGGGATCAAGATTCCGCAACTGCAAAAGATGGTCGAGGGGGAACTGACTCGCCTGCCACAGTATCCGCCTAGTGACGAACCAATCGGCGCGGGCACGGAAGCAATGAAGGTGCTGACTGCGGCGAAGAAACAAGCCGACTCCATGGGCGACGAATACACGTCGACCGAGCATCTGCTGATCGCCCTCACGCAGGTCGAAGATCAGGCCAAGCGACTGTTGCAGCTCAACGGCGTCGACGAGAAAGATTTGCTCGAAGCGGTGAAGCAAATTCGAGGAGGACAAACGGTGCAGGATCAGAATCCAGAAGAAAAATTTCAGGCGCTCGAAAAGTATGGCAAGGATCTTGTCGAACTGGCTCGCCAGGGCAAGATCGATCCGGTCATCGGTCGCGACACGGAAATCCGGCGAGTCATCCAGGTGCTCTCACGTCGACGCAAGAACAACCCGGTGCTGATCGGCGAACCGGGCGTTGGCAAGACGGCGATCGTCGAAGGACTGGCTCATCGCATTGTGCTCGGCGACGTGCCTCAGAACCTGAAGAACAAGAAAGTCTTCTCGCTCGACATGGGAGCACTCGTTGCCGGTGCCAAGTATCGCGGCGAGTTCGAAGATCGTCTCAAAGCCGTGCTGAAAGAAGTGCAGTCGTCGAACGGTGAGATCATCATGTTCATCGACGAGCTGCACACCGTCGTCGGTGCTGGTAATGCCGAAGGCGCGATGGATGCGTCCAATCTGCTCAAGCCCGCGCTGGCTCGTGGTGAGCTGCACTGCGTGGGAGCGACAACGCTGGATGAATATCGCAAACATATCGAAAAAGATCCGGCTCTTGAACGTCGCTTCCAGCCTGTCATGGTGCAGGAACCGAACGTGGAAGACACGATTTCGATCCTTCGAGGTCTGAAAGATCGCTACGAAAGCCATCACGGCGTGCGAATCACTGACGACGCGATCATCGCCGCGGCGACACTTTCCGATCGTTATATCAGCGACCGATTTCTTCCGGACAAAGCCATCGACCTTGTCGACGAAGCAGGCAGCCGCCTGCGTATGGAAATCGATTCAATGCCGGTTGAAATCGACGAAGCGACTCGTGGGTTGACTCGCATGCAGATCGAAGCGGCGGCGCTGGAAAAGGAGACCAGTGAAGAGAGCAAAGAACGCCTGCACGATCTGCGACGTCAGATTGCCGAACGCGAAGAATCGACCAATCTGCTGAAGGCTCGCTGGGAATCCGAGAAGGCAGCAATCTCCGGCATCAAGCCGCTTCGTGAAAATATCGAACGACTGCGGACCGCGTTTCAGCAGGCGTTTTCGAGGGCTCAGCAGACACTTTTGAACGAAGACTTCGTCGATGCTCAAAAGACCGAGCAGGAGCTCAAGGATGCGGAGAAGAAGCTGAAGGAAATGGAAGCTCGTTCGGCGGAGCTCAACACGAACAAAGACAATCGCCTGCTGCGTGAAGAAGTCACCGACGAAGACATCGCGAAGGTCGTCAGCCTTTGGACGAACATCCCCGTGTCGCGCATGATGCAGGGCGAGCGAGAAAAATTGCTGCGGATGGAAGACGAAATCCACAAGCGAATGATCAACCAGCACGAAGCGGTTGAGGCCGTGTCGAATGCCGTTCGACGAGCCCGCTCGGGCATGGGAGATCCAAATCGTCCGATCGGTTCGTTCATGTTTCTCGGCCCGACCGGTGTTGGTAAGACGGAGCTTTGCAAAGCTCTGGCGAACTTCATGTTCGACGACGAACGCAACATGGTTCGTATCGACATGAGCGAGTTCATGGAACGTCACAGCGTGGCTCGCCTGATCGGCGCGCCTCCGGGTTATGTGGGTTATGAAGAAGGCGGTCGACTGACGGAAGCCGTGCGTCGCAACCCCTACTGCGTGATTCTTCTGGACGAGGTTGAGAAGGCTCATCGGGACGTGTTCAACATCCTGCTTCAGCTTCTGGACGACGGTCGTCTGACCGACAGCCAGGGTCGCACCGTGGATTTCACGAACACGATTATTGTGATGACGTCGAACATCGGCAGCCAGGCGATTCAGGAACTGTCCGGCAAGGCGGATGAGAAGGAGATCCATAACCGAGTGATGGATGCTCTGACGAAACACTTCCTGCCCGAGTTTCTTAATCGAGTCGACGAAGTGATCGTGTTCCATCCGCTGGGTCGCGACGAGATTCGTTTGATCGTGGATCTGCAGTTGCAGAAACTGAATTCACAACTGGAGAAAAACGGCTACAAGCTGGAAGTCAGCGACGACGCGAAGACGTTGCTGGCGAACGAAGGCTACGATCCGATGTACGGGGCTCGCCCTTTGAAGCGAGTGATCCAGCAGCGTCTGCAAAATGCTTTGGCCAACGAACTGCTGGCCGGAAATTATTCAGCAGGCGATATCATCACGATCGATGCAGCGAGAGACGGGTTTGTGTTTTCGAAGCGGTCGCAGTCGGTCGACTTGTCTCAGGTCGACAACTCCGGCGCGTGATGAATCGACCGCCGCTACGCCTGGGGGAATCACTACATGGGACATTCTACGTTTCCTGTTGCTTTGGCCTGCCTCGAGGTCGAAGCGAGGATTCAAGGCCGAGGATTACAGCAGTTTTTGTCTGCCAATGAGTATCACCGAATGGAGTGCCGCGAGCAAGGCTGTGACGCAGGGCCGTGAGTTCGGCTTCTGTTTCCACCCCGTTGACATGGCGAGTCCACTGAGCGGGCTTCAGGATCGGTCCGTCGCAAAGCAGTCCGTCCGGCCCGCTTCGAGCTGTCGGTTTCAGGCTTGACCACTCCCAGTCCTGACTCCGATGGACCATGTTCGCTCGCAGCGGATTCCGCTCCAAATGACGCAGCACCGTCAGATAGTGTTCATCGGACTGGACGGGAAACGCTTTGAATCGCCCCTGCCAGACATGGCCGCTGCCTTTGTAGTGCCGATGGTAACGGCGAACGTGAGACGTCATCAGCCACTGCATCCAGCGACTGAGGTCTCCATCTCCATGCGGCCACAACAGCAGGTGGAAATGGTTTGTCATCAGACAATACCCAGTCAGCCGCATCGGGACTTTTTCGTGAGTCTCCCGCATCAGGTTCACAAACGCGGCAAAGTCATCATCGTTATGAAAGATGTCGCTGCGGCCATTGCCCCGGTTCAGGACATGGTAAACAAACCCACCTCGTGATGCTCTTGATGTGCGTGGCATCTACGAACTCTAATCGACCGAAGTCGGCTCGTAAAGTAGAATGTCCCAATACTGTTCGCGCAACTCAAGGGGAAAGACAACCCGGGGACACACCATTTATTGCTTGGGTCTCATCGTTTCTTGAAGCAGCTGAGATTGCGGAAAGAGGCAGCAAGGGAAGTCGCCCAGAAGGCCGCGGGCGGGCGGATTCTCCACAACGCCCAATCCAACAGATTCGACTGAAGCCTCAGCCAACCGATCGGCCAAGGACTCGCGCAACGGACCAGGACCGCAGTCATTGTCGAGCGGGGCTCATGCGACGTGAGCGATGGCAATCGAGCACAGCTCGGCATGCCTTCTGCGATTCGCTGCGGAGCAGCGGCGTCATGTGGGCGGACGTGTGATCTCGCATGAATGATTTTGGTCACGATGCCGATGAGATAGGATAGAACGACGTCGCGTGTCGAAGCGGTGAATCTCAGCATCGGCCCGGGAAGTACGTCGCTCCTCCGGAGCTTTGGGTTTGTATGTGATCGAATACCTCGGGCAAAAGCCCGAGGCTATCATGACGCGGCAGCTCCGCAGCCAATCACACATGGCTGACAGAGCGTTGCGGCACTCGACGTAAGCGATGGCAATCGAGCACAGCTCGGCATGCCTTCTGCGATTCGCTGCGGAGCAGCGGCGTCATGATAGCCTGTGGCTTTAGCCACAGGTCACGTGGGGGTTGGGAGGTTTGTCAGCGAAGAGAGTGATGGGGTGGTTCCACACACAGGAGAACATCCGCAGTCATTCCGTTCGTGCAATGCGGATACGAACGGAGATCAACTCGTGAGCGGCCGACTTGTGTTGAGGGCAAAAAAAATGGCAGGGCAAAAAGATAAGAGACGGAGATTTTTTGCCAGCCACATTTTTGCCTGGCGTCGCGGCATTGGCCGGGCACGTGGACCCTGAACAGAGTGCCGGGGCCGGCAATCCGCCGGGGCCAGCCAAAGCAAATAAGCCAAAGCAAATAGACGATCAAAAGTTTTACGAGTATTCTTTCGCCTGTCAATAGGCGGGCGAACAAGCTGGGCCGGCGAAATGTGGACTTGAATCCGATTCGGGCCGGCCTTGCGTCAACTCCAGAGAAGAGCGACTTCACGAGTGCTCAGGACCGAATGGCCGATCTGAAGTCTGCGGATGAAGTGTCGACGGCCGATTCAAAGGACGTGCGAATTGAACATGGCCAGAAGGTCGGCTGGCTTGCTCCTGTGGAGCTGGAGCCGAAGCGAAAGAAGGTCCGTGAGAAGTGCTCATCTCGCCGAGCGTCTAACAAAGACTGTGTGTTCATGACGTTGACGCAGTATCTGGAATTGCTCGACAGGACCGGCCGCCAGTTGAGGCCGGGGAAACGCGGCTCCATTCCGAAGAGCGCTCCGCCGATTCTGGACAGATTGAATCTATCCGCCGAGCTCTGGTTGCAGGCCGTGGAACAGTTCGCCAAACGCCGCTCCGCAAATCGCATTACGCCAGCCTCAAAATTCAACGCAGCGGCGAAGCCTGGTCTTGCACTAACGGCCGCTCAGGAGGATCGCAGAGTTTCACGGAGATCTGCCTGAGCAAACGGCGGCTTCCGTGCTTGCTTGTGTGCTCGGATTGGATGGCCCCGTTTTTGTTCCCCGCTGATTGCCCGTCGTCCCTGAACGAGGCCGTCGATGACGAGAATCGCCGATTAAGTCACAGAAGTTGGGCCGCCGCGTTCAGATATCAGACTGAGCCGCAGTCGCAACTTGCCCAGTTTCGCCACTCAGTGAAGTATCGAACCACAAGATCTTCGACGTTCCTTTTTCGGGGACCTCGACGGGATTGTGATGAGGGCTTCGGAGGCAGAACGTGATCGCCGATACGAAACGGCAACTGGAATGGCGCGCGTTATCGAGCGATTTCTCAGTGATGAAGCGGTTGAAGGGTGCCCGCCGAGTTATGGATATCGGTTCAAGTTCGGCTTAAAGGCTTCTTTGCGAGTTTTTTGCAGCAGACTGATTGGTTAGACTTTCGGGTGAAGACCGACGTTCAGAATTGGTCTCAGTGGTAGACTGCTGGATGTTATGTCGTTGGACATGCAACTGGCAGGCCCCCCGCATTTTTCTTTGGTGCTATCTTCAGCCATTCCGAATCTGTCATGAGTGAAACATACTTGAAAAGTGCTGCTGTGACTTCTGTGGTCATTGATTATCCGGCTCGTGATATGACGATCACAGTGGGGGGCGGCATTACGGTTGGTGAATTGCAGCAGCGTCTGGCCGTCGAGAATCAGCAATTGCCGATTGATGTGGCTGACGACGCGATGACCGTTGGTGAGATGGTTGCGGATGATATCAGCGGGCCTCGGCAATTTGGTTACGGAACTCTGCGGGACTATGTCATTGGCATTGAGGCCGTTGATGGTCAAGGTCGAGTTTTTCATGCAGGTGGTCGTGTTGTTAAAAATGTGGCTGGTTACGATCTTTGTCGATTGCTTGTCGGATCGCGTGGTGAATTGGGACTGATAACGCAGTTGACGTTCAAGCTGAAACCATTGCCTGTTCAGCAGAGCCTGGTGGCCGCCGGATTTCGCTCATTGCGAGATTTGGAGTCTGCTTTGGAACGACTGAATCTTACTGCAACAACCCCCGTCATTATGGATGTGGTGAGTCGGTTTGCAGCAGTTCGTTTGATGGCGGATTCGTTTCCTGATTTGGTTCACACATCGCAATGCTCGGACGTTGCGGCAGTTCTGATCGTTGGCTTTGAGGGTCCGGCGGTTGCCTGCGACTGGCAGGTGTCGATGCTGCAGGATGAGTTGCTGGGCACTGCGTTGTGGTCGAGTTCAGCAATGGACTCAACGGCATTTCCAAGATACTGTCGAGCGGCACTTTCGGCGACGGTTGTGTTGGATAAGGATCCCTGGATGGCTCGACTGACGACGCTTCCATCCCGCGTTGTATCGGCCATCACGTTGATGCAGGAAGCCGGATGCGAGGTTTTCGGCCGCGCAGGAAACGGCGTGATGTATGTTCGACCGATGAACGGAATTTCGGATGGAGCCATGCCGGTGGACGAATCAACCGGAATAGGTCATCTGCAATCTTTGGTGGCTGATGGTGTTGGCTGTGTTGACGTAATCAAATCCGCGTCATCCCGTTCAACAGTGGCATCGAAACCAGTTCAAGTGATCTCGCAGAAGTTGCATGATCTATTGGGCTGGAGCACTGGTCCGAATTAGTTCGCTATGATGTCTGGTTGTGTGGTTGTTTTCAGAAACGGTCACTCTTTTGTGTTGTTGGTATTTGGTTGCGAGTTGAGGGAACTACTTGTGTCGCATTCCGAGAAGCCGTTGACTGGTTCAAAGTTGCCTGTGCCTGGCCAGTCGATTCCGTACGATCGTTTTCTGGACTGTGTGCATTGTGGACTATGTACCGCATCGTGTCCGACCTATGTTGAAACGGGGGACGAAAACGATAGTCCTCGAGGTCGCATCTATTTGATGCGAGCAGTCGTGGATGGCCGTCTGGATTTAACTGACAAGGTTCGACACCATCTGGACTTGTGCCTGGATTGTCGCAGTTGTGAAACGGCTTGTCCGAGCGGCGTGCAATATGGTCGGTTGATCGAGCCGTTCCGTGTCGAAATGCAGCAGCAGTCGGCGATGGAAGTTGAGTCAGGTTCGAAGGATTCGAAGCCAGCGACTGAACACAAGCCCGACTGGTTTCATCGTTGGATCATGTATGGCTTATTCCCCAGTCGAAATCGTATGAAGTGGGCATTGACGCCAGCGCGGTGGATGCAGCGGTTGGGTGTGGATCGAGCAATGGACCGACTGGGACTGAATCGTTTGCTTCCCGAGCGGTTGCAGCGAATGCAGTCGCAACTTCCGACGCTGAGATCTCCACTGCCCGAGCTTCCTCCATTTCTTGCCGCGAAAGGACCGCGTCGCGCGAAGGTGGCCTTGTTTGTGGGTTGTGTCGCAGATGCAATGTTTCGTCATGTGCATTGGGCCACGGCTCGCGTTCTGCAGGAGAATGGTTGCGATGTTGTTATTCCGCGATCCCAGGGCTGCTGCGGGGCGATTCATTATCATAGTGGTGCGGCGCAACCGGCGATGGAACTGATGAATCAGAACATCGCGGCTTTCGATGATTCTTCGCTGGATGCGATCATTGTCAACGTCGCTGGATGTGGGGCGATGTTGAAAGACTATGCGCACATTTCGACGGAACTCAATCATCAGTCTGGAACGACAGCGTCTGAATCTCACGATGAGAACTCTGCGGAAGCAAAGTTCTGCGATCGAGTGAAAGATGTCAGCGAATTCCTGATGTCTCTGGGGCCGATCAAGCCAGAGGGGCGAGTTGAGGCGGTTGTGGCTTACCAGGATGCATGCCATCTCCAGCATGCTCAGAAAATCAAACAGCAGCCTCGCGACCTGCTGAAGTTGATTCCCGGGATTTCTCTGCGAGCCATCAATGAATCCGAATTATGTTGTGGCGCGGCTGGCAGTTATAACCTGACGCAGCCCGAAATGGCCGACCGTCTCGGTGAGCGAAAAGTGAATTGCCTGCTGGAGGTAAAGCCAGATATTGTCGCATCTGGAAACGCTGGATGCTCGTTGCAGTTGCAGGCACAGTTGAAAAAAAGTGGTTCAAAACTTCGGGTCGTTCACCCAATGGAGCTTCTTGATTTGAGTTATCGTCGTGGTGGCTTGGGCGAACTCTAGCGGCACACGTGAGCTGCCCCCGTTTCAAAATGCGATCATTTTTGTTGTTTGCGAATGCTGGGCGGAGGTCGGCATTGCCGTATTCAGCCAGACGTTTTGCGAATTCGTACACGAAAGATGGTCGCGATTGGTCGACGGATTCGTCGATTTTGGGAAAATTTCGTCGAGTCGAGCAGTTTGGCAGGATCTCAAGTTTTTCAGTGGTGTTAACCCCTCACTACCTGTGCGATTTCAGCGCTTGCAGGGCATTGGCCTTTCTCAATCGGAACTCCTTTTATGATGACAATTCGGTTTTTGCGTCAGATGGCATTTTTCAGTCTGCTGACCGTATTGGCGACAGCGTGTGTGCAGGCTCAGGAGCCCCAGGAAGGCGGCGGTCGTCAGCGTGGTGGTGGCCGCGGGGGCTTTGGTGCACCCGGTGGTTTTGGTGGTCCCGGCGGAATGATGGGCGGCCCACGAATCGATCGTGCAGCACTGCTAAGAGTTGAAAAAGTGCGTTCCGAATTGAAGATTGAAGAAGCTCAGGGCGCCACGATTGACGCGGCAATCGCGGCCTATCGAGAAGAAAGTCAGAGCACTCCACGTCCAGATCGCGATGCTTTTGAGAAGATGTCCGAAGAAGAGCGAACTGCTTACTTCGAAAAGTCTCGTAAAGAGCGCGAAGAACTGAGCAAAAAGGCCGACGATATTCTTGTTGCGTTGCTGGACGAGCCACAGGTCAAACGTCTGGATGAAATTGCAATGCAGGTTCGTATGTCGATGGCGACAGTCGCGACTCTGAAGGCTGACGACGTCAAAGCCAAATTGAAGATCACCGAAGAGCAGGTTGCAAAGCTGGATGAAGTTGAGAAGGCTGCTGGTGCTGAAATGATGGCAATGTTCCAGGCAGGCCGTGGCAATGGTGGTGCTCCGGGCGGCGGTGGTGCTCAAGGTGGTGGCAATCGTGAAGACATGCGAGCCAAGATGGAAGAGATGCGGAAGAAGAATTCTGACTCCGCCATGGCAGTATTGACCGAGACTCAAGTTTCAGCACTGACAACAATGAAGGGTGCTGCGTTCGAAATTAATCCTGCAGAGTTGATGGGCGGCCGAGGTGGTTTTGGTGGTGGCGGTCCTCAAGGCGGTGGTGCTGGCGGCGGACGTCAACGTGGTGGTCGACCACCGGCCGAATAAATTGTTAGTCGACAAGTAATCATTCAGAGGGCGACAGCATCATGCTGCCGCCCTTTTTTGTTTGCCCAGCGAAGCAGGCAAACCCCGTCGCTGCTTGCCAGCGACCTCACCCCGTTCATGGAGATCGTGCAGCTTTTAGGTTGGCGTATTCGCTGAGTTTATGGCATCACGTTTGAGTCTGTCGAGGCGGAG
>JBGSVD010000114.1:0-5222 GCA_041753135.1 Planctomycetaceae bacterium
CTGTGATCGCACAAGTTCCTGATAGCCCAGACCAACCGCAAGGATGTTGTCATTTCGTGCGACACGCAGCGCATGTTGAGTAGCGTGGACCGTCTGGCGAGCGGCAAGAGGCTCGAACAGGACATCCGCTGTCGACAGATCCACGAACAACCGTGCGGGGCCCGATGCACCACCACTGAGTGGCGAACCGCCCACCGACGCACCTCCACCGAAATACAATGATTGCCGACTGACGTCCCTGACCGCACCGCTGGTGTCCTGAATTGGCCCGTCATGGCGATTGTAGCCGACACCAATATTCAGATTCGGTATCCACATCACCTCCGCACGCTCGAGCCGGGCTGATGCTTCCCGAATGCGTTCCCCTGCAAGTTGAATCTGCAGATGATTCGCGCCTGCCAGACGCATGGCTGTCGTGAGGTCAATCGGGTAGGCTGCCGTTTCGGTCGCGATCGAAGTTGCCCGTGTTTCCGGCAGATTGAGATCTGTGGCCTGGCTGAATGCCGGATTCGCGTCGGAAGTGAAAGAAGCCCTGGAGCCGTCGGTAACGGTTGTTGAGTTCTGGTGAATGCTGTCCTCCGCTGAAGGATCGGATGGGATCAGCGGCCGGAGTTCCGGTAATTCGAGCGAGGCCGTTCGCAACCCATTTCCAGATTCGGAAGGAAGATCAGCCGACTCGCCCTGTGAACTCAATTCAGGCCTCTCAACGAATCGAGATTCTGCCGCGGTCGGGAATCCATTGACTCCGAATCGTTGCCCATCAGGAATCTCTCTGGCAGATTGGCAACCGATCAACGCCCCTCCGAGCCACACAAACACCGAGAAAATGATCCGATGGCGAGTGAGGCTGGCGGCAAAAGTGCCTTGCCGACGGGGGCAGGATGGCGATCGCACGGCCATTTCGAGGTTCCTTCCATGAAACGCAGGTCCGCGATTCCCTTTGACAGCAGATATCGCCCCCTCGGTCTGTTCAAAACAGCCGCAATCCATCGCGGCTTCTATTGCATCGGAAATCGCAGAAGTTCAGGAACACCGAAATAAAAAGATTGTTTTTGTAATAGTTTCGATGGCTCAGAACATCTACTGATGGCAGGCGAAAGGTTTTTATGATCGTTACAACCGGAACCCGGATCTCAGTGAAAATTCGACTTAACACGCAGGATGTGATCGTGAGGGGTAGATTCCGTTGACTCGGGCAGACCGCAGCAAGGCCGAACGATTTGTCGCGCATCTGGAACCACTCCAGCGGCAGTTGTCCGTTTTTTGCTCACGAACGTTGAATCGTCGTGAGGATGCTGACGACGTATTGCAGTCGGCAGTGGCCAATGCGTTCCGTGACTTTGACAAGTATTCTGAAGGGACAAGTTTCAGGGCGTGGATGTACCGTTATGTCACGCTGGAGATCCTGAATCGAAATCGCACGGGTAGCCGGTCGGCGGATTCGATTGATGACCACGGGCTGAGCCATGAGCCCATACCGGCGATTGACTCGCTTCGAATTGAGGCTCTGCTGGAGGCTCCGGAAATTGTTCTCGACCACTGTGACGATGTTGTCGCCATCTGCGTCAGAAAGCTGACGGAACTGGAACGAAAGATTTTGTTGCTGCGAGCCGTGGGCGACTTCAAATACCGCGAGATTGCGGATGTCCTGGACATTCCGATCGGAACTGTCATGGGACTGTTGTCGCGAGCGCGGCAACAGCTTCGCACGGGGCTGCTGGAATATGCACGCGAAAACGGCCTGCTCAGGAAAGGTGATACCGCATGAATTGCCATGATGCACGACGACACTGGGATCTGTACCACGACTCCGAAGGAGACGCCGAACTGCATTTTCAGCTGAACGAACATCTCGAAAACTGCGCGGAGTGTGCCGAGTGGTTCCACGGTCAGTCCCGACTGGAATCATTGATCCGAGAGCGACTGAATCGCGTCACGAAGGACGATTCGCCTGCTGTGGATTGGTCAAAGGTTCTGGCCAGAGCCGGCGTGACTCCTGCTAAGCGTTCGAACGTGTGGTCGGTTTTTGGCTCCGTGCTGGTCGCGCTTGCAGCAGGTATTCTGCTGATGATTGGATTCGTCGGCGGATTCAGTGGGGACGAATTGCCCGATCTTGCGACTCTCTCAGCGGAAGTCCATGATGGCGTCTTGGCTGGCAGCTTGCATCCCGATTTTGAAAGTGAATCGGACCTCGATGTCGACCGCTATCTCGTGAACCATGTTCCGTTCTCGGTACGCTGTCCACCTCGCAAGGATTCAGGATTCGTAGTCCGTGGTGCCGGACTGTGCAAAATGGCTGATCAATCCACCGCGTATGTGGTTGGCAGTGTGGATCGGCAGCCGGTATCGATCTTCGTACTGCCACAGGAGATTCTGGAAAAGTATCCGCAGCAACGAGACGAACTTCGCCGTGCTGCGCTCACCAGTTACCGCAAGGGGCAAACGGAAATTGCGATTTCCATCATCGACAGAAACCTTGTCCTCGTCGCCGGGAACGTCGATCAGGCAAAACTCACTCGTGTACTGAATTCTTACGGAACTTATCCGCACTCCTTGTGACCAACTGTCAAAGATAGACGACGTTTATGTCAGATAGAACACCCGCAAACCGCGAGAACGAGGATTCACCGGAAGGTAACCTCGGCGCGATCAGCGACTCGGTTTGCAACTCGGCTGACGAACACCATGCAGATGTCAAGATGGACAAACACGTTGCCCCGACTGAAACAGCAGAGGACCTGATACCGGACAATAAGCAGGCGTCGTGGCTGGTTCGCATTTCGATCAAAAACCCGTTTCTTGTGATCGTGCTGTGTTTGCTGATTTGCGTGCTGGGTTATGTGACGATCGGAAAGATCCCCGTCGATATTCTGCCATCTTTCAAGACACCGGCCGTTCAGGTGTTGACGCTCTATCCCGGCATGCCGACGGAAATCATGGAACGCGACATTACCAGTCGACTCGAACGCTGGACGGGACAGTCGGAGGGAATTGAACGGCAGGAATCGCGCAGCATGATGGGCGTATCGATCGTGAAGGATTTTTTCCGCGACGACATCGACCCGAACACTGCGTTCTCTCAGGTCACCAGCTACGCCATGAGCGACCTGTATTATCTGCCACCCGGAACCGTGCCGCCCATGGTGATGCTGTTCGATCCGAGTGCTCCGCTGCCGACAGCACTTCTGGCCGCATCGAGTGACGTGCTGGACGAAAAGGAGAGTTACGATCTGGCCTATTTCAACGTGCGAAACATGCTGTCCGGGTCGCCAGGAGTGATCGCGCCGGCGGTTTTCGGCGGCAAACTTCGTCGCATCTACATCTATCTTGACCCAGGAAAGCTGGAATCGTATGGCCTGTCGCTGATGGACGTGCAGCAGGCCATCAAGACGAACAACCTGATGATTCCCACCGGCACGGCGAAAATTGGCGACATCGACTACATGGTCGATATGGAAAACATGATCGAAACTGTTCCGGAATTCGACGACATCGTCGTGAAGGTTGTTGATGGCCGACCAGTTTACGTCCGCGATGTTGGTCATGTGGAAGATGCTTCGGCCATACAGACCAACGTTGTTCGTATCAGTCGTTCTCCAGCCTGGAAGAGTCAGAGACAGGTGTATGTGCCAATTTTTCGCCGCCCCGGTGCGAACACGATTGACGTCGTCAATGGCGTGCGAGAACGCATCCCGGAATTCCTCGGTCGGCTGCCTCCGAAGGAAGGATATATCGACCCGGATACCGGAGAACCTGCTTCGGGGCTGAATCTGGATGTCGTGGCTGATCAGTCCGTGTTTGTGCGGAAAGCAATCAGCAACCTGACAAAGGAAGGCATTCTGGGTGCCGTGCTGGCGTCGTTGATGGTGTTGCTGTTTATCGGCAGTTTCCGTTCAACGTTGATCATCGCATTGGCTATTCCGCTGTCGGCACTGGTGGCCATCATCGGTCTGTACTTCACAGGCAACACACTGAACGCCATGACGCTGGGCGGCCTGGCTCTGGTGATGGGGCGACTGGTGGATGACCCGCTGATCGATATCGAGAATACGTTCCGTCACCTCGACATGGGCAAGTCGCCGGTTCGCGCTGCTCTGGACAGCGCCACTGAGATTGCGATGCCCGTGCTTGTGGCCACGGTCACCACCTGTGTCGTGTTCTTTCCCGTTGTGTTTCTGTTTGGTATCGGCAAGTTTCTGTTCACGCCGATGGCGATCAGTGTGACCATCGCTATGTTCGCATCGTATTTTCTGTCCAGAACATTGTCGCCCGCGTTCTGTGCGTACTTCCTGAAGGCTCATAATCCCGACGAAAAGAAGTTTTTCCTGTTTGCTTTGACAGACTCCGCCTATGAAGCCGTTCGTTCCGTCTACGTCGGAATGTTGCGTGCAGCGGTTCGCTGGCGTTGGCTGACGGTTGCCGCAGCTCTCATGCTGGTCATTGGATCACTGCCGCTGTATTCGCACATCGGCAAGGAGTTGTTTCCAGCGACGGATGCCGCACAGATTCTGATCAATGTCCGCGCTCCATCGGGAACGCGAATTGAACGGACCGAAGAACTGACACAGAAGATTGAGAAAGAGATCTTTGATGTGATCCCGGCTGATGATCGCCGAATGATCGTGACGGATATCGGAGTCCTCTACGACTGGCCGGCTGGATACACGCCCAACGCAGGTCCCATGGACGGTACAATGCTGTGTCAATTGACAGAAGCCGAAGACCGCAGCGTGACAACGCAGGAGTATGCGATTCGGCTGCGAAAACGCCTGAACGAAAAATTCCCGGAGATTTCGTTCGCGTTCAATACCGGCGGAATGGTGCAGGCGGCCCTGAACTTCGGCCTGCCCTCTCCCATCGACATCCAGATTTCCGGACGAAGCATGGAAGAACAGACTCGCATCGCCGCCGAGTTGCGAGACCTTATCGCTGAAAAGGTTTCAGGAGCGGTAGACGTCCGAGTCCAGCAGCCGATTGATTATCCGACTCTGAAGATCAACCCGAATCGCACAAAGATGGCACTGTCCGGCATCACGCAGGAAGATGCGACCAAGAACCTGATGAGTATGTTGAACAGTTCGACGTCTTTCGACCCGTCGTTCTGGCTCGATCATAAGTCCGGCAATCACTACTTTGTCGGAGTCACTTACAAGGAGTCCGACATCGGTTCGTTCGAATCGTTGCGCACGGTGCCAATCACTGGTGCAAAATCAACGTCTCCA
>JBGSVD010000115.1:0-31905 GCA_041753135.1 Planctomycetaceae bacterium
CTCTAACTGGCCCAAAAATCCATTTTCCGCCGCCGACTTCATGTCAGCTGCTCTACAGCAATTCGCAGGCCGAAAAAAAACTTTTTCTCAACACAATTCAGCGACGTTTGGTGACATGTATCAGGACAGACTCCTAGGCAAACTGCGGGGCCTTTGGCCCGGAACGATTGTGAAACATGCAAAACCTACTAACCAGAATCGTTCGCGGCGTCCCCCAGAGCCTGAGAACGCACCGAGTGATTCACCCAATTGATAGCGAGACGACCTCATGGTGAGCTTCATTATCAACTGGTGTCTCAACAACCGCTTTATGGTCATGATGTTCACGGCAGTGTTGGGCATCGTCGGGTACTACTGCGTGATCAACACGCCGGTTGATGCGATCCCTGATGTCGGTGAGAAGCAGGTCGTTGTCTTTGTCGATTGGCCGGGGCGTTCGCCGCAGGATGTCGAGGACCAGATCACGTACCCGCTGACGATCAGTCTGCAGGGGACGCCTCAGGTCAAATCCATTCGTTCGGCATCCGGCTTTGGGTTCTCCATGGTGTTCGTGATTTTTCACGACGCGGCTGACTATTACTGGGCGCGAACGCGTGTGCTGGAGAGATTGAACGTCGCGGCGTCGAAACTCCCACCCGGAGTGGTGCCGGTCCTCGGGCCGGACGCGACGGCGCTGGGGCAGGTTCTCTGGTACACGCTTGATTCCGACGAGCAAGACCTTGGTCAGCTTCGCTCGTTGCAGGATTGGTATGTTCGGTATCAATTACAGTCGGTGGAAGGTGTCTCGGAAGTGGCGAGCGTCGGAGGGTTTGTTAAGCAATATCAAATCGACGTGGATCCGGAGAAGTTGCGTGCACATGGCGTCACGTTGCCAGAGGTTCACAACGCGGTTCGCAAGAGCAACATCGACGTGGGGGCCAAGGTCGTCGAGAACAACGGCTTTGAATTCTTCGTGCGCGGCGTGGGCTTCGTCGAAACCGTGCAGGATGTCGAAAACATCGTGATCCGCGCAGTCGATGGCACACCCCTGCTGGTGAAAAACGTGGCAACGGTGCAGCTCGGTCCGGACTTTCGCCGTGGGACGTTGGACAACGCCGGGCGTGAAGCGGTCGGCGGTGTGGTTGTCATGCGGTACGGCGAGAACCCGCTGCGAGTGCTGGAGCGAGTGAAGGCCAAGATGGCAGAAATCGAACCGGGACTGCGAGTCAACCGCGCGGATGGAACGCAAGTGCCCGTAGAAATCGTGCCGTTCTATGACCGCACCGATATCGTCAATGACTCAGTCGACACGCTCCGCCAAGCGCTGCTCGAAGAGATTCTCGTCGTTGGCGCAATCGTAGTCATCTTCCTGCTTCACCTGCGCAGTTCGCTGGCGATCCTGCCCACGCTGCCGCTGTCGCTCGGAATTGCGTTCATCGCAATGTACGCGCTGGGCGTCGACAGCAACATTATGTCGATGGCCGGCATCGCCATCGCGATCGGCGACGTGGCCGACATGGGCATCATCATGACCGAGAACATCTATCGGCGACTGGCCGACGAACCCGAACGTCCCTACGACGAGGTGATTCACGAAGCGGCGACCGAAGTCGGAGGACCGATCCTGACTGCCGTGTCAAATACGATCATCTCCTTCATTCCGGTGTTCGCTCTGACCGGTCAGGAAGGCAAAATGTTTCAGCCATTGGCCTATGCCAAAACATTTGCGATCGGCGGATCAGTCTTACTGGCACTGACTGTCGTTCCCGTGTTGTGTTATTACCTGTTCAAGCGGACTCGCTGGTCACAACGAAAGTCATTGATCATTGGCGGCGTGCTCGGCCTGATCGCCATCATTCCTGTGTACTTTGTCTTGCATGCAACGCTCGGGACTGACAGCAGGTGGAGCGGATGGCCCACGGCAATCGGTATCAGCTTGATCATTGCTGCTGCCGTCTATCGCATGGGCCGCGAACAATTGGTGCCTGCGGAAAAGAACGTCGTCTCGCGAGGCGTCAAGCGTGCGTTTCACCCCCTGCTGGTCTGGACTCTGGATCACAAACGGACCTTTATGGTGATCCCGTTTTCAATCATCCTTTTGGGTGTGCTGGTTTGGCTTGGGTTTTCACGCGCCGCCTACCCGGTCTCCGCATCACTGAAGCTGGCGAACGTGGATATAACCGACAATGCCGTGTGGAGCCGACTGGACCAGATCTTTCCTGGAATCGGACGCGAGTTCATGCCGCCGCTCGATGAAGGCTCGCTGCTTTTTATGCCTTCCCTGCCGCCGTCTGCCTCGTTGACGGAGGCGAAGGAAATAATCGCCCGACAGGACATCGCCATTCAATCGGTGCCGGAGGTCAAGAGCGTGGTCGGCAAGGTCGGTCGCGCAGATTCGGCACTCGATCCGGCGCCGATCGGGATGTTTGAAACCATCGTGATCCTGAAGCCCGAAGCGGAGTGGCGTCAGGTTCATCAGGAACGCTGGCACACCGACGTCGGCTGGTTGAACTGGGGCCGACCGGTGCTGACGTATTTCTTTCCCGAAGAGCGGACAATCACGAAGCAGGAGATTCTTCAGGAACTTGAAACCAGGACCGCAATCCCCGGCGTCCTGCCGACGTGGCTGCAACCGATCCAGACTCGACTGGTGATGCTGCAGTCCGGCTTTCGAGCCATGATGGGCGTGAAAATCTTTGGGGCGGACCCGCACGAAATCGAACGCATTGGCCTGCAGATGGAAACGCTTTTGCAGAAGGTCCCGGGAGCCGTCGATGTGGTGTCCGACCGCATCGTGGGCAAGCCGTACATCGAATACGAGATCGACCGCGCCAAAATCGCACGCTACGGCGTCAATATCCGCGATGTTCAGGATGTGATCGAAGTCGCAATCGGCGGAATGAACATCACGACCACGGTCGAAGGTCGCGAGCGTTATCCGATGCGAGTCCGCTATCTGCGCGAGCTGCGAGAACGGTTCGACGACCTTGAACACATCCTCGTTCCGACCTCCAGCGGAGCGCACATTCCGATCGGCCAGGTCGCCACAATTCGCTACACAACAGGCCCACAAGCACTCAAGAGTGAGAATGGCTTGCTGGTCGGCTACGTCACGTTGAACACGCGCGACCGCGACGAAGTGAGCGTGGTTGAAGATGCCGAACGACTGCTGCAATCCGAGCGGCAACGCAGTGACGAACTGATTGCCGCTGGCAAGCCCGAAGAAGCGACGCTCGTGCTGCCGCCGGGTTACTACTGGGAATGGGGTGGCCAGTTCGAGAATCAGCAGCGCGCGACAAAGCGATTGTCGCTGCTTGTTCCGGTCGTGCTATTCGCCATGTTCGTGATGATCTATCTGGGACTGGGCAAGTGGTGGCTGGCCTTCATCGTGTTCTTCGGAATTCTGGTCTCCGCGTCGGGCGGCTTTATACTGCTGCTGTTTTATGGCTCCAACCTGAGCGTTGCCGTCTGGGTCGGCTTCATCGTGCTGTTCGGCGTGGCCGACGACGCCAGCGTCGTCATTCTCAGTTTTCTGGAAGACACCTTCCGCGGCGAGCATCCAGACAGCGTCCCTGAAATCCGCACGCTCGTGATCGAGGCCACTCTGAAACGAGTCCGGCCGATGCTGATGTCCACCGCGACGACCGTTATCGGTCTGATGCCGATCTTCCTCACCCACGGCCGCGGCTCTGACGTCATGCAACCGATGGCCATTCCCAGTGTCGGCGGCATGGGCGTGCAACTCATAACATTCCTTGTCGCGCCTTGCATTTACTGTATGGTCAAGGAATGGCAATTTCGCCGTGCAAGTTCTTCTACACCTCAAATCGACTCAGGGAACTAAACGATCACGTCAAGAGCTCTAACTCAGGAACGACTCCAAAGCCCGATGGCTTGCCTCTCGCTTCGCACTGCTTGCTTTCTCCGATCTACCCCGTACACTAGCTGAGTTCGCGGCATCGTGATCGATTTTGATTCGATTTGAACTCAGAATTATTAATACGTTGGAAGACTAAATAAAGAGCAATCCAGCCGGGACGCTCGTTAATAAGTAAGCCGACGTGGTTGAACGACCTTTAAGGTGTTCAGCCACGTCGGCTTTTTTATTGCCGTAAAATGAACCGCGACGGTGAACGCGTATATCGCATGTGACAGCGACACGGTCGAATTTCTTATTTGCAGACGGAGAGCGAGATGAACCGGGGAACTCCCATCAAACGATTGACTCACCAACTTGCCGATGAAAATGCCGTTGTGCGTTGTGCTCTCGAACACTCGGAACCTGCAGTGACAGCCCCCCGGCCGCATACAAGGCTCTGATTGCTTTATCCGAGACCCTCAGTGTCGCGTGAGCGGCAGGAGTTAGAATCATGAATCAATTTAGTCATTTCTGGAGCAATCTGCGGTCGAGCTTCTGGTTTATGCCTTCGCTGATTGTCGTGGCCAGCATTGCTCTCGCGGCGGTTTTGATCGAGGCAGACTCCGCCGTGAGCAACCAGTGGCTGGCGCAGTGGCCGCGACTGTTTGGAACCGGGGCGGAAGGCGCGCGAGGGATGATGTCTACAATTGCCGGCTCCATGATGACCGTCTCCCTGGTTGAAGATGGGCTCATGATTGCGATGGCTGCTGCATTGCTGGGCATTGGTCATTGATCATTACTCCAGCCAGTATTGGGAATTGATTTGGATGTGGTTCTGTGTTTCGCTACACTGTGGATATGGTTTTTCAATTGGATTGAATAGTCATGTCTCATCGTATGCTGACAACTCTGCTGATCGTCGCGACCCTTTTGGGGCCGTCAATCTGCTGTTGCACGATGAAGGTGGCGAGTGCAGAACCTTCTGCACCATCGTGCTGCTGTGTACAGGACGATGTGGCGAAACATTGTCCAGACGATTCCGATGGCAATGACGAGCACAAATGTCCTTGTCGCAAGCATCAATCCGTGGGAGCGAGGCTTGATGGCAGCCCGATCCTTCAGACGTCACCGTCTGCGAAATGGATCGTTGAACTCTCAGACAACTGGTCACCAGTATTGTTCTGGAATGATGGCATATCGCCACAAGGCTCGATTTTCCTTTCTGGGAGATGCTCGCCAGCAGAGGCGGGAAGAGCCCTTCTGATCGCGCACGGCGTCAATCGCTGTTAATTCGGGCGGCTCATCCGGCTGTTGCCCCTGCTCAAGTCTGACAGTATCGCCGTTGCGGTGATTGGGTCCGGCGAGAGGCACCTCCCCGATTTCCAGGCCATCCCGATAAAAATCCGTCTGCGAGATAGCTGCGCTCGCGCAAACGCTCCGCCTGCGGTGTGAGCCCACTTTTACGGTTACTGAAATGCTTCGACGCAATGCTGCGTTCGTGACTGCAAGGAGTCGCATTATGAGATTCAAAACGAATTTGCTTAATGGCGTCATGCTTTCTGCCGGCGCTTTTATCGCGATTGTGGCCGGCTGTGGCTCACCATCGTCGCCGACGGCAGCTACTCCGCCCACAATCCCTGAATCGACAATCAACTCTCCCGTGACACAGACGACCGCTGCCGTTTCCGCTGAAAGTAAAAACACAGTGGTCGATGAGGAGATGCATCCACATAAACCAGGGAGTCATGGTGGAATCATCATTCCTATTGGCTCCGACAGTTACCACGCGGAAGCAGTCATCGAAGCCAGTGGAGCCTTTCGTCTGTTGATGCTGGGCAAGGACGAGACTCGCATTCAGGAGGTGGATGTGCAGCCGGTCAAAGCCTACGTGAAGGTAATCGGCGATCCAAACGCGACGCCGATAGAACTTGCGGCTGTTCCTCAAGATGGCGACGCCCCGGACAAAACATCGCAGTTTGTCGGAGAGTTGCCGGAGGTTTTTCGCGGAAAGCAGCTGGATGTCACGATTCCGAATCTGCGAATCGCGGGAGAGAGATTCCGTGTGGGATTCACGACGGTCACAGAATCCCACGCTGAAGAAATGCCCGACAGCCTGCCAGCAGAAGAAGAGCGGAAGCTCTATTTGACAGCGGGCGGAAAGTATACCGAGGCGGACATCAAGGCCAACGGAAGCGTGACTGCGACTCAGAAGTTCAAGGGGATACCATCGTCGCACGACATGTTCCCCAAGGAAGGCGATCGAATTTGTCCGGTGACGAAAACGAAAGCCAATCCGAAATTCACATGGATTGTGGATGGCAAGTCCTACCAGTTCTGCTGTCCGCCGTGCGTCGATGAGTTCGTGACGATGGCCAAAGAGCGGCCCGATGAATTGATGGCTCCTGATGACTACGTTAAGTCGAAATAGGTTTCCATTTATTACGCTTGTTTTATCGGAGAATGAAGATGAAGACTTCCTTGAAGATGGCTCTACTCACAGCGGCGGCGGTCGTGTACTCGACGGGATGCCAGTCGCAAACTTCGCCGAAAGCGGCAGATCCTTCGGCTTCTCAAGCAGCGACTCAAGCGGAAGCGGACGACCATGATCATACCCACGAAGGAAATGATCATGAGGACGCGAATGAGATTGCAGCCGCGGTGGAAAAACTGAGCCCGGAAGATCGCAAAGACGCCGAATCGCAGAAGTTCTGTGCGGTGATGACCACAACTCGTCTTGGTTCCATGGGTGCTCCGTTGAAGCTTGATGTCAACGGGCAACCGGTCTTCGTTTGCTGTGCCGGATGCAAAGGCAAAGCGACGAAGAACGCGGATGAGACACTGGCGACTGTCGCGAGACTGAAGGCCGAAAACGGTGGCAGTAAGGAATAGACATTAAGTTGTTCATTTTCGAAGGTTGGAGTATCGCTATGAAATGTCTGATTTGCTGTTGCGTTGCAATATTGTGTTGTGCCACAACGTCTGCCCTCCAGTGCATGGCCAGCGATCCCGTGTTGATTGTCTCTGGACAAGGAGCACAAACACCAAAACAGCCGCAAGTGGCAGTCGGCGATGATGGCTCAGTTCACCTTGTTTACGGGATCGGCGACGCGGTGCAGTACTGCCAGTCGCTCGATGAAGGTTCCACTTTCTCTCAGTCACAGCAGGCATTCCGCGTTCCTAACATGTCACTTGGAATGCGTCGTGGTCCTCGAATTGTGAAGACGAAGACCGCGATTGTCGTCACCGCGATTGGTGGTCAGATCGGCAAAGGCCGCGATGGCGACGTGCTTGCCTGGCGATCGATGGACGATGGCAAGACATGGCAGGGTCCGGTGCGAGTGAACGACACCGCTGATTCTGCACGTGAAGGACTCCATGCGATGGCGTCGGGGTCTAACGGTTCGATCTGGTGCGTCTGGCTCGACCTTCGAGACAAGAAGTCGGAAATCTACGCAACCGTTTCGAAAGATAATGGTGCCACATGGTCAGCGAACCAGTGTGTCTATCGATCACCAGATGGAAGTGTCTGTGAATGCTGTCATCCGTCAGTAGTGGTCAGTGGCGACAGTGTCCATGTGATGTTTCGAAACTCGCTCGACGGAAACCGTGATATGTACGTCACAACTTCAACGAACGGTGGGAAATCGTTTTCAGACGCCAGGAAGCTTGGCTCAGGCACCTGGCAACTGGATGCGTGTCCAATGGATGGTGGCATGTTAGCCGCTGGTCCAAAAGGGGCTCTGGCAACAGTCTGGCGGCGCGATGGAAATGTGTTCGCGGCGGCCGGCGATGACTCGCCGGAGATTCTCCTTGGTCCTGGTCAGCAGCCATGGATTGCCGGAACTGCAAGAGGTTCGGCTATCGTTTGGACGGTTGGTCGTGAGGGTGGTCTTCTCGTACAGAACTCCGTCTCAGGGCAACCGCAGAAGCTGGCCGGAGCTGCGCGCGATCCGATGATTTCAAGTTCGTCCAGCGGTGAAGGGCCAGTCATCGTCTGTTGGGAATCCAAACTCAACGGTGAATCTGTCGTGCTTGCCGCTCGAATTGATCAGCTCAAATAGAAGTCCCGTGAGTAGGCCGTGCTTGTCAGACGTGAGTCCGCTTCACCGTCAGATCAAAGGTCAGTCCATGTTGACGAACTTCAGAAAATGCTCCTGGCTGATGATTGTCTGTCTCGCGTGCGCGTACGCTGTCGGACATGAAGGGCACAAACCACTTCCAACCCGTGGTATGGAAGTGAACGAGGAAACGGGAAAGATGGTTCTCACGAAGTCCGCTCGTACCACACTGGATGTACAAACTGCTGAAGTTGGTTCACAGAAAGTGAGCCATTCGATTCTGGCCTACGGGACGCTGGTCTCACCGTGGAGCCGCCATGCAATGGTCAGTTCACCTCTCTCGGGACGGATTGTTGAACTCCTGGTAACGCCGGGAGAATCCGTCAAAGCTGGGCAGGTATTGGCGGAGTTGGACAGCCCTGAGTTGGAATCGCTGCAGTTGGAGATTCGCAACGCACAAACGGCACTGAATCTGTCTCTCAAGCTGCAGACCTCAGCAGAAGCCGCGGGGAAAACAGGCGCGATTCCCGAGATACGATTCGTTGAAGCGAAAAACCAGGTCCAGAAAGATCGTGCTTCATTGGAAACTGCTCGCGCAAAATGGCTGAGTCTGCAACTGCCACCTGAAACGCTGGAAGCAATGCTGCAGAAGCCGAACGAACCGCATCAACAGCGATTGGCTCTGAAAAGTCCGATTGATGGAACGGTGACGCACACGGATCTATCTGTTGGGAAAGTGATTAACTCCAAAGAGCATTTATTCGAGGTGCTGGACCTTTCATCGGTGTGGCTGAAGATCGGCGTGCTGGAAAAGGACCTCTCCCGTGTGGCGATCGGGCAATCGCTGGAGTTGACTCTGACGGCCTATCCCGATGAGAAGATCGCGTCACGGGTCGACGTCTTCGGTCAGTTTCTGGATCCAGTGACACATCTTGGAACCGTCTGGGCTTCGCTGTCGAATTCCTCTGAAGACGTCCGTCTGCTGCCGGGCATGTCCGGGCAGGTTCAGCTCAAGGTTGGAGACACAGGCGACAAGGTGGTCCTGCCAATGTCCGCTGTCATTCGCGATGGTGCTGAGCGGTTCGTGCTTGTGGAAGAAGAGCAGACGCAGGTGGCATCAACGTACCAGAAGCAAGCGGTTGTTTTGGGTCAACGAATGGGGACCTTGATCGAAGTGCGTGGTGGCAATTTGTTTCCTGGAGATCGTGTTGTTACTCGCGGAAGCCATGAGCTTGGCAGCTTCTTTACAAAAGGCGTGTTGACGGTCAGCGATGAAACGGCTCGCGATATTGGGCTCATCCTGCAACCCGCATCGCAGTTAAGTTTGGCCGAGACAATCACAGTGGACGGTCTCGTCGATGTACCTCCAACTCGGCGCACCGTGGCTTCAGCACAGCTCGGCGGATCCATAGCACGCATTCTTGTGGATCGTGGACAGAAGGTTCAGGCTGGCGAAGTGCTGGCGGAAATCGTCAGTCAGGACTTTCAGAATCTGCAGCTCGAGTTCCTGCGAGCCCACCTGGATTCGGAGCTGCAGCAGGAAATCATGAGCAATCTTGGCGAGGCCGGTGATGCCGTCTCCCAACGCAGGCTTTGGGAAGCAGAGAGTCGACTCAACCTGGCGAACGGTCTGCGTGAGAACATCCGGCAGCGGCTAACGACCGCTGGAATCTCGGAAGAGCAACTGATTCGAATGGTGACCACTCAAACGCTGTTACCGACGCTGCCTGTTCGATCGCCGATCGATGGTGTGGTGATGGATTTCGACAAAGTACTCGGTCATGTTGTACAGCCTGATGAGTCTGTGTTTGAGATTCACGATTTGTCTCAGGTATGGGTTCAGGGATTTGTTTCTGAACGTGATCTAGCGCGAGTCAAAATTGGACAAACTGTCCGCGTTCGCTTTGTCGCTGATTCTGCAGAAGTTGTGACGGGCACTCTTGTCCGAAGTGGGCGTTCGGTCGGGCAGGATGATCGAACATTGTCGGTGTGGATCGAACTCAATCAGATGCCGCGCGTGCCTGTTCAACATAATATGCTGGCTCGCCTCACCATTGAGACGGGAACCCTGCCGCCGCAGCTGGCAGTACCACGAGAGGCCATCGTTCGCGAGGGGACTCGATCGTACGTATTCGTTCACAAAGTCGACGACACTTTTGAACGACGATTTGTGGTGCTTGGTCGGTCCGACGATGTGGCAGTTGAGATTCTGGAAGGCCTTGTGCCAAACGATTCGGTGGCTGTCAGCGGGGCCATGTCGCTACAGACGGGTTATGCGGCATTGCGATGATTCAGAAAGTTAGACTGAGCGGTTTTCAATTTAAAGCGGAACGGCGCGAGCCGTCCGGTTTTTGCAAGGACTTTGAGTTCCATCACCGGACAGCTTGCGCTGTTCCGCCAAAAATGACTGCCATCCGGCAATCGCCCGCGGCTGATCAATTTCGCGAAAGGGCATATTGAAATGCTCAATTCCATCATTGCTTTCTCTTTAAAGAACCGCGGCTTTGTGCTGATTGCAGCCATCGCTGTGCTGGTTTACGGCAGTTACACACTGAGCGAAATGCCAGTCGATGTGTTCCCCGATCTGAATCGACCGACCGTAACCGTCATGACCGAGTCTCCCGGTCTCGCACCGGAAGAGGTCGAAGTGCTGGTGACTCGACCGATTGAATATCTGCTAAATGGGGCTACCGGCGTTCAACGAGTCCGTTCAGCATCTGGTATTGGCCTTTCGATTGTGTGGGTAGAGTTTGACTGGGGCACCGACATCTATCGCGACCGTCAGATTGTCGCTGAGAAGATGCAGATTGCTCGCGAGCGACTTCCCGGTGATGTGAATCCAGTGATGGCCCCGATCTCGTCCATCATGGGCGAGATCATGCTCCTCGGACTGCGATCCACGAAAACGCCTGCCGACGAAGCCGCTGCTGCTGAACTCAACATGGAGTTGCGAACGCTCGGCGAGTTCACCGTCCGCAACCGGCTGCTCGCGGTGGAAGGCGTGTCGCAAGTCACCGTCATGGGCGGAACTTTGAAGCAGTACCAGATTATTACTTCGCCTGCGCGACTGGCAGCTCAGAACATTACGCTGGAACAGCTGACAACCGCCGCCGAAAAAGCCAACGTCCTGGCTGGCGGCGGCATCATGGTACGATCGCCGAAGGAATCTCTGATTCGCATCAGTGGACAAAGCCTGACACTCGAAGAGATTGAAAACACGCCTGTTATCTGGCGCAATCAACGAGCTGTGCTGTTGAAAGAAGTGGCCGACGTCCAGTTTGGCGGTCCCGTCAAGCGTGGCGATGGCAGTGTGCTGGTGCGCGATGGAGACAAAATCGAAGGCGGATCGGCCGTCATTCTTGCTTTGCAGAAGCAGCCCAACGCAGATACGCTCAAACTCGATCGTCAAATCGGGGCTGTGCTTGAAGAGCTTCAACGCGATTTGCCGGAAGGCATCGTCATTGAAGATCGCATCTTCAAACAGGCAGACTTCATTGAGGCAGCAGTTGAGAATGTCGTCGAAGCCATTCGTGACGGTGCCATCTGGGTAATTGTGGTTCTCTTCATCTTCATGTGGAATTTTCGCACCAGTATCAGTTCGCTGACGGCTATGCCGATCTCAATCCTGCTGACAGTGCTGATTTTTCGCTGGTTTGGAATCTCAATCAATACCATGACGCTGGGAGGCATCGCGGTGGCGATTGGCGATCTCGTTGATGACTCCATTGTGGACATCGAGAACATCTACCGTCGCTTGAAGGAGAATCGTCAGAAGCCGATTCCGGAAGACGCAATCAAGGTCATCTACGATGCGTCCTGTGAAGTTCGCAACTCGATCGTCTATGCGACACTGATCGTCGTGCTGGTTGTTTTTCCGTTGTTCTCGATGGGCGGCCTTGAAGGCCGCATATTCGCACCTCTCGGCGTGGCTTACATGACGTCGTTGATGGCATCGCTGGTGGTGTCGCTCACGCTCACGCCTGTATTGGCTTCGTATCTATTGCCGAAGGCAAGATTTCTGGAGGAGAAAGGCGACCCGTTTGTCCTGCGAAGCTTGAAGTCTGCAACGTCCGTGATGCTGCGATGGACATTGCGGCATGCCAATCTGGTGCTCGGCGGAACCGTCGTCATGGTAGGCGTCGCGATGCTTGCACTGTTCTGGATGGGCGGCGAATTTCTGCCGCCGTTTAACGAGGGCACTTTCACGATCAGCTTTCAGACGGAACCTGGCACAAGCCTCGAAGAAAGCCAGCGACTCGCTCAACGAGCCGAAATGCTGCTGATGGAGATCCCTGAAGTCATGTCCATCTCGCGTCGCACCGGCCGAGCCGAACTGGATGAACATGCGGAAGGAGTGAACTCATCCGAAATCGACGTGCGCGTTCAGGAGTATCGTCACCCCAAATCCGGCATGGGCGCGGCAATCCTGCGTTTGATTCCGATTGCACATTTGTGGGGATTCGAAACGACCGGGCGACCTCGCGAGCAGGTTCTGGCGGAAATTCGTGATCGGATTACATCGATCCCCAGTATCAAGGCAAATATTGGTCAGCCGATTTCACATCGACTGGACCATATCATGTCGGGCGTGCGAGCTCAGATCGCTGTCAAGGTCTTTGGCAGCGACCTGCGAGAACTGCGGAATGCCAGCCAGGATGTTTATACCGCGATGAGCCAGGTCCGCGGTGTTGTGGATCTGCAACTGGAACCTCAGGTAGAAGTTTCGCAGGTGCGTTTGCAGATTCGCCGTGAAGACGCGGCTCGTTATGGGTTGGCACCGGGCGACGTAGCCGCACTGCTGGAAACAGCGTACAAGGGGCGAGTCGTTTCACAGGTTCTGGACGATGACCGATACTTCGGATTGGTCGTCTGGTATGACGAAGCGTCTCGTAATGATCCCGACGTCATTCAGCAGACAATTCTGGACACTCCGTCCGGCCGAAAAGTTTCACTAGGTGAAGTCGCTGATGTCCTGGACACCACCGGCCCCAACACGCTGAATCGCGAACACGTTCAGAGACGCATCGTGGTGTTCTGCAACGTTGAAGGGCGCGATCTGGCCAGTGTGGTTGGGGAGATCAAGGAGCTGGCGAAACCGATTGAAGAACGACTGCGAACACTGCCGGGAAACTATCACGTTGAATTTGGTGGCCAGTTTGAAGCACAGCAGCAAGCCAATTTTCGGCTGCTGGTATTGGGAAGCGTCTCAGTCATTGGCGTGTTTCTATTGTTGACGAAGTGTTTGGGATCATGGCGAGCCGCGTTACAGGTTCTCGCCAATATCCCTCTGGCCGCACTTGGATCCGTTGTCACTCTTTTGATCGTTAATCAACCAACCACTGAAGCCCTGCAGGCAGCCGAATGGTGGCAGTGGCCCCAAGTCTGGATCAGTGCCACAAGCCTGTCTGTGGCTCACTGGGTGGGGTTCATTACATTGATTGGAATCGTCAGTCGGAACGGCATCATGATGATCTCGCACTACATTCACCTCATGGAGTACGAAGGCGAAGAGTTTGGCGAGGAGATGATCATTCGTGGAAGCCTCGAACGTTTGTCCCCGGTGATGATGACGGCGGCCACCAGTTTCATTGGATTGCTGCCGCTCCTGTTTGGAGCTGGTCAAACAGGCAAAGAGATCCTGTACCCGTTGGCTCTTGTGGTGTTCGGCGGGATGCTCACGTCGACTGTGCTCGATCAGGTGGTCACACCCGCACTGTTTTTCAAATTTGGCCGGAGAATTTACCAGCGGCAAACTAGTGCCGTTCAGTAAATGTCGGGCATCGTTCCACGCCGAATTCGCCTTTTCGTCACCTCGCTGATGCGTGCTTGAAAATTCAACCGCTGCGCAGATTGACCTCGAAACGGTCACACAGTGCGTTATTATATGCATCCGTGAGGTGTGCCATGCAAAAGGTCCGAAGAGCATTTACGCTCATCGAGTTGCTCGTTGTGATCGCGATTATTGCAATTCTACTGGCGCTACTGCTTCCCGCAGTGCAGCAGGCCAGAGAGGCTGCGCGGGCGACTCACTGCCGGAACAATACAAAGCAGATTGTTCTGGCTCTGCACAATTATCATGACCGAATGAACGTGTTTCCGTCCGGATGGACGGCTCAGCGCCCTACAACTCTTCAAGGCTGGGGCTGGGGAACCATGATTCTGCCGGAGCTGGAGCACTCGGCACTTTTTGGCGCCCTTTCCATGACGGAATCCATGACTTCGCCTTACAACAAGCCAGTTCTGATGACACAGATTTCGACCTATCTGTGCCCATCAGATCCATTTCCGCAAGTTGCGACGGTGCGCGTTCAGGAGCCCGAATTTGCTCCGGGCATCAGCCCTTCTCCAATCTTCTTTCATCCGCCGCCGCCAAAGCTTTTTGAAGTTTCAAAGTCCAACTATGCAGCAGTCTTTGGCAGCAACAGCGTGGTGACGGATTCTGCGGGTGGTAACGGAATCTTCTTTCGGAACAGTGCTGTACGGCTTCGTGACATCACGGACGGAACAAGTACGACAGCGATGGTTGGCGAACGACGTCCGACAAAGCGGCAGGGAAAAGGCTTCGACGAGAACGGGTTCGTGGATATCGAAATTGTGGATCTTACGCTTTGGATTGGAGCCATCCCGTGGTCCACTGACGCCGAACTCCGAACAACGGGAACGGGAATGGTGCCGCCAAACTCTACCAACAGAAGCTTTCCCGGCTTTAATAGTGCTCATCCCGGACGACTTTTCTTTGGAATGGCGGATGGTTCAGTGCAGTCCATTGCGTCGAGCATCGACATGACGGTGTATGAAGCATCAATGACACGCGATGGCGGCGAATCCATCAGTGAATTTTGAACGCACACTGCATAGTTGCTTCCGGATTTCGCGAAGATTTTTCGGAGCCGTTTTCGGCTACTTTGGCCCAAACGCCAGCCAGGCTCCGATCGTTAAAAAAGCAAGCACCAGACCGGCGATCATGGCATTCCAGAAGCCAAGTCCAAGTCGATCGGCAAAAGCCAGCGGCAGGAAGAAGGGAAGTCCAAGAGGCACGAGAATCAGAGTCTCTTTTGCCATCTGGGAAAGGCTCTTCAGATCGTGATCTTTTGACCATGACGCTGCGAACGCGAGGATGCTGACCAGTGGCAGTGTCAGCAGAAAAGCGGCAAGCCGAGGTGACCGTCGAGACACTTCCGACACGGCAAAGATAATCGCGGTCGGCATGACGATTCGCAGGATCACATTCAGCATGGCAATACGTCCTTAAAAACGTTGGATTCTCCCCAAGGCCATGACGCGTCAGAAAGAGTCCGAAGGCGAACATCTGTTGTCCGATGGTTACTTGTGATCGTGAGCTTCCTCTTTGAAGTCACCGGTGTAAGGTGTGCCTTCGATTTCAGCGCTCATCGTTCCTGCATATTCCTGGACGATGCCGAGCTTTTCATGCTTTCCAACGAAGCGTGAGGAAAGGCCATTCGTTTCGCCTTCCAGAGGGACCGGCAGCAATTCAGCCATCAGTTCCGGATCACCGATAGTGAGCAGAACTTTGTCTGCCTTGATCGGTGCCGGTGATTTTTCGTCGCTGCCAAGAACATAGACGGTGGCTTCCTGTTTGTCGTGACTGACGGTGAACTCGACGTGATACTTGCCACCACCCCAGTCGGCCAGGGTGCCGTCGTGCGGACCAGCTCCGTGTCCATGAGCATGCTCACCTTCCCCTTCGGCATGTTCATGGCCATGTTCGGCCGCTGGTGTTGCAGCGGCTGGTTCAGGTACGCCCGAATCCTGACATCCCAGTGCAAGACTGAGCGTGGCCAATCCGGCGATTGCTGATTTCAAATTACGATACATTTTCATCTCGTCATCTCCCTCAAGTAGAAAGCCCCAACCAGTAATGGTTCGAGCAAAACTGAAAACTGAAAACCATACCCGTTCTATTCGGCTCCAAATTCCTCTTCGGAGTCACTCATCTTTGCGAGTTTCATGGCATCCTGACCGCTGAACTTCCAGAACAGGCCGGGATGAATCAGGAACTCGCAGAATGTTGATGTCACCAGGCCACCAAGAATCACTGTTGCCACCGGATACAGAATCTCTCGACCTGGTTCCTGACCTCCAAGAACAAGCGGCACCAGTCCGATTCCTGCCGTCAATGCAGTCATCAACACTGGAGCCAGACGTTCAAGACTGCCACGTACGACCATTTGCTCAGTAAAATCTTCGCCCTCTTCCTTCATAAGATGAAAGTAGTGGGTCACCAGCAGAATCCCGTTGCGTACTGCAATGCCGCCCAGAGATATGAAGCCTACCAAACTGGCAACGGTCAGCGTCTGCTGAGTGATCACTAATGCCAACACTCCACCAATAAACGCCGTCGGAAGTGCATTCAGGATCTGCAGCACCACACGCACCGACGGAAACAGAATCATCAGTACGATAAACATTCCAATGACAGAGATTCCAGCCAGCACCGCGATCGTGCGAGTCGCGCTCTGCTGACTTTCAAACTGACCGCCGTATTCGACAAAGTAGCCTTCCGGCATGATCACATTTTTTTGAACTCGCTGCTGAATCTCCGCGACGGCGCTCGCTAGATCTCGATCCTGAGTGTTGCAGCGAATCACGATCCGGCGACGAGCATTCTCGCGATTGACCGAGTTGGCTCCTGCACCTTCGCCGATATCAGCCAGCTCCCGCAGTTCGATTTGTCCCCGGTTGTTCGGGAGATCAATTCGCAGTCGTCCGATGTTGGCGTAATCCGTGCGATAGCTTTCTTCGAGTCGCACCAGAAGATCAAATCGTCGCTGACCTTCCAGCACCTGTGAAACGACTTCCTCCTGCAATGCTGTCTGCACGACTTGTGCTACGTATGCTCTTGTAACACCATGAAAAGCGAGATCATCAGGTCGTAGGCGAATATGCAACTCCTCCGTTTGTCGAATTGGTTCGACGATTGGCGGCGTTAATCCGGGTACAGACTGAAGTGTCTGTTTCACCTGCTCCGAAAGTTGCTGCAGCGTATCGAGATCATCGCCGTGGATTTTGATGGCAATCTGAGCATACACGCCCGACACCATATGACTGATGAGATGTGCCAGAGGCTGCTCAACTTCCACATCCACGCCGGGTGCTTCTTCGCGAAGTTCGTCGAGGAACTTCTTCAGGATCTCTTCCCGGTGAGCCTGTATGTCCGGGTTCATGCTGAGAATATACTCACCGGTATTCACGGGCGAAGCGTGCTCGTCCATTTCTGCTCGACCAGTTCGCCTCACAAAATGCAGAATGGGCCCGTCCGGGTTCTTGTCGGATTTCTGCATTTGCTGCAGCTTGCGATCGATGACACCGGAGACTTGATTAGAAGCATCCAGTGACGAACCGGGCGGCAATGTCAGATTGATCTGCACGCTGCCTTCGTCGAATTGTGGAAGAAAGTTGCGTCCCAGTTGCGACAACTCCCAGCCTGCGTATCCAACCATCAGCCACGTCAGGGCCATTAGCGCAATCGGATGAGCAATGCTCAGGCGGATCAGATATCCCGCCGCCCATTTGAATAATCGAAGTAGCACACCATCGTGTTCCGCGTGAGTCGCCTTTGACTGCGGCAGCAAATACCACGAAAGGACAGGTGTTACTGTCAACGACACAATGAGTGACGCCAGAATCGAAACGATGTAGGCCACGCCGAGTGGAGCAAACAGACGACCTTCCACACCGGACAAGGCGAAGAGCGGCAAGAACACCAAAATCACCACAGCCGTGCCGAACACAATGGCACTGCGGATCTCTTTGCTTGCTTCGTAGACGACAACGAGTGAAGACCGAGGCTGGCTCAGGTTATTATTTTCCTTCAGACGACGAAAAATGTTTTCGACGTCCACGATTGCGTCATCGACAAGTTCGCCCATGGCCACGGCAATGCCACCCAGTGTCATGACGTTAATAGAGAGATGTGTTCCTGAAATGAACCCCCACAGTCGAAAGACCAGCGTCGTGATCACCAGCGAAAGTGGGATAGCCGTCAGCGTGATGAACGTCGTGCGAAAATTCAGCAGGAACAGAAACAGAATGATGACAACCAGGACAGCTCCAATCACAAGAGCTTCACCCACATTGAAGATGCCGCGATCGATGAAGTTCTTCAGACGGAACAGTTCTGAGTTGATCACAATGTCAGCGGGAAGCGACGCTTCAGCCTCCGCGAATGCCTTTTCAAGACTGTCTGTCAGCGACCGAGTGTCAACGTGCGGTTGCTTCACAACGGTAAAGACGACGCCCGGATGTCCATTCACGCTGCCATCGCCACGTTTGAACTGCGGCCCTTCCACAACCTGAGCCACCTGGCCCAGCAGAATGGAGCGTTCAGCATGGTTCTTTACCGGAATCTTCCGCAGGTCTTCAAGAACTCGCCATGCATCCGGCCCGAGTCGCCCGAGCACGCGAATGGGGCGTTCGGTCTCTCCCTGAACCGCGAAGCCACCGCTTGTATTGATGTTACTTTGTTTGAGAGCTTCTTCCACTTCCTGCAGCGTTACGTCGTATTCAACCAGGGCTGCGGGATCAATCAGAACCTGATATTGCTTCTTGTCACCTCCCAGGAGGAATGCTTCCGCGACGCCAGTGACCTTCAGAATCCGCGGTCGGACAACCCAGTCCGCGGTGGTCCGCAAAGACATCTGGCGAGACGCTGCTGATGGCAACTCGACCTCATGTGGCTTGCCATTGATCGTAATCGTGGCCACGCGATCTCGTTCAGTACCATGCACGTCGCTCGATCGCTCTGTCGCATGCCATTCCACCTTGTCGACGTCGACCGATTTCCATGAGCTGACCTGATGACGATCCTTCGGCTTCCAGACCAAAACCTGAGGCGACTGCGCGACGCCGTCTTTGTCCGTGGCGTCCGCGACAAGCAATTCGGCCATGAGGTCCGTTTGTTCGATCGGAAACAACTCTCCGCCGGTCGGTCCCTGCTGCCGATACAATCCCGCAACCACGATCTGCCCCATGATCGACGCGGGCGGCGTCATCTGCGGCAAAATGCCATCCGGAAGAACGCTGCCCAGTGTTGTAAGTCGCTCCTGGACGGTTTGCCGAGCGGCCCGGATATCAGTGTTCCAGTCGAACTCGATATAGATCACATTCAGTCCGGCCGTCGATTGACTGCGGACAGCCTGAACTCCATTGGCTCCCAGCAGGGCGATTTCAATGGGTTGCGTAACGAGCGTCTCGACTTCTTCCGTCGCCAGCCCCGGACATTCTGTGATGATGATGACTCGGGGCCGATCGAGATCCGGAAATACGTCGATCGGCATCTGAGTGGCCAGATACGATCCATACACCATCAGCGCCATGCTGATGACGAGAACCAGCATGCGATATCGAAGAGCAAAACGGATGACGGAGTTTAACATTTTCGAGTTTCGATTTTGTATTTTGGATTGAAGGGCCGAGTCGCCATGAGACGATCTTCAATCTTTGATCCTGGATTGGGCAGTCTTGTGCGATGCGATCATGATGGCGGTGAGTTCGTTGGCTTCGAGAAGCAGTGGTTCGAGGAGTGCTTTCTTCAGCAATTCGCCTTCGATGATAAGTTCCAACCAGTAGACGCATTCGTCGGCTTCTTCAACGACGATGCCCAGTTTGGCAACGAACTCTGGTTTGGATCTTCCTCGGCACGCAGATCGATAATTTGCCCCCACCGATGTCGCCGACCTGATCAGTTGGTTTCCAATAGTTCGCCCGGCCGTTGTCTCCGGCAGTGCGCCCACCAGCTTCATCACCCGCAATGCAAACGCCTTCGTCCGCTTCTTCAGCTCCAACTCATCCATGTCATTCGCCCCGATTAACTGCCCTCAAATCCAAAATCAAAAATTCAAAATCAAAAATTCAATGCGCCGCATGCACCGTTCCATCAGCGTGCACATGAACATCCGCACGAATACCGCTGGCCGCCTGAGCCTTCAAGACTCGATTCAGCGACGCAGCAGCGCTCTGAGCCAGATACAGCCCGGCTTTAACGCTGCCATCATTGGCCAGCACAGTCTGAAGTCGACCTTCGTGAAGCACGTGGACGGGTAGTCTATTGAAGAGATCGCCGTTCTGCTGAAAAACATAGGCTTCCGGCCCTTCGCGCACGATGGCTGCGGACGGCAGCACAAGCACATTCTTCAATTCTTCGACCGGCACCTGCAGCCGAACACGTTGCCCCGGGCGAAAGCGCCAGACAATGAACGTCTGATTGTCTTTGTTGTACGCTCGCGACTGATTCTGGAGCGAAATGAAGAAGTTGAACGTTCGAGTTTCGGGGTTGATGGCATTCGCGAGGTGCCGGATCTCGAGTGTCTGGTCAAATGGGGGCCAGTCGACCCGATCATCCTCTGCAAAGCTACATCGAAGTGGCCAGTTGTTTTCAGCGGCCTTCGCCAAAAATGAGGCCTCACGCTTAAACGCGTGACCTTCAATGAACAAGGCTTGATGATTGGCCAATGTCGACAGCAACTGACCAGCCTGGACCTGCTGTCCCAGCTCCACATTCAGCTCCTGCACCTCATAGGCCAGTCCATCGACATCACTTCCAGTAACTTGAAACGCTACAGGCTGAATCTCAGACGACTTTGCAGTGTGATCAACCACAGGAGGAGCGACGACTTCGATCGTTGAGACAAACGTACCGTCCGCAACACTCTTGATCTGCTCGGGATTCAGCCCTCGTGTCAGCAGATCCTGTTGATACGATTGAATCAATGCCTTTTGTCGACGCAGTTGATTGTCGAGTTCTATAAGCCGCGATTCAGGGACTCCACCAGATTTTACGAGACCCTCAAGTCTCGCGTGTTGCTCAGTAATAAGCTGAATTTCCCGAGTTGCTCTGAACAGCTCTGACTGCGTATTCTGGAGGTACTCACTGAAGAGCCGCAGAGTGAAGAGACGATCCCCCGGCTTCACGGTATCACCAGGAAATGCATGAACCTCGGTTACGACTCCGACAGCAGGTGACGTGACGCCTCTGTCAGAGTACCCCGGCCGATCCACGATCTCACCCGGCACTTCGATTGTCCGCCAATACGCCTGCGGCTTTGCGGGTTTCGAAACCAGCCCCAGATTCTTCCGGGCCTGCTCGGTCATCTTAAGCGTTTTCGCTTCCTGAGTCGGCGGAGCCGCCTGCTCCTTCTGCTCCTGTATAACGGTCTTGGGCTTCAGTAGATTTGACCATGAACCGCGAGTCAGATACACACCGACTCCCAACAGAGTCAGGACGCAAACAACGGAGAGAGTTTTTGCAACACGCATGTTTACACCTTGAGGCCAGGCAGGAAGCGAGCAGATTGCTCACGGCGGTTACGCGGACCGTTAACGATCAACCGGAAACGCGCTCAGATGGAAGACGAGATTTTGATCGCCACTAAAACCGTGCCTGAATTGGCATCGTTAGCGGCGACACTTTCACGGCAAATCGGGCTGTGTCTCAATACCTAACAGCGGATTGAGAGATCGCGCAGGTACAGCGGAGTGCGCGCATTGCTCCATTGACGAGGCGTGTCAGACCAACCGTCAAGAGCAGAGGAAGTTTTGAGTTCAACGAATTCAACGGCATTGACAGCCAGTTGCAGTAGCACGAAATCCAATGTCTCAGCAGTACTGGAACGTCGGATCCGCGATAAGACAGAATCTGCGCAATAGACGGCGTCGGAATCATGCGACGGAAATTGAACGCCTGAGACTGCCGGCAAAATCGGTGCGTCGTCATGATGATGGTGATCGCCAGAATCTTCATGGGATCCATGAGAATGCGAGCCGTGCACATGGAAGTGCGGACGTCCGGAATGCGATGCCGTATGTGTCAAATCCATTCCAAAATGCGCATGGACAGCAACCAGACCCTGAGAGGTCAGAATCATCACGATCAGGATTATTGACAAAAAGCGACGCATGCAACTTCTCGGAAAACGTTACTGTCAGGCTCTCATCGTAGGTTGCAAAGCTTTACTTGCCAAGTGCCTTTGTCGAATCGCGAGTATGAGATCGTTGTCCCCAACCGTTCCTATCACATTTGCCACAAGAAATCTGAGCCGGGGAGACCTAAAATGAGACTGAACGACGCGACTTTGTCTCCAGTGGTTCACTGCTCCGGTCACATCGGCCGGAGCCGCGTCGGCGTGTCGGACCGGAGTAATTAACCGAATGCCAGTTCGCCACATCAACCGTGACCGAGACGGCTGGTCTGATGGGGCACGCCGCGACGTCGATCGTGGCCAACGCATCTGGTGCCCAGAGGAACTATGCCTATCAAAAATGCTTTGATTGTCGGCGCAGAGGTGCCAGACAATCCGCCGTCCACAGCATGCGATGGTGCTGGGTGATGGCAGTCGGTGGCTTCACGACAGGATTTCATGCACAACATTTCCATAGACGTCGGTCAGCCGGAAGCTGCGTCCGGCATAGTTGAACGTCAGCTGATCGTGATTCAGACCCAGCAGGTGCAGGATCGTCGCATGCCAGTCATGGACATGGACAGGATTCTGAACAGCCTGATATCCAAAGTCATCGGTCGCACCGTATTGCAGCCCACCGCGAACACCACCACCCGCCATCCAGATTGAGTATCCTTTGTTGTTGTGGTCACGACCATTGCCACTTTGAGCATAGGGCGTGCGACCAAATTCACCGGCCCAAATCACCAGTGTGTCCTGCAGCAGACCTCGCTGTTTCAGATCTGTCAGTAACGCTGAGACCGGCTGGTCTGTTGCCGCACAGCTCTTCGTGAGTTCTTCTTTCAACAGAAAGTGATGATCCCAGCCGACCGGCGCAGTAATCTCAATGAATCGAACACCCGCTTCTGCCAGCCGACGGGCAAGCAGGCATTGCCGTCCGAATTGATCTGTCGGCCGCCCCGCGCCGACGCCGTACATCTGCATTGTCGCGGCGGTTTCCTGCTTCAGATCAAGCAACTGCGGCAGTTCGTCCTGCATTCGAAATGCCAACTCAAAGGACTCGATCGCACCTTCAATCTCGGGGTGATGTTGATCCCGGGACAGCTTATGAGCATTCAAGTCACGTACCAGATCAAGCTGTCTTCGCTGCTGAGCGCGAGTCAGAAACCGGTTTTCGACGTTCTGCAGTGGGGGGCCGGGTTCTTCGTTAACCCCAAGCAATGCTGCATAGAATCCTGGAATTTGATTTGTTCCGATTTTCGTGCCCTGAAAAATCGCTGGCAGGAAGGCGCTGCCGTAGTTCTGTGCACCGCCGTTATCCGATGGAGGATTCAGAGTGATGAAGCCTGGTAAACTTGAGTTCTCAGTGCCCAGACCATAGATCGTCCATGCACCCAGTGATGGCCGGACAAACTGAAAACTCCCGGTGTGCATCTGTGCGAACGCCTGGGAATGGTTGGGCAGATCGGTCTGCATACTGTTCACAATACACAGATCATCGGCATGTTCGGCCAGATGCGGCAACACCTCGGACATCCACACCCCGGACTGCCCTCGCTGTCGAAACTTAAACGCCGTTCCGAGCAGCTTCGCGCCGGAGAGCTTTCCGTCCATGGTGCTGCCCTGTGCGGCCATTTTATTCAGCACCGGTTTATAATCCAGCAGGTCCACATGCGAAGGGCCGCCGTTCATACACAGGAAGATCACTCGTTTTGCACGTGGGGCGAAGTGCGCGGGGCGCGTTTCGATTCCAAAGGTTTCCTGATTCGTATTTGAGGCGGCTGCATTTGCCAGCCCGGCAAATGCGAGATAGCCGAATCCCGAAGCCAGCGATTGAAGTGCCTTCCTTCTCGAAAAGCCGAGTGACATCAGATCGAATGAATTGGGGCGCATGGACAAGTCCCTGGAAAATGCACGTGAGTTGATTTCTGAGTTAGTCAATCCATGTTGCGAAATTCAGCAGTGGACATCAGTCCCTGACAAAAGCTGATGAGCAGCTCGCGAGACTCAGCGTCGTCTGACCCGGATTCGTTATCCGTTGCCGATTTCTTAACAGCCGCCTCCGACGTTGATTTTGTTTCTCCGTCAGCCTGCAGAAACTCCAACGATCGTTGCTGTTCCAGCTGATCGGGTTGTCTGCCGAAACATAATAAAAAAGCCAAATGGATCTGTTTCGATGGCTCGTTTGTGGACTGCAGCAGTCGAACAGCCATGCCCTCGGCGCGAGCACGTACAAATGGGCTATTCATCAGGTACAACGCCTGAATCGGTACGTTGGTGGTTTCGCGACTACCGGTGACAAGACCTGGTTCTGCAAAATCGAACAGATCCAGAACTTCCGGCAGACGATCACGAATGACGGGCAGGTACACCGAACGATGAGTGGCACCGTCGAGATCCGATGGCAATCGCTTGTCCAGTCCAATCAGTGAAATCGGACGATCGCCGATCAGCCGAGCAACCAGCGAACCATCAGGACGCTTCAGATCCAGCTGATCAGCAACCGAGAGCATTGCATCACGAATGGATTCAGCATCCATACGTCGTTTAGAGGCACGCCAGAGCAGGCGATTTTCAGGATCTTTCTCGAATGCAGACTGGTCAAAGTCTGATGACTGTCGAAAAGTTCGCGACAGGACCAGCTCACGGACCAATCGTTTGACGGACCAACCATCGTTGACAAACATGACAGCCAGGTAATCCAGCAGCTCAGGATGACTCGGCGGATCTCCCATCACGCCAAAGTTATCCACGCTCTTGACCAGACCAGCACCGAAAACATGGTGCCAAAGGCGATTCACAATGACTCGGCTGGTCAATGGATGTCTCGAGTCAATCAACCAGTGAGCCAACTCCAGGCGTCCACTCTTCTCGTCCGGAATGGTTGGTGTTGAATCCAGCTGAATCGCCTTTGGAAATCCTCTCGGCACTGTTTGCTGCGGATGGCCGACGTCACCGCGGGCCAACAAACGAGCATCAACTGCGGCTTCTGCCTCCAGAGTCCCCATGGCCAGCGGGAGTGCGTTTCCATTCTCGTCGACTTTCTCCAGTTCTCCCTCAATGCCTCCGCTTTGCCAGAAGATTCGCAAAGCGTCCCGAATCTCGAAAATGCCACTGGCATCCCTTCCCTCAGCGACAGCTTTGTAGACTGCAGCCATGCCTGCTTCCTGCTCGGCCCGCAGCGAACTGAGTTGTTCTGTGAGTGTTTTTACCCGCGCTGCAGGAATCGATTTGTGAAAGATCTGCTGGCCTTGCACGCGAGGTAGCACCAGCGGATCTCCCGACTGGCGGTTGGAAGGCGAAACAGCAGTTCCGAAGTGCGTTTTTGTGCTGACAAAGATCCCGGCAAGGGAATAGTAATCCTGCATGGTGAAAGGATCGAACTTGTGATCATGACACCGTGCGCAGGCGATAGAACTGCCCAGTACGGCACGCGTGACGGTATCAATCTGTTCGTCGATGATGTCGGCGGCAAACTGCTTCGCATCCACAGCATCCAGATTCTTCGTACCAACGGCCAGAAATCCAGTGGCCGTCAGCAGACGTGCTCGCTCTGCATCGTTTTCATACGGCAACAGATCACCAGCAATCTGTTCTGTCAGGAATCGATCAAAAGGCAGATCCCGCTGGAAGCAATCAATGACATAGTCCCGGTAACGAAACGCATAAGGAAAGGAAATGTTTGCTTCCTTACCACTGGATTCTGCAAACCGCGCCACATCCAGCCAGTGTCGCCCCCAGCGTTCGCCAAACTGTGGTGACTGGACCAATGCATCAACACACTGCTCGATCGCAGAATCCATCCCATCCGCCTGAACGCTGGCCGCGAAACGTGCAAGTTCGTCGGGTGACGGCGGCAGTCCGATCAATACGATATAGACCCTGCGCAACAGCACATCGGCGGCAGCATCTGTGGAAGGAGCAAGCTGGTTCTGTTCCAGTCGCGACAAGATAAATCGATCGATTTCATTCACTGGCCATGAGCTATCCATAACCTGCGGAGATTGAACTGACCGAGGCGTTTGATAGGACCAGAAGTCTCGCCCGGCCCTTTTCGGATTTGACGAAGCAGGCGTGTTTTGAGCTGGGTGATCACGTGGATCGACAGCTCCTCGTTCAATCCATGTTTTCAGGTCGGCAATGACATCATCGGGCAACTTCGCCCGTCGAGGAGGCATCTGCAGATCCGGGTCAGAATGGGTGACAGCCGTTAATAGCCAGCTCGCGGCAATGTCGCCGGGGACAACAGCCGGTCCTCGATCACCCCCGCTGCGGATGGTTTCACGAGAATCCAGACGTAAACCGCCTTCCGATGTACTGGTCGCCGTGGAATGACATTCGTAGCAGTGTTTCACCAGCACCGGTCGAATCTTCGATTCGAAGAATTCGACGTCTGATTGTTCATCTGCCACAGAAACAGTCACCATAGAGCAAAACAAAGCCCATGTCGCAAAGATTACTGACATGGAGTTCCTGCCTTGAGCGGGTGACCTCAGAGTTCTTTCGAACAATTGCCCCCACGGATACATATGCTCTCGCTGGATACCTGCGAAAAGGACCGAGCGAAGACAACCTGCTGAGCATCCGCGCCGTGGATCCTGTGACCTTCTTCTGAGACGTCGATCCAACATGCCGCCAGCCATCTTTAACTACGCCCTGTGGACTTGAACTGCTGAACAATACAACAGTATTAGACCTCCAATCCTTTCGGATAGCAACATTCCCCCGGCTGACGTCGCCTTTGTTGCCATCGCGCACCTGGTATTGGTCGAACCATCAAATCCAGAGGCTAAGAAGATTGCCGTCAGGAAAGAGACGAGCGCTGTCATACAGTTTGCTCGTGTCGCGAGAGAATGGACACTGCCGAACAACTGCGCTGACCAGCCCGCAGCCTATCATCCTTGACTTCAGGAACCACGCGATCGGCGACGCCGCGACTAACGCTTTTTTCGGGCTTACCTGCGCTTCAGCCCCTCCGGCAATTCATTGAGTCGTTCAAGTTCGATGATCTCGCTGAAGTACCAGGGTCTCCCTGTAGCTTTCTTATACCCGGCGCACTTCGCTGGATACTTCACTCCGTCGAGTTCTTTCCAGTCACTGAAGCGGTGAATGTCGCTTCGCCAATCAATGCGGACTAATCGATTCTCGGCTTTGTCGAAATAGAGATCCATCGGCGGTGTCACTGTACCGCTTACTCGCAGTCCGATAGCAGGTTTGTCTGACTCAACCACATCCGGGATTACCTCCAATTTGGACGCCGGGTCTGTCAGTATTCCGAGCGTCCACGCCCAAACCAGAAACGTGGCTGGCTCATCCGGCTTCGCCTCGTTCTTGACTCGCTCGTTTTTACCTGTCCACCAATACTTTGGGGGTTCATAGACTGATATCCGCTCTGGCACCTTCTTCTCCGGATCAGAACTCACGTTAACCGTCTCGCGAGTTCTGAACAGGCGGAGCAGCTTGTCTTCACCACCAACTGCATCAACGACCTGTTTGACTACTGCTGTCGGGTCAGGTTCGGAAGCGATAGCGAAACCAGACAACCAGGAACCGCAACACATTGCCACTAAACAAACTATTCGCATTGGGTCTTTCCTCGTGAGTGTTGTTGTGGAGCCGAACGACATGGTTCAAAAAGGCTGCGGTTAACCAACTGTGATTTCAGAAACCGCGAGGCGCGCGACTCCGGTTGAAACGATTGTTCGGCATTTCGATTCAGGGGCGAAACCCGAATGTCACATTGTATTCATTGCGGCGGTTCGGAGCCATCCATTTCGGTCGGCGCGACTGGATAACCACGGACGGAGCGGTACATCCGCCACACGAACGGCGACAAGTCGCCGCCAATGGACGAACACAGGAGCAAATACTGTGGTGGCCAGCCATTTTTCATTCGGCGAACATCCCTCAGACTCCTCACGAACTCCGCTGCATGATTCGCAAACGAACTTTGATGATATCCGTTCCTGACTCAACTGTGGTGCTTCGATTCCATTCTGTGCATGGCCTGCCACAATGCGATCCAACTGCATTGAATAGACTTCTGCCTCAAACAATATACGCCGTGGTAAGGTATGTCTCGAAGTCGCCGAACAACTCCGGATCAACGATTAGCTCTGCTTCGGCAGCGGTTGAAGGAACTGTCTCCAAATATGATGACCGCCGACTTGCGGTCGGCGCTGTGCGATCAATCGAATTTCGTTGTTGAACAAGTTGCGAAAGTTGTGCGAGAACACACACTACGCGAATTGATCCCCGAATTGGTGTCGGCGTATCATCGTTTTCTGAACGACGGGGCTGAATGCGACAAAGGTTGCCGCGCGAAACTGGCGATTGTTGAAGCCTTGTTGTCACTCGACTTCGAAGAGCCGGATTTCTGGCTTGCAGGCATGCAGTACCGGCAGCAGGAACCTGTTTGGAACGGCTCCATCGATACTGCAACCGATCTACGAGGCGTGTGTGCCTTTGGGCTTGTTCGATCGCGTCTCATCGCACCTTCCGATTTGTTGATTGCTCTGACCGACTTATTGGCAGATTCAGAATTTGTCGCACGAGCCCATGCTGCACGAGCAATCGCTGCTGCGGGGCTGCCGGGTTGTGTCGCGCTGTTGCGACTCAAAGCCTCTTTCGGCGATTCGAACAGCGAGGTACTCGGGGCCTGTTTCACTGGTCTCCTGGAATTGGACGCTAAACGCCATGTCGAATTCGTCGCCATCTTTCTGCACTGACGCACTGATTCCGCGATCGAGGCCGCACTCGCATTAGGAAGCTCACGGAATCGGGAAGCTGCGATGTTGTTACTCAAGTCATGTGAATGTTGCTCTCCTGACCGTAGGGAGCCTTTCTGGATCAGCGTGGGATTATCGCGTCAGCCGGAAGCTGTGGAATTTCTGATTTCCAGGATCAAAACAGATGTGCCCGACGCCATTCACGCCATCCGAGCTCTCGCTGCGATTCGCTCGTTTGACAACATTGTGAACCGGGTCCTCGCCGCCGTCCAAGCCACAGGGAGCCGTGAACTTGCCGCCGCTCACAAAACCGAATTTCTGCCACGAGACGATGCCGCCGAGTAGTGTTCGTTCCTGTAAGTCACTGTTCTGGACGTATCAACCGTGCGCAGTTCATGCAGCTTCGATCACAGGGTTGGTGTCTTCGCTCAGACACTGTATGGCGATGAGATTCGAGCGATGCCGCGGATCAGATTGATACTGAATCGGTGTGTCGGACCGGAGCAGTGAAGTGAACTCCGGTTTCTCGCCCCGGTCGTGACCACCGATGCGCGTAGAACCCGTGTGGCAATAGACTCATCGAAGGCTTACTCACTTTGGGGTAGGCAGTACTCCTGACTGATGAACACGTGATCGCGATGCAATGCGACAAAATGGTGTTTTTCAATCGACGTCCCCACGACTCCGTTAGTCGTGGGGAGTTTGAAACGGGGAATCTCAATTATCTGAACATTATGGACAAGCCACCCAGCAATTTCGCAGCAGTCGCAGTTGATGAATTGAATGGCACCTTGAGCAATCGTTCCGAAGTTGCGGATTCCGGGTTCCTCGTGAATGTGGCCAAAAGCATGAATTCGGGGTTTGATGCGTTCGGTTACGTGCCGCATCAGGGACTTTGACCCGACATGCACAGGTTTGCATGTGTGTATGTCGGCTGTCACATCCATAATGCCCTTCGGTGGACCATGTGTGATCGGAATATCAACATTGTCTGGAATGGACTGCCAGACCACATCCAGCTCAGATCGAGCTTTCATGTAGGCCCAGTCATAGAACTGTGGTGTGTAGGGCGATCCCAAAATCCTCAATCCGTTAAACGCCATCGATTCATGAATCAGGAAGGTGATCTCCGGATAGTCGCTTGCGCGAATCAGTCCCCGTTCAATGGCCGTGGAATGATTCCCCGGAACGAAGATCCTTGTGGGAATCGGCGACGAGGAGTATCACTCAAAGAATCGTCTGGCTTCCACCTCATTCATCCACGCATTTCCATGTGTCGATTCATTACCGCAGTGGATCACGGCATCCACTGCGGGAACCACGAGACAGTGATGTTCGCAATGCGTATCTGACAGAAACCAGATTCTCATGAGATGAACGCACTTCAATCTTCCACTTCCGTGCAGTTCACCTTTATCAAATTGTCGCGCGAGAATGGAGGGTGTAAACAATCCATCGATCCTCAACGTTCGTTGGTCGTAGGCTCACCGAAATCACGAGCAAACAGGAAACACCCAGCTTACCTGCTTTCTATTCTGAGCCAGAATTGCTACGCTTACGGCGATCGAACAATGAAAAACGATGCTGTACATCGACATGTTGATCGGTCTGTAAATTCGGAAGACTGATGTTCCGCAAGCCAGTTAAATTTGGCGGGCGAGATAGTGAGTAGGCCGGCGTGGTAGAGCCTTAATGGGTTCTCTTGCGTGGGCTTTTTTTATTGCCTGAACTCGGGGCAACGAAGAGAGCCGACGTGGTGAGATCCCTGATACGGGTTCCGCTGCGTCGGCTTTTTTTTTGCCCGTAGTGAACACCGCGGGCTCAACATTTGAAGCAGCGAGGGTTTACACATGTTTTCCAGAGCGTTGGGTCGGCTGTTCGGAAATTCCTGGTCATGCAGGGCTCCCCGCCGGGTTAAAGTCTTGAGCAGCGACCGACTCTACGAATCGGTTCTGCGTCTGGAGGACCGCCTGATGCTCGCGGGTATTCTCGGCAGTGCCGAAAGCTTTGCAGTACTTGGTGGCTCGACGGTCACCAATACAGGACCGACCATTATCAGCGGAAATTTGGGTGTCAGTCCGGGGGCTGCAGTGACCGGTTTTCCTCCGGGGGTTGTGGTGCCACCGGGTACGATCCACGCAGCCGATGCAGTGGCGCTGCAGGCTCAGAGCGATGTCACGATTGCATACAATGATCTCGCAGGGCGAGCGTCCAATTTCAATCTGACGGGACAGGACCTGGGCGGACTGACGCTCGTTCCCGGAGTCTATACGTTTTCTTCGTCGGCTCAATTGACGGGAACATTGACGCTCGACGCACAGGGCGATCCCAATGCGGAGTTCATTTTTCAGATCGGGAGCACGATCACGACCTCCACCAATTCCTCGGTTGAGTTGATCAACGGCGCTGACAGTTGCAATGTGTACTGGCAGGTGGGCAGTTCCGCGACTCTCGGCACGAACACGGAATTTACAGGCAGTATTCTCGCGCTCACGAGCATTACGCTTGTCACCGACGCAACCATTCTCAATGGTAGAGCCTTGGCGCGAAATGGTGCCGTGACCATGGATTCCAATCAGATCTCCATCGACGGCTGTGGCAGCATCGCGTGGGAGAAGCGAGCCACCGATGGGAATCCCGTGCTACTTGGCGGAGCGACCTTCCAAATCACCCCCAACCCACAGACAGGTGTGGGCACGCTGATCGTGGTGGATGGCGGCGCCAACGATGCCGATGGTCTCCCCAACGGCGTGCTGAAAGTCAACGACGTGCTGATTGGCACCTACACGATCGCTGAAACGATCGCCCCCGCGGGTTATGCGATTGACGACGACGCGACGCGTTCCGTCACCGTCAGCTTCGACGATTTTCAAGCCGTGGTCGGTACGCAGGGCAGTAATCAGGCGGGTAACACCAATGAATCGGACTTTCATAATCGTCTGGGATCCATCGCCTGGGAAAAGCGGGCCACGGATGCGAATCCGATACTGTTGGGTGGTGCGACGTTCCTGATCACTCCGGATCCGCTGGATCGCGTGGGTACGCTGATCGTCGTCGATGGCGGCGTGAATGACGCGGACGGTCTGGCCAACGGTATGCTGCGGATCAATAACGTGCTGCTGGGAACTTACATCATCACGGAAACGATCTCACCATTGGGCTATGCGATTGATGATGACGCCACGCGTTCAATCACCGTCAGTGCGGCAGATCTGAATGCCGTCGTCGGTACGCAGGGCAGTAATCAGCAGGGCAATTCCAATGAGTCAGACTTCCACAACATTCTGATTCCGGGGATTGTGGGCTCCATCGCGTGGGAGAAACGGGCCACGGATGCCAATCCCGTGTTGCTCGGTGGTGCGACG
>JBGSVD010000116.1:0-13749 GCA_041753135.1 Planctomycetaceae bacterium
CCAGAACTTGTCCAACCCCAACAACAACCGATAATGCGACTTCAAAGTCTCCATGCTCAGACCACCTTTCTGAGCCGCATTCTCCTCGCCAACAAAAACCAGTCAATTCAACACGCCGCCACTAAATTCCACCAAGAACCATTAGACCAATAGACCAAGTTCAAATCTTGTGTCAGGAAGTTAGCATGAATCGTTCAAGTCTTGTGCTTTGTCTTATCTGTCTGGCTTTTCCGTCAGTCAGTGTTGCGACCGATTGGTCACAGTTCCGTGGGCCGAATGCCAGTGGCGTCACGAATGACGCAAATGCACCCACTAGTTGGAGCGCGAATGAGAATCTGCTGTGGCAGACTGACATTCCGGGCGCCGGCTGGTCCAGTCCGATCGTGATCGGCGACAAACTATTTGTGACGACGGCCGTCACCGACGGACCACAAAACTCGAAGAGCGATTATCGCTGGGAGGTCTTGTGCCTGGACTCGAAAACTGGAAAAGTGCTGTGGACAAAAACAGCACTCGAAGGCAAGCCGCGGTTGGAGACTCATCGCGACAACACCTATGCATCTGAAACGCCGGTCACTGATGGAAAGTATGTCGTCGCCTACTTTGGCATGATGGGCATGTTCTGTTATGACCTGGACGGAACACTGATCTGGAAAAAAGACCTGGGTCTTCATCCGATGGCTCAGGACTGGGGGACTTCCAGTTCGCCAACAATTCTTGACGGGAAAGTCTTCGTTCAGGTCGACAACGAAGAAGCCTCCTTTGTCGTCGCAATCGATATCAGCACCGGCGATGAAGTCTGGCGACAGGCTCGCGATGAACGGTCAAACTGGGGCTCAGCGATCATCTGGGAAAACAGTCATCGCAGGGAACTCGTTACCGGCGGCGCGAAGGTAAGATCGTATGATCCCAATACGGGCAACTTGCTGTGGCAGGTCGATATTGGTAACGGCGGACTCAACGCGACCCCAACAGCCAGCGGCGATTTGTTGGTCGTGGGACGCAGTGGCCGCGGCGGGACCAGTTTCTATGCGATCAAGAGTGGCTCTGACGAACAATTGGCGTCGGCTCGCAGTGGTGATTCAGCGTCTCTGGTCGCATGGAACACAGGCGATTTTGGCCCGAACCGAGCATCGCCGTTGATCGTTGACGGAATGATTTACCTGCTCGACGGACGAGGCGGCAAGGCCACGATCGTAGATTCCACAACGGGAGTACTCGTGACGCAGGGACGTATCCCGGAAGCTGGCGAGTTCTGGGCGTCGCCATGGTCGAATCAAGGCAAGATCTACTGTCTCGACGCCAGCGGGCAGACGTTCGTTCTGCAATCTGGTCGAACGCTCGATGTGGTCGCAAAGAACATTTTGCCCGCCGCTGATAACGTTCGCTTTTGGTCAACGCCCGCTTTGGCTGACGGAACGCTCTTCATCCGATCGAGCAAAGCTCTCTATGCGATCGGCAGTAAGTAATCGTGATCGCTTTTTCCGATGTGCCGGAGCGAATTGGTCGTCGTTTCGACATCGTAACCCGACAATAGTTCAAACGATTGCAAATGAAATTGTTGGATACTTCGGAGGTACGGGAACAGCCTCCTGGGTTCGCCTGACGTGTCCAATCGCTCTCGTGGCGTTCAGGCGTCTCGCACAATTTTCAGCACCTTCTCCCCGTGATACTTAACCAGCGACGGTCCAACGCCGTGGACCGCTAGCAGCGCCGTTTCGTTTTCCGGACGCGACGCAGCAATGCCCAATAGCACCTTGTCGCTCATGATGCGGAACGCGGGGACGCTTTTCTTTGTCGCCTCAGCCTTGCGCCAGTCTCGCAGTGCGGCGTCGATCCTCCCTGTTCGCGGCGAGGCCGGCGGCGCGTTCTTCTTTGCACGCGGCGTCGATTTGGATTTCGCACGCGGTTTTGCCGTGGCCCGCGAGCGTCGCCCCTTCTTCCGGGTTGCAATTTTCCTCTCGGTTTCAACCTTGGTTGGGACCTGGATCGCGGCCAATGTTTGTGCGTTCGCTTTCTCACCGAGCCGCGTCAGTTTGAGGCGATGGAACGGGATCGACTTCCCGTCTTTTTCAAAGACATCGGGTCGGCTGCTCACCATGCCGCTGCGGAGGAGCGCGGAAACAATCGCCTCAAAGTCCTGCCTTGCCATCGCACCGCCCTCGTTGCGATGCAGCACGCCGACGGACTGGTCGTTTTGTTTTGCCAGCGAGTCGAGCGTCGCCTTCATGATGACGGTCTCAGTGCTGGTGGGCGTGCGATAGGCTTGCACGATGCACCCAGTTGAGTCACATGCATCACAAAGTCCGCAAGGCGTACCAGAGTCATCCTCATCGCCGAAGTGTTGGATCAGATGCACCATGCGGCAGCCATGTGATTGTGCGAAACGCGCCATCTGCTCAGATTGCACGAGTCGGTGTGCGACCTGCGCTTCATACGACGGAGCCCACGTGTTGTTGCCTCGACAGACGGAATCGTCAGAATCGACGAGCGCCCCGCCGTGGATCCAGAGTTTTTCCAGTGCTCGGTCAAACAGGTCTTCGTCGATCTGCGCTCGGTCTCGCACGGTGTGCTTCGGCTGCGGCTTTGCGGTGAGCAGCTTGAAGATTTCTTTCAGCGTGGCCACCGGCGGATAGTTCTTCTCGTGGAAGAATTCATTGGTTTTGCGGTCGATGAAAGAATGCAGCAGGACGGCACGGGAGGGCTTGCCATCGCGGCCCGCGCGGCCGATCTCCTGGTAGTAGCCCTCAAGCGTCTGAGGCAGCGCGAGGTGCGCAACGGTGCGTACATCAGCCTTGTCGATTCCCATGCCGAAAGCGACGGTGGCGACGATCACGTCGATGTTGCCACCGAGGAAACGGGTCTGCACACGGTCACGGTCTGCCGCGGACATACCAGCGTGGTAGGCGGCAGCGGGCATGACTGCGGCGAGCTGGCCCGCGAGTTCGACGGCGTCTTTGCGGGACGGCGCATAAACGATCGCGGGCCTGTTCGCGGAATTCCCCAGCAATTTCAGGATCACATCCATGCGGTCGGGGCGAGGAACTTCGACCACTTCAATGGCGAGGTTGTTCCGGCGGAAGCCGTGGATGAAGCGGTTGTCGGATTTAAGATTTAACTGCGCGATAATGTCGCGTTGCACGATGGGCGTCGCGGTTGCGGTCAACGCGATCACCGGTGCGGGACGGAGCGACGGCAGCCGCTGGCCCAGCATTCGATAGTCGGGACGAAAGTCATGCCCCCATTGCGAAATGCAGTGGGCCTCGTCGATGGCGATCAGTGTCGGCTTCGTGCGTGCGAGGAACTCGGGAAAGCCCGGCACACCCAGTCGCTCGGGCGCGATAAAGAGAAAGTCGAGTCCGCCAGCTTGGTAGTCCAGGCACACGGCGCGCGACTCCGGGCGAGAGCGGCCGGAGTGAATCCGTTCCGCCCGCAGGCCCAACGCCTTGAGCTTTGCAACCTGATCTTCCATCAGAGCAATAAGTGGACTGACCACAAGTGTCGTCCCACCTCGCGCCAAGCCCGGGAGCTGATAACAGAGCGACTTGCCCGCCCCGGTCGGCATCACCAGCAGCACGTCCTCGCCGTCACGGGCCGCTTTGCAGACAGCCTCCTGGTGCGGCCGGAAACCGGTATGGCCAAACGTGTCTCTGAGCAGTTCTGTCAGGTCTTGCGAGCGCGGCTGAACAGCGTTGGCAGTTGCATTGTCAGGCTGCCCGGGTTTCACGTTCGGCGAGTGCTTGAAGGTCTTTTCGAACTCCTGCGTCCCGGACGCCTGTGTCCCGGACGTCGCGCGCGGCGCATCGAGCACGAGTTTCACGACCTCGCGGACATACGACTCGATCCCTTGCATGAACGGCGGCAACTGTGACTCGCCTCTGTGAATCGCGTGCAGACGTGCCTCCCATTGTCCGGTCATCGCGGGACTCTTGACGTCGGAGTGAACAGCGGCGATCAGCCGGATGCCTTTGTCGGTGGCCTCCAGTGACTTACCGTCGCGCAGAATGTATTCGCGCGTAATCAGCGTCTCAATGATTGCCGCGCGAGTCGCTGGCGTGCCCAGTCCACAATCCTTCATCGCCCGCGAGAGTTCCCGGTCATCGAGCGCCTTGCCGGCCGTCTCCATCGCGGTCAGCAGACTCGCGTCATTGAACCGTTTGGGTGGCCGCGTTTGCTTCTCCTGCATGACGACATCGCGTACGGGCTGCGTCGCGTTTTGAGCGAGGTCTGCAGGAAGCGATTGCTCTTCGGCGTCGTTGTCTTTCTTGCGTGAAGAGATGTCGAGCACTTTCCATCCGGGTTGGATCACGGCAGTGCCGACGGTGTGGAAGCGGTCGATGATGGGAGTTGAGGCGGCGACTGCAGAGGACCTGGCAGGACGTGCGGTTGCTGTCGGCGAGACGGCAGTAATGACCGTGGTGGCTGTAATGACGGTTGTCACCGCCCAGATATGTTCTTCGTGCCACGCCATCAGCAGCCGTCGGCAGACAAGGTCGTAGATGCGTCGTTCATCGGTGCTGAGCGAAACCTGCGTCGGGTCGGTTGTGGTCGGGATGATCGCGTGGTGATCAGTGACATTCGCATCGTCCACAAACCGCCGACTCAGCGCCCGTGTGCCTGTGCCATCGGCCAGGTGCGCCTCAAAGTGGCCACGGATTGCCTTGACCACCTGCGGCAACGTAGCGGCCACGTCCGAAGACAAATGACGGCTGTCCGTGCGGGGATAGCTGAGAAGCTTTTTGGCCTCATATAACTCCTGCGCGAGTTCGAGCGTTCGCTTGGCACTGAAGCCCCACAGACGGTTGGCGTGCCGCTGCAACTCGGTGAGATCGTAGAGCAGCGGAGGCGGCATCCGACGTTTCTCCTGCGTCATGGACTCGATCATTCCTGCGCCGGCGACCTTCACTCGGTCGATGATCGCCTTCGCGTCCTGCCCGTCGGGTGCGAGCCGTTTGGATTCGCTGGAAGGTGATTCGCCCGGCTTGAACCACGTGCCCGTGTAGAGCGTCGCGCCGAATGTGCCGACAACTTCAATGTAGGACTCGGGGACGAACTCGCGGATCTCCAGTTCGCGTTCAACGAGCATCGCCAACGTTGGAGTCTGCACTCTGCCGACGGAAAGGGTCTCGCCCTGCGCGATTGTGTACGCACGCGACAGATTCATTCCAACCAGCCAATCGGCTTGTGCACGACCGCGGGCTGCCGCGGCCAGCGAGTCGTACGCGCTCCCGTCCTTCATCGCCAGAAGTCCTGACTTGATCGCGCTGGATGTCAGCGATGAAATCCACAACCGGCGGACCGGCTTGCGGCATCCCGCTGCCTCGTAGAGGAAACGGAAGATTAACTCACCCTCGCGTCCCGCATCCGTGGCACAAACCACGTATTTGACATCGCGGCCCTGAATGAGTTTTTTGACAGTTTTGAATTGGTCTTTCGTGGACTCGAGCACCGCCAGCGGCCATTGCTCGGGCAGCATGGGCAGCGACTCCGCACGCCACGCCTTCCAATCGGGATTGATCTCGTGTGGCTGCGCCAATCCCACGAGGTGCCCTATCGCCCACGTGACGACGTATCCATTGCCGTGCAGCCAACCGGAGGCCCGCGTCTGCGCGCCGACCACCTGCGCAATGTCACGCGCAACAGACGGCTTTTCGGCGACAACGACTACGGTCACGGTTTTGTTCCAGGGGATGTCACGAAGACCAAACTATCGGAAATCTGTTGTCCATGGGGTGGAGAGTATCAAGCGGCGTGGCGTCGTTCCGGACACAGCCGACGACGACGGCTCAGTTGTCTCAGTCGCCGCAGGATAACGAATTGCGGGAATGCGGGAGAGCGTATTCGCCGGAATATCGTTGAAGGTACCTGCCCTGCCGAAGGAAAGAACCCTTTCGCAGGATGTCCAGGAAAGCCGTTGGATGCGATTGGACAAAACAGACCCGGTTGGCGACATTATCCGCGTGCTACGAATTTTCCTGAACGACAACTCGCAATAACAAAGGATGATGAAATGGGCGACAAGGGTGGTAAGAAGGATAAGGAAAAGAGCAAGAAGCAGAACGCGGACAAACAGGAACAGAAGACGAAGGGGAAACAGGCTAAATCCCAGTCGAAGTGAGTAGGACCGACATCGCGCCCTCTCGGCGGAAATCCGGGAGGGTGCGAAACACTCAGTCCAAGGGTCTTCTGTGGTCACTGTTGATGCGGCTGATGGAATCTCCGAGGCAGTGATTGATTTCGCGATCCGCAGTACAGTGAAAGCTTGCGGCTATGTGTAGCGGTCGTCCATCGGCCATACCCTCACACTGCTGGCATGCGCGGTGACACCAGCGATTGGCGTCTGGCGAGTTATCGTCGATCTCCATGATTAATACGACAGGCAAGTCCTGTGAATCATCCAGACGCTGCATCTCATGATCCGCTATGACATGTTCGAAAACAGGACGACTTCGCGGCAAGAATGATCTGCGATACTCGTGACCTGCGGTCTGATTGCCAGTCTTCTCCAGTCTGCATAGCTGTCTTGTGGCCCTCAGGACTGCCGTCCGTTCGATCAAGACAGCGAGATGCCGGGATCTACTCACTCAGGACGCGTCCTCCTGAAGTGCTTGGGCTGCAGTCGTTTCATGCCAACGCAGCCCTCACTTCCCCGTTCAATGAACTTACATCTGTAGTCCGCTCAACAGCACCATTTGATTGAGTACTCCCGAATTGGTGAGTCAAATCGATCCTGCGTCGGCGTGTCGGACCGGAGCGGGGACAGGGAACTCCGGTATCCCGCTCTGGTCGTGACCACCGGAGCCGTGTATGAAGTGCTGTTTTCGGGGTCAGTCGACATCATCGGAGTAGAGTGAAAAAGAAATCGCATCTAACTCATGACGGTTAGTCCTGAGTCAGCAACGGCTCCGGAGCATCTACAAAACTGGAATCGGGCACTCGAGGGCTTGTCCAGAAAACGCGGTCTCGTCTGCTGTCTGGAAAACCTATTCCTCAACAGGTATCGCGATGATTAATCCGGCGATACGGTCTTTGGTACTTTTGCGATCGGGCATATGGCACTTCAGGCAGTGACTGCTGAGCGTAATCGGGGCCGCCCGGCGATAGAGTCCGTTCTGAGCTTGTTCATGAAATGCCTTTCCCGATTTCAGCGACTTGACGGCTTCAGTTTCGAACGCGTCCTGCGGTTGATGATCGGTGTTCATCGCCTGCCCTTCGACTGCCAGCCAGCGGAGCTTAATGTGATCTTTCTCCTCGATCTCTTTGAAAACGTCACCCATGATGGAGGCTGGAATCGGTAAGCCTTCATCTTCGCGATAATAACGGTTGTGGACCACCTGCAATGTGGTATGCATGCACGTGTGCAGGATTTCTGCCTGACGTCGAGCCTGTGCGGTCGAAGGGCGCGGAATCTCGGCAGATGTCACGACGCGAGGTTTAGCAGGAGACGATTCGTCGGCGGGGACGACGCTATTCAGATTTCCTGCGATGACTATACCTGTAAAAAGCAGAGCAAAGAACCTGCATCGGTGAAGAGATATCATTTCAGGCTTTCCAACGACAGACACCGAAGTTGCAGGTTGCGGAAACCAAACGTTCGGATGCGGACGTTATCGTCATTATTTCGGAGTTTCAGAGACAACCGGAATGCTGATCACCAGTCCGGTGAATTTCTCGGCTTTGGACGGCTTGTTCGCAAATCCACCATGGCAGCTGACGCATCCGCCGGACATCGGGACCGCTCCTGCACGACGGTAGAAGCCGTCCTCAATGACCTCGAGATCTGCCGCACCTGCAGCGATCTCTTTAGCGGCCCTCTTTTCGAAATCCGTCGTTGGCTCATGATTGATGCTCATGGCTCTCAGGTTGACGGAAATCCAATTTGCTTTGGAACCCGTCTGTCGTTCCACTTCCGAAAATACATCCTCCATTGCTCGTGCCGGAACGATTGCGCGGTCGGCATGAAAATATCGATCGTGCATCGCGTGTAGCGTTGCCAGATACATTCCGTGCATGAGCTTCGCACGGTCGCGCGCGACAGTAACCGAAACGCGTGGTACTCCCTGATCGGATGTTTCTGAGTCCGTCGTCGTCGTGGTGGCACTGACGACTTTCGGATCTGAGACGGGCTCATCCGATGCTTCGACGAACAGAAGACTCCCCGAGAACGCTGCGAATGCCATACCGACGATGACTCGCCGACGGAACGTCAACATGAAGTTCATCTCAATTCTCCCCAATTCAGACGTCGCACAAAGGAATAATTTTGCTCTCAGAACGCAGGACCTGCCCGATTGTGATTCGAGCAAATGCTTCTTCCGTTGCCGCGTAAGCCTTATCCAGCTCTTTGTGCAACGGGCATAAAGTTGTGTGAGATGGTAACCCCAGCGGGCAGTGACGAATTCGTTCCAATGGCGCGACAGCGTTGACGACGTCGAGAATCGTGATTTCATCCGGTGCATGAGCCAGCGAATAGCCGCCGCCGGGACCAGATCGAGAGCGCACTAACTCCGCTCGGACCAGATCTTGAAGAACCTTGTGCAGGTAGCGGCGAGGCACCTTTGTCTGTTCGCATAACAAGTCCGCAGACTCGGCTTGTCCTGCATCGCCAGCGAGGCAAGCCACGGTTCGGAGCGCATATTCAGCAGTTTTTGACAGCATTGGGGGGTTCCTCTTCAAGGGAATCCACCTATTCTACACCTTGACATGAATAATTCAAGCGGTAAACTCGACAATAGATTTCGGTGCATGCGACAACGTCACGAGCCCGGTTTCATATAAAAGGGGTCATCAATGCGACTTTCACAGATTCTGCAATTTGTCGCGACTGCTGCAGTAATACTCCCGACCACTGAGCTTTGGTCGCAGGATGATTTCGAGCGAGCGCCGGTTCTGTACAGCGAGAGCACTCCGGGCAATTGCATTTCCAGACTCCAGCAGCGGCTTGATGACCGTGAAGTCACACTCACGTATGACGACGACAAGAGTTATCTGCCATCGTTGTTAAAGGCTTTGAATGTTCCCGTTGAATCGCAGATGCTGGTCTTCTCCAAAACCAGTCTGCAGATGCGTCGGATTTCCCCGCGAACACCGCGGGCGATCTACTTCAACGACGATGTCTACGTCGGCTTCTGCCAGTCCGGGGACGTTCTTGAAATCTCCGCCGTTGATCCTCAGCTTGGGACCGTTTTCTATACGATGAATCAGGAGGAAAATGAGAAGCCTCAGTTTCAGCGGCGTAGCGATAATTGTCTGGTCTGCCACAGTTCTTCCCGCACAGAAGGAGTCCCCGGGCATCTTGTGCGATCGTTGTACGTTGACGCTGGCGGCCAGCCATTGCTGTCTGCGGGTAGTCGCATGGTGGATCACACAACTCCGATCGAACAACGCTGGGGCGGTTGGTATGTCACCGGCACACATGGATCGCAAAAGCATCTGGGGAATCTTGTCGTTCGGGGACGCGACGTGCAGGAGCCGGTCGATAATTCTGCCGGGCAAAACCTGAGCGAGCTCAAGGATCGCCTGAATGTCGATCGGTATGTGTCACCGCACAGTGACATTGTGGCACTCATGATGCTGGAGCACCAGGTTCTGGTTCACAATCGCATCGTCAAGGCCAACTTTGATACGCGGCAGGCCCTGGACTACGACATCATGATGAATCGAACGCTCGGCAATGCAGAAGGAATGCGACTTGAAAGCACCACTCGTCGTATTAAGAGTACCGGAGACCGGCTTGTTGAGGCATTGTTGCTTGTCGATGAAGCAAAACTGACCACGCCGATCAAAGGCACGTCAGGCTATGCGGAACAATTTACCGCAACTGGCCTGCGAGATTCGCAGGGAAGATCATTGCGTGATCTGGATCTCACGACACGACTCTTCAAATATCCGTGCAGTTATCTGATCTACTCGGAAGCGTTTGACGGACTTCCGTCGGAGTCACGTGACTACGTCTGGCAACGGTTGTTCGAAGTCCTCTCCGGCCAGGATCAGTCCGAAACATTCGCTCACCTGTCGCAAGACAATCGACAGGCGATTCTGGAGATACTTCGCGCCACCAAGCCGAACCTGCCTGACTACTTCAACACGCCATCGGAAAACACGGCGGCTGTGTCGCGTCGATAGTCAGAATCACAGAAAAATGAATTCGAAGTGCAGGTGAGTGGGTCGGCGCAACTGGTTCACTCGCTTCCGCTTTGAGCCTGCGTAGTGCAAAAATCTCCGCTCACAACATTTAGGCCGCAACCTCGTGAAGAAACTCTGGATTGGTTTTACCCTGGTTCTGTTTGTTTCGTTTCTGGTCCTCGGCTGGATCGGCACTCGCATCTATCAGGAGAAGCCGCCGATCCCTGACAAGGTCGTCACGACTGACGGACAGACGCTCATTGATACCGGCGAGGTCACTGCGGGACAGAACGTGTGGCAGTCGATGGGTGGCATGGAGGTCGGGTCGATCTGGGGGCACGGCAGTTATGTCGCTCCGGACTGGACGGCAGACTGGCTGCATCGGGAAGCGGTTTTCATTCTCGACCAGTGGGCGATGACGGACTTCAATACCGAGTTCGAAAAGCTTGACAACGAGCAGCAGGCTCAACTGGTGGCTCGTTTGACAAAGCTGTTGCACACGAACACGTATGATCCTTCCTCGGGCATCGTCACCGTAGATCCCATCCGCGCGAAGGCGTTCGAGTCCAACCTTGCACATTACACTGAGGTCTTTTCAAAAGGGAACGCAGACTATGCCATTCCTGCAGGTACGGTATCGGACCCGGATCGACTCCGCAAATTGTCAGCCTTCTACTTCTGGACCGCATGGGCTGCATCGACTGACCGTCCCAGCGACATCAGTACTTATACCAACAACTGGCCACACGAACCGCTGATCGGCAATGTGCCGACGGGAGATACAATTGTCTGGACCGGCGTGAGCATCATCATGCTGCTGGCTGGCATTTCGGCGATGGCGTGGTGGTACGCTTCGAAGCGAAATGATGAAGCGGAGCTGGTGCCACCGGAGATCGATCCTCTCGCAAACTGGGAAGCCACACCGTCTCAAAAGGCGACCGTCAAATACTTCTGGGTTGTCTCGGCTTTGATTCTTGTTCAGATGCTGCTCGGGGTCATTACGGCCCACTATGGAGTCGAAGGCGATGGGTTCTACGGCTTCCCACTCTCCGACTGGCTGCCTTACAGTGTGACTCGAACGTGGCATGTCCAGATGGGCCTGTTCTGGATTGCCACCGCATGGCTGGCAGCCGGGCTGTTCGTCGGGCCACTGGTCAGTGGTGAAGAACCGAAGGGCCAGGTCATCGGCGTGAACATCCTGTTCGGAGCGTTATTGCTTGTCGTTGTGGGATCGCTGACCGGTGAACTCCTCAGTATCCACAACAAGCTGACCGATACAGTTTCGTTCTACCTCGGCCATCAAGGATATGAGTACGTCGATCTGGGCCGAGTTTGGCAGATTGGACTGATGATCGGGCTGTTGCTCTGGCTGTTTCTGATGGTGCGCGTGCTGCTTCCGGCCCTGCGGAAAACCGGTGACACTAAACAGTTGGTCGTATTGCTGACAGTGGCTAGTGGAGCCATCGCGTTGTTCTACGGTGCAGGACTGACATGGGGACATCATACGCATTTGACGATCGTCGAGTATTGGCGCTGGTGGGTGGTTCACTTGTGGGTGGAAGGATTCTTCGAGGTGTTTGCGACGACTGTGATCGCCTTCATCTTCATGCGCATCAATCTGATTCGTCCCGGAGTTGCGGCCGCGTCGGCTCTTCTGTCAGCGACGATCTTCCTGTCCGGCGGGATTATCGGGACGTGTCACCATCTGTATTTCTCCGGAACTCCAACCGTTGCCCTGGTCTGGGGATCGGTCTTCAGTGCCCTTGAGGTCGTGCCTCTCGTATTGGTGGGATTCGATGCCACTGAAAATCTGAGGCATTCGAAGTCATCGCCGTGGGTTCAACGATACAAGTGGCCGATTTACTACTTCATCGCTGTCGCCTTCTGGAACATGGTCGGGGCGGGCCTGTTTGGATTCATGATTAACCCGCCGATCGCGCTGTACTACATGCAGGGCCTGAATACGACGCCGCTGCATGGACATGCGGCATTGTTCGGAGTTTATGGAATGCTGGGAATCGGCTTGATGCTCACATGTCTGCGGGTGCTCATTCCAGGGAAGGAATGGAAGGACGGCGTGTTACGGTTCTCATTCTGGGCTTTGAACGGCGGTCTGATGGGAATGTGTGTTCTCAGCCTGTTGCCGGTGGGCCTGTTGCAGACGAATGCGTCGGTGAATCACAGCTATTGGTACGCTCGCAGCAGCGAATTTATGCAGACAGACCTGATGCAGACTCTGCGCTGGATGCGTGTTCCCGGCGACACCGTTTTCTTCCTTGGGGCTGTAGCACTGGTCGTCTTTGTGGCTGGCCTGAAAACTGGGCACTCGTTTCGCAAAACGGAGTGAAGTCATGCTGGAATGTGATGCTGACTCAACCGGGCCTGACTGGGTGATAGAATATCCGGAGACGCTGTCCATCTTTGATGAACTCGAAATTGACAGCTCCAGCGGCGTTAAGTCGCTCGCGTTTAAAGTAACAACGGGGGCTTGACGCAGACTCGGTTAAATCGTTGATTCGTCGCACGATTGAAAGCGGCAGGGGTAGATGTCGCTCCCGAGAATTGCACTTACCCTGTTATCTCGTAACAGGAAGATTCATCATGCTGATTCTTGCACCATTCGGCGAAGAACGAATCCGAGAATCGTCAAGTACTCCGTCTGACAGCGTTGCGTACATTTCAGTCGCAAGAAATGTGTCTGCACCAGGAAAGTAGGTAGTCATGTTCTGGCAAACGAATGCCAGTATTTCGTCCACAGTTTGATTTCGCTTTTGAAGAGAGCTCTAAACTGGCAGAGGGGTGTTGCTCCGAATAGTTGCCATCGCATGGCGGGGCCTTTGAGGCAGGCTCCCACGATGGATTTGCGCGATGACTCGACTTTTCCCGAGCCGATCTGCCGGCCGTTTTGGATCTAGACGGGATATGCCGTCACCATCGAAGACGCCGAGCCGCTTTGTGTTCCTGCTGTGCAAATTGACGCGCTGATTCCAGCGGCGAAAAGGAAGTAAGTCTGAATTTTCAGTCCTCAATTCCCGATGTCGTTTGATGTTGGCGTCGAACCGGCTGTTTGCCGGTCACCTGTGGAGACAACTCGGCGAGAACAACGATTCAAAAGCAAGCGGCCACAAACCAGAATCCGGTCGTGTAGAATCCCGTGTTGTGGATGGCCCCGGTATCCGGCGATGGCCCCAACATCCACCAGTTTACTGACACATGCAATGGGGCATTCGCAAACGCGTTGGTTGAAAAGTGCGACTATTCCGATTCTGAGGGAATGCAAGACGACGGCGTGGACTACGATATGCGGTCCAGAACGCCTCGAACATTTCGTGCCAACCCCAGGGGTGAAAACGGTTTTTGGACGAATGCTTCCGTGGTTGTGACCTTTCCGTGCTGGAAAACATTTTCTTCCGAATAGCCACTCATAAACAACACTCGGATGTCTGGGCGTCGCAATCGCATGGCATTCGCCAATTCCCCTCCCCCCATGGAGATCGTGCAGCTTTTAGGTTGGCGTATTCGCTGAGTTTATGGCATCACGTTTGAGTCTGTCGAGGCGGAGCAGGTTTTGGGCGAGGACGAGCAGGCCGGTTTCAGTGCGGGCACGGTCGATGCCTCGACCGT
>JBGSVD010000117.1:0-3763 GCA_041753135.1 Planctomycetaceae bacterium
GCCAGCGAGTGGGCTTCGAACACTCAATGGCCCACTCGCTGGCGCTTCGAGCTTGTAAAGAATCACTGCCTCTTAGCGAATGCCAAAACTGTTTGATTATTGATCCGGCAAGCAAACGATGGAAACGCAATTATGACAAACGCATCACGCCGTTCATTTCTCAAGAACACGGCCGCCGGTTCAGCAGTGCTGACCTTCGGAGGACTTGCGCCCGCTGCGCTGCGGGCGGCAGCGCAGCAAAGCAGGAGCAACCGCATTCTGGTAATCATTGAACTCGCAGGAGGCAATGATGGACTCAATACGATCGTTCCCTTTGCCGACGAAACCTACCAGAAGCTTCGGCCCAAATTGGCGATCGCAAAAGACTCCGTGCTGGAGATTTCTGAAGGACTCGGATTTCATCCGGCGCTTCGAGGCTTTGCCGATCTTCTGGAGGCTGGCAAACTTGCGATCGTGCAGGGCGTCGGCTATCCCGATCCGAATCGTTCTCATTTCGAATCCATGGACATCTGGCACACGTGTCAGCGCAAGGATGAGGTTCGCACAGACGGATGGCTTGGACGATTGCTGGAAGAAAACGAAAGTGAAGTCGGTGGCGATCCGTCTGCAATGCACCTTGGTCACGACAAGCAGCCCTTCGCCTTGATGTCGCGCAAAGTTCGAGTTCCCTCGATTCGATCACTGGATCAATTTCGGCTTCAGGGAACCGACGATGTTGATTTCCGGAAGGCCGTTCAGGAATTAGCGGACGCTCGGCGAGGTGAAGGAAATGACTTATTGAATTTTGTGCAGTCGAGCACCAGTTCGGCGATCTCCGCCAGCCAGCGACTCAGCACTTCTGGCAAGTCCTATTCTTCCAGCATTGTTTATCCGAAAAGTGGTCTGGGAGAACAACTTCAGACGGTGGCTCGATTGATCAGTTCCGGACTGCACACTTCAGTCTACTATGTTCAGTTGAACGGATTCGATACTCATTCACAGCAGCCCGATGCTCACCAGGGTCTGTTGCGACAACTGGGTGATTCTGTAAAAGCATTCCTTGATGACATCGATCTCATGAAGCAGTCAGACCAGGTCACTGTGATGGCCTTCAGTGAATTCGGCCGCCGAGTGGAACAGAACGCCAGCGACGGCACCGATCACGGAACTGCAGGACCCATGTTCCTTGCCGGAGCGTCCATCAAGCCAGGTCTGATTGGAAAACATCCCAGCCTGCAAAATCTTCAGGACGGTGACCTCCAACATCATACCGATTTCCGTCAGGTCTATTCGGCTGTTATCAAAGACTGGTTCCAATGTGAATCACAGTCGATTCTGAAGGGCGAATTCAAGCCGGTGGAGATCTTCAAGAGCTGAAACGTATCCTCGCAGCAGGAAGACCAGGCGTCAGGCACCATCAGGGCATCGATACTTCGCAACAATCTTCTTCGCGGCCCGAAGTCCGTCCACAGCGGCCGTCACAATGCCGCCCGCATAACCCGCGCCTTCACCGATCGGATAAACGCCCGGCATCGCCGGAATCTCCAGCGTCGTGTAGTCGCGATCAATCCTAACCGGCGAGCTGCCTCGCATCTCCGGTCCCACCAGGACCGCTTCAGCAAGGTACTGGCCTTTCCATTGATGATCCATAATTGGCAAGCCGGCCTTCATGGCCTTCAGAATCGACGGAGGCAAAACGGCGGACAGATTTCGAGACCGAGTTCCGCGTTCATAAGACGACGGCAATTGCTCGTTCGGAGACGGAGTTCTGTCGGCCAGAAAATCTTTCGCTCGCTGAACCGGAGCCTGATAACTTCCCCCCGTCAGTTGAAACGCCAGTGATTCATATTGGCGCTGCACATGAACACCGGCCAGAGGATGATCGCTTCCGAATTCGTGCGGCTCCAGAGTGACCACCAGTCCGCTGTTCGCAAACTGCGAATCATGTCGCGAATTGCTCATGCCGTTCGAGCAATACATGTTGGGCTCAGACACACTGGGAATGACAATCCCGCCAGCACACATGCAGAAGCTGAACAGATCCTTTTGTCCCTTCGCCACCAGGGAATAGTCTGCCGCGCCAAGCAGTGTCAGATAATCCTCTTTGCCATATTTGCGAGCGTTCACGATCTCCTGAGGCTGTTCGATTCGCAATCCCAGTTGAAACGCTTTCTGCTGCAGAGGCAAACCTGTTTTCAACAGCATCTCGTAGGTATCACGAGCACTGTGACCGATCGCCAGCACACAGACAGAAGTGGAAATAAATCCGGAGGATGTTTCAATGCCCTGAAGCTGGCCATCCTGAAATCGCAGCCCTTCCATGCGACATCCAAAACGATACTCTCCACCGAGTGCTTCGATCTTTCGGCGATAATTTCGGCAGATCATCGGCAACTTGTTACTGCCCAAATGAGGACGATGCTCATAGACAAGGGAAGGGCGGCCGCCACAATCCACAAAGCTCTGCAGGACCCAGTCAACGTCAGGGCCGGTAATTCGACAAGTCAGCTTTCCATCACTAAAGCATCCTGCGCCGCCTTCGCCAAACAAATAATTGTTCTCGTTGTCGTGTTCGCCGCCGGAGTCAAATTCACGGATCGCGGGAACACGTTCCTTGACCGCCTGACCGCGTTCGATGATCAGAGGTCGATAACCCTGCAGAGCCAGAAAGTAGCCAGCCAGCAGCCCGGCCGGTCCGGACCCAACGATCACCGGGCGAGATGGCAGAGGTTCGTCACCCGGCTCTGGATGCTCAAACTTCGGAGGCGTCCATTCCGCAATATCGATACTGTATCCGTGACGAAAGCGTTCAATGTCACCATCCGGGATTGATAACGACAGGGAGTAAACATACTCCAAGCGATATCGATTGCGGGCATCCATGCTCTTTCGAAGAATCTTCAACTCCTGAAGATCCGATACAGGAACATCCAGCCGCTGAGCCACCTCGGCAGTCAATTCGTGCTCAGGCAGTTCAACAGGCGTTCGAAGATTAGTAATTCGGAGGAGCATGACGGGCGACAGATCAGAAATAAGCAAAAATTGAGCGATGCGGCGGCAGCATAACCACAGAAAGTGCAGACAGAGTGGCGGTCAGTCCCACAAATGTCAACGAGCACAGGAATCGTCTCAGGAACAGGGAGACCTGAACCACTCCGTCAAATAACACTCTACGCCAAAACACGGCCTCACGATCCTCTTGCGCACTGCAACGTCAGAGCCGAACAGAATCGGCAATATCCACTCATGGCCGTTCAGACCAATAAGATCGGCGTTCCAACAAGGTCGACGTTTGTCACAGCCCCATCGTCCAGGAAGCGGCGGGTTATATTGCTGAAGGATGTGTCGATTCCTGAGTGAAGACTATTTCGACGGAACGCCGTTCTCCGACACAGGCTTCTCGAGGTGGAGGCGAATCTCAATACGCCGAGAATCTGAGTCTACGTTAACCACGGTGCAAAACGTAAGAAGCTTCGCGACAGCTTCCGCGTCGGTTGTGTCGCGGAGCGTGATGTAAGCAGAACCATTCTCAAAGCGAGTCCGCAGAGAACCACTGATCTTTCGCTTCATGATTTCATTGTTGATTCTTTCAACATCACCCATGCTGACTTTATCGACGAAGCGGATTTCAAGTTCCCCCTCGGCCACTGGAGATCGTGCAGCTTTTAGGTTGGCGTATTCGCTGAGTTTATGGCATCACGTTTGAGTCTGTCGAGGCGGAGCAGGTTTTGGGCGAGGACGAGCAGGCCGGTTTCAGTGCGGGCACGGTCGATGCCTCGACCGT
>JBGSVD010000118.1:0-81588 GCA_041753135.1 Planctomycetaceae bacterium
ATCTCTAACTGGCCCAAAAATCCATTTTCCGCCGCCGACTTCATGTCAGCTGCTCTACAGCAATTCGCAGGCCGAAAAAAAACTTTTTCTCAACACAATTCAGCGACGTTTGGTGACATGTATCAGGACAGACTCCTAGGGTTTCGATCGCGGCTTTGAGCCAGCCGATGGTCGCGTTGCTGAAGCTGGCGGTTTTGATTTTTGCGCCGACGGCTGCGTTGCCGCTGCCGAGGAGCGACGACCAGACTCCGACGCCATACCCCGATTGCCCGTATTATGCGAGGGTTTTGGCGTTGCAGCAGCCTTGGATGACATATTGGAATTCGCATGACCTCCCGATCTCAAGGGTGGATTACTGTTTGGTCCCGCGCTGCCACTGGCCGAACCATTTGCTGGCCGTTGCCCTCGGTTCTTGCCACTCAACCCTGGGATGACAGGAGGCGGAGAACTGCTGGCTTTTGACCCGCCAGATGTCTTCAAACGATCAGTTCCGCCACTAGTCCTATTTGCGCGGGGATCGGAGAGCGAGGGAGATGAACTACCGCGACTCTCCTTAATATCGTTTCGGGCCGCAGCCGAGTTAGCCGGTGGCACTGAGGTTCCTTTAGAATTAGTGCCCGGACTTCGCATCTCTCTGGTATTTTTGCCAGCATCTTTCTCTGTTCGCCCTACAGCCCCTGCTCCTTTTCCTGATTCCGAACCTCCAATCGCTCTCCTTTCTCCCGGCATCATTGTGGCATTGGGCATCACCGGTTCGACCTGTGGCTTTGTTATTTTCGCGTTGTTAGGTTCTTTGGACGGCGACCCATCGTTTTGCGTCCGGCCTGAAGGAATCTGCATGTTTCCTACTCCAGCTGACCGTTCACCTTGAATTGCAGGCTTCTGAGAAGTTTCGGACTTCGTGGATTTATCTCGGCGATCCGTACTAGTAGCCGCCGATGAGCCCACTCCTGGCTTAGACGCTCCGCTGCTCCGCGGCCCAGTGGCAGCGTCCGGATTGGGAACATTCCTGTTGGCTTGGTCAACGCTCGTTGATTTTGAAGCGGATTCGCGATTGGAAACGCCCGGGGTTCCAGCCCCGCCCGGATGGTCCTTCTTGTGAACACGGCCCGAGCCAGTGGCTTGAGCCACGGGTTTCCCTGGAACTTCCAACTTCGTGGATTTGTCACGGCGATCCGTACCACTGGCCGCCGATAATCCAGCCCCTACCCCCGGAGTTTCGCTATCCCGCGTTCCAACACCACCCCCTCGAGAGGAATCACTCTTGTTGGCGCGATCACTCGATTTGAGTGACTCTTTAGACTCAGCTCCTGAACGCGAGGTCTTGTCCTTAACCACGCTCGTCGAGTCTGAGGTTGATTGCCCCCTGGAAACACCTGGGGTACCAACCTCGCCTTTTGGGCTCTCCTGCTGACCGCGCTCCGAACTGGCGTCAGCTTTGCCAGACGCGACATGGCGATGCGATTCTGGCAGTTTCAATCTTTCCGGCCGTTCTGAGGCATTACCATTACGATTCAATGCCGTCGTTTCATCGCGCACGCTCCGACCTGACCTTGGTTCCTCGCCAGAGCGTCCCTTTTCGCCGGTGAGCAAATGCCGTTCGACCTGACGACGCTGTCCAGCAAGATCGTGAACCTGAATCGCCTCAGCTGTATGCCGCTGTCGATCTACGTTCGCCAACTTCACGAAATGAAGCCCATCTGAGGATTTTTCGGAACGCTCAACAACTTGTTGGAGGCGGTTCCCCAAAATCGAATTTTTCTGGAAGTCATGGTTTGAGTTCTGAACTGCAAATCGATCCTGGTCCCGAAAAATTCGAGATGGCCGACGGTCGGGATTGTTCAGAAATGTACTGAATTGAACATTGACCTGATTGTAGAAAACGTTGTTTCCGCGGCCGCGGCTGTAGTGGCAAAACAATGGATCAATTCCGCGATGCTGTCGTTGGAACTGATGCCAGGGCTGCAACCCGCGATTCGAATACGACGCGTTGTAGTAGTCGCCAAAGTAATAGTGTCGATATTGTGGCCGCACCCAAAAGTGAAACTGCAACAAGTTCGTCGCGACCACAACCTGCGGCGTGTAGCGGTACGTTCGGCCAACACGCACCCGACGATCGTAATAGCAGGGAGCAAAAAGCACTCCACGACGTTCCAGCGGATAATCCCAATAGCCATTGCAATAGAAATGACCTCGGGGAGTCCAGTGATAGCGTGCGGGAACCCAAATCCAGTTGGAATATCCAGCCGACCAATAACCAGGACGCCACAGGTAGCGAGTCGTCTGCCAGGTCCAGCAACCCGGAATCCAGATGTGTTCTGTTGTCGGCCCGACACCGACGGGACCCTGCTCCAACGAAGCCGGCGGACTGGTCTCAAGATAAGTTATTTCGGCAGTCTGAGTTGAGACCCACGTTCCTGAGACCCACTGGTACCCTGCTTCAACTTCTGTCCAATATCCGGGAAGCCAGCGAAATCCCTGCGGAACTTCGCGCCAGATACCGCTGACCCACATGAAATCGTTTCGATCTTCATCCCATGCCCAATAGCCGGAAATCCACTCGACGTCTCTCCCTTCTGGACGAACATCAGGGGCGAGTTCTTCGACAGGCTCGGGCGGCGTTGACGGAATCACCAGACCTGGCACTGGATCAGCATTGATCTGCTCGGCAAATGCTTCATGAACAGGACCTCGAAGCATAACCTCGACATCGTCGTCCGTGAGCTCTTCGATATCAACGGGAGGCAAATTTTCGAGAGGAACAGCGTCCGCCTGAGGAATAATGATCGCATCTTCCGTCGGAAACTCGACCGACTGCATTGCCAGCAAGCTTCCACCACCCAAGGAATTGAGCCCTGCACACAGAATTATGCAGACCGCAGTGAGAAAGCAACGCAATATGGATCTCTGGTTCATGAAAGTAGATCTCCGTGATCTCTGTCAAAGCGGCTTTGTCGACGTCACTGCTTCAAGTCCCGGCGAGGGCACTTAGAACAAGGTCATTGAACTACCCGCACGATAATGGGCAGGTTTTTCCAGAAGGTACTAACTACGGCACATTCCGCGCCAAACCTTCGCCACGATGCGAGAGGGCAATCCTGAAACGAACAGCGTCGCAGCATTTTCGACGCAGATTTACGGGTTACCGGGCGTTTCCGCAAGACTCAATGTGGCGTGCTGCAGTTTACGCTTCGTGCGTTTTTCGTCATCAAATCGAGTACAGAACTCAACAAAATGACGGCGCTGCGTCGCGTCTATTGCTCGCCATATCGAATCGACGACTCGCTGTGCCGATGTGGCTGGGAATTCATGAACCAGAATCAAGTGATTTGCGCAGCCTTGGCAAGATCCTCGTCATTGCCCGCCACAATCAATGCATCGGATTCCTTTAGTACCGTATCCGGATCCGAGGTGAACGACATCTTGTCGGACAAAACATCATGAATGGCGACAACGGTAATCCCGTGGTTTTGCCGCAGAGCCAAATCTCGAAGTGTCTTGCCGCTCCATTCGGAGGGCACTCCCATCTCCTGGATACTGAATCCCGTACCAATCGAAAAATAGTTTAGCAAACCTGAGCCAGACATACGCTTTCCAAGGCTCATAGCTGACTCGCGTTCAGGAAAGATCGTTTCCGATGCGCCGAGCCGCTCCATGACGCGTGCATGATCGCGAGAAATTACTTTCACATACACTTCGCGAATTCCCAGATCATGCAGCGCCATCGTCGTCAGAATACTGGCCGTGATATCGTCCCCCGTGCTGACAACAGCCGCGTCGGCCCCCTTAACACCCAGTCGCTCCAGTGTATGAATGTTTCGAGAGTCGCCGACGGCCGCGCGCGATACAAACGGAGCAACTCGATCGACAGAATCCTCGTTCATGTCGATGGCAATGACTTCATGCCGCTGTGAAAACAGAGACTCTGCAACGCTGGAACCAAAGTTCCCTAAACCCACGACAACGAATCTCTTCATGACTTACCCCACCACAACATCTTCGTAGGCATATCGAAACCCGCCCGAACCGGACTTGCGAACGGTCAGGGCCGCCGCCAGAGTCAGCAGTCCAACGCGGCCAAAGAACATCAGAAAGATCGTGACCCATCTGCCTGCAACAGACAACTTTCCCGTAATTCCAGTTGAAAGTCCGACCGTATTGAATGCACTGATCGCCTCAAACATGCAGTCTGAAAGGACACTTCCTTCGGGCTGCACACGGCTTTCAGTGATCGTCAGCAGGACAACGCCGACAACAGCGACCGCCGAAGCAATAGTAAACAGACCAACGGCCCGCGCCGATGTTTCCATCGGAATCGAGCGATGCCAAGCAGTCGTTGTCTCCATGCCGCGCAGGCGCGACCAGGCAAGAATCACCATCAGGGCGAGTGTCGTTGTCTTAATCCCACCAGCTGTTGAACCGGGCGAACCACCAATCATCATCAGTAGCATGGTGACCAGATTTGATCCATCGGTCGCTTTGCCATAGTCGATGGAATTGAATCCTGCTGTTCGGCTGGTCACGCTCATGAAAAGACCGTTCGACAGTTTGTGCCACAACGGCAAATCAGCCAGAGTTCGATTCCATTCAAGCCAGGTCAACAGGATTGCACCGCCAACCAACAGCAAGGAAGTCGCCAGCAAGACCACCCGACTCTGCAGCGACAGACGAAACGGCCGTCGACCTCTGCGAGCCCGCCAAAGCTGGATCATCTCCTCATGCGTCAGAAATCCGATGCCTCCCAGAATGATGAGGCCGCTGATGATCATGAGAACCATTGTTGACCCCTGAAAGCTCATCAGAGAGTCCGAAAACGTCGAGAACCCGGCATTACAAAACGCGCTGACGGAATGAAACACAGCGGGCCACATTGCCGCTTTCCAGCCCAACTGAGGCGCCCAAACGGCGTACAACATCACAGCGCCAACTGCTTCAATGATCAATGTGTAGCGGACAACGTTGGCCGTCATTTGTCCGGCAGTCAGATGCGGGGCCATCTCGGTCGAGACAATACAAAGGGACTCCGCCCGCAGCGACATTCGCCTGCCCAGAGCCGAAATAATCAGACTGGTGAATGTCAGCATTCCCAATCCGCCAAGCTGAATCAACAGCAGCAGAAAAGCCTGGCCAAGTGGAGTGAAGAATGCCGACGTATCAACGACACTCAGGCCGGTCACACACACCGCACTGGTGGACATAAACAGTGCGTCGAGCCAGCCCAAAGTCTTGTCAGAGCAAAGCCCTGGAAATAAGCGAAAGCCAAGGGTTCCCAGAAGAACCAAAAGAGCAAACGACGCCACGAACAACTGCGGGGGCGTTATCTTTTGCCAGATCGCCAGCCGGTTGCCTTGAGGCAATTCCCATCTCGTCCGCGCACTGCGACGAATCATGTTTGACCAATGCTCATTTTCAAGTGCTCTGACGAGCAATCAGTTGATCCAGTTCCGTGCGCAGTTTGGGCAAAATCTCGTCGTAAGGAAAGGCACCGACGGAATCCTTCCCTCGCTTCAGATTCACATGAGTAGGACCACACCACAATCCGAGGTCTGCGTCGTCCGTTTCACCAGGCCCGTTCACTCGACAACCCATCACGGCAATTGTGATCTTGTGCGATTCTGCATAACGAGTCATTTCGCGGACCTGCTCAGCCAGTTCAATAAAAGCCTCGTTTTCGACTCGTGAACAACTTGGGCAACTAATGATGTTGAGTGTCTTCAGGCCAAAGTCCACAAAACTTCGAACTCGACCGGCTGCGATATCGTTCAGAATTTGTCGGCCCGCAGCAATCTCTTCGGACTTTCGATTATTGGCGACAGTCAACGAAACACGAATTGTGTCTCCAATGCCGCGACTGATCAGTTGCTCGAACGCAATCCGTGTTTTAATGATCCCGTCTGGTGGCATTCCCGCTTCAGTGACTCCCAGATGAAGTGGCACGTCCGGTCTTTTCTCTGCAAACCGACGATTGACTTCAATCACCTTCTGCGGATCCGAGTCCTTCAGCGACACGCAGTAACGCTCAAACCCCAGCTTATCCAGCAGACTGCAGTGTTCCCACGCACTTTCGAGCATTGGGGAGATCGAATCATGTTCGTCAAACTTCGACTTTACATCAGGATCGACTGAGCCGCAGTTAACGCCAACTCGCATCGCGCAGTCGTTGTCCTGAGCAACTTTCACAAGATATCTGACCTTTTCCTGCCAGGGCTTGGACCGTTCGTGATGGTACAAGTGCCCCGGGTTGTAGCGAATCTTGTCGACATGGGGTGCAATGACTTCGGCAAGGCGATAATTCTCCTGCAGATCAACGGACAGATTGCCTTTGACCTGCCGCCGAATTTCCATCAGCGCTTCGGCTTCTTTTTGGTTGTCAATCGCGACTCGGACAACATCGGCTCCTGCGCCAACAAGGTCGTTAATCTGCCGCACCGTGGCGTCAATGTCCGTCGTTTTTGTTGCCGTCATGCTTTGTATGGCAATTGGCGCATCGCCGCCAATAAAGCCATCACCCACAGCAATCTTGCGAGTCGGGTTTCGTACGATGTTGAACTTTGTGTCTGTCATTACTGTATTTCGTCAATCGGGGTGCTGAGATTCGTTGGTCTCAATCTGTCCGGAGTACGCGGAATCGTAGCTGTTTGCGAGTTTGATTTCCTGTACCCCGCAGAATTCCGTTCGCGTTCACGCAGAAGCTGGAAAAACGAACGTTTCTGCTGAATATCTGACTTATGAAATAAACGCGATACAAACCAGGCACCACGCGTTGGATTTATCGAGTCTTCAATTTCTGCGTTTCTCCGGTTTTCGCAGCTTTGTAAATCGCCAGAATGATCTCTACGCTCTTTCGGCCTTCCGCGCCGTCAACTCGAGGCTTACGACCTGTGGTGATGGCTTCGACAAAATCTTCGAGTTGCATCTGGTGGCCAACGAAGGAAATCGCTTTCGGATCCGATGCTCCGCCGGATGTCGCTGACCCCGCACCATACTTCGCACGGATCTCCGCATCTTCGGGTTCTTCGTCCGCGAACTCCCAGCGCAGGATGGAATCCTGTTCAACAATCACTGTTCCGCGACTGCCGTGGATTTCTGTTTTCTTCAACAAGCCTGGCCACGCCGCAGTTGTTGCTTCCATCACACCGATAGCTCCGTTGGCAAACTTCAAGCAGGCAACACCAACGTCTTCCACTTCGATGCGTTCGTGTGCGAGCGTGCTTGTAAAGCCCGCGATCTCAGCAACGTCACCCATCAGCCAGCTCAACAGGTCGACATTATGAATGGCCTGATTCATATAAGCCCCGCCGCCGTCCAGAGCCCACGTTCCTCGCCAGCCGCCGCCGTCATAATACTCCTGTGTCCTCCACCATTTGACATACGTATCCGCCAGAGTCAGGCGACCGAAACGCCCGCCATCAATCGCCGCCTTCAGGGCAACATTGGCCGGACTGAATCGCGAGGGAAAGATTGTGCAGAGCATCACGCCATGCTTTGAACAGGCATTGATAATATCGTCGCAACGCTGCAGAGTGATCTCGAGCGGCTTTTCAACGACCACATGCTTGCCGGCCGCCGCAGCCGCGATCGCAGGATCTCGATGAGCTCCGCTGGGCGTGCAGATCGTTACGATGCCAACTTCCGAGTCCGCCAGCAGCTCTTCCAGAGTCGAATAAGCCTTGCAACCATATTCTGCGGCAAACGCCTTTGCTTTGTCGACATTCTGATTGAAGCAAGCAACAACTCGCCCGCCTTTCATCGCCTGGATAGCCTTGGCATGAAAGTGTGCGATCATTCCAGTGCCGACAATTCCAAATCCTGTGCTCATCTTCTGTGTTCCATATCGTGGTCTGCGATCAATAGGAGACGAGTTTTATCGCAAACACGAAATCATGCCAATCCGCTGGCCCTCGCGAGAAAACCTGACAACCATAAGTCGTCGTTCGCAAAGTTCTCGATTGAAACATATGAACCTTTTGGCGATCGAAGCGGTCCAGAGTATCCTCCTGAAATTGGATCGAGAACAATGGTGATCGAAAAGTTGACGAGACTCAACATGACAGAATCCGGCCGATTCGAAACACACCTCACGCTGGCGGCTGTAAACATGGCAAAACCCTCAGACGATGATCGCCTGATTGTCAGACAGTGGGCAGCGAATCGAAAACTGAAATGGACGCACATTTTGCTTTCATCCGGGCAACATGCTTCTCAGCCCATGATTTCCTATCAGCAAAGCGGGACGCTTGAGATCCAGAAGCAGACGGCATTTAAGTTGTGTCAAGAACTGAATGGGCTTAATGAGCACGTTGTTCGAGTGAAGATTGAGGCTCATATTGACAACGCGTGTGTGCCATCAAATTTCACTCACGAAACTACGAAGCACGCTGACGAATTATATTTTGAACATCACATCAAGCTTTGCCTGAACCAGCAGACAAACATTGATGCTCTGCGACAGATCGCAGAACATCATGACGCCAGAATCTCAGCAAATGCCAGACGCGTTCGTTCGGATGGAAATGAGGAACGTTTTCTGACTCAAAGAGTCTTTAGAGCTGGCCGGGAAAAAGCCCTTGGAGTCCTCCGTGATCTACTGACGGAACTTCGAAACAAGGAATTCGCGATTCTGGAAGTCGAATCGGAGTATGTCGTATTCGATTCCAATTTGCCGCTGGATGACGGCTGGAAATAGTTCGAGGCAACAATGTGGCGCAAGGTTTTTGAGTTTCTGTCGGGAAAGCAATCCCAATCGATCGTACCAACGATTCCTGTGGTCAAGCCCCCGGCAGGCCCAGGCTTACCGACGACCCTTCCTGTCGAACAGGCTCCTTCGGCACTGAAACGCCCTGTGATTTTTGATCCAGCGTTGAAACATCGTCAAGCCCTGCGAGCTGGTGAGCCGCAGTTTGATTCAGCCCAGGACGCTGAACAATGGCAGGCAGAGCGTCTGAGTGTGATGCACAATGTGTTATTGCGAATCTCAGACAGCCCATGCGCCAATCACCTCGTTCTTCGCGGCAGTACGCTCATGCAGGCCTGGTTCGGATCGAAAGCCCGAGCGCCAGGAGATCTCGACTGGGTCGTTACTCCGGCCACATGGACGATGAATTCGCGAGACGGCAAAACGCTGATCAAGGACCTGATCGAGAAAATTCAGAATTCGACAATCAGCGACAATCTCCGCATCTCGGCAAAAGCACCGGCTGTTGAAGACATCTGGACGTACGAAAAAGCGCCCGGCAAACGCATTGTTCTGCTCTGGGAAAATAGCCAGAACGAGCCACGCGGCACTTTGCAAATTGACGTCGTGTTCGGCGAACCTCTTTCGATTCCAGCTCAGCAGACATCCATCCGCCTCGCGCATCATCCGCCCATTACTTTAATGACGGCTTCCAAAGAACTTTCGCTTGCCTGGAAACTTGTCTGGCTGCTGACGGACAGTTACCCAATGGGAAAGGATCTCTACGACGCAACGCTGTTATCAGATGTGACTCGACCGACACTGGAGAACATTCGATTTGCATTCAGTCTCCACGCGACAAAGTGGTACGACCCGTTCAAGGAGTTCAATCCCGAAGCAATTCGGCAGCTCTATCTGGAGTGGGACGATTTTCTAAAGGAATACCCCTGGATCGAAGACGGCGCCGGTGTTTTAAAAGAGCGTCTGATCAAGAATCTCGACTATCTCTGGAGTCAGTGTTGAAACCCGTTACTACAGACGAAGCACTTACTTTGAACCTCTTTAATACTTGCGCACTTTTTTCGCGCAGAACCGATTCTGGCGCGAAATTTGAAGCGACGACTGTCATGCGTGACTATCGAAGCGGCAGATAAATATCTGTCTGCAATTCTGACTCTGGAGTCTCAGGTGGAGTCGTGCGATAGATCTCAAACGTACCGACGCGACTTTGTTTCAACTTGCGATGCCGAACAAGCTGGTTCGCGATGCTCCAGGGATTACCAAGGTGGCGATAGCTGCCGATGTGTTCCACTCGAAATGCCCGACAGGCGGGTAGACTCCAGACCTTCAATCCTGACGCCGCGGGCACATCGACACTCTCAGGTATCATGTAACCCGCAATATACTCAAAGACCCCGGGTGCAATCTTGAACTTGGTATACACCGACATCATTAATCCATCAGTTGACAAGCCGTTCTTCAGGAATGCATCTTTCGCCTGACCAAAGGCAGCGTCCATTGATGGCCCTACGTTTGTGACTTCGCAGGATCCGATGACTCCGGCCATTCGAACAGGACCAATTGGCTGCACGTCATGCACAACAGATCGTGACGCAATTGTTCCTGTTTCAATCAAATCCTTCAGCATGTTCAGGCCCCGCTGAAAGTCCATCCCGATGAAAGTTTTCAACATCGGAATCATCCAGAACATGAACCACGGCATGTTACCGTCCATCGACCACATGAGTCGGGTTCCATGGCCCGACGGAGTCAGCTGAAACTGGCATTTCGCGATCGACTTGAATGGCTTGATGAATCGCAATTCATCGTCAATAGAGCTATCTGGAGTCAGCCGAATGTGCTCAACCTCCCCCTGCCCTGTGATCTTTCCTTCCCAGGCATAAACAGCCCCGACTGCGTTCGCGTTCGGCGTCACGGTCACCTTGGTTTCTGGCTCAGCGATGAGCCACGGAGACCACATTGTCCATTGCCCAAAATCAGACGCGACCGCGAAGACTCTCTGAGGATCTGCGTTGATCTCAATCGAACGTTCCACTCGATAACCAGGCATCTGGATAACTCACTTTGAAAAGATCAGAACCGTTGGTGCTCGCAAAGCTGCCTCAATGGGCGGGAAGCATACCGTGTCACAATTGCAGCAGCAAATAATGCAGAGGAATCAACAGCAGCTTTCGCCTTGCTCGGACGAACTCCGAAAAGCGAATTCGGCAGAAAGGATTCTGATCTTCAAGGCAAATTCCCAATTCGCCAGAAACAGATTTACCAGCCAGCACCCTTATCATTCCAGAGGCAAGCCGGCGGCTTCTGTCACACGATTGAAGTAGGCACAACTGGCAACGTGGTTGATCGTTTGCACAACATGCGCCGGACTTGTCAGAGTCAGAGCCAGCGAAGCATCATCATCAGTCAATGCAATAGGCGAAGCTGCCAGGTTTTGGCTAAACGTAAACAGGGCTTGATCTGATTCGCTGAACTCTTTTCGATCTCCATCGAGTGCAAAGATCTGGTCTTCTGTTTGCCCAAGCAGCATCAATTTCTTTTTTGCTTGACCCACTGCATACCAGGCTCGATCCTGTCTCGCAATGATCCAGTTGAGTTGCGCCTTCTGAAGTTCCGTCAGTTCGCCCGTGCGTTTTTCACGAGACACAAGGCTCGGCAGACGTCCACGTCCTTCGTTAGGAAAATTGGCAAGCAGACGAATCCAGTTTTCGACCGGCACGTCCTGTCCAGCATCGTTCAGCCATGACTTGGCCACTGACGTTTCGACAAGTGGCAGCCGAGAGACTCGCAAGACGGCATTCTGAAGTTTCATTCGGACTTCATCAGCGGACTCCAGTGAAGGACGATTGGTTACAGCTTTGCCGCTCGGCTTCCCATCAAAAATATCCAACGGAGCGACAACGGAAATCCTTTGCTGATATTTTTCCGATGTGGGTGTTGTAAAGTTGTCGGCATGTTCTTTTTCTGCAATTACAACAGCACCACTGCGGCCTGCAAATGTGTTGCCCGCGGACTGAGGAATTCCAATACCTTCCTTCCATCGATTGATGGAATTGTTTCCCGACATGGACATTGTCATTTCCAGTATCTGCAGCGGAGTATAGTGCTGCCTGATCTTACTGAACTCCTCTTCCGTGAGCTTCTGTGGCTCATACGTTAGTAATCTCGCATACGCAAATGCCGCTTGTTCGCTTGTGCTGTAGGCCGACCAGTCGGCATCAAGTGCAGCGATTGCGTCATCCTTCATCCCGGTTGCAGAAAGTTTCCATTCCTGATGGCCAAGGCAGTATTGGCAGTTGTTTGTTCGTGACACGATCCAAAACAACATTGTCTTGAACTGATACGTAAGCGTCATGTTCTCGTCTGCGTTGCTTGCGAAGTCCAAACGCGGCGCATTTGCGATGGACGATTTGTCCCGAACCCCTTCTGCTCGTAATCTTGCCGCACCAAATACTGTTCCTTCGGCTGCTGGCACGTAATTGTATCGCACGCGGGCTTCGTAACTGGCACTTCTCTCGCCCAGTTCATTTTTCTCCTTGTCCGTTAGTTCCGGAAGCGGAATTCGATAGGGCCGATTCTTCATGTCCTCCAGCATCGCCTTCATCTCCGGACGAGTGGCTGGAACTGGACGAGCCGTTGTCACAGGGGAATCTGCAAAACAGGCAGAGGTACTCAAATACAAGATCGCAAATGCCGACAGTTTCATGCGGGACATATCAATTCTTTCTTTGCTGGTAGAGGCGCGGCAGGAAAACCGGACGGTGATACCCCTGCCGTCATCCGGCCAGGTGTGGTCGATCACGCCCGAAGTTCCGCAGAACTACTGTGGGAAAATCGTGATTACAGGTGATGTACCGACGATGTAGGTCACTTTTGATTCGGAGGAATCAAATTTGTGAATCACACGAATATGCAGGTTGGAGCCGTCGGTGGTTTCTTCTTCCGGCACGACCTTGAAGGACAAGAGTCGTCTGCCTTGAGTCCACGCCGTATCGCCAACAACGATCTCCGACTGCAAGTCTTTCGGCGACTTCCCGTCAACCCATGCCTGCATTGCCTTTTCAACGGATGCTCTTGCTAACTCCGGATCCAGCGGATGACTTTCTGTTTCCTGTGAGCAACCACAAATGGCAAGGGCAAGCATGGCTCCAAGGACGCAGCTTTGGCGCAAAATGAACATGAAGAAATTCCACCAAACAAATGAATGATTAAGCACCATGCGGCTGAAAGATCTCCAGCGCCTGATGCCGCAGAAAGAACCCTAGATTGAGTTGTTGGTCTGGCTCGCAACATCGCCAACAGATCAGAACTCGCCCAGAACTTCCCCGCCATCAATGCTGCCAAGATTTCTCCAGGTGTTCAAATCCAGATTCTCTGTGATAAAGCGCACAGAACCGTCGCACAGAAGCATCTGAACGCCGCCAATATGTTGACTGTTCGCTGTCGTCGCGATGCGGCCGGGAGGGAACATGCATGATCGGCCGTTCGGTGGCAGTACGTGGTTGTACTGATTCGTCGAATGGTATTGCTGCAACCATGGCCCGCCGACATTCGAATACCCTTGTCTGGACAAATCAGTGACATCAACGCTGTTACACTGCGCTGTCGCTTCGTTCGCATTGGTCGGGTAGGTTCCCGGTGCAAAAGTGTCGGTCTTAGGCGAAGAGATTCCGTTGTTTCCGTCGCTGGTTAGCTTCTCGCACATCGCCGCTGAATTGCTGAGGCCATCCGTGATGTCGGCGAAGCGGAATTTTTTGTTGTGAAAAATAATGCCATTTGCGGCTGGTTGCCCGGATGCTCCGGATGCATACATCACTATTCCGGAGCCCGCGTTCCAGTAATAGTTGTTTCGGCCCCCAATCGATGAAGGCAGTTTTGTGGGATCCGACGGACAACGAAAGGCCTCGAGTTCCGTATGTCGGGGAACCAGATTGTTCGCATGGTCATAGGGAACGTTGAAGTCAACCAAACTGTACAACGGGGCCTGTTCAATATACGGCAGCAGTCTCGCATGAGCTGACACTGGTGTCGAAGTGCCGTTCACATCGGCAATTGGGATGCAACCGTGCGTGTCATGGTAGTTATGAATCGCAAGCCCAAGCTGCTTGAGATTGTTCTTGCATTGAGTACGCCGGGCGGCCTCACGGGCCTGCTGTACAGCGGGCAGCAGCAGTGCAATCAGGATTGCGATGATCGCGATAACAACAAGCAATTCGATCAATGTGAAGCCGTTCGGTTTGCGCTTTGAAATAATCATGGACAGTTCCTCTGGAACAAAGACGATGGAAAAAAATTCGAAGAAGCAAGAGCACTCGGCGCAGCAACGCACGAAAGTGCAATCCAGGAATCAGCATTCACGCAGCGCGTGAAGTCGGCAGCGATAGAGATCGTTTGAAATCGAACTACGCAAGTGCTTCGTCAGAGCCAAAAATTCCGGTAGTGGACGAGGCGACAAGTCCCTCAGATGCCACAGAACTTTTGGACTCGTGGCCTCGTCCACCACGGCAAACTCAAGAAACAGCAGCTAACAAAACACCAGACTGCAGTTCAAGAGACGAGAGGCCGCATAAGGACAGAGCGTCTCTCAGACATCAGCTGCGAGTCAGACAGAAGAGGAATCCACTACGGAGCATGCAGAGTGAAACAAAGCGTCACGCCCTACGTCCGAAACAATGGAATCACCGCACATCGCACTCAATCAGCCTCTTGCGACGCGTTCGATTAACGAACGACACTCAGCCCATCGGCGGGCGGAAGATCGACGAGGGCTCATAGCAGGCACCTCGTTCAGACTCGGGGATTTCTATCACGCTCCGAGATAAATCAGCTTGAGCAAGCTTCTCCAGAATGGCCGCCTGATCAAACACCGAACCAAGCCTCAAAGGAGCAGCAGGGACAGGAGCCAGGGGCAATGGATTGCTGGAACAATTTGGTCCGCTGCATCGACGCATCGGAACTTCCAATGGCAGTGCTTCCGAATGCGGGCTTTCCGATTCCATCCCAGTCGTCTGGTCCATCGAGTGCGAACTCACCGGCTTACCGTTGCGAAACAGGTAGTTCCCGCATGAAGCCGACGCCGTTTCAGCCAGGGCCAAATAGAAACCCAAAGCTCCAACCATCACAACCATTCTGCGCAGACAAAGCCTCAAGCCTGAAACAGGCTGAGTATTCCCGCGAGTTGTGGGTGAAGTGGCCATAAAAAACCGCTGGACAAAGAGTTCCTGCCGAACGCGAGCTTTGCGAAGCATAAAAAAACAAGCCAGCTCTCGCGTTATAGAATCTCAGGCTCTGAGTGTACGCTGTCGAGGAACAATATTGCCAATACAATCTTATGAGTTTTTTTGAGAAACTCTCGGCAACATCGTTCACGTCGAAAAACATCTGACACAAAGGCAACAAGGCTCGACCGTCTGCTGAACGGTCGAGCCTTGCAATTCAAGATGAGTTAAGGCCCTGTTACCGACTCAACTCAACAGAAAACTCCCGCAAGAGAATCCTCTTGACGTCATCAATTCACCGATTTGTCATCAAACTTCGATGACGCGTCTGAAGTCTTTTTGTTTGACGTTGTACCAGCTGCAGGTGCTCGATTGGCTGCCGTTGGGTTTGTCGGAACGGCTCGACCACTGTCGCTGCCCTCGGCAACCTGCTGATCAGCCTGTTCTGGCTTCGGCGTCCAGTTGGTAACAGCCCAGATTGGATATTCGTCGGCAACACTTGAAGCCAGATCCTGAAGCAGTTCCATCATTTTCTTATTGTTCATGTCACGATTTGCCACAACTCGCTGCATGACGAATCGCTTGTTCGTCGGGATGTAGGCAAAGAACTTCCCTTCACCCAATCGGTCGTTTGCAGCCAGCAAACGCAGCAGAGCCGTTCGCGGAACTTCGCTTGATGTGGTTGGGATCTGGTCAAGCCAGGCCATGATCCACATCGACTGCCCGTTACGACTGAGTACGGCAGACATGGAGAACTTCCACTCTTCTCCGCGATAGCTGGTCTTGAATGCAAAATCGTATCGCTGTTCAGTTTTTGTGGGCTTCAAGCCAATCGCCGCCAGCATTTCACCAAGCTCAGATTCTGTAATCTGTCCCGGTAGTGGAGCCGGGTTGATCTCCGGTGAGTCGGCTTTCGCCTGTTTTGTTTCCTGAGCAGACACTGTCGACACACTGCCAAGCAACAGCAGTGCTGGCAGCAGAACAGCACTTAACGCTTTCATCGTTCACTCCCTTGAATCGATCCGGCATGAACTGCCGGTTTACTCCGCGTCCATTTCTGCCAGGTACTTGAGGCAGATCTGAGACCACGTTTCAAATTCATCCATTTGACGCACCAATTCTGACGGAGGTGCGAATCCTGCGTTTATCATCGACTTTTCACGGGGCCGAACTTTGGGATACTCCAAATCGAAAATATGAACTATCCCAAGGTGAACTTTTCCTACCTCGGTTTCATCGTCGTTGATCAGCCCGACACATTCCTCGGCCCACGCAGTCTCAATATCAACCTCTTCCTCAATTTCGCGGCGCATGCCCTCTAAATAGGGAGAAAGATGGCTATTGAGGTCCAGCGTGGAAACATGGCCGCCGACACCCACCGACCGCTTGGCGTGCAACCGCGCTTCTCCCTGAGCAGTCCCACGCTGATAGTAAAAAACCTCACCATTGCAGCGAAACACGCAATAGGGAATCAGTTGTTTAAAGGTTGGGTCCTGCTCCATTTCCGGACGAGGCCGATAGCTGGCGTGCTGTGGATCGAGAATCACTTCCAGATAACGATCGATATCGTGACAAAATCCCTGAAAATGACCAACCTGATGAAAGACGGGTGTCGGGATAACAAGGACATGCTCGACGGTCATGGGAATAGCCGTAAGGTTAGAGGTAGAGAGTAACAGACGCCGGAGATCAAACGCCCATCAGCGATCGAACGGCAATTCCGATGTCCGGCTGCCGCATCAGAGACTCACCAACCAGCACGGCACCGATGCCTTCGCCGCGAAGTCGCTGAATATCCGCATGGGTTCCGATGCCACTTTCGCTGACGAGCAAAACATCATCCGGCACAAGTTTCTTCACTCGAAACGTGTGCTCCAGGGATGTCACAAATGTCCGCAGGTCACGATTATTGATACCCAACAGTTTGGTACCTGTTGAAAGCACTCGTGGGACGTTCTCAAGATCATACAGCTCTATCAAAACGTCCATGCCCAGGCTTCGAGCATAGTCGTACAGGTCCTGCAGCTGAGCATCGTCCAGGCATTCCGCGATGAGCAACACACAGTCGGCCCCGGCCACGCGAGCTTCCGCGATCTGGTATCGGTCAATGATGAATTCTTTACGCATGACAGGAATGCGAACCGCCTGACGAATATCACGCAGATAGTCGAGATGGCCCTGAAAAAAATGTTCGTCCGTCAGAACACTCAGACACGTGGCTCCGGCAACTTCATATTCTCGAGCAATGGCCACCGGGTCAAAGTCGAGCCGTATCAGTCCGGCCGACGGAGACGCTTTCTTCACTTCCGCAATGAGCCCCGGACGACTGGCTGCCTCCAATGCCGCAAGAAATCCGCGGACTGGCGGCGCGGTCGGAATCCGCGTTTTCAGTGTTTCGAAGGGCACTCGATCGCGCGCAGCGGCAACTTCCCGGTGCTTCTGTTCGAGGATTTCATCAAGAATGGTCGACAAGGCATGTACTCCGCGTTCTGATACTGCTGCGGGATGGTATTAGCCGACCGAATGCTGGTCGAGGGTGCGACGAGATTTCATCTTCAAGACTTTCGAAAGTCCCGCACATTTCAGTTTACGACCGACGAATCTACCTCGTTCGGGAATAATGAATATGTTGTTCACTTAGAAAATGGCACGACTTTGAAGACTTTGCTCAAACTCCAATTGCTTGCTCAGGCAAATGCGGCACCACCGGTCGAACCGACTTCCGGACAAATGCTGTCCGGTCTGATAGTCCTTTTTGTCATGGCGGCCAGCATCTGGATGATCGTGGTCTGGTTCGGACGCCTGGGACAGACGGGCCACGCGTTGCCAGCGGCGAGGCGCGGAATTCTGCGAGTTCCGCTGGTGCTCACGTTCGTGACAATCGGGCTTTCTCTGCTGATGATTGTCCTGATGATCATAATGGCAATGCAGGATCAACTCGCGCCGCAAGCCGCTGGTTCTGCACCCGGAGCTGTCGCTCAGGCTGAAACCGACCAGCAAGCCGCGGCCGAGCCGTCGGCAGAGACTTCGACAAAATCGGAAGGCACCGAACCAACAAGCGTCGTCCAGGATGGCTCTGGGGAAATTGGTTCTGGAGAAATTGGAACAGAAACCGGCGCCGAAACCACTGACGCTGCGCAATCATCTTCGGATCAGGGTGTGAGCGAAGTTGCTGCGGGACCAGATGCCGACAAGAGCCAGGCAGCCCCGGCTGGCCGTCAAATGAATGCAGACGATATGAAGACCGCTCTGATTCAATTGCTGGAAATGGATTTGTTTCTGTTGTTGATCCTGGGGACTGTCGTCCTCATTTCCAGCAGCAATGGCCGAGTGCCACTGTCGGACAATGCCAGACAACTCGTCGCATCAAACCCGTCAAGCTTCGAAACTCTTCCATTCGCCACATCCAATTCAATGTGGCCGGATCTCAATGCCTCGAATGGGACGACAGAGATGCACGGGTTGAGTGGTATCGCAGATCGCTCCATCACGACAAGCCCCGATTCGTCACCGTTCACCGAATTATCTCCTTATGCCGCTCCGCCAATGTTCGAGAACGCCCTGCCCTCTCCGGGATTTTTTTCCGGTCCAGAGCCGGAAGAACAATTCTCCTTTTTGACGGAGCTTCGATACGCCAGTGAAGTCTTCCTGGCGGCGTATGTGCCGACAGCTGTTCTACGAATCCTGATCGTGATGTTGACTGTCGGCCTGACAGGAGAAGATCCTGGCCAACATCCGTTTCTTGAAATGCTGGACGCAGGTGTCAGCGTGACAGTCATCGGGTTGATCCTCGTTACGGCAGTGGTGTTCGCTCCAGTGGTGGAAGAGTTGCAATTCCGAGTCATCATTCTGGGTGGCATCGCCCAATTTGGCCGTCCATTCCTGGCCATCACATTGTCTTCAATCCTGTTCGCTTTCGCCCACGGCTTTCCAGATTCGCTGGCCTTGCTGCCGCTTGCATTTGCTCTGGGGTACACCTACCTGCGACGCAGAAGTTACATCACCGTAATGCTGGTCCACTTTCTGTTCAACGGATTCAACATGATTCTGGCCCTACTGGCATTGCTGTAAGCCGATCCGCCCTCGCATCAACACCATGGCAGCACGCGTTCCTCCACATCAGGCGGGATTCGTCTATCCATGGCAAAGCGACAGCGCTCAGGCCAGTTGGATAGTCATGTCAAAAAGACTCGCAGCCTTCACTTCAAGTCAGGCAATATCGAATCGCCGCAAGAATCCAGTCGCTCAGGAATGCAGCGCCAAGAGCAAAGGAAAGTAGATTGGCGATCGTGATGACCACGGCATCGCGATCCGGCATGGCCAGCAGTTGTTGATTTGTCATGAAGCGAAAAAATAAAACTTCAGCCAGCGGAGCGTAGGTTTCTGCAATCACCAGATACACAATTTGTCCCCATCGCGGCAGAACGGTGGCGGGCAACACAAGAACTACGATCGGGTACGTGAACGCGGTCAACAGCAAGCCGCACGTGAATTTTTCCCAAAGGCCGTGTTTGCGGGCAAGACCTATCATCAGCACGGGAACCTCAATCGCAACCGTCGCGATGTAGCCCAGCAGCAAAAAGAGAAACAGTTCTGAAGGGTTCATGCGAAGTCCATTCTGTTACAGCAGTCGCAGCAGAAACGGAACCTCCGCCAGCACATGGAGCATCGCCACAGTAAAATAGACGTCGCGCGTGGTCGAATAGTCGACCGCAAAGCACACCCACAACAGAGCCACAACACCGACCGAAACCAGCAACAGCGCGCTGATCAGTTTTCGGAAAGTGCGGCCTCGCTTCATAAGTGGAATACTTCGAAATCCGTCACTGAAAACGCGACCGCTTACCGCCGGAACAGCAACCAGCCACACACCATAATGCAGCAGTTCCAGAAACGCATGAGTCGCGATCAGTTTGGTGGGATTAATCATGGTCAACACACCAGCGCCTGCATGGTGAGAGACCTGATCCCACGCCGTTTGAGAAATATCGAACAATACGAAGTCTGCCGTCGTGTCAGGTCCGGTGGTCCAAAGAATCAGTAACAACAGAGGGACACAGCTTACGCAGCGGCGGTAAACCGCCTGCCAGCAGGGACGCGACTTTGCAATCTCACGATCAAGCACCCACAGTCCCATCAAAGGATGCAGAAACACCAACAACAGTGGCAGCATGATCGGCTGAACCCACGCGACGCCAGCCAGCGCGAGTCCGATAGGTAACGCATAGTCCCAGTTTCGTTTGGGAGGCTGCACGCTGCGCAGCCAGACAAGCGATGAACACCACAGAATCAGCGACGTGTTCCAAAGGCCGACCAGCCACACGACAGATTGCGGAGGCCACTGCATCCAGCCTGACAGCCGCGTCAACAAAGGGAAAGCAATCGTTAGACTCACGACACCAACGCCAGAAACCACGAAAAACGTCTTCAACCGACCCATTCTTGCGGGAAGGCGCGTCAAAAAATATCGAGCCTCGACATAGTTGTGCGGACCGGCAAACAGAAACACGATGCCAATTGACATTGCCACCGGTGCGATGGCAGTCAGCAATAGTGCGGCAACCATGAACAGCGTTGCGCAAACGGCAAACGCCCAATTTGAGCGAACTTCGACTTTCTGTTTGACGATCGATGACACAGGTAGCCCGCTTTCGCTATCTCCAGATCTCAAGACAATTATCGTGTGAAACGATTCTCAGGATCCGATCTTGCCGCTGATTCAGAGCCAACTCCCGTGCTCAGTTTTCGAGCGATGGCATTTTTTCGGCGTTTAACGAATCCCGCAACCAACATCGCCAGAGCGAAAAAAACACCGCCCACAACCAGCAAGAGAACGCCGCCGGATAACAGCAGTAACTCCAGGGAAACCATGTCGGCCAACAGTTTTGATTCTGTGTAACTCATCACCCTGACTTTCGAATCATCACGTTTCAGAAGAGGCCTTCGTTACGCAACAGGTGCCCAGCCAATCGCGAAACATTGCGCTCATGTGAATTGACCCACCCAGCATCGCGCCGCTGTTGGGTATCGCGCCGCTGTTGGGTATCACCGCGTCGCCCTGAATCACAGCGTCTCAGAATCCGCATCCGTTGCGATCGGAGCTGGCTGGTCATCTGAAGTGTCACCTTCGTCGTTCAGAGTTGCCTCATCAAATTGTTCGACGGGGCCCAGGGGCCGCCAATTTCCTGTCTGTTTTACGTGTGCGGAATGCTCCTGATAAGCAAACACAGCGGCGGCGATCGTCGTAACCAGGAGGCTCACTCCGATTGCCAGTCCAATTTTCTTGCGGAAACTGTTTCCGCCCTTTCCAGCCATGACTCCAGCCAAAGCCACGGCGCCTGACAGCAAAAGTCCGACAACCACAATTGTAGGCGTCGTTGGCAATTCAATCTGCGTCCCGGGGATTTCGGGCGGCAGCGGCGGAATGTCGCCTAACACAGTTCCGTGCATAAAGAGAACCAGGAGAAAAACCAGCAGCATTCGTATCTTACGTTCAATGATGTGCAACATTGGAATTGGCCTGCAAAAATAACGACGAACGGTCATCGATCACTTGTTTTGGAAAGTGCACATCAATGAAGCGATTCGGTCCGTCCTTTCGTTCAAACAATCTATTCCGAATCCCAAAATTTGAGGATTCCGAATTCCTGCAGCAACTTTCGAAGAGCTGGGGTGGGATAAATCGCCAACGGTTTTTGACAGCGATACCCAACGGTTTAGGATGTTGGAACGAGTCTGGCAAGCAGTCGATGGCTGACTAAGCACGCAGTAGTCCCGATCGGGACAAATCCGCTTGACGGAGCTGAACCACGAACTAATATTCCCGATCGGGACATAAACGAATCCTGACTCAGCAACAGCAACAAATATTCCCGATCGGGATCACTTAATGGTAAAAGTTGATGACGCTCTGCAAATTGGTCGATTAGTTCGCCAGCGACGAAAAGAGGCGGGAATGACCCTGAAAGACGCTGCGGCGTTGGCGGGGGTCGGCGTGCGATTTCTGTCGGAACTGGAACGCGGCAAGCCGACACTTCAGCTGGGACTGGCCATCCGAGTGTTGCAGTTGTTTGGTTTGGAACTGCACGTCGAACAGCGCGGTTAGGGGATTGTCACAAGCGTCCGTTGGATCACAACGAGCATGTCAGAAACTTTGTACGTCCACTATCAGCAGCAAACGATCGGCGAACTGCGTCTAACGGATTCAGGTCTGATGCAGTTTCAGTATCGACCCGACTGGCAGAACAGCGAAGATGGTTTTCCGGTTTCCATCTCGCTTCCACTCGACGGCAATTTCGATATCCATGCCAGCCACTATTTCTTCGTCAACCTTTTACCGGAAGCCAATGTTCGGCAACAGATTTGTCAGTCCCTCAGGATCTCCCAGGGAAATGATTTCGAACTCCTGAAGGCAATTGGTGGCGACTGTGCCGGAGCACTTGCGATCACAGTTTCGGACCAGCCCGTTCAACCCGGGCAGCGATATGAAGAAATTAGTGAAAAGCAACTGGCCAACTGGTCTGTGGGAACACCGAATGCGTTCTCCGCCGTCACGGGTCAGAATGAAGTTCGACTGTCGCTCGCAGGAGCTCAGGACAAGCTGCCCGTTCATATTCAGGATGGCAGGGTCTTTGTTCCGCTGAGTAACACTCCAAGCACGTACCTGCTGAAATTTGCCTCGCCGTTTTACTCGCACCTGCCTGAAAACGAAACCTTCGTTACAATGCTCGCCGGCGCAGTGGGATTGCCGATCGTCGACATTTCGCTTCGTCGAACGGAACGAGCCAGCATTGCCGTCATCCTGCGATACGATCGAATGCTCGACGGAAGTTTCTATCGCCGCCTTCATCAGGAAGATTTCTGTCAGGCACTGGGCATCAGTGCGGAACGCAAATACGAAAAGGAAGGCGGGCCGGGATTGCGACAGTGTGCCGAGATCATTCGCCGACATACGTCATTTCCGCTTGTAGAACTCCAGAAGCTGATGCAGTGGACGCTTTTCAACTTGCTGGTCGGCAATGCCGACGCGCATGGCAAGAACCTGTCGCTGCTCTATGACGACCGACGCAGTCCGCAACTGGCTCCGTTTTATGACCTGGTCTGTACGAGAAACTACAAGAACATTTCCCGGCATCTGGCGATGAGTCTCGGAGGTGTCTCGGACCCGGACCAGATTGGCGTTCGAGAACTTCACGCCATGGCCGATGATTTTGGAGTCCGCACTCCCATGATTGTCAAAGCCGCCGCCGGTCTGTGCGAGCAACTCACTCAGGCAATCCCAGAGGTCATCGAACGCTTTGCCGACAGCTACGGTTCGTCACCGGTGTTGGAACGCATCCCAATCATCATCCGCAAACAAATCCGGCGGATGAAGAAACTACTATGACGGCACATCGCCGTTGCCATCTCGCTCATCAGGAAGCGAAGGTTCGATCGGCTCGATTCGCCGGCCGCTGCCGGGCCAATTCGAGGCTTTGTTGACGAGCGTTCTGGTCACCGACCTCTCAACGTAGCAGCAGGACCAGCGAGCCCCGGCCCGCCAGCGTGAAGCTGCCGCTGGGTGGGCCACCACCTCCCCACTGAGATTTTTCAGTGAATCGCCGTTCTGGCGGGTGGATGCATACCGCGAATCACTGTCCAGTATTCTTCGTAAACGTCATCATCGATCTCGGGGAGAACCCGCGTGGCGTAAAGTGCATCTTGCCCATCTTTTCGTGGCCCCGAGATCCAGTAGTCCTCGCCAGTCTCAATGTCTTTGTAGTTGCTCTTGAATCCACGTCCTTTGAGACTCCGGAACTTCTGACCAAGGTAATAGAGGGTGGCGCCGGTCTTTGAGAATGTTACTCGGCCAATTCGAGCCGGACCGGTTAGACCACCAGCCTTGCACTCGATGTACATGATGCGACTTTGCATTGAAAATACTCTCCTTTGTCACCACACGACCGCCATTACCGGGCGACGAAAGTTGACTTTGATTTCAGTAAACGTCGAGCAGTGCCATCCGGTTTATGCCTTGACGCGCCGATTGATGCGTCATTTGACTAAGAGACCTCAAACTCTGGAGGATTCTCACGGTTCCATGCCATCGATTCGCGAAAAGCACCTCGAAATTCGAATACCACCCCGAATCCATTCCCATGCTAATGTGGTCGCCAGCGATGAATAATAAGCCCCACGGAGATGATGGCCCGAATCCAAGATCACAATATGCGACACATGTATTGGTTGGAAGATGTTCCAAAACAATCCAGCACTCGAAGTTTTGTCCGAGAGTGCCGTAATCCCACTCGCGTTTTTCACATCGAGGTGTAACGAGCAGCGGCTTCATCGCGACAAGCAGCGGCTCATCGACAATGCGCGAAAGTTCCGCATGGATTTTCGCCAAGATCATTTTCATGTCGGTCATAAAGGTGTCAGCAAGGGACTTTGACAGCGAGTGGGATGAGTCTATCGTCGGGCGCATGGCTTGTCATTCTGGAATCATGGCCAGACAGAATTTCGGCCGTCACGATCACTCAGTTTGCGGTGGGTGGAAAAAACACCGTAGCTGGGTGAAGCTGCCGCCTTGTGCGCCGCGAGGCGTTTCGAAGTAGGTCCTTTCTGCCGGAAAGGATTTTCGCCGAAAGGCGAACCGTGTGTGCACGCCGCTTGATGTGGCAGCACTGATTTGTTCCACCACATGCAAGCAAGTGGCGGCTGGCGGCGAAGTCCTGCCCGGCAAGCAGGACTTACAGAAATCCACGGCTGAACCAGCTAAGTAGAGCGGGATTCGCATGAATTCGGACACAAGCCGAGAGAGGCCCGAATTCTGACCAATCCGGCGACGTCTCAACATTCCGGCGACATCTCAACATCCCAATGATGTTCAAGTCCCATTGCCGGTCGACATCACCCACGGAAGGATCGGTGGCCTCGTCCGCTACAACAAACCGAGAGCTGCGCGTTCTCTCCGATGGCGAACACGACTTGATTTGCTACAGTCCGCCCTCAGATGACCAATTGAGATCCTTCATCGAAAACATTTGCTATGACCTCGTCGTTTCCTCCTGTCGAAGACCAGCTACGAATCATTACCCGCGGCATTGAAAAAATTGTGCCTCAGGATGAACTCCGCAAGAAGCTGCAGCAAAGCAAAGACACCGGTATTCCGCTTCGAGTCAAATACGGAATCGACCCCACTGGAATTGATGTGCATCTCGGGCACACCGTTCCACTTCGCAAGATGCGGCAGTTTCAGGACCTCGGACACCAGGCCGTCATTATCATCGGCAACTACACGGCTCTGGTTGGTGATCCCAGCGGACGCGACGAAGCGCGCAGCAAACGATTGACAGAAGCGGAAGTTGAGAACAACGCCAGGACGTATCTTGAACAAGTCGGCAAAGTTGTTGATCTGTCCCGAGCGGAAGTTCATCGCAACGGCGACTGGTTCGGTAAGATGTCGTTCGCTCATGTCTTGTCGCTCTGTGGTCGAGTAACCGTCGCTCAACTTCTGACGCGCGACGATTTTGCAAAACGCTATCGCGAAGAGAAGCCCATCTTTCTGCACGAATGTCTTTACCCTGTGATGCAGGCCTGGGACAGCGTTGAAATCCGATCTGATGTCGAACTCGGTGGCACCGAACAACTCTATAGCTTCATGCTGGCTCGTGACCTGCAGGCTCAGGAAAGTCTGAATCAGCAGATTGCCGTCATGTCACCGATTCTTGTTGGTCTCGATGGCGTTCGCCGAATGGGAAAAAGCCTGGGGAACTATATCGGAATCAGCGAGTCGCCCTACGACATGATGAAGAAGTTCATGCAACTGCCCGACAGTGTCATGAAAATGTTCTTCGAACTGCTGACGGAGGTTCCGCTGGAGGAAGTCGATCAACTTCTCGCCGGACATCTGAAGGTGGCAAAAGTGACGCTGGCAAAACTGGTGATCGCACAATATCACTCGACCGAAGACGCGGACGCTGCGGCCAACCGCTGGCAGGCGGAAATCGGCGGAGAAGCCCTGCCGACTGACATTCCTGAAGTCGCACTGGACGCCTCTCTTTTGATTGACGGCACCATGTCGGCCGTCAAACTGCTGACCAGTTTGGAACTCTGCGCCAGCGGTGGAGAAGCTCGCCGACTGATTCAGGGTGGCGGTGCAAAGCTGAATGAAGACAAGCAGACCATTGAATCTCATGACCAGCAAATCGCGGTTGTGGACGGACTTCTTGTCTGGGCCGGCAAGAAAAAATACTGTCGCGTCAAACTGAGCTAACGTCGCAGGCTTTCAATGTTCTGGATCAGCACATGAAACTTCCTCACGACGTTCTGCGATATCTGCTGATTGCTCAAACAGCAATTCCGATCGCATTCAATATCACAATCCCGTTGTTTCTGGGATGGCTCACCTTTCGAGGTCAGCCTGTTGTCTCAACATGGGTGATGGACAAAGGTGCTGTCGCCGATTTTATCGGGACCTGCTATTTGCTGCCGGCCATTACCTGTCTCATTGCGACACCCATTGTTCGAAATCATGTAACAAGCGGCTCTGTCAGTCGAGTACCGCCGGACAATCTTCCCTTCTGGCTCCTGTACTATCGCGGCGGACTCATCTGGCGAGCGACCAAGTGGGGCCTGACGGGCTTGCTTCTTCTGTCCATGCCCGTCGCCGGTTCTTTCAGGATGTTTGCCGGTGAGACAATTCCGACGACGCTGTTTCTGACTGTTAAAGTTCTATTCGCAGTCCTGCTGGGCTGCGTTGTCACGCCGTTGATCTCTCTGGTCGCCCTGACAGACGACGATTCCCGACGCGGACTTCGTTAAGATGTGGCTGAATTCGGACACCGTTCATTACATACCTCTCAGACGGGAGATGAAATGATTCCGCAAATTGTCGCCGCTATTTGCCTTGTCGGATGGTGCATGCAACTCTGGTTTGGCGTTGCGGTATTCGGTCGCCCGGGAAATCATGAACTCGTGTTCCGAGAGAAGTCTCCTGTGATGTTCTGGTGTATTGTGCTCGCAGAACTGGCGATTCCGATCATCATTGTGTGGTACCAGGTGCAAGCTGGCCGCAATTTTGGTTGAATGCGGCGGGATGCTGCAACGGTAGTTTCCCATTCCGACGCAGTGAATTGGTTGTTCGCAAGGAAACACTTCAATGATGTCCGTTACACGACGCTCACGTGGCAGTTGGCTGATTGCCTGCCTGTTCCTGCTGACCACTGCCAGTGCGAATGCACAGTCGGATTTGCCGCCGAGTTTGTTCATTGAAGCCTATCCCGAAAACATCAGCGTCGTTGCAGGTGATGAGCTGATGTTTCATACCTCAACAACAGCGGCAACGTACAGTCTCGAGATCGCTCGAGTCGGAGCTAAGCGAGAACTCGTTTTCCAGAAGTCCGGCATTCCAGGCGGTGGCGTGCATCCGATCCCGGAAAATGCAAGCTCCAGCGGTTGCGGCTGGCCTGTGAGTTTTCAGATGCCCGTGCCGAAGGAATGGAAGTCGGGGTATTACTCGGCGACGTTCAAGGTCTCTGACGGAGGCGGAAAGTTTGTGGGGCGGAATCGACGTACATCGGAAATGGAATCGTTCTTTGTCGTACGACCTTTTGACTTCGGCAGCAACGTGAAAATCCTGCTACAACTGGCGACCAACACTTACAACGCCTACAACAACTGGGGCGGAAGCAGCCTTTATGCGTATCATGGACGAGCCGGTCTCCAGGGACATCGAGTGTCTTTCCAACGGCCCCAGAGTAGTCAGTTCTCAAACTGGGAACTGCCATTCGTCGCCTGGGCAGAAACGAACGGCTATGCCATCGACTATTGTGTGAATCAGGATCTGGAGCAGCATCCGGAATTGCTCGAACACTATTCGCTGGTGCTCAGTGTTGGTCATGACGAGTACTGGTCGTCTGGAATGCGAGATCGACTGGAATCCTATATCGCAATGGGAGGCAACGTGGCGTTCTTCAGTGGAAACACCTGTTGCTGGCAGGTGCGTCCAGAGGAGAATGGTCAGGCGCTGACATGTTACAAGCAGTCGTTCAATTCTGACCCTGTTTACAAGACGGATGACCATCGATTGCTCAGTACTACCTGGAGTCACCATTTGCTGAAGCGCCCTGAAAACCAGTTGACGGGTGTCGGGTTCCTCTTCGGCGGTTATCACAAAAGCCATGGGCAATTCATGGACGGGAGCGGTGCCTACACTGTGCATCGTCCGGATCACTGGTTGTTTGCCAACACCAGTCTCAAGTCAGGCGACTCGTTCGGCAGCATGCACACGATTGTCGGCTATGAATGCGACGGCTGCGAATTGGAATGGAAGGACGGAAAACCATTCCCCACGCATCGCGACGGAACACCGATGTCGTTCGATGTGCTCGCAACTTGTGAAGCCAAGTGGGCTCCGGATGACTGTGAGTGGTACGACGAGTGGGAAAAAGGGCGAGTCGGTGCAGCCTGCCTCGGCGTCTATACAAACAACGGCACGGTCTTTACCAGCGGTTCCACCGACTGGGCTCACGGACTTCGCGGAGGAGACGCGGTCGTCGAACAGATTACGAAAAATGTGCTGACCCGATTAGCTCCGTAAGATCTTCCCTGCGATCGAATCCACAAGTTGCGCACGCCGGTCGCCACGAATCATTGTGAGCGAGTCCTACGGAACGAGGTCCAATTCTGCAGCGATCGGTTGCAAAGCCGCTATCACAAATGCGATATGCTCATCCAGCTCAACGCCAAGGTCTGCTGCGCCGCGAGTGATATCGTCGCGATTGACTGCTGCGGCAAAGGAAAGCTGCTTCATCTTTTTTCGCACACTTTTCGGTTCCATTCCGTCCAGACGAGCAGGCCTCATCAAGGCACACGCAACAATGAAACCGCAAAGCTCATCACAAGCATACAACGTTTTATCCAGTCGTGAGACGCGAGGACAATCGGTCAGATAATCCGCATGCGATTTGATCGCATAGATCACGTCGTCGGGATAACCGTGCTCCTTCAGAATCGCTGCGCCCTGCAGGGGATGATCGGGTGGATCTGGCCAGCGTTCATAGTCAAAGTCATGCATCAATCCAACCGTCGCCCATTTGTCGACATCTTCGCCAAACTTCACCGCATAGGCACGAACGGCGGCCTCGACCGCCAGCATATGTCGAATGAGACTTTCGCTTTGAGTGTACTGATGCAGAAGCTTTAAATCGTCTTCCCGTGACATGATCTGACCTCGTCGAGTGATACGCTGCCGGACTGACGGACCAGCAGCGTCAAAGAATGTAGCACGATCATGGTCACTGAAACAGCGAACGTCTTTTTCTGCCCACGGTCCTCATGCCAAATAGTCATTCTGGTGGAATCGGGCTTCCATGCGGATCAGTCACCGGGGCCGACGTTTCCTGTTCAAGCTTGTCTCGCATGTCGCGACCTGTAAAGTGCTCCAGCTTTTCCGCTTGACCGTGAATACGATCAATGGCAACGCCGCCTTCGGAGACAAGATACTGCTCCCACAAGCGATGAGATCGAACAAGCTCTGCACCAAGACGACGGCCTGATTCCGTTAGACGAAAACCAGACTCCGTCGTCTCCACATGATTTCGCCGAGCGTGCTGTTTCATCAATTGCGAACTGATCCAATTGCCAGAGAACAGAACGGCCCGCAATTGAGCCAGCGTCACGACGCAGCCTGGCCGACGTTCATCCATCCGATACAACAAGGCGATCAGATCTTCCGACAAAATTCTGAGCGACAACTTTTGACGGCGAACAATACGCACAAGCACGCCATCTCGGGGAGCGATCAGTGACGCAACGAAAAACAAGCCTCCCGCGCACAAGGCCATCATGCCCGAAGTACTCGTGCCTTGAAATCCAAACCAGCCCGGGACCAGAATCGCAGAAACATGCCCAAGAATTGCCGATAAAGCTGCGATCAGAGCACTGATCAGGATCATCACGTGCAGTCGCTGCGTCAAAAGGAATGCTGTCGCAGGAGGAACAACAAACATCGCCACAACAAGGATATTGCCAACCGACTCAAAACTTGCCACCGCAGTCACAGCAACAATGACCATCAAAAAATAGTGCATCCATCCGGCACGGATTCCGACGGTCGTTGACAACGCCGGATCAAACGCACTCAGCTTCAGCTCTTTAAAAAAGAGCAGAACCAGCACAGCATTCACAAGCGTAACAATGCCCAGCACAACAACAACTCGCGGAACGCCAAAGCCCGCTATAGTCACCTGATCCAGCGGAGTCATCTCAATTGCGCCATAAAGAACGCAGCCTGGATCCAGATCCACATGATCGGCAGCTTGCACAATCATTACCAATCCCAGAGCAAACAGCGTTGTGAAGACAACGCCCATCGACGCACCTTCGTCCACGTCTCCGAAGTTGCGAATCCACTCCGTGAACAACGCCGTCAATATTCCCACAACAACCGCGCCCGCAAACATTGGAAAGCTTGAGCGGCTTTCGCTGATCAGAAATGCCACCGCAAGTCCTGGCAGAATCGCATGACTAATCGCATCCCCTAAAAGACTCATCCGTCGAAGAAGCAAAAAATTGCCCGGCAGCGACGCAGCCACTGCGCACAGAATACCGGCCAGAACAATCCAGCCATCGTAACTCCACGACCAGGTGGAAAGCCCGCTCATGACGCATCTCCGATCGATTCAATCGGATGAGGACTTGGAGCAACGCCCTTCGCCTCAAGATCCTGACGCAAAAGATTTTCCAGCCGAGCAATCAGTTCCGGCTCCAGAACATGCTCAATCGCATCCGCGCTTTGATCAACACGTCCCGGTGCCACTTCGGCATGAGTGATCAGGTAGAGCTCCCACAGACGATGTTCGTGAACCAGCCGTCTCGCTTCTGCAAGTCCGGTATCCGTCAGCGAAAGACTCGCATCAGCATTGCGAACAAGAAACCCAGCATGTCGACATCGTTCAATCTCCCGAGTCAGGCGAAACGACGACCAACTGCGAATGGAAAGCAGAGCGGTGAACGCAATGCCGGTCGTTGTCGAGAGAGTTTTCGAAGACGATCTGTTCTCTGATGTGCGTGCTTCCAGCAATTCGTAAAGTCCACGCAACAAGTGCTGATGATCGATGCTGCGATTCAGCCTTTGTCTGCGTATGACTCGCACAAGGACTCCACGAGCGGTTCCGAGCAGCATGCTGACAAAGAACAAACTACTGCAAACGAGAACAATCATCGGACCCGAAGGAAGATTTCTCAGCAGTGCGCTGACGGCGGCACCGAGCAAACCACCAGCTCCGCCAATACCGGCGGAGATCAATGTCATTTTCTTCAGATCGTGTGTCCAGAAGCGAGCCGCAGCGGCCGGGATGACCAACAGTGCAATCATCAACACTAGTCCCACAGCCTGAAGCCCGATGATTGTGATGATGACCACAAGCGCCATGAGTACCAGATCCAGCAACAACACTGGATAGCCGCGAGAACCTGCGAATCCTTCGTCGAAACACAGCAACGTCAGTTCTTTGAATATCAGGCCAATCACAACGACAACAAACAAGCCCGAGAATCCAATCAGCATTGCATCCGATGACGTCATGGAAGCGGTCTTGCCGTAGATAAACGATTCCAGTCCGGCGGCATTACCAGCTCGCTGTTGTGCGACAGTCAGAATGGAAATGCCAGCACCAAAAAACACACTGAGCACGATTCCCAGCGCGGCATCTTCTTTGAGCTGAGTAAAGTTTCGCACGTAGAGAATTGCGACAACGCCAGCAATACCGCTTAATGACGCACCCGTCAGAAGAACCAGCAGCGATTTCCCATCCAGCCCCAGCATCGGCGCCAGCAGGAAGGCCAGGCCAACTCCAGGAAGTGTCGCATGGCTGAGAGCATCTCCCATCAGCGCGCGACGGCGAAGCAAAGTAAAGCTTCCCACGATTCCGCCGGCCATTCCCAGCAGCATCGTGCCGAGCATGACAACACGAGTATTATATTGACGAAGAAACAACACCTTCTTCCATTCCGACCACGTCGGCCAGGTCAACGAATGGTCGGTGAGCGTGTCGGTTGCTGCGAAGCTTCCCAGATTCGCAGCATCAACCAGCTGTGCTGACACAGGAAATTCTGCTGCGTCAGAAACCGTGAACTGGAAACCGAATGATGTGAACCACATCAGACTCAGCAACAGAAACGTCACAGCGTTCGCTCCCGCCGACGCATGGCCTCGGTCGCTTCATCCAGCAATGTGAGTCGGCCGCCGTAGGTCTTTTCAAGATTTTCGCGAGTAAACACCGTGTCCGTCGGACCACTGGCAACAACTCGCATATTCAACAGCACAACCGAATCGAAATACTCGGGCACAGTGTGCAGATCGTGATGAATCACAATTGCTGTTTTTCCGTTTTTCTGCATTTCTCGCAAGATCTGCACGATCGCCTTTTCCGTCGCGGCATCAACGGCAGCGAACGGTTCATCCATCAGATACAGATCCGCATCCTGCACGAGCGCGCGAGCCAGAAACGTGCGCTGCTGCTGTCCACCAGACAGTTGACTGATCTGTCGGTCGGCCAGCTCACCGATTCCCACTCGGTCCAGAGCTTCTCGAGCGGCATCGCGATGCTTGCGGCGCACCGGCATGCACCAGCCAATCTTTCCGTATAAACCCATTGTGACGACATCCAGCACGCTGACCGGAAAGTCCCAGTCAACGCTTTCTCGCTGCGGCACATACCCGACGCGAGCCCGATTTTGCTTGTACGTCTGACCAAAAATTTCGATGCGACCGGATGCTCGTGGCACCAGATCCATAATTGCCTTCAGCAGAGTGCTCTTCCCAGCGCCGTTGGGCCCGACGACTCCGACCAGCTGGCCGGGTGTCACATCAAAACCAACATCCCAAATCACCGGCTTGCGATACCACGCCACCGTCAGATCTTTCACCGACAGCGGCACCGCGGATTGAGAGGTTGATATCATGGCGAACTTTCCCGTTGACTGAGCTTTCCCGAGAAGCCTCGTTCGGGCGCGGTTCCGCCAAGCGCACGAGTCACGAGCGTCATGTTGTGGTCCAGCATGCCGATGTACGTTCCTTCATAGAAACCCGCAGGGCCCATCGCATCGGAGAATAATTCTCCACCAATCTTTACCTCATGGCCACGCGACCTGGCACCGTCAATTAAGGCAAGGATATTCTTCTGAGGCACGCTGCTTTCAACGAAGACAGCCGCAACTTTGCGGTCAACCAGCAGATCAACTAACTCATTGATCCGCTGCAGACCAGCTTCCGATTCCGTCGAAAGCCCCTGCACGCCAATCACTTCAAGCCCATAGGCTCGACCAAAGTAGCTGAAGGCATCATGTGACGTCACAAGAAATCGCCGCTCCTGAGGAATCGATGCGATGGACGTCAAACCATATTCGTGAAGTGCCTGCAGCGATTTCCGATACGACTCCGCACGCGATTGGAATTCAGCACTGTATTCGGGGACCGCCTGCGTCAACCCGTCCTGCAGCACATCGAGACAATTTGCCCACGCGCCGACATCCATCCAGACATGCGGATCCGGGTGCCCTCCGGCTCCGTCGGGTGAAAGCAGAAGTTCCGTTGGCAACTTGCTTGTCATCGCAAACACCGGCTTGGTCTTTGAGATTTTATTGAAGGTATCTTCGAGACGACCCTCCAGCATCAGCCCACTTGTGAAGACCAGGTCCGCAGCCAGAATCTGCTGAACGTCGTCGCGAGTTGCCTTGTAAAGATGCGGATCAACCCCCGGGCCCATCAATTGAGCAACCTCGACACGGTCACCTCCAATTTCGCGGACCACGTCGGCGACCATGCCGACAGTTGCGACAACTCTGAGTCGCGTGATGTCCGCCCCGGCAGACGTTTTGCCGTCCGATGTCGCGCTGTCTCGACAGCCAGCAAGAGTGAAAAGTACCAACACGACCGCGCCAAGCGTGGCCGGCAGAGATCGCTTACTTTTGGTTGAACTACGCAGCAGTTCCAGCATCTTCGTTGCTCCTTAAATGTAGCCAAGGCTACATTTAGCTTAGCAAGTCTATCCCCGGAACCATTGTCGTCAAGACGCGAGTTGTCTGGCGGCAAATATCTCAGATCAGGGAACTCGCCCTCAAAGCAGTGCACACTCAGGGCAGTGCACACAGACAAACAGGCCGAATCCGAGGTCCCAGAATCACTGGGAAGCGACATCCACCGTTGCTCGCCCGAGAAAGCTAAGCAAGGGAATGAACAAAACCGTTCCGCTTCCGATTTCGTCCGACAGAGTGGAGTCGGAAACTTTCAGATGCGTCAAGCCAATCCCGTTCGGTCCTCGCGTCGAATCAAACGGCGTCCATTTTCCGTCCAGAAGCGCTTCGGTCCACATATGGGGAGCGTAAGACGCCGGATTCGGCACATAGACGAAGCCAACCACGACTCGCGACGGTATCCCCTGACTTCGCATCAACGCGCTCAGCAACACCGCGTGTTCGGTACAATCGCCGCGCATATCGCGCACGATTTCGGCAGCCGGTCTCAAGGAAGTCGAGAATGAAGAAGAGCGAAGATTCTTCCAGACATGACGAGTGAGCCGTTCACACTTGTCGTGCGGAACTGATGTACTTCCCGCGACGAAAATACCCATGCGTTTCACGTCTTCATTGGCAGACGTCAGCCATCGTGTCGTGGACGTAAACTCCGGATCGATTTGCGGCTTGCCTGAAACTGGCAGCGATTCGCGATCGGTTGCAGGTGTCTTACCAGGACGCACAAGAGTCACAAGCAGTTCATTGCCAGACTTCTGTTCAACAGTTTGAAAGTCTCCGGACGGCAAGCTGATCTGCTCCGAAGCACCGACAGAAATTTTCAGTCGCAGGGACTCGCTCGTTTCGAGATTTGGCAGCGGCCGTTTCAGAGGCATGACACTGCTGAATTGCAAATCCAGTGCGGCCAGACTTTCCTGACCGAGCGCCCCGGCTGCGTCGGTCCTTTCAAGTCGAAGGACCTGACCAGCCAGAGGTTGCTCAATCCTGACGACAGTCTGCTGATCGTTGTAGAAGACGACTGTTTTCATGTCAGGACTGCTGGTGGGCCAGTATTCAAACCGACTGACCGCAATCGTCTGACCGTTCGCCAGCTGTAATGATTGATTGGCGGCCTGCCGAATCTCGACATCCACTATGGCAGCCGTTTCGGGGAAGAACGCAGCCGTCGTCCACAGCCGATTGCTTTGCCCGGAAGCTACGCTCAGCCAGGGAGGAAAAATCGGTGATCGAGGCTGAACTGGTGAAACAAGTAGCTCTCGCTGAGCTGCTCCGGACGAAATCTTCTCGGTCATCTCAAAGCCGGACTTGTCTTTGTTCCATTGACCAGTCCGCTCAATAACCGAACCATCACCACTTGTTCGTTTCAGTGCCCAGCTGTGCAACACACCGTCCAGCGATTCCAATGTCTCAAGGTGCGCGGAGACCGAAAGATCTGCGCCAAAGCGTTTCAGCCTCAATCGCGTGTCGCGGATTCGACGAACCAGTTTTTCCCCGACAACCTTGTTGGGTCCACTGGAAGAGGCCGTTGTATATGTCAGCGACTCGTGTCCAACGACCTGGCCGTTGAATTCAATCCGATACCAGTCTTCGTGAGATGGATTCGTGGTCGGCTTTCCAGGTTTCACTCCATTGACCGATCGCCCGCCAATCTGCGGCAACTGCGCAGCAGCCGGGAGGCCACAGACGAGCAGCCAGGCACCAAACGTCAGTAAATATCCCCATAAATGTGTCATGAGCGACAGTATCACAGATTCTTCCGGCTGAAGCACGAGCAGTTTTTCTGACGATTTTTCCGTTGATGACGCTTCGTCCAGGGGCCGGAACAGCTTGTCCGAACGTCATCTTCGTGTCTCAAAATGGCGGCTTACCCTCAAAATCGTCGTTTCATCTAATTGATGACCGCCCCGCTCCAGATGAGTGCTAGGTTTCGGAAGGCTGGCTGATAGCGCCGAAATCCATTCTGAGCCGGAACAACCTCATGAGCTTTCTGAAGAACTTCCTTAAATCCAACTATCGCGATGGCGACGCGCCACATGGCGTCAGCAGCTTCCGAAATTTGTCGGAAGAAGAACTCGATGCACACATGAGTATCTCGCGATATGGCGACTTTACTCTGACCGACGCAGTGCGTCCGTCGTATAACCTGGAAGTAATTCCGCGAACCGGCTACCGCCATGAATGGTACGTCGATCAGGATTCCGGAACTCGGATTCCCGTTCTGATGGCTTCGGTCACTCGCGAAAAACTGTTCGACACTTTTCTTTCACTACTTGATCCGCTCGGCGAAACCGTTGACGTCGTTCTTGAAACGAGTCACGACAAGTCCAACGGTCAACATACCGATCTCTATCGCGAACAAATCGACATGCCAGTCCTGCAGAGCATTCTGTACGACTTCGAAGATCTTCTGATCGATGACGGCTGTTGCGGAATCGCGATCCTGAATCCTCGCAAGCCAATGGAAGTCCAACTGGACGAGCACAAGCTGATGTTTGTCTATGGACGCGACAACTCTGATTATGATCTGGCATTGAAGGACAATCAGATTGCTCGAATAGACGACCTGCGTTTCATTACTGAAGCGGAACACGTTCATTCGTCCAGCGATGAGTTTCAGCAGCGTTTCGAACAACTCTGCTACCATCTGGGTATTGAAACCTGAAGTCGGCAACCCACTGCCGCACAATTATCACGATGTCGAGGCTTCACTGCTTTGCGACAAGCCTCGACAAACTAACAGGATGATCAACGTCATCCCAAATGGAGTGATCTGGAGATCTGCTCCCTGAGTGTTTTCGAATTCCAAGATAGATTTCTGGGAGGTTCAGATGAAGTGGTTCCCCCCACACATCGAACGCTGCCGATGGCTGAGACGTCAATTGCTCAATACCCGATGTGTTCTACTGCTTGCCACCGCAGCAGGATTGCTGTCGGGGTGCTCGTCGCTTCCCCAAATGCGATCTCTGCCCGCGAGCACTGTTGCGTCCGACAGACCGGCGAACTCGCTCCCGCCCGATTTTGATATTCAAGCGACGGAGACCATCGGTCAAACCGCGCGATCCAGTGGCATTACGGCTCCCGCTCCGGTTGCTGCGCAGCCGGACCCGTCGCCAGCGAAAACTAGTCCGGAAAGCACAGTTGCGATTACTCCGGTCCCGGAGACGATCAACACACAGCCATCCAATACACCGGATTCAGTCCAATCAGTGAACGAAGTCGCTAAAGCAGAGACTGGAAAGCCGGAACTCGCAAAAGCAACGACAAGCCCGCAATCGCCTGATCCAGCCCCTCTTCAGCAGACTTCGCCAAAGACTGAACTCGCCAGAGCAAATTCCGCGAAATCGGACACACCGACTGTCGCCACGAACAAGCCTTCTGGTGTTCTCGTCACGCCTCCGAAACCATTCGATTGGGAGCGTTCTGGTGAAAGTGCTGGCGGGCGTCCGTTTCTAACAACGTCACCAGGAGACGAGGGCTACCGAACCCTTGTTGTCGGCAGTGTTGGTGGTAACGACCCAATCGCTCTGGAACTGATTGACCTGCTTGCTAAACGTCTTCACGAAGACAGTGTGATCCTTGGCGGCTTCGATTGCACGATTATTCGAACATTGAATCCAGATGGCGAAGCAAATCGGAAATTCCTCAACCAACGAGGTCAGTACATCAACGAAGGTTTTCCAAAGGTTGGCGACAAACCGGCAAACGATCAGCCGGCTGAGGTCACCTATCTGCTACAGCAAATCCAGAAACTGCAGCCTCAAAGAGTCGTTCACGTTCGGACCGTAAAAGGCGAGACGGGAATTATCGCCGCTAGCGATAGTTGCCAGTCTACTGGAAAAGAAGTGGCGGAATGGCTGAACTTCAAACTCATCACTCTTTCACAAAACGCTCATTCGGCCGGGTCGATCGAACGCTATGTTTCCACGAGCGGAAGCTCTGATATGATCACGTTCGGTATCCCGAACTCAACAACGAAGGAAGAGTTGTGGACACGTTACGGAGATACCCTGCTGAACCTGCTTCTGCGGGATGATGTCGCAACGCGAGAGATGGCGCGACAGCAGTCTCAAAAGTCGTCCGCCGACCGTCGCAATCAAAGCCCCGACAAGTAATCAGAGCAATCGAGTCGAATCGATGTGCGCAAAAAAGCCCGACACCGGCATGGTCTCGGGCTTTTGAATTTTCTTTGATGCAGACGACTGATCCAGACGAACACTGTCTGCGGCCATTTGAACTTACTTGCGAGCAGCGATTGTCGCCATCGAGCTCTGCACCAGGCGACGCGACTGAACTGCCCCTTGAATCGCATTCCGAAACGCACCAGCATCGGCGACACCCGAGAGTCGCATGATTGTCTGTCCGCTGGCGGCCTTAATTCGAATGTCGGCTGCTCGGAAAAATGACTGCCCCGGAAGTTCTTCCAGTTCAACGCTGGCAATTTCGTTCAAGTCCACGGTGCTTGTTCGCTGACTGCCCATTGTCGACCAGATCTGGACAGATCGATTGGTCAGAATGTATCGCGATCCCAGGCGATTCAGCAGAAACAACAGTAACCCTACCGGCGCGAGCGGCAGCCCGAACACGATGTACGAAACTTTGATTCCGAGAATGTGAACTGGAATAGAATCCAGAAGCTGACCGATCAATCTTCCCGGTGCCGTCGCACCGACCGAGGGAAACTCGGTCATAATGCGGGACTCAAGAGTTGGACTGACACCAGCAATAGCCTGAGCAGACATAATGAACCTGTGTGCTTGCAGAACAGCGATAATTTACAACGAAATTCGCCGACGAACGCCGCCAGAATTTAGCAGGAAATTACCACGGACCGCCTTCAAATTCCATCGCACGCAACTGCTCTGCTCGCCTTTCGCCTCATTGAGAGGCCCCCACAGGCCCCATTGCCCCGAGTTTCTCGCTAAGTCCGGCAGAATTCCAGAGAATTGAGTCTCTCCCTTTCAGCCCCACTTCGCCAGAATTTCTACAGCAATTCCGTCGGCACCACTCCGCCAGGCACCAAATGAGTCGGGCGTCCAGACAGATCCATGATGTAATCGTCCACTTTCAGACCCATCGCGTGATAAACGATCGCGCAGAAATCTTCTACGCCGACAGGCCGAGACGTTGGGTATTCTGCCTTGCTGTCCGTGCTGCCAATCACCTGGCCGTGACGGTAGCCTCCGCCCGCCAGCAGAATGCTCTGCGCTTGAGGCCAGTGGTCGCGACCAGCATTGCCGTTGATACGAGGTGTATGGCCGAACTCGCCGGCAACAACAACCAGCGTGTCGTCCAGCATCCCGCGATCGGCAAGATCCTGAATCAGCACGCCAACGCATTTGTCGTGACGAGGCAGCTTGCTCTTTAGAGCCGGTTCGATATTTGAATGATCGTCGAAGTAGCCCGTATTCAGAGAGACATATCGTACCCCTGCCTGTATCAATCGCCGGGCAAGCAATGCCTGTTCGCCCCACCCTGCCCCGTAGCGTTCCCGCAGCACTGGATCTTCTTCGGAAACATCGAAGGCTTTGCGAACTCGCCCCGACAGGACAAGATCCATCGCCTGATGGTCAACGGCATCCATCTGGTCAAAGACTCGATTCTTGTCAATCTTCTTCTTCAGGCTGTCAAGCTGCGTTCGAAGCGACGTTCGATCGATGACACGAGATTCAGAAAGACCTTCAACCAGGGAAAAGCTTTTATGATCGCCCGTCGGAAGCTGGCCAGCCTCATTGCCGTAACTGAAGTCGCCATACCGAAACGGATTCGTGTTCACTCCCAGCCAGGCACCTCCGTGAAAACCAAAGCCACCATCGTTCATGTTGACATTCGCGAGGGATCCGCGTTGAGTCGGGCCAAGCAAATGGGAAGCCACCGCCCCCATGGATGGATAACGGGGCATGCGATCACTGCCGTTCGCGCCGAGTCGCCCTGTCAGCATCCAATGCGCTGCTGCCCAGTGATCACCGTTGCCGTGTGAAAAGCTTCGGATCACCGTGCACTTGTCCATGATCTTTGCATGCTCAGGAAGCAACTCACAGATTTCAAGCCCCGGAAGACTGGATGAAATTTGCGAAAAGGGACCACGATACTCAGCGGGAGCTCCAGGCTTCATATCGAAAGTTTCGAGCTGCGATGGACCACCATGCATCCAGACCAAAATGACCGACTTTTTCGATCGCGATGATGGGTGAGTCAACCCTGTCTGCTCGGCACGCAACAGTCCCGGTAAATTCAGCCCAAACGTTCCCAATGAACCAATCTGCAGCATTCGTCGTCGCGAAATACCGTCGCAGAAGTGATTCTTTCCTGTAAGTTGACTGACGATATTGAGCACGGCAGGATCCTGGCGGGAGGAAATTCGGCGGGATAACTCGAAGCGGAGCAATTCAGCGGCCATTAAGCACACTTCAGTGCCGCTTCACTCTACTCAATCTATCGGCAAAGGCAAATCCTGATCTTGCGTTCGCCGACCGTTTCACGCAGCCCGACCTGTCTCCGCTCGGGATTGCCGCAGCGGGGTTGAATCAAGTTGCCACGGTGATGCAAACTGTTTCCCGCAGCGACGTGCAAACGCACTTAGGCATCGCACGACATTAAGGTGATCAATGGATATGTAGCGGCAGGGCGCGAGCCCTCCGGTTTTTGCGGCACCGGATGGCTCGCGCCGTTCCGCTTACTGGACAATTGAATTCCGTGCGACACCTTATCAGAGGAAGACCAGACTGCAACAAAGACGTCCATGCAAATTCGTCAACTGCGGACGGCAGAGGCTGGACTGAAAACAAAGAAACCCCGCGTTGTTGCGCGGGGTCAGAGATGCTGTCAGCCGTTCGACGGCGATTCGGACTCAAAAGACCATAAAGATCATGTTGGCATGGAAGTTGAGCCCGAACCTTGCGTGCGAAATCGATCTACTTTAACCCACGCCGAATCAGCAGCGCATCCACGGTTGGTTCGCTGCCTCGGAAGGCTTTATAAGATTCCATTGGTTCACGGCTGCCGCCGCGGCTAAGGATCTCTTTGCGGAAAAGATCGCCGTTGGCTCGAGTACACCCGCCCTGAGACATCATGCGGGCGAAGGCATCCGCCGCCAGCACTTCACTCCACAGATAAGCGTAGTAGCTCGACGAATAACCGCCTGACCAGATGTGAGCAAAGTAAGCCGTGCGATAGCGAGGTGGAACTGCCGCATAGTCGATGCCAAGCTTCTTGAGAGATTCAGCCTCAAACGCTTCGACATCCATCGGGATCTCTTCGCTCGTCAGCGAATGCCATTCAAGATCCAGCAACGCAGCCGACAGATACTCCAGAGTGTCGAAGCCCTGGTTGAACTTGCTGGCCTTGATGACCTTGTCGAGTAATTCCTTCGGGATCTGTTCGCCAGTTTTGTAGTGCTTCGCATAATTGGCAAGTATCGCCGGTTGAATCGCCCAGTCTTCTTCGAACGTTGAGGGAAACTCAACAAAGTCTCGTGGAGTCGCTGTACCCGAAACGGACGGATAGGTCACATCGGAAAACATTCCGTGCAAGGCGTGACCCATTTCATGGAACAGCGTCGTGACGTTGTCAAAACTGATCAAAGCTGGTTCACCATCCGCCGGTCGTGGAATATTCAGACAATTCACAATCACTGGTTTCTCATTCAGCAAATCTGATTGATCCACAAACGAACTCATCCAGGCGCCACCACGTTTGGTGTCACGTTTGAAAAAGTCGCCATAAAACAGACCGATCTGTGAACCGTCCGCATCAAGAACATCAAAGACTCGCACGTCAGGATGATAAACCGGCAGATCTTTGCGTTCGCGGAACGAAATCCCGTACAGCTTATTCATCGTGAAGAACACGCCATTCTTCAACACACTGTCGAGCTCAAAGTAAGGCTTCACAGCCGCTTCATCGACTTCGAAACGAGCTTTACGCACTTTCTCGGCGTAGTATTCCCAATCCCACGGAGCCAGTTCATGATTTGCTCCGCATTCCTTGATCATGCTTTCCAGATCGGCAGCCTCTACTTTGACCCGCGCCAGCACACCAGGAACAAGATCGGTCAGCATTTTGCGAGCGGCGACGGGTGTTTCCGCCATCTGATTCTGAAGTTTGTAAGACGCATGATCTTCAAAGCCCAACAGCTTCGCGCGTTCAGCTCGCAACTGAGCGATCTCCAGAATCAGCGGGCGATTATCGATGCCGCCATCACGGCCAAGACCGCGAAAAGCGGAAGCCTCCCAGACACGCTTTCGAAGAGAGCGATTGTTGAGCGAAGCCAGAACCGGAACACGAGTTGTATTCGTGATTTCCAGAAGATACTTGCCCGCCAGACCACGTTCCTTTGCTCCCTCGGCAGCGGCGGCAATATCCGCTGAGTCCATTCCGTCAAGCTCGGTCACATCGTCGACCACAACAGCTCTTTCCTTGCTGACAGCGAGCAGGTTTTCTTCAAACTTTGTTTCCAGCTTCGACAACTGTTCGTTCAAAGAACGGATGCGTGCCTGTTGTTCGTCGCTAAGTTTGGCACCCGCCCGAACAAAGCTCTCGTAATGTTGCTTGAGAACCTCAGCTTGCTCACCAGTGAGCTTCAGAGAATCTCGAGTCTCCCAAAGTTTGGCGACGCGTTCATACAACCGACGATTAAGAAGAATGTTGTCGGAATGGGCCGCCTGCAAAGGTGCCAATTCGGTTTCGATATTTTGCAAAGCTTCATTCTTGTGTGCCGACGTCAGATTCGAAAACACGTTGCGAACACGAGTCAGCAAGGCTCCCGACTTTTCGATCGCCACAACCGTGTTTTCGAATGTTGGAGCTTCCGACTGAACAGCTATCGCTTCCATCTCGTCCAGTTGCTGCTTCATTCCGACCGTAAACGCCGGCTGAAAATGTTCCACCTTAATGATGTCGAATGCCGGAGTATGCAGCGGCAACGTGCTGGGAGAAGAAAATGGATTGTCAGCGGGCAATTCGAGCGTTGTCGTCACGGCAGGTTCACTGTTAGCTGGAACTAAGGGATTAGAGTTTGCGTCGCAGGACACTGCAGTGTTCGTCATCATAACCACACTGCAGAAAACGCAGGAAACCGCATAAAAACGCGGGGCGATCGTACCGGCCATAGAGGACATCCTTCCGGAAATTTCTGTAAAAGTACGTTTTGCGGACCTGATTCAGGTTTCTGAAAACGCCGTGTCAAATCGTGTATCCTGGAAGTGTACCAGGCTCTATTCTCCATGTCTGCTGTACACGTTCCGCTGACGGCGTGACCGATCAACCTAAGGGATCGCCACTCCAAGATCGCGAAGAACGCTGGACAACTGAATCAGAGGAAGCCCCATGATGGAAGTGAAATCCGACGTGTCAATGCGTTCGAATAACGCAATGCCCAGGCTTTCGATCCGATAACTGCCCGCACAGTCAATCGGCTGATCCCGTTCGACGTAGCGAGTTGCCTCATCACGCGTCAAAGTTCGCATGGTCAGCGTTGTGACGTTCGTGAACTCGAAATTCTGCCCTCTGCACGAGACACACACTGCGGTGACCAGCCTGTGAGTCTTCCCGGACATGCTCATCAATTGATCCACAGCAGCAGACACGGAGCCGGGTTTCCCAAGCACAGTCCGGTCGAGATCCACAAGCTGATCTGATCCAATCACAAGAGACTCAGAAAATCTCTCTGCGATCACATTTGCCTTTTCGAAAGCCAGTCTTATCGCAAGCTGATCGGGCGATCGTTCCGGCGAATGAAACGAAGCTTCATCAACGTCAGGGGATTCGCATCCAAACTCAGGAAGCAATCGCTGCAATAACTCTCGACGGTACTTTGAACCACTCGCAAGTATAACATCAGGCATCGTTGTACTCCGCGAGATTTGGCCGAGGTTCTTTGCTTGTCATCCTGAGCAAAACATCTTGCCACACACGACTGTGCCCTGCACTGCTCCGTGAGCCGGACACTTCGCGAAGGCTTCGGACGATGAACTGCCTCTGAATGACGACCGCCACCGGCAGCACTGCGAGCAATATTTTCACATACGATTCGAGAATAGCAAACGCGGTCTGCATGCTATTTTCCGATGCAAAAATTACTGAAAATATGATCCAGAATATCGTCAGTGTAGACCTCCCCCAGAATTGTCCCCAGTTCGTGAAGAGCCTGGCGAATCTCCATTGAGATCAGTTCATCGCCGTGATCTTCATTGGCTGCGATGATCGCATGCTGAAGGGATTGGATTGTCCGATTCAGACTGTCTCGACAACGCACGGCGGTTGTCCCAAGTAATTCGCTTCGCGATGCATTCGCCTGCGAGAGAACTTCCAGCAACCGGACTTTCAAGTGATCAATATTCAGTCCCGTCTCCGCGCTGATCTGCAATTCCGCTTCATTCGAGCAAGCACTGCCCGTTGCAATATCCGCCCGAGTAATGACCCGCAGAATGGCGCCTCCCTGCTTTTTTGCAAGATCATTCAAACGCTGATCTTCGGATCGATCGAGGTCCGACAAGTCGGCCGCACTGCACCAGACCACCAGATCGGAAGCAGAAACCTGCTCGCCACGCAGCTCCTGAGCCCGCTGCATGATCAAATCGGCAGCATCCTCCCAACCCGCCGTATCGATCAGTTCGACCTCCATAGAGTCCAGTCTCAGCGACGCAGTCAGATAGTCGCGGGTCGTCCCGGCAATGGGCGAGACGATGGCCTTGTGCTGACCAATCAATCGATTGAACAATGTACTCTTTCCTGCGTTCGGCAGACCAGCCAGAACGACTCGAGGACGATAGCCCGCGGGCAGACGACTGGCCGAATCTTCTGCCAGCTCCCTCAAGATCAACAACGCCGCTTCAAGCCGACGAGAAATCTCGGCCTTCGTGATGAACTCGATGTCTTCGTCAACAAAATCCAGCCCGGCTTCAAGATCCCCCAGCAACGCAATCAAATCCACACGCAACAGCCCAAGCCTTGAAGTGATTCGACCGCCAAGCTGTGATAGCGCCTTCTGCAATTCGTCGTGATCAGCCGCTTCAATCACGCCAAGCACTGCTTCAGCCTGAAGCAAGTCGATGCGTCCGGACAAAAACGCTCGCATTGTAAATTCACCACGTCGAGCCAGCCGGGCTCCGCACTCACAAAGCTGTTCCAGCGTCGCCTCAAGCAGCGGCACTGCGCCAATCAAATGAAACTCGGCCATCGGCTGCCCGGTATAACTTCGTCGAGTCGGCCAGAACATCAATGCGGTGGGCACAGGGACAATAACTGAAGCCAGATTTAAGTGTCCCGTAAACCGTCGAGGCACCTTTGTCGCTCGCCAATCCTGGGACTGTTCGTCCGGCCGAAACACGCGTGAGACAACGTCAGCGGTTTCGGCACCACTGACTCTCACAATCCCGCGCAACGCGGCACCGGGAGGAGAAGCAAGGGCTACAATCGTGTCGTCAAGATCGAGCATAAAGGTGTCAGGAACCGTTTATTAACCTATGAACCAGTATCCCACGAGTTCTACCATGGGACGGCCAAAACGAACAGCACCGCGCGGCGTATTTAAGATGTTCTTAAAGCGGGCGAGACACCCGCGTTTCAGGAGCGCGGACGTCTCGTCCGCTTGTCGATGCCTCATTTCTCGCCGCGATGAGCATAACCTCCAAAGGGCGTAACCGTGCAGCGGTTTGGCGAGTTTCGTGTATCAACCGTTCCCTCAACATCACCCAGTTGCCGTCCTGAGGAATAGGCTATACAAGTTGCTCAAATCGATCCGTGTATCCTGGAAGGAGACTCTGAATGAAACGTGTTACTGGCATTGGCGGTATCTTTTTCAAATCCAAAGACGCTCCAGCACTGCAGGCCTGGTACAAGCAGCATCTTGGAATCGATGTCCAGGCGTGGGGTGGCACGGCTTTCTCCTGGGCCGATGATGAAGGCAAACCAGTTGCCGGAACAACCATTTGGTCCGTTGCTTCAGATCAAACCAATCAGTTTGCGCCAAGCACATCAACTTTCATGATCAATTACCGAGTGGAAGACCTCCACGCTCTGGTCAAGGTCCTGAAGGAAGAAGGCTGCAACGTTCTCGACAAGATAGATGATTCCGAATACGGCAAGTTCGCCTGGGTCATCGATCCTGAAGGCAACAAGGTTGAACTCTGGCAACCGCCAGAAGGTCAATAACGATTCCGGCTCTTTATGAATGGCCTCGGACACGACCAACGAGCTGAACTATCTTGTGAAGACAAGTGGCCATTCACGGGCGTCAGGAGTTCCCCAAAGCTTTGCTGCGAAGATAATCGATCAATCGACGATTGTGGGCTGCTGGATCATATTGGCCGTCATCAAGTTGCTTCTTCACATTCGGGCTCTGGCGAAGACAGTAAAGAGCTCGCGGATGAATCTCGGGCTCGAAGAGTTTTTGGAGCTCAACCGCCACCGTGAGTGCCGTGTGCCATTCCTGAAGACTGATAAACAAATCGATCATTTGCTGATATGTAAATGGCGAGTGTGGATCATTCGCAATCCCTTCGTTGGCCAGCCCAATAAGTGACTCGGCCGACGCGCCGTACTTTCGCAGGTTTTGGACGTAGTTGCTGACGGCAAACGTGTTGGCCTGAAGCAGCACATACCCAAGATGGGAATGTCGCAACATGTTGACGTCTGGATGAGCCGAGTGTGGCGCGCACATGTGAGCTTTTCCGTGTCCGGGCGAAAGCTCGATGGCTCTGCGACAAAACTGGACAGCGTGAGGCTCCGATTTTCCACCTGCGGAGACGGAGCAGAATGCTTCAAAGCAAGTTTGAGCGTCATAGGGGTCACGCTTCAACGCTTCAAAATACCAGGGTCGGCACTCCGGAAAATCATTGTCCATCTGCCAGGCCGGCAACGAGAACGCGGGTTCGCTCTTCAGCAGTTCAATCGCCTTCGCGGATTTCTGTCGCTTGTCGAGCGATTCTCGATTGAGTAACAGACTGCCGTATTTCAACAGTGCTCCAGATGAAGGTGGCTGGCCCTTGTCCCAGGCATCAGACCGTGTGGGAACGCCGTCAGAATCAATGGCTTTGGCCAGAGTCTCCGTGCAGGCTCGCACGAACTGAGGAAAGTCTTTCTCCGTAACATTTCCCTCGGCCGCTTTTTCACCATTTTGGTAGACAGAATAATTCAGACTCCAAAGTGATCCCCTTCGGCTTGCAACTCCCGTCACGAACCGGAGGTTTGCTCGGTCAAGGATTCCTTCAATTCGATCGCTTTCAAGTCGAGGCGTGTCTTCCGGCCCTCGAATGCTGACATCGTTCAGCAGCATGAGATTGCGGATCATCTGATGCGAAAACGCCGCACCAAACGCCGCCTGCTTGTCGTCACTGGTACTCGTCACAAAAGGAAAAATGTAGACAACGCGAAAACGCTTGATCCGCTCGTATTCATCGACCGACATAAAATCAGACAATTGTCGTTCATCCAAAGCCGGATACAGACGCGGGATTCCGGACGGTCAGCGGCTGAAAAGTGACTTCATCCACGACAGCATCAGCGTCTTCCTTCTTTAGCGATCGTCTTTTCAATGCTCGGTAGTCTCGTGACGTAATACAATTCCAGCAAGGCTTGATTGCCCGGAAGCCAGATATGCCTTCGAGCGAGCCACATTGACAACGTACTCGTTGCTGTTGATTTTGGTTGCCCAACTGAACGTGTAGCAAGACACAGTCTGACGAATTCGCAACAAAAGAACACGTCCGATATGTGCGTCAAAATCGGCTGATCCGCAGATCACATTTGAATCGTCGTTAATACAAGCAGAACCCCAAAATATGCTCGAAGCAACTCGCAACGCAACACGCGGTGCGATTGAGGCAAAGGACCGATCCTCAAAAACGACCGTCACACCATTGACAGTCCCTGTGGCGATTCTACCCTTACTCACTTACGCCCTGTAACTTGTTCCGATGGCGTCCTTGCTAACGCAGTCTACGCTGTTCTAATTGGGATTCGGGAACAATGCGCTTTCAATTGGACAGATATGATTCCGATCGCCGAAGTGGCTTCACGATTATTGAGTTAATGGTCGTTCTTGCGGCTATCACTATTCTCCTTGCTCTCTTCATTCCAGCAGTTCAGCAAACGCGAATCGCGGCCAGTCGTATCGAATGCAAGAATCGAATGAGACAAATAGGGGTTGCGATCCACAGTCATGAGACCACATTTGGCAAGTTCCCAGCATTCAACAACGATCAGTTTTCGTGGCTGGTTGCAATTCTCCCCTATTTGGAACTGACAAACATCAAGCAGTCCCTGAACGTCGAGGATGGTGCTGTGGGCGAATCCAATGCTGCAATCGCTGATAGCAGTGTTGAAACCTACTGTTGTCCAGCAGACCGGTCGCGGCGTCCTGGATGTGTTAACTATCTCGGGAACGCTGGCACTGGATTTGGCAACTGGAACGGTTTTTTTTCTGACGTGCAGATTGGGGCACGCGATATTACTGACGGACTCTCAAATACCGCAGCCGTCAGCGAGTGTCGCGGCGGGCAGACTGACCAGCCATTTGAGTTTATTGCGACTGATACAACTCGTACGACTTCAGACTGGAATGCGTTTGTCACAAAGTGCCAAATGTCCGGCTCCAACAAGTGGCCCACCGGAAATTTCCTGGGGATTGGCTGGCTTGTGCCGGGCTATCCGACAACAACCTACGCGCACATATTGTCGCCCGGTTCAAATAGTTGTAAGCCCGAAGGTGATGGGCTTCGTTTTTCCGTTGCTACACCGCACAGCTATCACCCAGGAGGCGTCAATGTGTTGATGGCAGACGGAAGTGTGAAGTTCGCAAGTGTCTCCATGGACCGCAATGTGTGGCGGCAGGAGGGGTCAAGAAGTAGTTCCGAATTTTTGCTGGAGGACAAGTGATGCGTACGTGCAGGGCGCTAAATGCAGTGGTGATAGTTCTAGCTGTTTCTGCAATCGGTGCAGGACCGACAGGCGGGGGACCAACTGGGGGCGGGACCGTCGTTGGCCCTGGCTGGACGATTGCTACTTCAAGTGATAGTGAATCGTATCAATCTCCCGTTAGCTCTATAGCAGTCGCCGGCTCTCACTCACCAGAAGGAGTATCGGCGTACGTGTGCAAAATACGGAAGCATGGCAACACAACTGTGACAGGGTCAACTGCTGGGAATTGCACGGCAGACGGAAGTTGGTCAGGCAACGTAACTTTTGGAAACGCTCCGCAACCAAACATGTACGACGCTCTTGTCTATGCAGCAGGTAGCAGCATGCCGGACGATTATCGTGTTTTTTACATAGTGGAATAAATATCAACAGAAGAATTCGGCCAAACGAATAGAGTTTCCATGTGACCAGTTCTGGGAAACGCGTCGCACGCATGGGGCATCACGCCGATGCCCCATATTCACCTCGGGGCCGTATTCCTAATGCCACGCTCCTGAAAGCGAAACTACGATGTTGAATCCGGATTTTTTGCCAAGAATTCAATGCCACCTACGGCATCGTACCATGAGGGCGTTTTGCATCCTTTCCGTCGTTTCCATGATGTTTTTCTCCGGCTGCTCCAGGCCTGAAGAACCGGCTCCCGTGCTTAAAGAATTGCAGAAAAAGAATTCGTCGCCACTGCCTGCAGCATCAAACGTAACCGGAACCATGAAGATCAATGATGAAGCAAGAACAGCTGAGGCACTTTCATTCAAGACGCAATCGCGGATAAACATATCCGTTGATATTACGTTTGCCTCGCCCGGAATTACTGAAACGTCAGGCATAATAAAGTGGGTGCGCATCGTTAACGAAAAGAAAATTGTCGGGCCCAGTTTGGCCATCACTTTACCAGCGCAAGACGTACCATTTGAACTTCCGAAACAGAGCGGTGACTGGGAACTGCTTATCTTAAATTCGCAGAACGCTGTTATCTGTACGCAGAAGATCACCTTGGTCGAATGAACGGGGCTATTGGGTTATCGGCAACCGCCACTTGATTGCCACAGGAAGAGCCAAGCCGAATCGGCAAGCCGCCAAATACCAAAAAATGAACGGTCGTTCTTTAACTGTACGCATCTTATGTTGAACTCAGCCCATGTGACCGCTGGATAGCCGCGTATCGCCATCCCGTTGGCGTTGAGACTTAGCACTCCATCTCCATCTTGTTCCCGGGCTCATCAAGAATGCTGGTCCGCGATCGTCACGGCGAGCCACACTTAGCGATAATCTTCATGACCGGAGGTATCGAGCGATATTGAGAGCACCGGCTTCTTGAACTGCTTCAAATTCTGCGGGGCCAAACTGTTCAACCAGACTCAGCCACAGCAAGCAGAACCGGTTCCCCTAAGAAGCGTCTGCTGCGGTGGCTGTGCAGACGAATTCCATACGGGCTGTGACTTTGCCATCGACCAGGCATTTGCCCTTGAGGTAGAAAGCATTGGCGACTCGTTCGGAGAGTTCCACGTGCAGTTCGATTGTCTCGCCAGGGCGGATCATTTTTCGAAACTGCACATTGTTCAATCGCGTCACCACAGGAACTTCGCCCGAGCCTGATGGAACCAATTTTGAAATCAGCACAGCTCCCGCCTGAAAACAGGCCTCGCACTGAAGCACACCGGGAAACACCGGAAAGCTGGGATAATGCCCCTGAAAAACCGGCAAAGATTCACTCAGGACCTTGCGAGCCACAATATGCTGCTCGCTGATTTCAATGACTTCATCCAGCCAAAGAAATGGATCTCGATGAGGAATAGCGGCCTTAATTTCGTCAGTGTTCACAAGCAAAACCAACTACAGGGCAAAAGAAAATCAGGCGAAAAGACCGAAACGAATCAGAAGAGTCGGCATGTCTTCATAAAATTGCAGACTGCCAGTTCACCAGTCCACTGAAGCAACAGGCAACAAAACAGTCTGCGACTTTGATCGGTTCTTATCTGACACTCGCTTAGAGCTCAATCTTCAACTCTTCGATCTTGCGATAGAGGCTCGACAAGCCCAGTTTCAACCGGCGAGCAGCCTCTTTCTTGTCAGGACACTGGCGCAGAACTCGAGTAATATGCAGACGTTCGTAGTGCCGCAAGGCAGAACGCAGGTCGTCAGTATCCGGCAATGAAGAACCTCCGCCGAGCAAATCCGGTGGAAGGTCGTTCGGAGAAATCTCCTCTCCTTCACACATCATCACAGCTCGTTCGATCGCATTGTCCAACTGCCGAACGTTGCCCTTCCAATGAGCCGCCATCAAGGTTCGAATCGATTCGCTCGTCGCCCCAGAGACTCGTTTACCCATCGCTTCACGATGACGAACAATGAAGTATTCAACAAGCTCCGGGATGTCATCCAGACGCTCTCGCAAGGCCGGAATGCGGATCTTCACCCCATCCAGTCGATAGAACAGATCTTCCTGGAAATTGCCATCGGTGACTTCCTGATTCAGATCTCGAGATGTCGCAGCAATGATGCGTGCCTGAACTTTTACCGGCTTCGACCCACCCACTGGCGTGACTTCCTGGTATTCAATCGCTCGCAAAATTTCGGACTGTGTACCCGGAGGCAACTGTGCGATCTCATCAAGAAATACAGTGCCTGGTCCAGCGGTCACCAGCGCGCCGTCCTGGCCATCTTTCGTTCCAAAGAGCTGCGACTCCAGAAGCTCAACCGGACGAGTTCCGCAATTGACTGCAAGGAATTTTTCGTCTTTGTTTGGCCCGGCGACGTGAATCTCGCGAGCAAACAGCTCTTTGCCGGTTCCGGTCTCACCCACAAGCAACACGTTTGAATTGGTGGCAGCAACTTTGCGAATCGTCTTCAGCAATTCCTGCAGAGTATGGCTGGAACCAACGACCTGATCAAAGCCTGCACTGCGAGCCAAATCGTTTCGCAATCGCTGATTTTCGCGATAGAGATCCTGAAACTTAAACAGTCGCTGCAATCGTTTCACCAGTTCTTCAAATCGAACTGGCTTAACCAGGTAATCAAAAGCACCAGCCGTGAATGCTTCCACTGCATTTTCGACGGTCGCATAAGCCGAAATAATCAGGACGAAAATTGCCGGATTGATGCGGTGCAGTTGACGAAGCACCTTCACTCCGTCGCCGTCCGAAAGCTGGATATCGCATATGGCGACATCGTAATCCCGCTCCTGAGCCACGCGAATCGCTTCGGCCGCAGTGCCAGCCGCCCGCACTTCAAAACCCTCTCCCATCAGAAACTCTGCCAGAGTCTCCCGAATGATGGGTTCATCTTCGACAATCAGGATCGATTTTCGCTGAGCAATTGTTCCAGACACAGCTTTCACACTCCGACAACAGACTTGAACAACCCAAGGCGCGAAACGCTGCGCTCGGGAATTTCCGCACGATGATGCGTCTTATCCCGTTACCGGGACGCCATTTACAAAGAAAAAATCTTAGCAATCGGGACCATTCCCATGTGCTGCATTTTCAGACGCTTCGTATTGTAGCGAAAACCACAACGCAGACGAACTGTGCGGCCTTTTCGGACAACAGATTCCGCATTGAAGCCTTCAGGAGCCGATTCAACCGGAAAATCCATATCTCTCCCCGTCTTCCTGCGCAGGGTGATCCCGACGTCTACGACGCATCCTTAAGTAGCAGTCCAAAATAAATTGGGCATGCTTTCAAAGTGCCTTTACGCGAACGGCAGGAGAGGATTTTCCATTGCAGAACGATTGTCTCAACCGTTCGTGAGCCGTTGAGTCACCTGCTCTACTATGGGCTGGTTATCCATTTCCTGCCGCTCGCCTTAGCAGAACATGGCCGTTCAAATCCTGCCCCACGGAAATTGATTTGAGTTATTTCTTTTTCACCGATTCCCCATCTGCCTTTTCGACGCAGTATGCCGCAAAATCGATCTGGACTTCGCGGCGGCGGCGAACTGGCAGTCAACGAATCAGAAAATTCATGATCCACTTTTGATTCGCACATTGACGAATTTGAAACATTGTCCGTATGATCGACCCGGGTGAAGGCGTCAAAATCAAGAGTCGCAAATTCAGCGGCCGGTCGTTTGTTCGTTCCTCTGTCGGCAATTCAGCATGTTTCGCGTTTCCGTAACCCGCATGGTCGCAATCCAACGGTGGCTAATCGCAGCCATCGTCTGGTTAGCGCCGTTGTGTTCGGATCTGCCCTGCTGCTGTCAGCGAGCGACCGCATCACCATCCGATAGTTCTGAAACAAAACCAACACACCTATCGTGCTGTAAGAAAATCAGCCAAACTTCAACGCCGCAAAGAAAATCGTGCTGTCACGTTCCTGAAAAAAGTCCCACCGATTGCCCGGCAGACTCTGCGCGGACTGATTGCTGCGGCTGCTGTGTTGACGATTCAATTCCTGAGGTCGCGATCAGTCGCGAGAACAAACTGACGACGCAAGTTTTCGTTGGCCATTTTGAAGTGCCGATGCTGTTTGCGTCCGTCAAACCACCGCAGGCAGCTCTCTCGGTTGTCGCGAGATCGAAGTTCAGCATTCCGCCCGATGAGCACAATCGACACCAGGCTGTCTTGTGCGTGTGGAGAAATTAACCAGATCAGATCAGTGTTGAGTTTTCATTTCTTGCTCAATCTTGTTTCTGAAATCACTCTGGAGAATTTCCATGAAGACATTTTCTTTGTCTATGCTCGCGCTGTTGCTGGTCTCCCCGTTCGCGTATTCGGCATTTCGTTCGTCGACCGCTGATTCCACGCAATCTGCTTCACCATGCGACTGCTGCGTCGTCTGCAAGTGTGATGACTGCGTCTGCGTCGAAGCGGGCTGTGCCTGCGATGCAGGTGGCGATTGTTTCTGCTCAGCAGCCTGTTGCGAATCAGGCACATGCTGCCCGACAGGAACCTGCTGTACCAAGTAGTCGGCGGCAACGCTAAGTGCTAATCGGCTTCAGGCGAGCGGCAGGGCATCAGCCCTCCAGGCAAACGGAATCGCAACGGGACTTAGGCCCTGTCGCTCGCCGCCGAGCCCACATCAACTTAAAAAATTGCTGGCCCAAGTCCACAGATAACAACAACCGCCAGCACAATCGTGTCGCGCCTGGTCCACGTTTTCCCGCCAGCGCGGCTCACATAATCCAGCATCAGACCCGTGGGACAACCAAAACGGCAATAGGCCATGGGGACAAACAGCGACGCCACCAGCCCGATCACTGCGACGGCAATTGTCGCCAGCCCCGCAACACTCCAAAGCCACGCATCAAACGGTTCAATATCAACAGGGCTAAAGGGCAGATGCAGCATTCCGATTGCAACAACCCAGGCAATCAGCAGCATCGGAAAGACCTTCAGCCATCTTAGAACTTTCGGCGAAAGTCGCACCTGCCAGGGGAGTCGCTTGCGAATGAGTTGCTGAACGGCTCCGTGTGGACAGACGTGCGAGCAGTAGACATTCTGTCCCGTCGCCATCGGCACAAGCAGCGCCGCCGCGGTAAGAATCGTCAAACCAAAAGCATGCTGCCACGGAACACCACTCTGAGCCCAGCCCAGCAGTAAGGCCTGCGAAACCATGTCGCCGTTGATCAGTCCAAGCCAACCGATCAGAACACATTGAAATCCGACCCTTAACCATCGACGACCACGCAGATGCGTCAACCCGACGATGACTCCAAACAGAGTCATACTGATCGTGGACAGGTTACGCAGCGTGACAACCGCATTAAGGGTCCACCCACCTGTCGAACTTTCCGGAGCATCTTGACGAACCGGGGAACTCTTCCGGCTCTGATCATCCACATACGCCTGTGCCACCATCTGCAGCGATCGCGCCACAGCCTGACTGGTCATCGTCGCCCCAGAAACCCCTTCGACGGTATCGCCTTCCAGAGCTGTCAGGATCTTCAGATTCTGCCCATTAAACAGACTTCGAAAGTAGTCATCTTCTCGCACATAGCCAACATACGGTTCATTGTCGTAACTGACTCCAAGTGCCAACCCTGAGACCTCACGATTTTCATCAACGGCAATCAATACATCGGTTGGGCCCTGAAAACCCACGTTGTTGTCTGCAACGGGCGACGCTCTGAGCAAATCGCCTGCCTGGGCGTCATTCGAATCCTGGACATGCCACAACACATCGCTGTTGGGATCCCGCTCAAGTTTCGCCGCTGCGGGATACAGCAACTGAACGTCTTGAAGTCGAGGCGGTTCGGGAAACTTGAGTGACGACAATTGCGCTTTCCCCTGCCCTGCTCCCTCCATTGACGCAACTCGAAACCGAATCGACTCCAGAATCGCGTAGCTGGTTAACGTGGCCCCGGACACGGCATCCACGTCGCGCAAGTCCATCAACTCTTCGCGCGTTCGACCGTTGAGCGACTGAAGAAAATCAGGATCGGCCTGGACCTTCTGAACATGATCACGAGTATCTCGACTGGAAATGATCTTCGCGACAATCAGTTTTCCGCCATCATCAAGCACCAGCAGAACGTCAGTTGGTCCGGAGAACCCAAGAATATGATTGGCCAGCGGCGATGTACGTGCCACTTGTCCCAGCTCGTGACCGTCGGCATCAAGCACATTCGCGAAGTTCGAGGCCCCATCAGTCGAGTCGCCATTTTCGCGAACAGACTCGGCCCTCGCCAGGATCTGACGAATCATCGGCAACGCATCGGACCAGTTCTTTGTTCCCGCTTCCACGGCCAGGAACCTGCGATGCTGCCAGTGAATGCTCAGCAAGAGGCTGGCAAACATGACAACTCGGAGAAGTTGAACAGTACGAGGCTTCATTTAGCTAAGTGCGAATCTGGAACGAAGGAGCCGGCCCGAAATAAGTGGGACAGGTTTTCAATCTGCCGGTGACAGAACAGGCTGGTAAAAAAATCCTACGGAAGCTGATTCGGGACAGCCTACAAAAACAGGAAGACTCCGGTACCCCGAAATCTTCCTGCTGGCAATTTATTAATCCGTCATCCCGTCAACGCAAGTGACTACTTACGAGCACTCGAGTATTTCATGGGGACCCACGCACCGTCCTCTTTGCTGCTGGCTACGCACTGCTGAATGAAGTACATACCTTCCGCACCGTCGTAAATGTTCGGGTAGATTGTATCCTTCTTTTCGAAGGTTTCACCCGTCGCACGCGCGACCATAGAGTCGTATGCAAATCGGTAAACGTTCGCGAATGCTTCGAAGAACGCTTCCGGGTGGCCAGACGGCAAACGGCACGCCGCCTTACCCATGCTGTTCATGAACGGAGCATTCGGGTCGCGAGTATACATCTGATGTGGCGATCCATTGCGTCGAACGATCATCACATTTGGCTCTTCCTGACGCCATGACAGAGCCCCCTTGGTGCCGTCCACTTCGATAAACAGATCGTTCTCACGACCATGCGAAATCTGACTGGCCGAAACGGTTCCAACGGCTCCGTTTTCATAACGAATGACGGCGTGACCATAATCGTCCAGTGCCCTGCCCTCGGCGAAGATCGACAGGTTGCAGGAAATCTTCGATGGAATCAAACCGGTCATGTATCGCCCAAGGTTGTATGCATGAGTTCCGATGTCACCAAAGCAACCGGCAGCTCCGGACTTTGTCGGGTCCGTTCGCCAGGCCGCCTGCTTCTGGTCTGAAGTTTCCAGACGAGTTCTCAACCAGCCCTGAATGTAGTTCGAACGAATCGCGTTGATCTCGCCCAGTTCACCACTGAGAATCATTTCGCGTGCTTGTCGCACCAGTGGATATCCTGTGTAGTTGTGGCTTACAGCGAAAACCACGCCGCTCTTTTCGACAACGTTGACCAGCTCTTCCGCCTGAGCAAAATCAAACGTCATCGGCTTATCGCAGATCACGTTGAATCCGGCCTCTGCTGCGGCTTTCGCGATCTGGAAATGCGTGTGGTTCGGAGTCGCAACGCTGACAAAGTCGATTCGCTGATCGGCTGGCAGTGCGGTTTCTTTTTCCAGCATTTCAGCGACCGAACCGTAGGCTCGCGATTCAGCAATGTCATAAGCCGCCGCGCTGGCCTTCGCCCGAACCGGGTCCGACGACAGCGCGCCGGCAACTAAAGCCGCACGATTGTCCAGAACTGCTGCGGTGGCGTGAACTCGCCCAATGAACGATCCTTGTCCGCCACCAACCAGTGCCATCCGGAGCTTGCGATTGAGTTTACCGTTCGTTGTATCTGACATTGTCGATGAAACCTCTATAAAAATGCGTGGGAGTAATTGGTGGAGTGTCAACTCGGCAATTTGGAGCGACAAGATACATATGCGGAATTGGAGGCACAACCGTCAGCCCGATTCCAATCAGGCCTCTCCGATCCACGGCTCCACGATCTCCTGCAACATTTCTTCGTCCAGCGTTTCGTGAGCCAGAAGGTTGTCGGCAATGGCTCCAATGGCCGCCCAATGGTTATCGTTATTGAAAGCCTGATAGAGCTCAATCGTATATCGCTCCAGCTGAGCCATCCGGTGCTGAACGTCCCTCACATGCTCAAGAGACTCGAATGCCGTTTCCCAATCCTGCTGCCACTCGGCGACACCTGCTGGATGGAACGGCTTTTGAGAATAGACCATTTCCGCGACAGGACCAGCGAGAGCAACCCACGCCGCTTTTTCTGCCAGATCTCGTTGAGTAAATCGACGACGGCTCCAAAGCACGACCGTGTCACCCGAACGATTCGGGCCATCGTCATTGTCGGGATCAATCGTAACCGACTGAACTCTCGCGCCGACATAAATCGCCGCGTAGGCATGGCCCGCTTCATGGAACGCTGTCAGTTCTTCGATCATTGGCTTCGTCGCAAAACCTGTCCGAGTAAACCGGTGACTTTAGCAACTCAGGCGTGGATGCAGAAGCCGACTCACACGCCACTGAAAACCCGAGAGCCTTAACCCACAACAGACGAAGCCAGACAAACCAAACGTTCGCTGAACCTGCCCTACTTCACAGTCTCCTCCTGTTCTTCGAGCTTCTCCGCAGTCAACAGAATCACAAATCGCCCAGTCGACGCCGCAACCGATTCCTCATCTGCTGTCTCCTTTTGAGGAGCTTCGACCAGCAAAAGCAGCGTTTGACCGGAGCTCATCAGGGATTCGGTTTGAGCTGGGCTCGGGTCGCTCGCTATTTCACCGATGGAAACGGAATGGCTGAGACGAATGACGGAGCTGTCCGCGATCAGGTGCGGATTCGCAGACAAACGAAAGCCCTGAAAAGCTGACTGGGCCTCCGCCCCTACTTCCACCAATGCCGCTTGTCCCGAAGGTGTCACAATCTTCGGACACGCAAGCACTTCAGCGTTCTCATCGGTCAGAAATTTTTGAAGTTCATCGATGCGAGTCTTCGTCAACAACGCCCAGCGCTGCCCATCACCCAACGTATGCAGAGAAGACCGTTCCTCCAGACCTTTGATCTGGGAATTAGTGGCGATCTTCATCACACGGCAACTGATCACCACAATTTGGTTCAGATCAGCACGAAGCGCAGACAGAAGGTCCTCGATCTCTTCGTGAACGGCGGCGGTCTGACGAACCGAGAGTAAAAATTCGCCCGGCTCATTGTTTTCGACAAATATTCCGGCGTCTATCACACCTTCTTTGTCATTCCACGATTCTGGCTGGATCGTGGTCTTGATCAATTCGGTCAAGGGTTGAAAACTCACAGTCAGGACTCGCGGGCCAAAAGCGTGTTCAGGCTCTGTCTCGGGCACATGTTTACTAACGCCCTCGTCGACTTTGTTCGGCAAAGTGGTCGAGGGCTCCAACGTATTCAAGCCCATGGATCCTCGAACGACCAGATCCGCCACCTTGTATTTCCTGACGACCAGTTGGTTCTTCCGTCTGGTGACTTCAGCCGCTTGCGGAGGCTCGGGTAATGTTCCAGCAGCCACGGCATTTGTAGCGTTGACAGGATCGGCGGCCGTTTTGGCGACTGGCGTGACAAGGTCTGCTACGCCGTATAAGATGACAAGATTTTGTTTCTGGCGCTCAGTAGCTTCTAACGCGGCATCCGGCTGGTGCAATTGATTCGGAACGCCGTCTCTGACAGCAGCCGAGACCTCTCCGGTGACCCGTTCCAGATACGTCGTCAACGCCGCCGTTGCCGTAAACAGCGGATCAGCGGACACGTATTCTTTTCGATTCACCTGAAGATCACTTGCGGTGGCCTCAACAGCGCGGCGAATCCAGTCTTCCTGGAGTTGTTCATCAGAAACGGCGTGCATCAGGAATTGGAGCAAGTGCCCCGAACTTGCCAATCGCTTATCAAAGTCCTCTTTACGTTGACTGCTGCGAAAGAAATCTGAAGAAAGGGTCCCATCGGTATTCTGCTGCGACTTGGCGATGCCGATGTACTTCCTGATCTTTTCATCAGCCTTCAGCCAGACTCCTTCAAGCGGCTTTCCGGTTTTGAGGCACTCGTTCCTGGCGACGGCAAGAGCATACAGACCTGATGTCCCACCGTCGGGCGATTTTGATCCTCCGACTCGGCGGCTGACTTCAATTTCCACAAGTCTTTCGATGCTCCACTCTTCGCCCTTCGCGTTGGTCCATTTGTCATCGGGTGGCAAGTAGCGACACAAGGCCAACAGAGTCCAACTGACTTCTTCCTTGTCGTTCACCACCATTTTCGCATGGTCGATCATGTTCTGGATTGTGATCGGCCCGTCAGACGTTTGGAACTGGGTCTCCAGCGGTAATCGACCGGCTGCGAGCTTTGAAAGGAACTGATTGACGTGGCCTTCGAACCAATACGGCTTTGAATAGGGATGAGCCCGTCCGCCATGCTCCGTCTTCTCAAACCACGGTTCTCCCTGATACTGCGGCCCAGCCTGAATCCACTCAAGAGCGTTGACCGTCTTGTCGCCATCCTTCAAGAGCATATCTCTCCGCAGCCCTTCGATTGCAGACATGATTTGCCATGGTGTATGAGTTTCAGCGGAAAGAAGCCGTTTGCGAATTGACTCACGGGTCTCCCAAACGAGTTTCAGCAGTGGATCGGAAGCTTCACCAATTGCCGTCGGTACTGGACGATTGGGGGTAACGAGACCTCCAGATCGACCATTATCAAGCTTCACCAATGGCTCGGAAACCGGACTTGGCATCGCGACATCATTCTTTTCGTCGATCTGAAACACGACGACTACCTCGCCCGGGGTTTCGCTGAAGCATGGAACTGGATCTACGCGAACGGACTCGAGTTTCAACTGCTGGTAGAGGCCGTGTATTCGTTTCACTTCTTTGGAGACTGAGTACGAATTGAAATGGTCGCCAACCTTCACTTCCGAACCATTGAGAAACTCATTTGTCGCAATGCTCGTGTTGCCCTCGTACCTAGTTTCTTTGACGACATAACGCTGTCCTTCCTTGATCTTGAAATGGCGATTATCTTCGACACTCACCTCAGCAGGATCTGCGACATCGCCAACTTCTGCATCGAAGAATCCGACTGAGTGGTAGAGTTGTTTTATGAGTTCCAGTTCAGAAACCAGTTCTGATTGAGTGAGAGAATCACCAAAGACACCCGCTTGCCGTTTCTTAGAAAGTTGTTTTGCCAGGTCCGCCTCGCCCCAGAACGTATTTCCTTCGAACGACAGCTGTGTGTCGATCATGTTCCGTGTATGATTGGCATTCGACGGCGTTTCATTGTCGGCCGGGTTCGCTGCGCTGTGTTCATCTATAAGTCCAATCATCACCGTGCTACCGTTCAGGCAAACACACAGTCCAATCGGCTCGAGGAGGGCAGCCAATGCCTCATCCAACGGCTGGTTTTCACATTGGTATGTTACTTTCAATTCGCTGCCAGCCATGTCGCGATCAGCCGTTACGATTGCGCGGGGCTTGAGTGCAATATTGACGCCATAGTCGGTCGCTATTGATCGCAAGACATCGACCAGATCTCTGTCATCAAAATTGAGCGAAACATCTTTTCGCAATTGAGCTTCCAAAATCAATTCATCGCAAAGCGTCCGCACCGCTTCTTGTTTGCTAAGAAAACTGGGCGATGGTGGGTCACCAATGAGTCGAGAAACCCGTGTTTGCCTGGACAAAATTGACAGGATTCCTCCGTCACCTTCATGGGTAATGGCATAAGCGATCAGCGCGTCAGACAAAAGCTGCTGCTGATTCTCCAGTCTTTTGCTCTTTGCCAACATTTCGGGAAGCATCTTGAACAACTCTGCGTTTCGTTTTGCTTCAGCTTTCGCGAGTTGTTCTTCTTCCTCAGGCGAGAGGATCCCGTCAAAGTGCTGAAAGATGATTTCCTGAAACACATATTGAGACAGCGACTTTTCAATCTCATCCGCCACCATTCGACGACGATCTAGTTCGTTCATTTCCGGAATGTGCTTCAACAGAATACCGGTTGATGTACCTTCAAGAAGTGATTTGACAGTGACTGGTTGCTCATTGACGTAAACGATCACCGCGTTTTCCATGATGGAAATTTTGCGGGAAAGTACAAGATTGTCGTCGAGCCGAATCTTTGTACGTAGTGGCTTAGACACAGATTCGGGTGCTTCCGTAGCAATCGCCTCGCCAGCAACATCGGCAGGATTTCGGTCGGCACCGGGTTCAGTTGCGATGTTGACGGATTCGATATTGTTCGCTGCCTCCCCAAGCAACTCAGACTCGTTTTCGGCGATCGATACTTGTTCGTCCGTCGCGGGTTTTGCTACCGCCCCCGGCAACACAACAATCGCCAGCACAGCAACAGCCAGCCAGCACCAGAGTGGGGTTTGTTTTTTGAGTCCGGTTTTGAGTGACATGATTCGCTCCATGCGTTGAGTTGTGATTTCCACGGGCTTCATGCCGGGGAAGACGGGGATGGGTTGCAGTGCGTGTTTGCTTTCAATGACCGACAGCAGGCTGCGTGCGTACTGAGCCGGGGAACAGCCGAGTTCCGCAATAACTTGTTCGTCGCAGCATCGCTCGGCTTCTCGCGAGAGCCAGCGGTTGCAGAGCCACACGGCCGGATGAAACCACCAGAGACTCTGCACGATGGCTTGCAGTGTGCCTGTTCGCAAATCGCCACGGCGGATGTGAAGTAGTTCATGGGCGAGGATGGGATCGAGAAATTGTAGGTCCTGCCTACCGGGCAGCGGTCTTGGTAGGTCCTGCCTGCCGGGCAGCGGTTCTTGTAGGTCCTGCCTGCCGGGCAGCGGTTCTTGTAGGTCCTGCCTGCCGGGCAGGACTTCGCGGCTTGCCGCGACCTGAGTGCACTCAGTACCGTCAGGCAGGCCTGTATTATCCAATGCACGTCGCGCAGGTTCGCCTTCGGCGAAAGTCCTTTCCGGCAGAAAGGACCTACCCAAGACAGTCCTGCCCGGCAGACTGGAACTGCTTGTTTGCAACAAACATCGCGGCAACACAATTGTATGCCTCAGCAACCCGAGCACGGCGGGGCCGAAGAGCACATCCGAAACAACGATCGTCGGTATCCGCCGCATGCGAAGCTGCTTCGCGAGCAATCTCAAGCGTTCGTCCAGCATCGCATCAAACTCCGTCGTGCGATGGCGATGAATCAAACGCAGGCATCGGACGCAACGGACGATCATCAGGCCAAAAGTCGCAAGGGCGCCAAGCAACACCGTGGCCAGAACAATCTGTGACCACGGAATGGGTGCTGGCTCCGCTGAGCTTGCCCATGCGGCGGAATCCAACTCGTGGCCATCATCCAGAGCCGCACTGCTGTTTGACGAGGCTTGCACGTCAATGCCGCCGCTATCGCGCGCATCTGCAACGATCGTCGATTCAAACGTTCGCTCCGATTCCGGTCCGCGTGAGTCCGTCGCCAGAAAGTCGACCGACTCCGAACCATCGAACGGCCTCTGAAAGCCGGGCTCATGAGACAACTCTATCAAAGCTGTTTCGCCATTTTCCGAGATCGCAGGTGCCTTCTCAAACGCCACGGCCTGAAGCTGACTAAACAGCCCCAGTGAATGTCCCCAAATCGGCGGAGTCACGCACTTGATCAGCACCAGCATCCACAAAGCATGAGCCAGATGCGGGCGGTTCTTTGCAACGGTTCGATTCACAATCGCCACGATGCTCGCCAACGCCGCGATCTGCCACGCTTGCGAGATAATCAGTTGGAGGAGTTGATCAGTCATGGCAGTCCTCCTGCCGACATCGTGCGAGAAGACAATCCCGCCGACGGAGCGGCGGGTGTACCGTACACCCGTCGCTCCGCCGACGGGCACTCAGCGCGACGCTCACTTCCCATCGCCGCCTCCTTCCAGTCGATTCAGCAACTGGCGGAGTTGTTCGATGTCGCCCGATGAGAACTGCCGTTCCTCAACCAGGTGCTTCATCAGCGGCATTGTTTCGCCGCCGAACAGCAGGTCGACCATCTCGCCAACGGTTTCGCGAATCACCGTTTGAGGCCGCACTTTGGGCGAATACATCCGATTGCGACCTTCCAGCCGCACATTCAGATAGCCCTTTTCTTCCAGCCGGCGGAGGTACGTTTGCACCGTCGTGAAATCGATATCACGGCCCGGCGGCAGGGCATCAAACACCTGCCGAACGCTGGCGTCCTTCAGCTCCCAGACAATCCGAGCAATCTCCAGCTCGGCCTTCGACAACCCCGGTCTCGGCGGCATCGCACCAACCTCCCTGCTCAATAAAATCCAATTACAAATGTCCTTGAACACAGAATATTGACTGACATTTGTAATTGAATCAAGAGCAGCATGCCGCAACGGGAACTATTTTCCCCAACACCCAATTCTCCATCGACGCAGCGAAACAATTTCGTTGCAACCAGAAATCGTATCCCCGCAACGTAGCGACGCGAGCACGCTGTTCTATTGCGGACTTATCGTGATAAGATCCAACGTGGGTCACATTCTGAGTATTGATCGCTCGGCATGTGACGGCCTTAGTCCCGGATCAAAGTTTCCATCGTCGCAAAACATGCGATGAAAGTATCACCTGTCAAGAATTGCCATCCATGAGTTTTGACTCTGCCGAAGTACAAAAAGCTCGACGTCGTTTGTCGAAAGCAGATCCGATTCTGGGGCACGTCATTCGCAAAGTTGGCCCGTTTACTTTGCAGACAGAGAGCGGCGGATATGAGATCCTCGTCCGCTCCATCTTGTCTCAACAGATCTCCATCGCGGCGGCAAAAACCATCCGCACTCGCCTTCAGGAGCTGCTCCCGGCCAAAAAGATTCAGGCAAAGGCGATTCACGCATTGACTGACGAACAGCTGCAGTCCGTCGGAATTTCACAACAGAAGCGAGGATACCTGCGCGATCTCACTCGCTGCACGCTGGAAGGAATCATCAACTTCCGCAAACTCGAAGCCCAGTCGGACGATGACGCAATCGCCGATTTGACTCAGGTCAAAGGAATTGGACGATGGACCGCTCAGATGTATCTGATGTTTTCACTTGGTCGACCTGACGTTTTCGCCGTGAGTGATCTGGGAATCCAGAACGCGATGAAACAGCTTTATTCGCTTCCAGAAAAGCCGAAGATGTCTGAATTCGAAGCCATCGCGGCAGCCTGGGCACCGCATCGCAGCATCGCGTCATGGTACCTCTGGCGAGCACTGGATCAGAAAGTCATCAGCACTGAGTTCCCGGTTTGAAATCCACCAAATCCCAAGTCAGAACTCACCGACAACTTCTCCACCAGATCGCGTTCCCAGGGCACGCCAAACGCCAAGGTCTATGTTTTCACTGAATGCTCGCACAGAGCCATCCACCAGTGCAGACTGAACGACGCCGGTGTGATAACTGCGAGAGTTCAACGCCGAATAGCTGGCAGATGTCGTACTGCTGCCCTCTTGCCGAGAAGCGAAGTCCGTGTTGTGATACGTCACACCTCCCGAGACAAACACGACATCGCTGTTGGGCGTCAGCGTTGTTGTAAAGCCACTGTGATGCGAATGTCCGTTTGCCCATTCCGTGTGACCTGTACCATCCTGAGTCGCCGGAAGAATTCGATCCGTCAAACCGGATGCTGCATACTGAGCCACCAAAGCGGCTGTTCCCGGAATTGCGGTGTCTGGAGGACCGCCGTTCCGAGTGTAAGCCGTCCACGCATGAACCTCTGAAGCCATCAACGTATTGCTGGTACCGTCAGAAATTGCTGCGAGCGTAATTTTTGAGTTTGGAAATGTAATGCCATCTCCGCCCCTTCGAGTCGTCGGATCAAAAACGAACCATGTACCAAAATTGAAGCCGTAACAGGTCGGCATCAACATGATGCCATTACTTCCTGTATCACGAGCCCGATCCGACTTCGGATCCGATGGACACACAAAACCGGGAACCCGAAAACCGCTGATCACCGGAAAATTGCTCCAGGCTTTACTGAGATCAATCTGACTATACAGGTTCACCTGCTCAAGATAAGGCATGAGACGACCGTGAATCGACCACGAACTATTACCGGTAATGGATGGGTTCACCGCCATGCTCGGCGGGAATGTGTTGTTCGACGCTTCATAGTTGTGCATCGCCAGCGCAAGTTGCTTCAGATTATTCTTGCATTGAGTTCGCCGAGCCGCTTCACGAGCCTGTTGCACAGCAGGCAACAGCAATGCAATCAGTATCGCGATAATCGCAATCACAACCAACAGTTCGATTAACGTGAAACCGCGGGAACCTCCAGGAACAGCACGGTCTCGAATGCAAGCAGCCTTTTGACTCATCAAACCATCCCTCACTCTTTGTCTTCATTCGATTTCAGCCGACCACAGATTGAAACGCGGGGCTATGGATGAAGCAAAAGCAAACGGCATGCCGTTGAGAAATTGGCCTCTATTCTGCGATTTATTCCATTTCAGCAAGCACGCTGACGAAACATCCGCCACACACGGCGACGAAACCGTGGTCGGCGTTGAAATTCTCCCCGGATACGCAAGCGGAGTCGTTCCGAGTTCCAGCAACCGTATCGCATTCGTGATTCATCGACCGGGAATCACTAACGCTGCTGAATCGCCTGCTCCAGGATACGCTCCAGCCTGCGAGCCGCAGTCTGAATCGACCATTCCGCATTGACACTTTCACTGGCCTTCCGTGCGCGATCTCGTGCTCTCGATGAGTCACGAATGACTGCAGAAACTCCGTCGAACAAAGCGTCACTGCTGCCGACCTGGACCAACTCACCGAGCAGTCCGTTTTCCAGAATCTCAGTCGGACCGGAATGACAATTGGACGAAACGACTGGAGTCTCACAGGCCATCGCCTCCAACAGCACATTTGGCATTCCTTCCATCAGTGACGCCAGAACAAACACATCCGCCGATCGATACCACGCCGCAGCGTTCGTCTGAAATCCAACTAATTGCACAATCTCTTTCAAATCGAGCGCATCGATTTGTTGCTGCAGAGTCACACGGTGCGACCCGTCGCCAAGGATCGCGACACGAAATTCGAACTCAGGAAATTGACTTCGCAAAGAGACGACGGCTGCGACCAGAAGATGGAATCCCTTTTCGTGATTCAACCTGCCCGCAGAGACAATGCGCAGCACTCGCCGACCCACAGACTGCGCTGGACGTATCCACCAATCGTTCTCAACAGGCATTCGCGATTGTTCGAGTATCAGATCAACATCAACTCCATTTCTTTGAGTCATGATCTTGTCGGCGCGAATTCCGTAGAACCTTTTCGCCGACTCGCGTGCACCATCAGAAACTGCCAGCACCTTCGCGGACCTGTTGTACAACCGATGCAGAATTCGTCGCTTGAACCACTGAAACCTTCCGGCAACCGGCGCAAATCCGATTTCCGGATCCGTCACCACGGTCGAGACATTCGGCACCCCGGCCCTCTGAGCACCAGCAGCAGAAATCAGGGTCATCAGAAATGTGCGGTCGTAGCTGACATCTGCGCGAATGTCTGTCAGAAAATTCTGGAAATCACGAACTCGACGAGAATGCATTAACCCTGGCAGATAGATCGATGAATTCGACGTACGTTCCTCAAACGAAACGATGGGAACATCATCCGGAACAAGATCCAATAACGGCCCGGAGCGATACACAAGATAGAGAAACGGCTCGAATCTCTCCCGATCCAGATGTCGCAGCAAGAGACAAAGTTGTCGCTCCGATCCGCCACCATGCATTGCTCCAATAGAGAAAACTGCTCGAATTCGCGACATGGGATTACACGACCAGGACTGAGATGATGACAACAAATCCGACCGCCTCCATCATGACAGCGCTCTGAAGCTTCAGGAAGTCTGGATCCGATATTGCAAAAAGGTTCCTGTGTTCTGAAAGATGCCGTTGTTCCGCGTAGCTCTAAAAGTGATTGCATTCGCATCCATGACGGCAATGAGATTGCTAAAGGCTGCCGATCAACATACCCTCGTCTTCCTTTTCTTCAATCCATCGCAACAGGCTCGACGAGAATAGTCCGTGAAAGAACCGAAAACACGATCGAAGGGTCACGAGCGCACGCGGCTCGATCATGCGACAGAACTGACGCAGGACTACGTCGAAGCGATTGCCGAACTGCACGACAGACTTGGAGTTTGCCGCGTTCGAGATCTCGCGAAACGCTTCGCGGTCAGCCATGTCACTGTCAATCGGGCCGTCGCTCGCATGAAACGTGACGGTTACGTCGATACCGAACCGTATGCGCCGGTGACCCTTACAGAAAAAGGTCGCAGCCTGGCGGCTTTTTCCCAGCGGCGTCATGAAATCGTCTACCAGTTTCTGCTGGCTCTGGGGGTGAGCCAGCGAACCGCATCGATCGACAGCGAAGGCATTGAACATCATGTGAGCGACGAAACCCTGCGACTGATGGAACGTTTTTGGAAAAACGAAAATCCCAGTTCAGGCAAACACGCAAACCCTTAATGCTGAATGACTTAGAGATTCACTCGCGGTTCCGCTGATCCGATTCGCCGAATACTGCGTTCCTGAAATAACCTCCGAGATCACTCGCTCAAGGGCGAGATTCCGAAAGCCCGTATCTCTCCAGCACTTTGACAAGAACTTTAAAGCCGCTGGCGAGAATCGGTATCAAATCCCTCCTCTGTGATTTGTTTCGAGTTTCGGATCTGTGAACAGGACGCTTACGGATTTCGGAGAAGGATCAACAACCATGACTACGAACTCATCGACCCCAGAAACACAGAAAAAATCACTCCACTCGAACGCAACGCGAAATCAGACGTTGCCTGTTACAACAGCAACCAGCCTGAATGTTGCATCCGCAGAAAAGGCGACATCCATTGCCGCGACAAAGCGTCTGCGACCATTACGTTTCGCGCTGGGCTTATTGATCACGACGTTCGGAATGAGCATTATACTCCTGATTGGAGTTCGAATGCTGGACGTTCAACAACTGGGTGGCGACTTCACACTTGTTCTTGTCGCAATCGGTGTCCTCACCGGCGTCATGATGCTGGGTGGAGGCTTCGGACTTATGGCGACTGCTGCATCCGGCTTTGACGACAATGAGTTCGATCGACTGATTGATTCCGGAAATATCTCAGCAGTGTCCAATTACACAGACACCAGGAACGAGACTCTGACTGAGTCCGCGGCATAAACCGATCAGCCGCAAACCCGGCCGCCCGCATTGCTTCGGCATCGCGGACGGCCGGATCGATGAAGAGATCAATGTCTGTCGCGCGGCGTCCCGACGGCGTAGCAGAGATTCGAACGAAACGAATTCCTGGTCAGCAAGATGTCGTGCATTAGCTGGGAATCATCCAGGTCCACCAATACGCCTGTGCCAGCGTCAGCAGTCCCATCAAGGATGCAAGAGCGACACTGTGCCAGAAGACAAATCGCAGGATCTCGCCTTCGTTGCCGGATTGTTTGGTTGCCACGGCTGCAACAACGATGCTCTGCGCATCAATCATTTTGCCCATGACGCCCCCGGTGCTGTTGGCAGTACAGATAAGAATTGGGTCGAGTCCAAGTCGTTCAGCTGTGATTCGTTGAAGACTTCCGAACAGAGCATTGGCTGACGTATCAGATCCAGTCAGTGCTACTCCAAGCCAACCGAGCATCGCGGCAAAAAACGGATAAAGCCTGCCTGTTTTTGTAAACGCCAGCCCAAGCGTCGCATCCATACCGCTGTACCGAGTGACGTAGGCCAACGCCAGCATCAGAGCAATTGTCAGCAATGGAAATCGCATTTCACGAAACGTACGCAGGAAGATCCGGCCAAACATGGCAGGTCGTACTCGCATCCAAAAAGCTGAAAGAACGGATGCGAAGAAGATTGATGTCCCCGTCGCGGACAACCAGTTGATCTTAAACTCAGCCGCCTCTGGTTTGCTGTCTACAGCGACTTCCTTGTTGCGTTGAACACGAAGATGCAGACCGGGTACTTCAAACTTGATCAGCGTATGATCATCGAAAAACGATTTGACATCTTTAAGTCCCCAGGCGAACACACAGACCGACAACAGCACCCACGGCATCCAGGCGGAGATCACCGCGCGAGTACTATCGGGGAGTCGTACTGGCATTGCAGCCGTTTCTTCTACTCGACTTTGCGGGGAGGATTCGACGGCGTCCGTCGGTTCATCTTCAAACTTCCAGATCGACTTCGGCTGCCAGACCTTGACGAACAGCGTCAGCGCGATGAGCGACGCCAGACCGGCCGCAACGTCGACCAGACGTGAGCCAAGATAATTGGCCGTATAAAACTGGACAGCGGCAAAGCTGCCGCCGCAGACTAAAACGGCTGGCCAGACGCCCAGAAGTCCTCGCAATCCCGACATCGTGCAGACCATCCAGGCTGGCACCAGGAGAGAAAAGAACGGCAACTGACGCCCTGCCATTTTGCTGAGCAGCATTTCATCGATACCGGATGTTTCGGCAAGAACTTTGATCGGTGTACCAAGCGCTCCGAATGCGACAAGAGCCGTGTTTGCAATCAGAGCCATGCCGGCGGCCTGCAATGGACGAAACCCGGCACCAATCAACAGTGCGGAAGAAATGGCCACAGGAGTACCAAAGCCCGCGGCGCCTTCCACAAACGCTCCAAAGCTGAAGGCGATCAGCAAAGCCTGAATACGCCGATCGGGTGACAGCGATGCTACCGATCTTTTGACAACATCGAACTGTCCTGTTTCCACAGTCAGAGCGTAGAGAAAGATCGCCATGACAACGATCCATCCAATGGGAAACAAGCCGTAGCCAGCACCGTGAACGGCCGATGCAACAGCCGCACTGACTGGCATGTGAAATACAAAAATCGCCGCCAGCATTGCAGTCATCAAACCAGCCGCTGCCGCCATATGTGCGGTGACGCGACCAGATCCCAGCAGTCCCAGCAACACAACAATTGGCAAGGCCGCAATCAGCGTGGAGAGGACTTCAGAATTGAGTGGATCGTAATTTTGCAGCCAGGCCATAAGATTCTTGCCAGCAGGTGAAGGTCATGGATGAATGGATGGATCAATCCATCTTGATATCGTTTTTCGCGCAAGCGGAGGCCTCGATGCGTAATCAGTTCGCGTGGTTGCCGCTGGAATTCTGTGAATCAGCAACTTGCAAAGTGCTTTAAACGCAATGCCGTTCAACGAACGGCCTGTTAAAGTCGCGGAATCCACTCAAGCCGTCCAGTGAGCCAGCATTTTGCAGGCACGCACCGGGCAGCTCGCGCTGCTCCGCTACTTTTTGAACGGTATTGGCTTTGAACGTGTCAGAACAAGGCCTGCCAAAAACAGACCAGCTCCCGCAACCGCCGGGGCGAGATGCCACGGATCCGTATATCCAATCGCTGGGTGCACGAACACTGCAGTGCTCCATCCTGCGAAGCCGCCAATGGCCAGGGTTTGCCAAAGTGATCGACCTGGCCGACCAAACCAAACGCAGGCCACGGTTAACAAACCAGCCGTCGTGACGGCTCCCCCAAATCCTGCCCGGTCATGAGCGATCAGAGGAATGAGCCTTGGATTTATCGCGTGCAGTTCCTGTTTCTCCATTCCCATGAACATCAGATCGGTGGGGACAAAGACACTTGTCATGCCAATGCATTGAATCGTCAGTCCGGCTCCAATCATTCCTGTGGCAACGACAAGCAACAGGATGCGTCCTTTTCCGACAGGAGTTCGCCAGTCGATTCTCTCCGTCGGACGGAAAGAACTTCGAGACATCTTCGAAAAGACCACAGACTTTGGCCGCAGTATCCATAGTCCAAGGAGAAAGCATGGCAATAGAACCAAAGTGGCTACACCATGCCAGGTATCCAGATATCCATAACCCAGATAGGTCAGAAAGCTACCAAAACCGGCGACGCCGCTCACAGCGAGAGTCCACCATGCCCACTGCTCGCCATCATGCAATGGGAATGCGGCCAGCCAAAGATAGATGGCCGCAATCGCGACAAGTGAGCCACCGAAACTGATGCGATCATGGATCATGAAATGCACGATACGACATTCATTGATCCCACAAAGTTCTTCCGGCTGCATTTGCAGATAAGCCACATCGTGAGGCAGAAAATGGCCGGTCATCGACTGGAATGTCGCGAATATCCCGGCCAGCCCCAGGCAGAGCCCGCAAAACGTGATCAACGAACGTCCGTCACCAATCAACGTCTCAAACAAACCTTGTTCATTGCGTTGCATAAGGCTGTCTTGTGAATCGTTGTTGAATCTATTCTGCAAACTTGCGGCTGCTGAGTTTGTCGGCCGCTGGAAAATCATCCGGAATCGGCAGCGTTACTTTTCCAGTGGCAGCCCATTCGGTGCCGCGCTGCAGAGTTGTGATGAAGCCGACGCACTCCTGAGAGTATTCTGCGTGGCCCATTGGCGTGTGGAATACACGACCTTTGCCATACCCGATCGTGAAGATCATCGGTTCATGACGACCGGTCACCTGCGATTCGGCAGTCGCCAGAACCTGCATATTTTTTGCAGGGCCTCGCAGCTTGTCGTACAACTCATCCTTCGCGTGCAACCATTCGACCGGCATATCCTTCAGGATCGGATGTTCGCGATCGCGAATCACGACAGGGAACTCCCACTGAGCCCCATGGTTCCCGCCGTTGCCGGGCGTTTCGTCTCGAACAAGTTCACCTTCAGCGTTCACGTAGACATACGGTCCGCTCTTCTCTGTTCGACCGCCCCAGCCACCGAGCCCGATCATTTCGTTGTAGGCAGGCCACTCGGGAAACGAATTATCAGCCGCATGGACCACGACGAAACCACCTCCGCCACTCACAAATGCTTCGAATGCCTTCTGTGTTTCTTCAGGCCACGGAGCCGCGCCATGCCCAAAGTTGCTGATGACGACCGAGTACTTGCTGAAGTCGGGCTTGAAGTTGGGATCAGTGCCTTTGGGTGCTGCGGTGGCAACGTCGACGGTGAAGAGTTTCGTTTGCTCCAGATAGGCCTTCATCATCTTCGTTGTGGTTGGCCAGACGCCATGATTGTTCTGACCGTCAACAATCAACGCTTTCATTGGTTCAGAGGCGTGCAGCTGAGGACTTCCTGCAGAAAACACAGCCATCGCAACACAGGCAACAATCAGGGATCTCATGAACAACTCTCCTTGCGGAAAATGGTGGGATACGAATTGCAACCCAAGCTACTCGAAGCTTGACCGAATCGCAAAGCAGCGCTGCCAATGTTCGAGCTTCCTGCATCAATTCCGCAAAACAACCGACGCTTTGCGGCATCGCCTGATCCAACCAGAATGCATTGTAGACACAGTGGACTCAACTGTGTCTAAACGATTGGGGCACTCGTTCTAGATTGAAACGGAACGATTGAGGCAATCGTAAAGACTCAATCACGCGTCGCGCAAGAATTCAGGACGCTCGAATTTTTGGGCATACATCGTGGATTGTGATCGCAAATTCGGCCGCGAAGTATTCATCCACTTGGATTCTGATTTCACTCGGTCATTTGAGCGATTCTGAAGTGCCCAGCGACGCAGGGACAACCAGCTTCGAACTCAGATGTGCCAACAGCATCACGTTAGCATCGACCCTGGCGTGCGATGGACTGGCAATTTCACGGAGAGCCCACTTTCGGCAACATCGGTAGCCGAGATACCCGAAGATCCCAAACAACAGTACGAACGCCAGCCACACGCCACGTTGCGGGATTTGGTTTCGAGACGAATGTCGTTGAAAAAGAAACAAGGCCAGCACTGTCAGTATCGCGGCAATACCAACGGCAGCTGGAGAAGTTTGATATGGTGCCGCGATAACTCCATTCGGCTGAATCACGGCCGCACCCGCAAGCAACACTGGAGCGGGAATTGCAAGTCCAACGGCCAAACAACGCTCATTCAATGACATTCCCGCCCCGTGATTCGTCCAACGCAGGTCGTGCAGTGGCTGATCAGATTCGAACGCGTAGTCATCATTCAATACCCAGATTCTGCATGCGACGTTGGCCATGTCAGCAAGCTGTTCAGAGGTCGTTGCTTCCAGATAACGCCGGGGCGACTTTCCCTCAGCGGTGAAGTCGTAGAGCTGTACAAGCGCTGCTGGCTCCACGTGTTGCAGCGACATGGAATAAAGCAACTGACCATTCGCTGCATAGCAAAATAATTTCTCTGGAGTTCGGATCACGATCAGATTCTTCTCTGGTGCCAATTCACTTGATGAAGTCGCACCCGTTGCATGGTCCGTGACTTTCGCATTTGTCAGCGAAACAATTTCACCCGGAGATTCGAAGAGTGAAACGACTTCTGCGGTTACGACATCCACCCGGTACATACGCTCCCGGTCGGCGATGAACAGAAACGGATCGGGCGAATACTCGTCGTGCCTGTAGACTTCTCCGTTATTGGCGAAATCACTCCATCCCCACTTGTGAAAAAAGCGATTCGGGGGAATCTGGAATCGATGGTCCACAGAAGGAACGTCGCTCTGCTTGCCGTTTGTGCCAATACAGAACACTCGCCGACCGTCAGTGAGATCGTAACATTCCAGCCAGCATCGATCGTCAGAACCCGGCTCTCGAACAGCGTACCAGGACATGTGACCTGATTGATCCTCGACGATTCTCGCAATGCGCGAAGCTGGCACCATCCCTGCAGCTCCTGAGGATCCCTGAATCTGTATTGTGACATGACGTCCAGGAACGGGAGGAACATCAGCCCCGGAGACACTTCTTTCGTCGGGCAACCTGTTTCCATTCAGATCAAATCGCTCGTTGATTGGCAGATTTCCTGTGCGCCCCGTTCGGCTCATGAAGAAGTTTTCGCCATCTTCGCTGCCACTGTAATGCATGTTGCGAAATTCATAGTCTCGCCGAAAAAACGTAACGAATGTCGTCGCCAGCATGTCGTTCATGGCAATCCATAGCAGGATCGCCCCGCCTGTGATTCCCACTGCAATCGTCAGCGAAGTCAGCAGAGATTCTTGTTTCACGTTTCGAGAGTTCATCATGGGTTCACCGCTGGCTTCAACCTCTTCCAGGTGGAGGCTCGAAAATTCACGCGTTTAGCTCACAGCAGAAAGGCTCGATCAATGGGCCTGGCCTCTCAGCGACGGAATGGATGTTGGATCTACACGACGCCTTGCCAGTTTCTCAACACGCACGCTGTGACAAGTTGCGATTATTTCTTCCAAAAAATCCGATTTTTGTTTATCGCTCAGGACTAAAAACCCTTCACCGAGAATGTTTGATAAAGGGCTTTTAGTTGTATCGCAATGACAACACACATCACTGGAAATCCGGTCAGCCACCAGGCTGCCAGAAATTGCATTGCAAAGCACAAGCCGCCAATCGCAACGCATGGCAATAGCCGAGTTCCATGCCATCGATTCGGCAACAGTCCACACTGAAACGCGGCCAGGTAAAGCATCGGGATGCTGAGCCATGTGTGCAAAACAGGAGAAACCATCCACCAGGCAAACGGACTCGGATGAGTTCCCGGTGTTGCCGCCCAGGCAATGTAAAGTGCCAGAGGAATAGATGAACACACCGCCCACAGCATCAGCCCAGCGGTCAGCTTTGAAGTGAGAATTGATCCGCGCGGGATTGGTCGATGCATCAGGAAGTACCAGGTTCCGCCAACCTGCTCCCAGGCAGACTGCACAAGCCCCAGAGCGATCGCAAGCAGACCGCTGCACAGAAGAAAATTGGCCGACAGAACATCCAGAGACATCTGGACGCTCCAGAATCTGGCTTTAACGATGAGTGGTGGCGGAGGCACGTCATAGCCAGCCGTCGTTACTTTTCCCCACCAGGCAAAACCCATGCAGGCCAGCAGGGTCAATGCACCCAGAAACCAGCACTGCCGCAGTTCTTTGTAAATCAAACCTTTATGCATAAACAGGCTCCATCGAAAACGGCGGCAGACTACGTCGTGAGCCACGAGTGAACTCAATGAATGCGTCTTCCAGGTTCAGCTCCTGAGCGTCGACATTTCTTATGTTCAATGAACAGAACGCCTGTTCGAGCTCTTCACTGAAACCGACAACGATCAATTCAAGTTGACCACGAGTCACACGCGCATTGATGACACCCGGTAAACCTGAGCAGTCTGGCGCATCACCGCTGAACGAGGCCACGACGCGCCGAACACTGCTGCGGAAATGATCCGTCGGACAATCGACAACCAGCCGTCCCTTGACCATGATTCCAACGCGATCAGCAATGCGATCGATGTCCATGAGAATATGAGAACTCAGCACAATCGTACGGCCGCTCTCGTGGATCACCTCGATCATTGATTCCAGAAAATCGCGACGCACAACAGTGTCGAGTCCGAGTGTCGGGTCATCAAGAATCAGCAATTCCGGTTCCGGAGCCAAAGCAATGGCCAGTGACACCTGTGCTCGCTGACCATTCGACAGTTGACTCAGTTTTCTTCGCTGCGGAACTTCCAAGTGATCCAGAATCATCTCGACCAGCGACTGATTCCACCGAGTCTGAAAGCTGCGAGCAAACGCCACACTCTCCCGAACCGTCATCCAGCCATAAAGCGGGTGGTTTTCTGCGATATAGGCCACCCTTTCACGGTGCTGCGGCGTCATGCCGACAACGTTCTCACCCAGCAGCCACGCATCACCAGAGTCCGGCTGCACCATCCCCGTGAGCATCTTAATCGTCGTCGATTTACCCGCACCATTGCGGCCGAGCAACCCGTAGACACTGCCTCGCGGGATTGCCAGATTCAGATCGTCGACCACTCGTCGACCATCGTACGATCGCGTCAAATGGTCGGTGAAGATTGCATAGTCGGAAGGCACCATCGACTTACCCTTTCCATTGAAATTTTTTCATCTGTTCTTCGAATGCCTTCAGAACCTCATCCTGAGTCAAACCCAGATGCACCGCACCAGACAGAAAAGCGTTCAGTTGCTCCATCAGCTTTTCGCGGCGTGCTTTTTTGGTGAGATCACTGCGAGGCTCAGCGACAAACACGCCAAGACCTGGCCGCGTATTCAGGATACCTTCACGTTCAAGCTCGGTGTAAACACGTGCGATGGTGTTGGGATTGACCACAATCTGTCGCGACAACTCCCGAACCGAAGACAACTTGTCGTTTGGCTGCAATTTCCCCTGCGCGATGGCCAGCCGAATCTGATCGCATACCTGGCGATAGATCGGAACTCGACTGGAAACATCAACCTGCACGTCCACAACATTACCCCTTATGACTGATCATCCACTGTATTAGTAATATTAGTACAGCTGTTACACAAGAGAGAACACCGAATTCTTTGTTGCGCATTTGGAAAACTGCGAATGGCACTTTGCCGTTTGCTGAAGCTGAACAAGCCGCAAGTCCCGTCAATCGACACGGTGCCTGGGGCACGCATCACGCACGAGCGATTCAGGAAACAACTAACGCAGAATTGGTTGCTATAGCCGCTCGATCCGAAGAATCTCAGGCAGCCGCGAAGGACGGTCAGCGACTGGTTGAAGTTGTGACTGATTATCGCAAACTGCTGAATCGATCCGACATTGACATGATCGACAGTGTCGTACCGACGCATCTGCATCACGAAGTTACCTGTGCCGCATTGAAGGCCGGCAAGCACGTGCTGCTGGAGAAACCGATGGCGGCCAATATGAAGGACTGTGCCGACATCGTTTCTCTGGCAAAACAAAAATTAACGCAATCTGGCGAGCGGCTTCGAATGGCGTATATCGCAGTTCTGGGCTCGAGTAAAAAATGATCGATGACGGGGCGATCGGTGAACCCCAGTATTGCCTGATTGAACTCTGGCGTCGGCCGTACCGACCGGGGTCCGGCGGATGGTGATCTGACATTGATCGAGTCGGCAACTGGATTCTCGAAGAACCAATTCATTTCTTTGAACTAGTACAGCAGATTCAGCGCGTAGCAGAGGCAGTACGAAATGGCGTTCCACTGCATGCGAACGGTCATGATGGACTATGGGCCGTTCGAATGTGCGTGTCGGCCGCAGAGTCTGCGAAAAGCCGCAGAGCGGTGAATTTTCATTGATGCGTACCGCCTTGTTTCCTGAACAACGTCATCTGCAGCGTTCGCTCGCAACAATGTTGGCCCATGACGTTGATGAAAAAGTGATGCCCCTCGTGCTTTGTCCAGATTTGATTTTAGAGTAGTGGACCTTGTTAAAGGTCCGACAGTAATGAGATCTCTAGCAAGATCCACTACATCCAAATTTCATTTTTAATCTTGACGGAGTACTTTGTTTGGTAAGTGTTCCGGATTCTGGTGAATCCGGCTACGAGTCTGGTGGACACATCAAGATGAAATGAAACTGCGAGACACGACACGAGTTGAGCTCTACAAATTCGCTCATTTTGCGTCAAGTTAATTTCACGCTGTCAGGCTCTTAGGGATGCCGAGTTTTCTGAGTCGGCAAAAAGTCAGTCAGACTCCGTTTACATCCGGAGCTGATTCCGGCAAAGTACGGTCGCTCGTGATGAAAGTCGCCCGGCTTTTATTGTGAGCCCCAGACGACGAATCTGAGAATCATGCACAACTGCAGAAAACTCAGACTCCGAATCAAGCTGCGGTTTGACTCTTCGCCGTCGGCGTTGTGACACGTTCCTCATTGGTTTTGCAGCGTCTACATGGATGTTTTCTTAGAACAAGAAACTGAATGGGCGAAGCCGTCCGTGGTATCGCGAATCGCGGTCTCCATGCCACTCCGCTCAGAATCAGTTGACGATCTGATCTGTGAAGCCGAACAACTCCATCGCCGTGGGATCGGATATGTGTCGGTCCGTCGGCAGCAGGTGTTGAGAATCGGCGAGCATACGCTGCACGACGTCCTGGCCGATTCCGGTATCTCCGTCAGCTGCCTCGGATTTGCGGGAGGATTTACTGGGGCACTGGGAATGTCCTACGAAAACGCGATCGACGATGTTCGTCGTGCTGCAGACCTTGCCGCAGATCTGGATGCCAGATTTCTCGTCATTGTGCCGGGCGAACAAGGCCTGCACACTTACAACCATGCGGAAAAAACCGTCCGAATGGGGCTCATTGACGCGCTTTACCATGCCGATCAGCGGCGAGTCCAGCTACTCATCCCCAACGACACCGTACTTGGTTGTCTGCGCGATGTCTTTCGGCCAAAAGTCTGCCCGTTAAACTGGGTCGCACAACTAGGGTCACACGCGATACGACCACTGATCATTATTCGAGGCGAAACCATTTCGTGTCGCCTGCCCAAGGGCTGGCGTGAAAGCCTTGCTTCCGGAGGCTGCCTGCGAGTCTGCCATCGTTGTCATAACTATGAGCAAAATGCTCGGCTGCTCGCTGGCATTCTGACATTTCTCGCGAGAAACGAAGGCTTTTCCGGCTTCGATCACCTCGATGCTGATTAAGCTCTGTTGAAGAAACGTCAACGTGTTGATTGGGCATGGCCGATCGTGTCAGTGATTTGGACACACAGGCAGTTCGCCAAAGCCTGGGCGACTTCGGCTGCCCAAAAATCAGACTTTGGAAATACGCCACACTTTGGCGTCTGCCGATCTCGCTTTTGCCGCTCAATCAATAGAAGCACTCAGGCCATGCGTCCTCATAATCGTCCAGCCCATTGCACTCAATCTCAAGCTCGTTGACATCAGAGTGAGCGACGATTAGCCTGTCCTGTTCGCTGCCTTTCCCTGGCAGACATTTGCTGACGGACAAACGTGTCTCTGCTCAATATTCCCGCCATAACCGGTGAGCCCATCATGCTGACTCGTGTAATCGCACTCTTTCTGTTCATGACCTTCGCACCGATTAACGCCATCTGCGCCGATGAAACTCCGAAGTTTTCTGATGAGCATATTGAACTGTTTGAGAACGAAGTCATCAGCATTCTGGAATCCAATTGCCTCAAATGCCACGCCGGCGCAAAGCCCAAAGGAGGCCTGGACCTCACCAGCCGCGACGGCATTCTCAAAGGAGGAGAGTCCGGCGCCGCAGTTGACTTGAGTCAGACCGAAGCAAGCCTTTTGCTGAAAGCAATCAACTACGACGGATACGAAATGCCGCCAACCGGGCAAATGTCTCCTAGGCAGATTGCAACACTGACAACCTGGGTAAAAGATGGTCTTGCCTGGTCCAAAGACGGCAAGCCTCTGCATTTCGAACTGCCGCGAGAAGCCCCAAAGGTCAACGAGGAAACAAAGAAGCACTGGTCGTTTCAGCCTGTCATAAAGCCAGAAACACCGAAGGTTGATGGTGATTGGGCGAAAACTGAGATCGACTCTTTTGTTCTCAAACAGCTCCAGGAAAATGGTCTGTCGCCGAATCCTCGCGCGGCACCAGCAGAATTGGTTCGCCGGGCCTATTATGACCTGATTGGCCTGCCGCCTGAGCCTGAAGTTGTTGAAGCCTTCGCAGCAAATCCCACCGCAGAAGCCTGGGAAAAACTGATCAACGATCTGCTAGAATCGCCACACTACGGTGAGCAATGGGGACGACACTGGCTTGACCTGGTGCGATACGCTGAAACCAACAGTTATGAACGCGATGGCGCAAAGCCTTTTGTCTGGCGATATCGCGACTATGTCATTCAATCATTCAACAGCGACAAACCTTACGACCAGTTCGTGACGGAACAGTTGGCCGGTGATGAATCACCAGAGAAGAATCCAGACGCTATTGTTGCAACCGGGTTTTATCGACTGGGTCGATGGGATGATGAACCTGCTGATCCGGAACTTGCGTACTACGATGACCTTGATGATATCGTGACAACCACAGGCCAGACATTGCTGGGCATGTCGATCAACTGCGCTCGTTGTCATGACCACAAGATTGATCCGATTCCGCAGGCAGACTATTACAGCATGATTGCGTTCTTTCGAGGCATTCGGCGGTACGGCGTTCGTTCCGGCGAATCGGTCATTGAAAATTCTGTCACTGAAATTACCAAACCAGAGGAAAGCGGTCTACAAGCCGCCGCAGTGGCACAACATGAACGAGAGCTGAAAAATATTGAACGCGATCTTCGAAAAATTGAAGAGAAAGTGAAGCCTGATTTTGAAGGCGTTGAACATGACGAGTTTCAATTCGAAGTGAATCGTGTTCGGCTGATCGAAAAACGCAAAGGTGGCCTGTTAAAAGACAACGAGGTCAACCATTATCGACACCTGACAAATCGAAGAAATCAGCTTCGTGAGAACCCGCCAACGGGTATGGCGAAAGCATTGTGTGTTAAAGAAGATCTTGCCGGAATGAAGCCAACCTTTGTTCTGCTTCGAGGCAATCCACAGTCACCTGGTGATGAAGTCCAGCCTGCTTTTCCATCTGTGCTTTCGCCTCCATCTCCCGTCATTGAAAATCCCGCCGAAGGGGCTGTTTCCAGTGGTCGTCGCACCGCATTGGCCAGGTGGATTACCAGCCCGAACAATCCGTTGACATCCCGAGTGATGGCCAATCGAATCTGGCAGTTCCACTTTGGACGCGGGATCGTGCGGACATCGAGCGATTTCGGATTCCAGGGCAGTAAGCCGACACACCCTGAACTTCTGGACTGGCTGGCAGCAAAATTTGTCGAAGAAGGATGGTCGATGAAGTCCATGCATCGCCTCATCATGAATTCTTCGGCTTATCAGATGAGTTCACGTGGACGAGAGGACGCTCTGGCAAAAGATGCCGTGAATGATCATTTCTGGCGATTCGATATGCGACGACTGTCCGCTGAAGAAGTCCGCGATTCTATTCTTTGGGCGAACGGCACGCTTAGTGAGGATCGCATGTACGGTCCGTCCATCTACACAAAGATCCCCGATGAAGTCAAAGCGGGGCAGTCACAACCCGGAGCCGGCTGGGGCTCCTCGTCCCCCGAAGACGAGGCACGACGAAGTATCTACATCCATGTCAAAAGGTCGCTGCTCGATCCAATTCTCGAGAGCTTCGATATGGCCGATACCGACCAGACCTGCCCTGTTCGGTTCGCGACAACTCAGCCAACTCAGGCGCTCGGACTTTTGAACAGCCAGTTCATTCTGGAACAAGCGACGCTGTTTGAAAAATTGGCTTCCGAACAACACCCGGACTCTCTGAAAGAACAAGTCCGTATGGCCCTGAGTCGTGTTGGCCAGCGCGAGCCTGCGGAGGAAGAAATTGATCGCGGTCTTGATCTGATTGAGAAGTTGCAGACAGAAGATGGCTTGTCAGCCGAGAAGGCTCGTAAGTACTTTTTCCTGGTGGCCCTCAACCTGAATGAGTTCTTGTACGTCGACTGAGCAGTGCCCTTTTTCGATTCGCTCTGACTGGACATATCCGCGCAAAAAGATGTGGAACGGGCTGGGGGCACAACTAGAGCATTGTCATTTGTGGATTGAAGAATGTTCAGCGGGCGAGACGCCCGCGCTACGGGAGCGCGGGCGGCGCGCCCGCCGTTGGGCAACTCCACAAACTACCATGCACGG
>JBGSVD010000119.1:0-9833 GCA_041753135.1 Planctomycetaceae bacterium
TGGTTTTTCGGTGAGACTTGCTGGCTTGAGCGTTGCGGCGAGCGTGGTAGCTTTGGCGTTCGGATTCTTCACGATACAGTTGTTCGCGGGTGCGTGGCGGAAGGTTGAGCGCCTGCACCACGACGTTCGCAGCGCGGCGAACCTGCTCTATCGTCAGCAGTTCGCCGCTGGTCACATCCTCGCTCGGCGAAAGCTGCTGACGAACTCGGGCACAAAACAACTGTGCTCAGAATCGTCACGAACAGATGGCGATGGATGCAGCGCCAGCCGCGGCACTCGAAGCGGTCCAGACCAAGCTCCTCCTTCGTCTCACGAAAGCAGTCCTCGATCGGCCAGCGTCCGAAGGCCACGCGAAGGATCTGGCGCAGCGTCCAGCCATCGCGCCCCGGCACGCGGTTCGACAGGAAGTATTTCACTTCACCGGTGAGGATGTTGCGAGCCACAACCAGAGTGCATTGATTGCTCACCAGTTTCTCCGTGTGAGTCTTCCTCCAACACGGTGCCCAGCGAACTCGCATCCAGTAGGCAGTGAAATCCTGGAGCCGAATAGCCCAGAGCCACATTATTAATGCTGCCGTTGCTGGAACAACTTTTAGCCGACAGTCAGTCTCGTGGTTTTAGCGGCGACACTCAACTGGCTTGAAGATTGAGCAGCGATTCGGTTCTAGATGGCGGATCTCGGTAGGTCCTCCTTGCCGAGGAGGACTTCGCGGCTTGCCGCGACCTGTTTACCCGTCAATCAACGAACCGGGCCGATATCGTGCAGCAAATTGCACACTGGGTTCGCCATTTCGGCGAAAGTCCATTCCGGCAGAAAGGACCTACATTGACCATCATCGGCGACTATACGCAGCGATTCAGTCACGGGCTGGATTATCCAGCTTGACGACGAAAATCAGCAGGCTGCGGAACAACTGTGGCAACACATTTCCACGCGGCTGCTTGAGTTTGCGAGGCAGAAACTCAACTCGAATATCCGTGGGCTTTACGACGAGGATGGCGCGACGACTGCATGACGGGGAGCAGTGATGAGAGCGGCAAAAACATGGATGGGCAAGAAGATGTGGGGCAAGTCAATTTGAAAGAACAGGGGCTGTGTTGCGGCTGGATTTTTTCCCATTCATTTTTTTGCCAAGTCGATCCCTGTCGCAAGATTTGACCGGCTGGCCGTCATCACGTCTCGGAAAGCTGTGCCCAGTTGCTCAACGCGCTTCCTGACGACACAATACATGGGCGAAGTCCTTGTTAGCAGTTTCGGAGTCATCTCTCAGATGCAGAAGTTCAATCTCAGTGATCGGTTTCCGCCGGTTCATTCTCAGCGAGGGCTGTTGTCCTGTGCGCCGATTGCTTTCTGCGATGCCGTGTGGTGGGAAATCCAGCGCGGACGAGTGCCGGGCGTGAAAGCCGATTTCAAACCATCCGTGCAGTTTGTGTATTACAACGCCCGGAAGCGGGAAGGGGAGCAGAACAGCAACGCCCCGGTGCCGCCCTCAACGGTGATGGAGGCACTAAAGGAATGGGGAGTTTGTGACGTCGAGCTGTGGCCGGATGAGACACGACTTTACCGGGAGCGACCTCCGACAGAAGCGTATGACGAAGCGGTCAGGATGAAGGACTGGCATTTTGAAGAAGTCCCCCAGACAATGGAGGGTGTTCGGGAGTGTCTGAAGAGTGAGACGCCGTTCTTCTTTTGTTTGCGTTTCTGCAGGTCCAATTCGTGGTCGTTTGAGGGCGGTGAGATTTCCCGCACGGGGATGCTGACGCTTCCCGAATCGAACGAGACCCCGTTTCGCAACCACGCGATGCTGGCCGTGGGGCTGGATGAGGAAACCGAGCGTGTGCAGGCACGCAATTCCTACGGTCCCGACTGGGGGAGTCAGGGACACGTATTCATACCGCTGAAGTACCTCCTGAGCAGCGAGTTGGGCTACGCATTGTGGAAACTGGTTCCGCCGCAACACGAAAAGTAGAAGAGGTAGGCCGGACCAGGGAGCGCGTCGATGCCGATCCGGCAATCGTGCCAAAACCGCGAGAAACGACGTTGACATGATGCCACTCCGGATGTTCCGCAACATGCAACAAGTCGAAGTTGCGGCTCGTCGTCCGGCCTACGATAGATTCTCACCGTAGGCCGGATCAAAGAGCACAGCCATTCCGATCCGGCAATCAGGCCAAAGTCCCGACAATCGTGCCGGAACTACTGTGCTGGGGCCGGTTCCGGGTCCGATTCGTTGGAGATGAGTTTGCGACCGAGGCCGCCGCTATAGTGCGTGGATATGAGTGCAAGCACTACAACACCGTCGAGAACGCCAAGTCCGATCGCTGGTATGGGAGTCAAGATTAATGGATTCTCCATGAAAGGAATGTTAACAAAATCCATGGCTAGAAAAGCAAGACAGGCATGCACGCCCGCCATACAAGACATCGCGTATTCGCCTTGGCTCCGCCCTGCTTCTTTATGAGCCCCATCAAGAAGGAGTGCACCAAGCGCAGCAACGCCTAGTACCATTCCGCTAGCTTGCAGCAAGGGCATCAAAAATGGCATACCAGTGCCGCCAACAATCCAGGCAGAACAACCCGTTCCAACACAGATCCCAATAGAAGCGATCAAAGCGAGTAAGCCGGTACCGTTGTCCCAACTGAGAATCTTATCTCCAAGGACTGTTCTGTAAGCCGTTTGCGCGGCCACCATTGTCGCGCCGAAAACGACTTCAAAGATATTGGAAATGGCCGAGATAGTACCTCGGTTTTTTTGTTTTTTTTGTGCTTTTTGTGCTATTGTCTTCGCAGCTCTAGCAGCTTTTCTGGCGGCCGACCGCATCGCTTTTCCCGCTTGCCCTCCTATCCTCGCAGCGGGTGCAGCGACTGGCACCTTAGGAATCGCTGAAGCATAGCCTCCGTATACTTCACCAACTACCTTTGCAGCTGCCCAAGCAACGGCGCATACCGCCCAAAGGATGCTCAAGAACCATGCCCAACTACGATTGTTGACTGCGCCGGCGGCGTCCGGATGGGGTTTCTTTGCTGTGCGAAACAAGTCTCGAGCACCTTGCTGAACACCTGCTTTTTCTGCGGCCCAGTCGAAGTCCGTGACGACCAGCACCAGATTCAATGGTACGGCGAGAGCGAGACACGCCACATCCAAAAGGCTCAGCTCGTTTCCAGTGAGAGTTTTGTAAAGCGAGCTGACGAACGGAATGTAAATATCACCCTTCAATCCATCCCAAAGTAATTCGAAGACCGAGTCAATCGCTTCCACGATTTTCAAGGCGAGCATTTCCGCAGCTTCGATGACGAAGTCAATAATATCTCTCAACAAATGCTTAAACGGATCCAGGGTCATGTCCGCAGGTGAAGCAAACGATTTGAACACGTTGACAAGGTCGTTGCCGATCGCCTTTGCCCGGGCAATCAGATCGGGGTGCTGCGGTGCCTCACTATCGCTATCACTCTCTTCCGGTTCGGGCATACCGCTTGCTCCCTCGGCGTGTTGGTCGACTTTATTCTGCATATGTTTCCCTTTTGTACTCTTCGTGTGGGAAACAACCTTTGAAGCATGTTCGTTGGGAGTCTGCGCCCTGCTGCTTAACGATCCACCGGTATCGATCCCGAGCAGGTCGTCCACCTTGCCTTTCAGCTTTTGGGCCATTGCATCGATTTTTTTCGGGATGCCAACTTTCAACTGGTTCTTGACGGCTTCCATGGCTCCGGTCATGACATCTTTCAGGACGTCGTGAACTTCCAGAATCTGCTTCCAGTCGAACAGCGACTTGAGGAAGTTGTAGACATCTTTTATCGCGGAACCGATTTTCTCGATGAAGGCGACCACATGATCGGCCACGTCTTTGACTGTGTTGATGACCCATGTGCCGATTGCCCCGGCCGCACTGACGATTGCGAGCTCCACCCGGCTCACGATCTCTTTGGTCGCTTCGACCACAATTTGCACCGTGCGAACGACGACTTGTGCGACCTCCTGAACCGCATAGCTGACCGCATTCGCCACTTTCTTAAACGCACTCTTAATGGAAGAAAACCAACTGCCCCAGCCTCCCGCCGCATCGTCCGGCCCAAATCTTGACGCGCACGCGAACAACGTGTCGGCCGTTCCCAGCCGGTTCATGACCAGGTACGTATCAAGGTCTTTAGCTTTATGAAACGCCTGATATTTCATCAGCCCGTTCTTATTTAAATTCATCACAAAATTTGGGGCGGGCATATGATCCGGAGAGACCGGCCTGTGAATATCGACATGCGCATGATGGTGCAGCGACTGCACACTGTCCGCCGGTGTGAACTGCTGATTGAGGTGCGTGGCTTCGGAAGTCAGCCCTTTGCCCCTGCCCATGCCCGCCGCCTGTACGCCGGCTGGTCTGGCTTTTTTGGTCAGGGCCATCATGTGTTGCAACGTCTTTGCGACTTCTTCCGCGTTCTTTGCATTGTCCCCTTTGAGCAGCACTGATTTCTTGTTCTCTGCGTGAGGCAGTGCTTCTTCGCCAGTCAATTGTTTGGCAGTGACGTTCTCCAAAGCGCTGAGGGAGTACTCCGCCGGATGGATGACGAAATTGCTGCTGCGGGGCATGAAGCCTGCGCGGACCACCAGGTTGGGGACATTTAACAGATTTCCACCAGACCCTTGATTCGCGTTTTCGTGCAGCGTAATCAACAGTTCCCCGTCCGCTCCGGTTTCGAATTGGGCCGAATTGTCAGCATTGACGGAATAGGTGATCCCGTCGACTTCGATATCGACATGGTCATCTGCCCAGACTTCAATCGGCTCAAACGGCATCGCCCCGCCGTTGGATCCAGTCGCGACGATGGTGGTTTTGATAGTTGTGATCTGGGCTTTCTCGTCGAACTTGCCATTTTCGCCCAAAGTGTCTCCGTCGTCGTAATGCAGATCCTCGATCATGTCGCAATGGGCGGTTAATTTCGGCGGTGGAAGGGTCACCATCGTCTGATTCTGGATCACCGGACAGACGTGGAACCATTCGTTGGTGTACATGAAGTCCGCGCGCACCTTCAGTTCCGGACTGTGGAGGATGTCATTGCAGGTCAACGTGAGCTTCAAATTCCCTTTCGCATCGGTGACCAGACCGGTTCGTGTCTGGCCGGGCTCAAGCGTTTCGCTATTGATTGATGGACCGGAAATCGTGACCTTTTCGCTGGTCATAATGGTGAGTGGCGTATTTGGTCGCCCGGAACCATCTGCCGTACGTGCAGTGATCGTGGTGGTGTAGACGGCCTCAGCGATCGCGAAAGTTCCGTTCGCGTTCTGCTTTCTTGTCGGGGGACCAGCCGGAGCGGACGTGGCCGACAGGTAGGGATAGTGCGGAGCAGTGAAGTGCAGATCTGTCAGCCACACATCCAACGCGCCCGCAGATTCATTGTGAAAGTCATTGACCGAGTGGTCATGAACCGTGCCATCGTCAAAGCTCCAGTTGGCCAGCAGGTCCGGCTCATCTCCGCGCAGCCGGACGGATCGCCGGGACGCGATTTCCTCGGCGTGCAGCCACGTCCCCCAGATCCTGACATCCGCCAGCATGCCCTGAAATTTCTGCCCGCGTGTACCACCGATCGAGACGCTCCTCACATCGGTGTCTAAGTGGAACATGTTATCCGCGGAGTCTGCAGCGGCCGAGTCCAGTCGTCTGCCATCCACATACAGCTCACAGAACGGCGCGGAGGCGCCCTTGTCCTGGCGGAAGACGGCCGCCAGATGATGCCAGCTCCCGTCGGCTGCCGCCGTACCTTTGGCGGTGAACGTATGCCGCAGGGCATGATTCGAAAAGGCGGCCACGACATCTCCCTTCGGCGTGACAGTCAGGGAAAAACCTCCGTCTCCATTTTTCCTTTTCAAACCGGGTGAATAAATCAGCTGTCCCCCCTTACCATGTGTATTCACCCAGGCTTCGAGGGTGAAGTTGCCAGAGGACAAGCCATGTCCGTCCGGACCTAAATCGTCGGGGTCGAGGAGATTCCCGGTGTCCTTCATCGTGATGACGCTGTTTTGTTCGCCGTCGAGTTTCAGCGCGTATTCATTGCCGAAGACAACCGAATGCACGGCGTTTGCTTCCGGTCGGGTCTGTTCAGAATCCGAGGAATGGCAGGCAAAATACATGGCTCCCTGAGCCATGACCGGTCGTCCGTGAGGCTGGGTCTTGAGAGTATCGTTTCCCCGCAGGGTCCCTGTTCTTAAGTCGTAGGCCAGGGCCGCCCCAGCGTCAGCAAGGTCATCATTCGTTCCACCGACGGTCAAAAAAACGCAGTCGCCATCGATCACCGGTTCCGAGATCACCATGTTCCACAGAGGTAGCGGAATGACCTTTCTAATTCGTTTGCCCGATGCGAACTCCCAGAATTCAACCGAGCCGCTGTGAGTGGTGAGAACCAGACGGTTATTGCTGGGGGACGCCGCCATGCCGATGATGGGATCTCCCTCAATGGAAGGCGGGTTCCAGAGATGATCGTGTGTGACGACCTTGCCTTTGTCGTCCCGCGCACTGTTTTTGGACGGTTCCAGAGTTTGGGCATCCAGCCGAACAACGGTTTTTCCGTTTGAGGCAAACAGCACGCCGTCAGCGGTCGTGATGGGGCCGAAGCCCCCGATATCGACGGTAACCTTGTCATTTTCGATCCCTGGCCGCGTGTCACCGTTCTCAAGCCGAAACTTCGAAATCATGGGCACGAAGTGCAGCTTCCCGTCCTTTGTTCCGAAGTAGAGCCCTGAGGCTCCGACATGCAGATTTGAACTCGGCCCCAGGGGGACATGAACACCCCCTACTCCCTTTCCCGAATCCTTACTCAACCAGAACATGGTGCGGTCGTCATCCGCACTGCCGTCGTCACCCGCTTTGCCGATGAAACGCCCCATCGAAACCAGCGCAGCGTTGCCTGTTTTGTGGATTGATTTATGCACCCACTTTTGAGCACCCGTCGCTGGATCCAGCGATCGCACAAACACGTTTCGACGACCGCTCCCGCCCTCACTCATCGGCTCCAGGTGGCTCACATAGAATCCGTCCCGATCGCCGTCGAGCCATATCCCCTCGGGCATGGTTAGCGACCAGAGTCGATCTCCGTGAATCAAATCAACAGCATGGAGATGATCACCGGCGAAGAATGCAAGGGTCTCTCCAGAAACCGCCAGTGTATTGCCGTAAGCGGACATCAGCTTGCTGGCGACTGGATCCCAACCGGGAGCGTCCGCACCGCCAACCGCCCAGCGTTCGTGGTAAGGCCATTGCACGTACTCTGGCTTCAATAGATGGGGAAACCGCTCTTCCCTCAATCTCAGGTACGTTTTCTGCTTTTCGACCCCGACGACATTCCCTTCGGGAATCGCCCGGGGTTTGTCCTTCCCCCCGCCGGCAAGATCCTGATAACCACTCTTTTGATTTTCGTTTTTCTGGTTCATCAACGGCCAGTAACCGACGAGTCCGTGTTCCAGACCGGTCAGAGACTTCATGTTGCGGTCGCTGATCTCGGCGGCAGAAAGTCCATGATCCCACACTCGCACATCTGCGATTAGCCCGTCGTAGTTGGGTGAGTATTGATCTTCGAGTGCCTTATTTGCGGCGACATACGCTCCCACCACCAGCGGCTGATTTTTGTTACCCACAGCCGGAACCGTGGCCGTCACGTCGACGAGTGACGGGGACAGGAATAACTCGTCAGCATGATGTAAGTCTTGCACGGACTTGGGAAAGAAATCCCGATGAATCACGACGGCCGTTGGCTGGCTGAAGCCGTCGACGAACACGGTGATCTGGTTTTGTTTTCGCGTGACGGTCAGGTGATGCCACGTTCCGTCTGTCAAAGTGGTCGGATCCGTGGATGCGACCAGTGCGATGCCCCGTGCAGGATCCGCGTCTGTGATAGCGAGCTGTACCCGACCCTCGCCGAAATCTCCGCACCGAATCCCTCCGGCGGTGTTCACGATCGAAAGCCGAAAACCGGCACCCTTTGAGCCGGGATCGGCGGATTGTGTCAACAGTTCGCCACCCTGGGTGGTTTTCGTCCATAATTCCAAGCTGAAGTCGCCCTGGCCGAAATCGAACCGGTCCCTGGTGGGAAGCTTGATGTAGTTGGGTTTCTGCGACCGACCATCGGTCAGATTGGATGAGTTCAGATTGACAAATCGCGGTGCGTAGTTTCCCTCAAGTAAATCGAAACTTGTAATAAAATCATCCTTAGTGGTCAATATGAGCGTCCCATCACCCGCCACCGGCACGAACTTCGGCAGACTGTCAAGTTGCATCGAGAAAGCGAACGCAAACTTTTGAACTCGATCCTTAAACTCAGCATTGAGATTCGACATATCGACCTGAAGGTGGTAGTGGAAAACAGCACCTTCTGTTGTGGCGAGGACGATGTGTGCCTCGTACAGTTTTCGACCGTCAAAACCACTGATGAGTGCGGAGGCGGGCCCGTTAATAACGGGCGCTAAAAACGATTCACGACCGTACATCTCTTTATCGCGTGGTAGCTCCCACCCCTCAAGCATGTCATGCAGTGTTAATGTCTGGTATTCCTGGCCGGTACTGAGGCATCTGATCACTACTCTGTGGCGATCAGGCGAGCAAACCAGAAAATCTCCTTCCGGGCAGGCCACCGGTGCGAATTCCCTGGAGTCCAGGGAGGCAGAGGCCTCCCAGATCTTCGTACCGGTTTTGGAATCAAAACCGAGCAACAATTGAAACTCGTGCACAACCACCACGCCGTTTCCGAACAGCGGACTGTACGGTGGCAGTTTTCCCTTCGAGCTATAGGTCCAGCGCACTGCTCCAGACCGAGTATTGATCGCCTTGACCGAGTCACCTGTGTTCAGAAAGATTGCCCCGTCACCATGTGATGGCGGCCCAGAGACTACGTCGCCAAGGCCATTCCGTTCCCATAACTGCTTCCCGGTGATGGCATCGTAAGCGAAGACAGCGTTACCATGGGTGGTCATCAACAGCACATTTTCGTCAACGACGATATGTTTGACTTCCGGCCGTTGTCGGGCGACATCATACCAATCACTTTTCAAACGGCCCGAGCCGACATCCAGCGCCACCACTCCCAGGAAGGTCACTGCAATATCGTGGGGCAGGGGATCAACGTCGCAGGCACTGGGGACGTCCGAAGGATTGTTTTTGGCACTTTGTCCAAGGGGATTGACGTAGAAGTCCGACGTATGCCCAAGGAAAAACACGGTTCCGTTCGCCGTGGCAATCTTATCAATTTCGCGCGAGATCCTGTGCTTCCAGAGAGTGGAACCATCGTAGAGGCTCACTCCGAAAAGGAAATTCTCCCCGTCTTTCACTGTGCAGAAAACAAGTACATTCCCGGCCAGAACCGGGGCACAGACGATACGTCCCTTACCATAAATTGACCAACTCATGTTAACGCTTTCAATTCAGGATTGACCGACAGAACCCGACCGCATGCGAGCGTCGGCGTGTTCCGAGCTGTTTGTGTTAAAGTATCGATTAAGTCCGCATTTCTCACCGCAGGCCCGACCGGGGCCTACACCCAGTGACGGAGCGGCGCCGACTCTAAATCCGTTTCAACACCGTGTGACGACGTCTGATCGGAAGAAGTTGGCCCTGGTATATTTCACGATTGCTTTGATGGTAAAACGATGTTTGGCAAGTCCCCGCTGCCTGACTCGAAGGCCCATCCGGCCTGTCGGCCACCTCTTCCCCCTTGCCACTGGAGATCGTGCAGCTTTTAGGTTGGCGTATTCGCTGAGTTTATGGCATCACGTTTGAGTCTGTCGAGGCGGAGCAGGTTTTGGGCGAGGACGAGCAGGCCGGTTTCAGTGCGGGCACGGTCGATGCCTCGACCGT
>JBGSVD010000120.1:0-5396 GCA_041753135.1 Planctomycetaceae bacterium
GCAGCCGCTGATACTCTTCGCTCATCCCTGAGTCCTCCGTGAAAGGCAGTTGTGGTAAACCGCTCTTTACTGAGTCTCAGGGACCTTTTCCTATACCAGTTCACGCCCCCTGACTTTTCCCGACAATTTCAGAATCCGCCCTCTCCTGCATTGCTTTCACGGCCGCCGGAGCATCTGCATGCCCAGCCAGCAGCGTGATGAGCACATCTTTCTTTTCAGCAGCAAGCCTCTCGGCCAGCTCGATTCCCGTCATACCACGCAGATTCAATTCGGAGATCACGACACCGGGCTTTGATTCGCGGTAGTCGCGGTAGAACTCCATTGCGGTCATGTAGTCCTGAACGTCGATCTTCTCCGACTTCAGCACTTCCACGAGCGATCCCCGCATCGTCTGATCGTCAATGATCAGGAATACGGTAAATGGCTTCCGCTTCTTGGGCTGCCTGAACTCAGACTGCGCACTTGCTTTGCCGACTGAACGTTTCGACTTGCTCATAGGGTTGTTCTTCGACATCAGATAGAGTCCTGAGACCCATCGCCACAAGGACGATGCTGTTCACGAAAGGCAGCTCAACTATTGTTCTGTGCTACCCAAACCCGCCGACTCAATCGTCATGCGGTGCCCCCGACTGGCCGGCCAAACTCAGGATTTCGGATTCAGGTAGCTGCTCTGTCTTGAGAAACGAACGGTCACTTTGCACTTTCGTCACATCAGCATTGTGACAAAAGTAGAAGCAGCCGGTGTCTTGCGAGGCCAGCTTTGAAGAAACATCCATCCGCAGGCTTGAAAACAGTGGTTTCAGCTTTTCCAGTGCGCGCTCTTCCCGGATGCGTCCAAGCATCCATGTGGAAACATTATCCCTACATTTGTAATCCATGTCTCCGGGGCTCTGCGTCGCGAGAAACACGCTGAGCCCGGCCGATCGAGCACGTTTCAGCAGACTTTCCATCGGTTCCTTGGTAGCTGGCTTGCTGGTTGCCGGAAGGTAGACATCTGCTTCATCGAACAACACGGCAGCCTGCAGTTTGGCTGAAGGATTGAGACTGCTCCATCGATTCAGCTCCAGCATCAGCTGAGCTACCCAGAACAGCGTATTCTCATCTCCACCAAGAAACTTGGTGCTGATGATAGAGAGCCGAGTCTTTCCCGGCTTCTTGTGTTCTCCCAGACCGAACAGCATTTCTGAATTCAAAGCCTCGCACTGCTCCGGAAACAGGTGTTCTTTGTTGATTCGTAGCATCTGGAGACACTCAGCAACCTTTGTGCAATGTTTCGGATCAAGTATTCCAAGCTCGCTGAGAAGTTCATCATCCGGATCGTGGATCAGGTGAATCAAGGTGTCGAGAGTAATGGGAGACTCACGCCGACTCAGCACTTCGATGGATTTGATCAGGACCGAAACCTGAGCTTTGGCGTTTGTAGAATTTCCCAGCCCCATGAGTTTTGCCAACGCATCTGCCGCACTTCGGCAAATGATTTGTCGATCACCTTCAGCCATCTGGTACAAGCCATCCGGCACGATCGACAAGGCCAACGGGCGCCCGTCAGCATGTCCGGGAGTGAACAGTGACACCTCGGTGTTTCGCCGGAGTTGTTCACCGCGTTCTCTAAGCCGAGCGTCTCCTCCATCGTCGGCCCAGATGTTCGGAGAGGCGAATCGAGCCAGATCCCCTTTCCGGTCCACCACGAGAACCGGGATGTCAGCCAATAGCAATTGCTCAAGCCAGTTCAGAGCAGCAGTGGTTTTCCCGCTATTTGTTCCTCCGAGAAACGCAGCGTGTGTTTTCAGTGTCTCACGATCGATCGTGAAACGCTGCTTCTCTGGAAGTTTGTCGCCGACCGCGATAAGCGTCGTGATTGCATCTTTGCCCGCCGTGACTCTCGCTGGCTTCTTTTGCTTGCGATCGACTGACTTCGACTCAGGTTCTTTCTCCGGTGTTTGTGTATCGTTTGATTGATTGTTCGCCGTGTTCTTGCCCGCCTGACATTGTGGTATGCGATCCAGTTCAAGGAGTTTGTTCAATGAGGAAATTCGGCTCAGCGGCAACATCATTTGCTGCCACGCGTTGAATCCACTTTCACCTCGATGCGATTTACGAAACTCCAGAAAGGCCGAAATCTTCTGCCAATCTGCATCATTGATTGTCAGAGAAAAACCTCCAGCCTTCACCACAGCCGCAAACTCTTTCGCAACTCCTGAATTCGGATCTTTCGGCCTGTAGTCGGTTGTACGCACAATAATCGGGTGGAATGATCCGGGGATTTCAGTGACTGCCTTTCTCAGTTCGGCCACTTGACGATTCAACCCACCTCCCTGCGGTGAAGAATTACAGATCGCAACGTAGCGACGAATTCCGTTCGTATCCGCTACGAGTGACAGAAATCGCCCCGCGGCTTGTGCGTCACAGTGAAAGCGTCCTTTTTGCTCCTCCGCAATGACATGCACGGCTTCTTCAAGCAATGAGATGAGAGCACAGTCATCATCCAATGAAGTGGTAGTCCTTTCGGCAACAAAATCATTCCATTTTTGTTCGAGTCGTTGTTCCTCAGGACTCGAATCTTCGTTTTTCGCTTCCTTATTCGCATCCGGTCGAAACGATACGAGTGCCCCACTGGCGATACATCTCTGCCGGTAGAGTCGGCAGGCCTGCAGAACATCGCGGCTTCGAAGGCCCGTCACAGCGTTCAAAAGTTCTTCGGGAATCGGTGACGTTCCATTGATGAATGATTCCGCATCATCGGACAACTGAAGCAGGTGGGCAGCCACCATGTCATTCACTTCACCGCGATTCCTGGTGGCCACGAGCCTTATCGGCTCCGGATTCGTTTGGATTTTCTCGCGGAGCGGCGATGGCAGAACGTTGCAGAACTTCTGATAGAAGTCCTCGAGGCAGGAGACGATTACGACCGCTGATGGAAGACTCTCGGAAATCTGACGAAGGACAGTCATCGCATGCACAAAGCGATCACCGGCAGCAGTCAGCTCTGACTGATCCAGCAACATGTCTTCAATCTGGTCGACACAGATCACCAATGCCGATGTCTGCATCGTCCACATCAGTTCCCCAAGGCCGATGATGATCTCAACAGCATCCTCTTCACCATCCAATGGCATGATCCCTGCCAGATTCTCCAGATCGATCGGAGCGATTCTCTCGCCGCGCAGAAATTTGTAAATGATCGAATGAGCTTGAGCGTTGGGAGATTGCAGAAACAACAGAGCCCTGACCAAGTCGATTCGACTGGTCTTCAGTCCGCCATTCAAAATCTGCTCCGATAAGGTATGAACCACACGCGATAATTCCGGCCCACTGAGCGAACCCGATCTGAGTTCAGCAAGAAGATGTTTGTTCGCACCACGACTTTCTGCGACAGCCTCTGAAAGTCGCTGAAGCCCCTGAACATCGTCATCCATCAGGCGGGGAGAATAAACCTTCAATAGAGAATCGATGAGCATTCGCAGGACATAACGAGCGTAGTTCGACGCCATTGAGGTCATCTGCATATAGCCAAAGTAACCTGCACCGGCACTGTGCGTTCGTGTGCGAAATGCTCGCATCAGATGTGTTTTTCCTGCGCCGGACTCTCCGAGAAGAAGCAGAATACGGCCAACCTTAGATGGGTTCTCTGGAGCAACAGCCTGACTGAGGAGGCTGTCAAACACTTCCCTGGCTTCACAGTGAATGGTCTCCACATCGCAAAGATCCTCCTTCCATACTTCCGTCGGATATGCCACTGAGCGGAAGATCTCACGATCAGAATTCAGGAACGCATCGACGACGGGATCCAGAACTTCACTTGCAGATCGCACCTGTGTGTCAGCCATAGCCTCTATCTCGATATCAAAAGCAATATTGTTTGAATGGGAGTTCGAAACCCAGGTAGTCGATTCAGCCGCCGTCCGTCCGGACAAAATGGAACTTGTCGCCAAATTCCGGCAACAGTTCTGAGTCCTTAAGTTCATCGGGATTCAATCCGGCACTCAAGTCGGCACGACTCAACGAAAGAAGTTGTGCCCGGTTGCTCTGAAGGAGCATCTCATCGAAGCGCTCGCGACTCAGTGTCTTTGTGTCGCTGCTCGACTTCAAAAAGTCCCAGATCTTCGAGATAAACACCTTGCCGTTCTCCTGAGAGCCCGGTAATGAACGAGCAATCTGCTGGATGCGACTGGCAAAGACTGGCAGAGAATCGAGATCTTCGGCTGTCGGAAGATTCGCTGCACTGGCGTCGGTTCGAATTGAGAAAACCTGATGTCCAGCAGTGGCGACCCATGACCGAAGAAAGGCTTCTCTCAGGGAATCAGCAGTTGGCTTCTTTGGGTGCAGTCCGTGCTGTGCCGCAACAGCGGAGATAGCCAACGGAAGAGAAGGGAACGCTTTCAGGTTTAACTTGAACAGGTGGCGAAGCAATTCCGCGTGAAATCCGTCCGCCTTTCCGATTCGGTCCATATCCTTCGAAGACTCAGGTTTCTCCCCGAACGCAATGGGAGCGAGAACAAGCTTCTTGATTGTCGCCCACGACTTACGCTCGGGTAGCTTTTCGGTTCTCAGGAATTCGCGGAGCACGTCGCGTCCGCGATCGGTGATTTCGCTCTTTCTGACCGGATCATTAACACAATTCAGCGAGAAGAGTTCTGTCATGGTCTGGGCAATCAACTGCTTCCACACGGTCTCCGATCCAGAAAGACTGTCGGCGAAAAGTGGTCGCAGATCGCTGACAACCTGGGAGCGTGCTGGGGCCTTCGAATTGGCGATCATGCGAGTCAGAATCATGCACCCGAGAACTGACGGCTTTCGGCCATCTTCGGGCACCGAGTTTGCAGAATTCATGGTCTTCACTTTCACAGATGTATGGAATCAGGAAACTCTCGAGAATTGGTTGGAGGATTGACGCCAGTGGACCGTGTTGATCACGGTCTCAAGAACCTCCTGCATTCGTGGGACAACATCGTCCGACAAAATACGCAGAACGAAGTACCCTTCACGTTGTAGCAAAAGATCTTTGCGGCGATCTCTCCGATAGGCGTCGGGGCTGCCGAAGTGGTAGTGGCCATCTATCTCAATTGCAATTTGCAGGTCTAAACAGCAGAGATCAACTTCTGCAGGTCGTCCGCCGAATGTGAACGGCATTTTCAAATTCAAAGTGAACAATCCCGCCGTTTCTGGTCGGGCATTCAAGAGGTCGAATAGGAAGCTCTCAGCAAGGCTTCTCGCATCCGTGTGCGGCGAACCATTCACGGCAGAAAGCAGTGTCACTGTTCGGCGACAATTAGAAGTGCGGTTTAGCGACAATTAGAATTCCCGGATGGAAATGGGAGTTTGGTTATTGAGGAGTCTTTGTCTTGCTCTTCTTTGCCGATTCCACACGGAAGCTCGGCACGTTGAGTTCGATGATC
>JBGSVD010000121.1:0-18428 GCA_041753135.1 Planctomycetaceae bacterium
TGTGTAGTGTGTAGTGTGTAGTGTGTAGTGTGTAGTGTGTAGTGTGTAGTGTGTAGTGTGTAGTGTGTAGTGTGTAGTGTGTAGTGTGTAGTGTGTAGTGTGTAGTGTCAACGCGAGTCGCCTTAGAATTCCACCAGGAAAATAAAAGGATTCAGCGATTGCGACACAACAGGCAATCTACATCAATGCAGTGAAACTGAATTCCACGGCCGATGAGCAGCCTTGCGATGTTCGAGTTTCATTCGTGGAAGTTGCCGATGACGAAGGCGACGACCGGGTGATTCGACACTTTGGCCGCTTCGAGACTGGCGTGCCAGCCGGAGTGCTCGCAATCGGGGAGCACGTCAATACGATTCATCTCCACGATCGCCGTGCGACCGAAGTCACTCAAACCGGCATTCGATGTTTCGCCACATCCATCACCAATCATATTGCGACGCTGATCGGCCAGATGCATCATGCGGATGCCAGGCTGAAAGAAGATCTTCACATAGGCCAACTCATCTTCGTTAGTATTCCATTCCAGAGTCAGCGCGATGCCGTTTCCGGTCATGTACAGAGCACGTCGTTCCGCCGCGAGCACAGACATCTCAACAAAGTCCGCACCAGGTACACATTTTGGTTCACTGTGCGACAGTACAATCGGGATTCTGTTCGAAGAATTTTTTTACCGATGCCTCGGAAACCTTCGCATCCACCAGACTGAGTGACTTGAGTTGCCTCAGTGTGGTAACCGCCTCCATGTCGGCATCGGAAAGCGTCATTCCATTCAGCGAAAGAAACTCCAGCAGACGAAATTGAGCAAGCCGTTCAAGACCAACAACTGTTACCTGAGTTCGCGACAGATCAAGATTCTTCAAGGCGGTCAGATTATCCAGAACGTCGAGGTCATTATCAGAGAATGCTTTGCCGACGAGTAGTGTTTCAATCGCCGGCATCAACGCGATCGCTTTCTTCAATTCCTCATCCAGTTCGCAGCGTCTCAAGTCCACTCTCTGAGCGTCACCGCTGATGCTGATGCGAACGTCCGCGCCTTTTGATCTTGCGATCGCGATCGCATCCTGCTGAGCCACATCAGAGCGACAGCCGCAGCAAAGCAAAATCCCGAGAATCATCGTGATCGATTTCATGACGTCCTTTTTGTCCATTCAATTACTTAACACCAAAGTTTTGCAGAGCCCAGTTTCGAAATGCTCCCTGAGATTTCCCGCCCTCGCCCGGATAGCCACCGTGCTGCACCATCCAGATGAGGACAAGGCCGTCGGCCGAACGAACTTCCATATTGGTCGCATGAGCTCCCCCATGCCCGAACCAGTCGCCACCAACTGCGAAACCCAGACCATAACTTTCCTTGACGGACTCCGGTGTCTGCCGACTTGATAATTGCTGAACCGCCGATTCGCTCAGATAACGATGACCTTCGAGTTCGCCGTTATTCAAAAGCATCTGACAGAAACGGGCGGTATCGCGAGCTGTTGAGAAAAGTCCGCCTGCTGGCATTGGAAAACGGCGATTCGTATCACTGAGCGGATAGATCAACTGTCCGATGGCAAATTCATCAAGCCCCGTCTTCGCCGCATCCGGACGGTACGACTTCGCAACTCGCTGCGCCTGCTGGTCGTTCGGCCAAAACGTCGTGTCCTTCATTCCGAGTGGTTCAAACAGACGCTGCTGCATGAAGTCTTCGTATTTTTGGCCGCTGACAACTTCCAAAATCCGAGCCGCCGTATTGATGCCAGCATTTGAGTACTGATAGTGCGTGCCGGGCTCCGTTTGAAGCGGCGTCATTGCATAACTTCGCACAGCAGCAGCCAGCGGAAGGCCGTCAAGGGTTGGCTCTTCGACACCCGACTTAAAAGGCAAACCGCTGATATGACTCAGCACTTCACGCACCGTCATCGGATGCACTGGCTTGCGGAGCATCATGTGTGCATCGTCTTTCTCAGCGATCACCATCTGATTTCGAAACTCAGGCAGATATTTTTCAACAGCGTCATCCAGAGAGATCTTGCCTTCGTCCACAAGCATCATGACAGCCGCAGCGGTCATTGGCTTCGACTGAGATGCGATCCAGAACACGGCATCTTCTGTCATTGCTTTTCCAGCAGCAATGTCAGCCGAACCGACAGTATCGATTGCCAATACTCTGGACTTGTCAGCAACCAGCACCACAGCGCCAGCAAGCTCGTGCTTATCAACGAACGGCTGCAGGATCGAAACAGCCGAAGGAACATCCTGCCCATTCGCAAAATGCGTTGTGCTTCCGGCAACGCTGATAACGGCAGACAGAAAAATCGTGAGCGACGATGGTGGGACCAGTGATCGAAGTCGCATGAAAGGTCTCAGTTCAGTGAAAAGATTGGCGGGGAATTCATCAGGAAATTCAGGGCCGGCGAGGTCAGGTCTGTTCTGGTTTCAACAGAGGAACTATTGTTGGCATGTGATGAGTTCGAGGGTATCACAACCATGCAGGAAAACAATTCACCAGCATCTGATGCTCCTTGCGCACCCCATACAAGCTCGAAGCGCAAGCGAGTGGGCGGTGTCGTCAAACGACAATCTCTCTCAACAATAAAGCTCACAGACGTCAAACAAATCACAAGCACCCGACGCCCAATGCGCACCCTATACAAGCTCGAAGCGCAAGCGAGTGGGCTGCTCTTTACCACTGTCTCAACATCACGCCCGTCGCGCGACGCAGGTTTCGAATTCTTCCCAACAGCGGCGCGATTGGAAAGAATGCACGCGGCGGGAGGTGGCCCACTCGCTGGCGCTTCGAGCTTGTATGGGAATTCTGCGTGCCTCGATCTGCGGGAGTTGTTATTCTACCCGGCAGATGCAGTCCTTCGACAGACGAACGCTGCCGATCGGTGATTAGCACTCCCGGAGAATGACAATGAGCCGTGCACGATCGAGCTTGGTTTCGGTCGACGACTACTTGGCAGGCGAGCAGCAGTCGTCTGTTAAACATGAGTACGTTGCGGGGTTGGTGTATGCGATGGTTGGAGCAAAAAATGCTCACAACATGATTGCCAGCAACGCACTCATCTCCCTGGGCCAGCAACTCCACGGAAAGCCATGTCGAGCCTTCAATTCCGACACAAAGATTCGCATTCGACTGTCGGATCAGACTCGCTTCTATTATCCCGACGTCTCTGTCGTCTGCCGTCCGAACCCGCAGAGCGACGTGTTTCAGGATTTTCCCAGCGTCATTGTAGAAGTTTTTTCCGAGAGCACTCGTCGAATCGACGATGGCGAGAAACGGGATGCCTATCTGACCATCCCCAGTCTCACGCACTACATCCTCCTTGAACAATCCGCCCTCGGAGCCGTCGTCTACGAACGCGGTTCGGCCGGTTTCAAACGTCGAATTCTCACCGACCCTGCGGACAGCATTCCTCTTCCTGAACTGAACATCAGCCTGTCGCTGATGGCAGTTTACGATGGTGTTGAATTCAGTGACGAGTGACTTGGAGGATGGTGCTGTCTACAGCTTCCGCAGGCCGTCTTCTTTCATCGGGTTCGGGATAGCGACGTCGATTTCATCGATTCGATCAAGCGTCTCTTTGCTGAGTACCAGACCATCAGCCGCGAGGCTTTCATTCAGATGGGCGACGGTCGTGGCTCCGATGATGGTCGAGGCCACAAAGTCGTGCTGTTTGCTCCACGCAACGCACAGCGCGGTGAGTGTGATGTTCAGATCGTCGGCGATAACTTTCAGACGGCTGACGGTTTCGCGGACTCGATCGTTCAAAAATCGGTCGGCCAGTCGTTGCTGACGTTCGCCCAGTTTTTTGTACTCGGTGAAACGTGCGCCGGGCGGATCGCTGTGCATGTATTTTCCGGTCAGCACTCCGCCACCAAGCGGTGAGAACGGCAGCAGACCGATGTTTTCGCGGCGGCACACCTGAGCCAACTCACTCTCGCAACGGCGATTGATCAGACTGAAATTGTTCTGCACCGTATCGTAGCGACAAAGGCCATGCTTCTCGGAAGCCGCAAGGCTCTTCATCATGCCCCAGCAGGTTTCATTGCTGCTTCCGAGGACTCGAATTTTGCCCTGCTTCACCAATTCCGTGAGCGGCTCGAGAACATCTTCGTAGCGAGCCCCATGATCCGGCCAGTGAGTCTGATACAGGTCGATGTAGTCCGTCTGCAACCGACGAAGACTGGCTTCGACAGCTCGAGTGATCTGGACTCGATCGAGCGCCGAATGTCCATGACGCACTGGCGGAACAAACCAGCCGTGAGCCGGGCCAGTGATCTTCGTCGCGAGGATAACCGATTCGCGAGGCTTCGTTTTCAGCCAGCGACCGACGATCTCTTCGGTGACTCCGAAAAGTTTGGCGGTCGGAGGCACGGGATACATTTCCGCAGCGTCGTAAAAATCGATCCCGGCGTCGTAGGCTCGATCCATGATTTCGAAGGACAGCTTTTCGTCGCACTGAGTCCCAAACGTCATCGTACCCATGCAGATGTCAGAAACAGTGAGCGGGCTGTTGCCAAGGCGTCGGCGGTTCATGAAATGGGGTTCCGGTGGTTCGGCGATAAATCGATGTTGAGGGAAAGATAGTAGCGTAACGAACTTTCAGCGGATTCGGTAGGTCCTGCCGGCCGGACAGGACTTCGCGACACGTCGTGACCAGAGTGCACAGCAACAGCCAAAATTGGCGTGCCGCACCAAATCAATGTCGCGCAGGTTCGTCTTTCGACCAAGGTCCTTTCCGGCAGAAAGATCCTACCTAAGTCACGCCGGGATCTCGTTGATCACTCGTCCCTGTAGAACGACCTCGTGAGGTCGGCCGAGGGAATCGAGGATCTGGATTGTCGACTGCACTCCGAGCAGGCGATAAATCGTCGCCATCACATCGCCGGGGCTGACGGGGGATTCGGCGGGAACGGTATAGTGTTTAACGGCAAGCCAAAGGCAACGGTGTCCCGTGATGGATCGGTAGTCGTTCGAGATAGCGTACCAAATGCATCAGCCGCTCGGCAAAATGAATTGGAACAGAAGGAAACGACGGGAATAAAGTCGGTCTCAACAACAGCTGACTTTTTGAAACCTGCAATCAAAACCGACCTGCGATTCCTTTGTTGACTTCGTTACCTTCTGTTCCAATTTGCTGACTGCTCTCCGCTGCATTTGATCATCGACCTTCAACCCTCAGCAACGGGCGAGCAAAACGTAGTCGCCTGCGGCGTTGGACTGAGCGATAAACAAAAGTCGGAGATATGGGGAAAGAATGATCGCAACTCGCAGGGTGTGACCAGCGGAGCGCAGGCACACCAAATTCCGGCAAAATTGTGTGCCAGCGCTCCGCTGGTCACACCCTACGTCTTGAGAAACTAGCCAAGTGTCATCGTCCAGGTAAGACAGTTATTTCGGCGCCTGTCCTTACCGTCAATCGATCGGCCGACCCACGCGGTCTTAACCGATAATCACCCGTGGCCTCATCGCTTCGTCCGGCTGAGCATCTCGCAGCAGTTCTTTCACAAGGAATGGTATGTTGCCTTCGCCGAACAACAGAAACCCCAAATTCATTCTCAGTGGACTTTCATCCGACCAGCCAAAGTGAAGTTCGATGGGTTTGGTTGTTCCATTCAGCGACAGTGCCAGAGCCGCTATTGCAGGAGCAATCGACGTACAGCGGCTGACTCGAATAATGTATCGACCGCCTTCGTGGCGAATATCAAGCATCGGCTCTTGAAAGAAGTCGCTTGTATCACCCAGTGAGATTTCGACGAACACAACCGGAATATCGTCATCCAGATGATGCCAGATTCGCAGTTCGCGTTCCTTTTCATCCAGAGTGCGGCCACCCGGACGATGGGGAGCGAGCACCGGGATTTCCACATGCTGCAGCGAGTCCCAACGGAACTTAGAATCATTATTTGTAAACTGAAAACGTACGACTCGCAGCTCGTCGCTTCGGACGACTCGCGACACCAGTGACACTCCGATGATTGATGTAATGAAGAACAGCGAAATGATCAGTCCTTCGGACTTTTCGATCATGATGTCGGTCGCCGTGTAGAGAAACAGCAAGGTAATGACGACTGTCCTCCACGGAATCCGCTTCATCGTGGATCCGACGCGCTCGTGATATCTTTCAATCGTGACAGCGATACATGCACTCAGAATCAGAACCATCACGCCTGTTGCATAGGCGGCGCCCTGATTTTCCACAGACGCTCGAAACACAAGAGTCACCACCAGGCACACGGCAATAATGACGCAGACCAGTGGTCGAGTCGCCGAGACCCAGTCCGGAGCCATACCGAATTTCGGCAGGTAGCGTGGAATCAGATTCAACAATCCCGACAACGCACTGGCACCAGCAAAGCACAAAATCGCGACGGTGCTCATGTCGTACATCGTGCCAAAGACTTTGCCAAAAAATGGCCAAAGCTTCACACCACCTTCGGCATGCGCCAGATAAGCAAGGGCTCGTTCATAGGCCGGGCCGCCATGAGCCAACGCTTCCAGCGGAATCAACATCGTCACGGTAATTGACGATCCGATCAGCATCACAGACATAATGAGCGCGGACGAAATGAGCAGCCAATTGAGTTCTTTTGATACGTCCAAGGGGGTTCTCTTCGGTGTCGGTGCTGTCACCTTTGATCTGAGGCATCACGGCGACGCCTGTTTCAAAACCGCTCAGGCCCAGCGCCAGCTTTGGAAACAGCAACGCACTCATGAACAGCCCTGCGTACCAGGTCAAAGGAACCAGCGGAGCGGGTGCTTCAGGCTCCGCGGATGCGATCTTGCGATCCACATCAACTGCGACAGAAGTGCCTTCCGCAGAGGTCGGCGAGTTTTCAGATTCCGAAGCCGATTCCGTATAATGCGGCGCGATGCCCACATTTCCCGAACTGAGTTCGGTCCACCAGTCTGAAACATAATGAGGCTGCTGAGCCAGTGTTACGAGACCGCCGGAAATCACGATCACATTCATCACCAGATACACGGCGACAATCGCAACGGCAACTCCAATCACTTCTCGCACGCCCTTGAGAAACAGTGCACCGAGCCCCATGATCATAGCCAGAGTGATTCCGATCTGGCTGTGCAGAAACTTCGGCGCATGTTGAAACAGCGGATTCTCAATCAGATGTTTCGCAGCGTCCGCGGCAGACAATGTGATGGTGATCACGAAGTCCGTCGCCGCGAAACCCAGCAGCGTCAAAACAAGAAACTTGCCCGACCAGCCTCGCAGCAAACGCTGCAGCATGGCGATCGAACCCTGCCCATGAGGCGACGACTTGGCGACTCGACAATAGATCGGCACCGCGCCAAATAGCGTGACAAGGACCAGTAGAATCGTCGCCACCGGAGCCAATCTCCCTGCGCTGGTGATGGCGATCGACGGTTGATAGGCCAGAGTGCTGAAGTAATCGACACCCGTCAGGCAAAGGACCCAGAGCCAAAACGACTGATGATGAGCCGAACTCGACGCGTTTGCTGCGTCCGTCGCAGGGCTGCTGGCGTGGTCCGAGCCCGCAGATGCAGGAGAGTTCATTGAAATTCCGGGAGACAGAAATGGAAAGCCCACCAAATCTGGCGGCTGAACTAACAAAGATGATCCGCAGACGGGACTTCAGTTGCAATCGTCAGTCCGCCACGATGTCCACAAGTTGCGCGAAGACCGCAAGATCAGGAAACTCCGGACTTCCGGGCTTGCATGACGTTGGATCTCTGATATGCGGCTCGTTACGATCCGTAGTCAACGGACGGACCAGCGTTAAACGTAGGATGGGCATTCCTGCCCGTCGAATCGTCGTGGGACACGAATGTCTCACCGACTCAGTTTGCAGTCGGACAGGAATGTCCAACCTACATTGTTCTCACAAGATCACTCTCCGCGATCAGGGTTCCTTCATCCATGTCTTCAACTCCCGCCTTCAAGCTAACTCCCGTTCAGTGGCTCGTTTGTACCATCGCCGCAATTGGCTTTGCGTTCGACATTTATGAACTGCTGATGTTGCCGCTGATCATCAAACCAGCCATGGCGGCTCTGAGTGCTCCTTTGATCGAAGAAGCAGTCAAGGGCGGAATGGCAAAGCCGGCTGCGATGGCATTGTGGTTGCCGGGCGGAGCGAACTACGTCGCGTGGGCTCGAGTGTTGTTCTTTGTTCCGGCTTTGGCGGGCGGAATCTTTGGGCTGTGGGGCGGCTGGCTGACGGACCGACTTGGTCGACGCCGCGTGTTAACATTCAGCATTTTGCTGTACGCCTTCGGAGCCTGTGCGGCTGGATTTTCCACCAGCTTGTATCACCTGCTGTTCTTCCGCTGCTGCGTCTTCGTCGGAGTTTGCGTAGAATTCGTCGCGGCCGTTGCGTGGCTAGCCGAACTCTTTCCAGTTCACGAACAGCGAGAAAAGGTGCTTGGGTGGACTCAGGCGTTTTCGTCCTTCGGCGGTCTGCTCGTTGCCGGGATGAATATTCTGGCTGGCAAGATCGCGATGAGCCTTCCAGCGATTCACGATGGTCACGAAGCGTGGCGATACACGTTGATCTCCGGCGTGATTCCTGCGTTGCCATTGTTGCTGATTCGTCCGTTTCTGCCCGAGTCTCCTGAATGGCAAAAGAAGAAAGACGCAGGCACTTTGCGTCGGCCATCGATCGCTGAGCTGTTCAGCCCTGCTCTTCGCAAAACGACGATCGTGACAACCCTGGTCTTCGCCGCCAGCTATGGCATAGCGTTCGGAGCGATTCAGCAGCTGCCTCAGATTTTGGGTGCTCAGGCTTTGGGAACTCCAAAAGAAGCCGGACACCAGCAGGTTCTGGCCGCCGCAAAGGCCAAGGCTGGCGAACCAGCGGGCAAGAACAAAGAAACCGGAAAACCTGAATACACTCCTGATCAGAAAAAAGCGGCTGGCAACGAAAGCGATGCTGTTGTCGCCGGCGTAACGCTTTGGCAGGAACTCGGCGGACTTCTGGGCCGCGCGTTGCTCGCGATTCTGGCTCTGAAAATTGTCAGTCGCCGAAGTCTTTTGCGAGTGTTCCAGATTCCCGCGTTGATCGTCGTGCCAGCTTTGTTCTACTGGATTGGCGGAGCCCTGCAGTCCGAATCTCTGACGATGATCAAGTTTGGGATCTTCATGGCAGGAGTGGTGACGGTTGGCCAGTTCAGCTTCTGGGGCAACTACATTCCGCTGGTCTTCCCTGTCCATTTGCGAGGCACCGGTGAAAGCTTCGCTGCCAACATCGGCGGCCGCATCATCGGCACCGCAGCCGCGTTTCTGACGATCTCATTTGCATCAGGACCTGGCCAAATGGCGATTGTTGGCGCATGTGTCGCAGGGTCATATGCCCTGATAGGGGCAATTTTGACAGGGTTTCTTCCTGAACCTTCACCAACCGACGAACATTAATGTCCGTTTTCTGTGAACTCATTCATGGCAGCCTCTGAAGCCGATCGTCAACTTGTTCAGCGTATTCGAGCCGGCGAAGCCGACGCGTGGCAGCAATGCATCGACCTTTACGAAGGTCGACTGCTTGCCTTCGCGCGAACTCGGCTGCAGGACCGATCGGCCGCAGAGGACATTGTTCAGGAAACGTTCCTCGGCTTTCTAAAGGCATTGCCCAACTATGACGATCGGACGCCGCTTGAATCCTGGCTGTTTTCAATCGCCGCGCACAAGCTGATCGACTTTATGCGGCGATCGGGCCGCCGTCCGATGTTGCCGCTACTGACATCGGAATCCAAAGACGGAGCAGCCAGGGATCTCACAGGCCCGGGTCGAGCTGCCTCCAGCATGATGCGAAGCAGTGAAAAAGCTCGTGCAGAATCCACATTGGTCGAATCTTGCCTGAAGGATCTTATTCAGGACTTTAAGTGCACGGGTGCCTGGGAAAGACTGCAGTGTGTTGAGCTTATCTTTGTGCTCGGCTGGGCCAACAAGGATGTCGCTATTCGTCTGAATATTACCGAACAGGCAGTCGCCAATCACAAATTCTTTGTGGTTTCAAAACTGAAAGATGCGGCGAAGTCCGCGAAGCTTTCCAACAGCGCTTTAGCCGCACTCGGGCTGGAATAATCCAAAAGCCGGACAATAAGTTCACCGATCAGGCCTTCCGGGTGCAGTCCGTACCAGAATCCGGTTTGCTCATTCTGATCGCTCGTGTCGTCGGTAGTCCCAAATCACGACCATAAATGCGACATAGTCATAAAGCGAATGGGCGGTGATCGGAATCAACAGATTGGGTGTCTTGTCAACAGCGATCAATGCGGTCAGATAAATCCCAAGAAAAGCGGCGAGCAACGCGTAAACTGGCGTCACGGCATGGGCCAATCCAAATAAAAGATTGGTGACCAGAACGGCAAGAAATGGATTCCACTCCTGAATCCAAAGAAACAGGAATCCTCGAAAAAACGCCTCCTCACAGACACCAGCCAACAAAGCCAGAAGCACTATGTCGAACCAGCGGCAGTCGCTCAGGTATGGACCGATCGTATCGCGGACGAATTCGCGGACCTGAAGCATTCCCTTTGATCGGGACAAAAAACAGATCAGCAACAGGATCAGCATCGGACCGGTGGCAAGGACACCAAAACCGAAGTCCTGTGCAGACCAGAAAAGCTTCGCGGTCGGATCGTACCCTGTGATCCAGCCTCCGACAAACGCGACCAGCAGGATGGCCCCTTCAAAAATCCCTGAACTCATCAGGAATTGGGATTGCGTCATGCTGGGGGCTTCGTTGGAAATCTCAGAAAACTCCTGGGGGGCGCAAGAAAATGGGCACCGGTATGATACCGGTGCCGCGAGGGGACGCATCAACTTTTGAAACAGAAAGGAAGGGAGAGAGAGGAGAGAGGGGGAGAGGATTCAGTGGGTGCATCATGGAAGGATGCACCGTGATTCAATTGTGCAAAATCAGAACGATTACTTTTCGCGTGTTGAGTCTGCCATCGAGATCGAAGGTTGAGCAAGGCTGCTTTGAGAGACATTCCGCTCGCTGCTCTTGCGAGTTGCTCGCCATCCGGAAGCCCGATTGACGACTGGTTTTGCCGTAGCTGTCTCCGTTGAGGCCTCCCTGCGAAAAACGGCAGGAGTCACGTTGGTGTCCGACTTGGTGCCATTACGACGAGTCTGAGGAGACAGGAAATCGATATCATCATCATCACCACGAAGTGGCGTCTCCAGCGAAGCACCATTGATTTTACTGTCCTCACCTGTTGCACGGCGGAAAGACTTGTCGCTGCTCGTGTCTTCGTCGGACTTGAACGCCGACCGATCAGAGCTGATCGGATCCGGAGCAGGAGCCAGCGCGGCTCGCGTTGCTGGAGCGGAATTGATGACCGGATATCCGTAGGCCATCTGGGTACCACCAATGAATGGCGACCCATAAGCCATGGACGTGCCAATTGGCACGGTGCGGTACGCCGTCTGCGGCTGCATCACATCGACTTCCTGCCTCTTCATGACCAGCTTTTGCACCGGAACTCGCTCACTCTTGCGTTCAGCCACCATCCTGGTTTCCTGATAGGTTACCTGGCGAGTTCCCGAAACAGCAACCTGACGCGTATAAGGCACACTGCATGACACCATGTTCGGTACATACTGCCGTGATGTGGTGTAGTTCGGTGTAAACGCCGTTCGCATCGAATAGCCCGTGCGATTCATCCACCCGATTACCCCTGGTCGAGGATCAACCTGGCATGGAGCACACTTGGCAATCGGATGATAATTCGTCGTCCAGCGACCCATATCACGATTCACCGTACGGTATTCGGTGACGTTTTGATAAGACACCGTTGGGACATCGACGACTTTACTTTCCGTGACAGGACGCATGTACGTCACTTCACGATCTTCGTATGCCGTTTCGTAGGTTGGCACTTCAACAGTCTGTTTCACTCGAGCGTACGTGGTGACAGGAACTGTTTGATAACAGGTGGCCTGAACCGGCTGAATGGGTGTGCATTGAGCCAGCGGCTGTGCAGCCACAGCGCCACAGCTTCCACATCCGTCGTAGTATTGAGCCTGAGCAGCGGTTTGCAGCGAAACAACCAGCGCTCCAAGAGCGGCACCAAAAGTGAGTCTTCTGGACAGCATGAGCTTCTTCCCTGAAGAAAGGTCACAAGCGCGCAACGTCTTCACCAAGAAGTCGACGCGTGCGGGTGATGAGTGAGGTTCGATTCACAGATCAAGGAAACAGGAACTTCAGTGCGGCTGAATTTCGAATTCGTTGTTCTGGAAATCCAATAAGGTGAGACAGGAGGCTGGAAAACTTCTGCGTGTTGCAGAACTCTGAACCAACCAGAGTGGACTGAAGAAAAAGGAAAGGAGAGACAGGCGTTTGGCCGATTCTGCCGAGGAACGCGCTGCGTGCGGGCAGAGATTTATCCCAACACAAAATTTGGGTCAATAGCGGTTAAAGTTTTGAGGGTGATTCTTCGAGGGACACGCGGCAAAAACTCGCTGCAACCCCGATTTCACCGTTTCTTATGGCAGGAATAGCAGCAAAGCTCCTGCTCTGGCATTTTCTGCCGATCTACGCAGGCCACTGTTCGCCGTTCCTGGTGCCGACAGGCAAAGAACGACCTCTATTTCTTACCCAATGCTCTCTGTTGCCGAAAAAATTCCTGCAAAATAGCTTTGCTGTCTTCCGCCATAATACCGCCCAATACGGCAGATTGATGATTCAGGCGAATATCAGACGTTAAACTGAATAACGAATGACACGCACCGGCCTTGGGATCGGTCGTGCCGTAAATCACCCGCGGAATCCTCGCCTGCACGATGGCACCAGCGCACATCGGGCAAGGCTCAAGCGTGACATACAAGGTGCAGTCGAGCAATCGCCAGGACTGCAGAACTTCAGCTGCCTGAGTAATGGCGATCATTTCTGCGTGAGCTGTCGGGTCTTTCAATGTCTCTCGCTGATTGCGAGCTTCCGCTATCACTCGTTCCTGATACACAATCACCGCACCAACGGGTACTTCGCCTTCATCAAAGGCCACCACAGCCTGGTCCAGCGCCTTCTTCATCCAGAAGTCATGTGGCGCGAGCGGATTGATAGGCAGAATTTCTGACAACGGATGACGCCTTCCTGCAAAAATGGACACGATCACCGACAACAAGTTTGCTGACGCGGCACGAAGAATAGAAGGCCGATCACTCGCGTCAATCACGAGCAAGACTCGTCGTCCGGAAAAATCCCGAAGTTCGTCTGAACGAGGATCTTACATCTGGCCGCAGGCTTTCAGCACGGAAGCCTGCACAATCAAATCATGGTTGATCGAAAAATCTGACGCTTTCTCGCCACGAATAATTCTGGCCATGTCGGCAGCGTCTTCAACGTATCGAACATACTTCGGGAAATTGATTGTCTGATACCCTCTTGAATATTCTCCCTGCGGTTCCGACAGAGTGACTCGAGCAGAAGGATTATCGAGTGGCTGGATATGAAATGAGCCTTTCGTTCCACACACGACAAAATGCCGTCTCTCACCGCCATCGACTTCAACCGCGCTGGACTTGATCGTCGCCATGGCGTTCGGATACTCAAACACCGCAAGCATATTGTCGAGCAGTCGATCGTCCTGCGGACCACTATGGCGAGCGAAAGATGAGATCTTCGTGGGCTCTCCAAGAACACCGACAACAAGGTCGATGATGTGGCAGCCCAGTTCGAACATGATTCCGCCAGGATATTCCGCCAGCTCGCGTCGACTGACCGGATCAACAACTTTGCTCATGACGGTATGCACTTCGAACACATCACCCAGCCAGCCGCGTTCCAAAAAACTCCTCAGCAAAACGATGGCCGGGTTGTAGCGGTACATGTAGCCCATTTGCAGCAGAAGGTTCTGACGGTCAGCAGACTCCAGAACACGCGCAAACTGCGGCAGAGATTCGCCAGCAGGCTTGTCCACATGAACGTGTTTGCCAGCAGCAACACATGTCTCTGCAACATTCAACAGATCACGAACCTCAGTCTCAACAAGCACCGCCTGCAGGCCGGGAACATTCAGTAACTGCTCATGTGTCATCCACGGCAAATCACGGTACGGGTTTTCTGTCTCTGCGCGTTTTCGCAGTTCAGAGTCTGTTTCCACAATGCCGACCACCTCGTAGTCTGGCGAATTGCGATAAACACCAAGCTTGCTCGCATGCGCATGAGCAACGCCGATCTGCCCGATCTTGATTCGTGGCTTGTCCGGGCTCGCTCCGTGTAATGTCATTCCTCCAAAAGCGGACAATGCCACAGTGCTACCAATGGATTTTGCAAAGTGCCGACGAGTTTGAGTCATTGCGACTTCCGATGCTGAAGGTTCAAATTTTTATGAAAAGAACTCAGGTGTTTCCGTGACATCGCAGAAAGGAGCATCGACGACGAACAGGAATCATCAGACAGTTCCTTTCAGAATCACCAACGCTGCACGACACCGCTCGAGCAGCGATGCAGTGCCGATTCAGACTGCAGCACAAGCTGGCCTTCATCATCAATACCAATGCAGGTTCCCGTGATCAACTGATCGGCCATCTGAAGAGTGACAACGCGGCCAGTCAGAATATTGTGGCGATTCGCCTCTGACAGCGCCATTCGGGGCTGGGTGGCAAGCTGGCCGATGCGAAAATCCAGCCGATCAAGAATTGCAATCAGCACGGCTGTCAGATCAAACGATCTTCCAACAAGATCGAACAGTGAGGTTGCTCGTTGAGAGACCTCTGCCGGTGCCCCGCTGAGAGAATTGTTGACGTTGACTCCTATTCCGATCAGGACTGCCTGACGATCTGCAAGGCTGTGTTGTTCGACGAGAATTCCGCAAACTTTTTGCTCACCAGTAAAGACATCGTTCGGCCACTTGAGTGAAAACTCCTGCTCGGGAGCGTGAGCCTTTAAGGCATCACGAACCGCCAGCCCGACTGCCAGAGAAATCATCGGCCGACGTTCGGCAGACATGGGCAATTCATCCGCGCTGACAACAAGCGTAAATGTCAGAGCGCCTGTGGAAGACCACCACGTATTGCCTTTACGACCACGGCCCGCCGTTTGTTCAGCGGTCAGCACGAGCGAAGGAGAAACATCGAGCAGCGGCTGAAGCAGTTCAAACGCAGTCGTGCTCGTGGAAGGCAGCGTCGGATGATACTCCACGTGCCGAAGACTTGTTTCGTTGACCAGCCGAGGCAGATCAAAAGGACAGGATACGGATCGATTCATGCAACAGACTTTTGCTCTTGCCAGATTCTGGTAGCGGCTCGACGAGTGACCCACGAACGGTAGCAGAAAAGAGCAAAGAGTGCGGGCTTCGGAAACAACAATCGTGACCAAAGTCCTCTCAGTCCGGAGTGATGTTCAAAGTTGATGTGCTCATGAACCTCACAAGTTTCGGCATCGATGGCGCGAAAGGTATGAGTATGCTTCCAGAATTTCATCGGACCAGCGATCTGCGTGTCTGTGAAGCAAAGCGGGGACACATCCGAATGCTGGGCCGTCCACGGCACCGGAATTGGTCCCATCCACATGGTGAATTTGCCGATCGAACCGTTTGCCAACGGATCGAAACGGTGAACCTGCATGATCATCAGCGGTGGCGTCAAAGCTTTCAGAATTCCTGTCTGAAAGTGAAAAGCGGAAACCGCTTCGACCGGCGCGGGAACTGTGAAACGAAAATCAAAGACTGGCATAGTCTCGCGATCAACAAGAACTCGAAGGGATTCAGGAAATACAGACACCCGGGTCATAACCGGCGAAACGCAGGCAGGTTCACACAAGATCGGCAAGATCGCCCAACTGGATCATCCGCAGGCGAATCACACAACCTGACACAACTGACACAATAGTCACATCCAGCCGATGTGTGATGCAGAATCGCATCAAAAGAGGCGAGATAACAACTTTGTGCCACCTGTAGTGAATCGGCGAACCAGGCTTTTCATGAGCGGCATTCCGCCGACTCCGAAGGCTTTGTCAGCGCCCTGTTTGATGAAGCCAGGCCAGACGTTTATGCGTCTTTTGCTTTTCCCGATTCAGGAGGTGGACTGTGCAAAATCGTCAAATTAAAGATCTTATGAGAGTTCGCCACGGTCTTGTAGTACCAGAAACTGCGACAGTGCGAGAAGTCGCAGAACGGCTGATCATCAGCGATTGCGATGTCATGGCGGTAACAGGTTCGGACGGTCGACTTGCCGGCATCGTCTGCGAAAGCAGTGTGATCCGAATTCTGATGACCAACCCGCCTGAAAACACCACGATTCAATCGATCGTCAGTCGCCATGCAGAATCCGTAAGACTGGATGCGAGTCTTGGTTCCGTGTTGCCACTATTTCGATCGTCCGCACATACAGCGATTCCGGTGGTTGACTCGTCTGGTTGCGTTTGCGGACTCCTGATGCGGCGCGATGTGATTTGCAGTTTGATTAATCGTCGAGTGGATTTGGTGGAAAATACTCCAACGGACAACAACACACCATCCGAGCAAAAAACGCCGACAACATCAGGAATGCGAGCACCCTTCTCCAGACCCGGACAAAATTTTGTCGCTCATTCGGGCGATGACGCAGGACCAGTTGGTGCTCAAAAGCCTCACTTTCTGCGAGCGGATGCAGCTCGCCGAATTCTCTGGGCTGCTGAAGACCGACTGTGAGACGGACAATTCGATTGAATCATTCACTTCAGAATCGACCGATCAGATCGTCAGCTTTCGATTGCGGCTGGTAACGTCCCAATACTCGGCGACGTGGCCATTTTCGATGACTGCAACCTTGTCATACAACGCACTGGTCGGACAGATGTGAACCGGAATCGCCATCACGACATCCCCAGGCTGGTACTTTTCTGCCTCGGGCGTTACCAGTCCCATGTGCTCTTCGCTGTGGATTTCCTGAACGGCGTTGGGCAGTGCGGGAATAAACATCCGAGCGCCCTTCGGAGGATCGGCAGCGACGGCTTTGTTGCCAATATCCAAAGTAACTCGATCGACTGCAGGTCGACTGACGACTCGAGTGACCACTGCAGCTGCCGGAGTAAACGGCAAGTCCGGGAAGCTCGAACCGTAGCCCGCATCGTGGAACACACAAGTCCCAGGGCACAGCTCAATTGTCGGATCTGACATCACGGCATAGCATGGAAATGTCGGTGTGCCGCCACATGCCAGAGCGGGAACCTTCGCTCCGGCCGCCTCACACTTTGATCGCAACTCTTCAACTCGTGGCCATTGCAGAGCCACGGCGGCCTTGCGTTCAGCAAGATCGAGCTGTCGTTGATGTCCGTCGTAGACATGAAAGCCAGCGGGACGCAGTCCCGGCAGTGAGGCCGTCAAAGTATACAGTTCTACTGCACCGGGTGTTTCCGGAGTAATTCCGGTTCGGTCCATTCCAAGGTTTACATCGAGCATCACTCCGATCGTAACTCCTGCTGCTGAAGCGGCAGCAGACAGTTCACGCAAAGGTCGTTCATGGTCGTTTGTCACACTAAAAGCGCATCCAGGAAACTTTTGCGCCAGCGTCACTATTCGAGCGACGTTTGGTCCGACCGGGTTGTACGCAAATAAGACATCAGTCGCCCCTGCACCGGCGAGCATTTCACATTCTGCGATCGTAGCAGCTTTGTGTTTCGTCACGCCTCGTTCGATCCATAGCCGAATGACTTCCGCCATTTTATGTGTCTTGCAGTGTGGACGAAGGCGACCGGGATGTTTTGCCATTGCCAGCATACCATCGAGATTGGCCAGTAATCGCTCACGAAAGATGACCAGCGACGGGCTGGGCAGGCTGGCAAGGTCAGAGGGATCAATCGAGGGAACTGTGAACGACATGTTATCACTCTCTGAAGGAAGATTACGCAGGACCGCCTGATTCCGATCGCGGTCTGGATGCAAACGGCATCAGCCGATCGACAGGCAGGAAAAACAGTTACGGCAAACACGATCGAGTAGGGTGAGTCGGGGTGGCTAAACCGCGACTCAGCCCTCTCACAGAACCGTACGTACGGGTCCGTATACGGCTCCTGTTTTACAGGATTCAGGTGACCTGAGGAAGGACTCCGGTCGGAACGGACGCCAGATCGAACAGTCCCAGTTCGTTCAGCCAGCCATTGGGAATGGCCCAGCTTGCGAGGTGACTGACCGAGCTGCGCCACGAGCGCATTCGCATGGCCACGAATTCAACCCGATACCCCAGCTGCCGCAGGCGGCGGTGGAGACGACCGGGTTTCTTCCATAGCGACAGCTGCTTCGCTCGAAGACGGCGACGAATCCAGCCTGCCAGTTCACCAAACACCCCTTTGCAGTTGGCCATCCGAAAGTAGTTCGAAAAGCCGCGGAGTATCGGGTTCAGGTCAGCAATGACCTGTTCCAGATTCACCGGACTGTTGCGACGTGTGATCTGACGGACTTTGTCCTTGAATGCGGCGACCTTTTTGGCCTGGATGCGAGTCCAGGTCATGCTGATCTCAACGCCCAGAAACTTCACACC
>JBGSVD010000122.1:0-40207 GCA_041753135.1 Planctomycetaceae bacterium
AATTGCGTGGATGGGTTTTGCACGCCGTGAATTGTCGATCCAACCATTGCCACGTCGTGGTCACTGCAAACAGTCATGCGGGTGAAATCGTTCGCGATCAATTCAAGTCGTGGTGTACGCGAAAGCTGAAGGAACTTGAGAGTTTGCGTTCCGGCGAAGGTCGCCAGGCCAAGCTGCGTGAGCAATGGTGGACTCGGAAAGGCAGCGTTCGGTATTTGTTCGATGACGAGTCGCTTGAAGCTGCGATTCGATACGCCGTAGACGCTCAGGATGCGGGCGGATCGAAGGTTGATTGATCGTCGGGGACAGGGAGACACCGGAGGGCTTGCGCCCCGCCGCTTTCATTAGGAGCGGAAGGGCGCGAGCCCTCCGGTGAGTGCGATTGATAACGAGAAACGTTCTGGCAGTAATTGGCAACAGGAACGACCACGAAAATTGAACCGGTTTCGGAAAGTCTGGTTCAACGGTTTGGGTTGAGGATTTAGGATTCAGAGTTCAGGGAGACACCGGAGGGCTTGCGCCCCGCCGCTTTCATTAGGATCGAAAGGGCGCGAGCCCTCCGGTGAGTGCGATTGATAACGAGAAACGTTCTGGCAGTAATTGGCAACAGGAATGAATACGAAAATTGAACCGGTTTCGGAAAGTCTGGTTCAACGGTTTGGGTTAAGGATTTAGGATTCAGAGTTCAGGGAGACACCGGAGGGCTTGCGCCCCGCCGCTTTTATTAGGAGCGGACGGGCGCCAGCACTCTGGTACCGCACATGGCAAAAACTTAATTCAGGACCTTTAGCAAGGTCCACGACCTGAAATACAAATCCAGGTAAAGCACCAGTCGTCAGATGAGCGACCTCGTTTACTGCTTAGGAGTCTACGGCACCCTGTAGATCCGCCAGTGCTGTCCTTCCCAAAGTGGTTCTGCCTGAAACGGACCGAGGATTCTTGTGACGATGTAGTCGCACCCCGTTTTCTGGCGCAGCACTTCGAGATCGCCATTGTCGTACAAAAGATCCGACGAGCTTTTCAGGGTCCAGTCATGCAGGAACCAGAGTCGCTTGTTCCAGGTCAGGATGCCAGCTGCATCCTGCGGGCAATCTTTATAGCAGACAAATTCGGCTCGTTCAGCGAACCACTTAAATGCAAAAGACTCACGCGGTGTCAGTATCAGGGCATCGGCCGGAGTGTTCGCCTGGATCCATTGGCAGGCTTCCTGCCAGTCTGAGAATTGTGCGGCCGAATAACCCGGCGGCGCACTTTCGCGGATGCGGAAGGCCTGAATAAGTGGCAATGTTGTCATCAGCAGCAGAAACAGCAGTCTGGTTAACGGGCGAGGAACACGGATTCGACAGAAGTGGTAATCCTGCAGAATTCGGCCCGCAAATATTGCCGTGATTATCGGCAACAGCGCGTCAAAACATCGGAACGGATAAAACTTCAGCAGAGATGCTCGCCACTGCCAGTCGTCCATTTGTTTGGCTTCCACGTTGTGCCAACCGATCACAACTCCCGCCAATGCGATCAGCACTGACATGTTGAAGAAGGTCAGAAAATAGCCCAATGCCGTTTGACCTTGCGAAGGAGCGGAGAAATCTGCCTGTCCGTTATCAACAGCTTCGATGCGCGCAGGTTGGATGGTCCGTTGCCATTTCACAACCAGAGCGAGGCTGACCAACAGCACTGCCGTATACGTCCACTGCGATGTCGTCAGTTCCGTTGGATCCAGATGATGTTTGAGTCGCCAAAAGACCTGATAGAACAATGCGAGCTCACGATCCTTCTGCGGTGTGCTGGTATCGAGCACCATTCGAAGGGCCGGAATCAGACCGGGAAGTGAAAGGACAATCGTGGTGATCGCAAAAGCGGCCAGGCCTATCAGTCGCTTCATTGGTTGTGTGTTGCGGTTGGAGGATGTAAGAAGGCTCCAGACGCTTGCAAGGCAAATGCAGACAGCAATCCAGCCGCCGACCACCGGATGCAGTGAACATGACGTTCCGCAAAGAACTCCGGCAGCGGTCATCCATCCGGGGCAGATTTTCAGTTGCCCGCGAATCCACAGGCTGACAGCGATTAAGCCGAATCCCCAGGCTGGAACTTTGGATTCAAAACCACCGAGCAACCATTCTCCCGAAAAACTTCCCAGCAGACTCAGCGTTGCAAATCCACCGGCGGCCATGCACCGATAAATCGCCGTCAGGCCCAGCGACCGGCCCAGCGAGGTCCATCCGACAGCCAGCAGCACAGACGACAATAATCGTCCGATCACCGCGATGGCATCAAATGACAGCCATCGAGTCAGAATCCCAATGAGCCAAAAGAAGACGTAATGGGCGTTGCTGGATGTAAGGAAAAAATCTCTGGAACACCAGGTCGGGTTATCAAACGCGCGAGCTTTGGCAAGGTAATGCGGCTCATTCACCCCGGGAATTGGGCTGCTTAACAAGCAGACGGCCGCAAAGATCGCGGTCACAAACAAACACGACCACAGTCGAGTCCCGAGGGGCTCTGGCTGTGGTCGGCCTGAATTGTCAGACAATAGACTCTTTAGAATCACTTCTTCTTCTTCTTTGCCGCTGCTTTCTTGGGAGCTGCCTTCTTTGGTGCAGCTTTGGCCACTTTCTTTGCTGCCTTCTTGGTGGCTTTCTTTGACGCGAAAGCGTTTACTGGCTTCGTTTCTTCGCTGCCCGCTTTCTTCTTTCCTGTCCCGCCGAACGCCTGCTCCCAGTTTTTCCAGAATGCAGGTGTTGTCCCGGTCCGAACAATCGGTCCGCTCATGTGATCTAGCCTTGTCTTCGAATAGTAATTGTACCAAACACAAACTTTGCTGATGGGGTCTGCCGCGAATGTTCAGTTCGCAACAGCCCACCACAGGTGGGGATCTTGATGGTCTCAGGCATCAACGTCAAGGTGATTGGCAACTTCTATGCATCATTCGCGATGCTGATTCCTGTCGTGTGATGGCCGAGGTGCGATTCTGTAGCTACGATTCGGCTCCCGCCGGTCGTGTCTGCTGAGCACGTCGACCATTGCCCTCGCCGACTTTATACCCTCTCGTCAAAAGACCATTGGCGATTCTATCCTTCAGGAGAAGTTGAAATGATTGAGATCTCAACTGCCCACAACAGGTTCGGACTCCGATTTCTGATAATGCTGCTGGTGCTGTTCCACGCGGCCCCTGTTGTCCACGCGGATTTCAAAGCGGGTGCGGCGATCATTGATGTGACGCCTGATAAATTGCCGGTTCTGGTCAATGGCGGCATGACAAGTCGCAGTCTGGAAAAGATCAAGACTCGTGTCAGCGCTCGAGCTATCGCAATGAGTGATGGAAAAGAACAGCTGGTGATCGTTGTTGTCGACAGTTGTATGATGGGTCGCGTCCTTCTGGACGATGTGAAGTCGCTGGCGAAAATTCGAACCGGCATCCCGACGGACCGTATCCTGATTTCTGCGACTCACACGCACTCGGCACCGTCCAGCATGGGATGTTTGGGAACGGATGCTGATCCCAATTATGTGCCGTTTCTGAGGGACAAGCTGGCAGAAGTGATTTCGGCTGCTCAGGCAAATCTGCAGCCCGCTCAAATCGGCTTTGCTTCGGCGAATGCTCCGGAGTTTACGGCTTCACGACAGTGGATTCGTCGGCCCGATCGAATTGTTGAAGATCCATTCGGCAACATGACAGTGCGGGCCAACATGCATGCCGGGGCCAATTGGGACGACGCTGTGGGCGAAGCGGGGCCGGAGGATCCTGCCTTGTCGCTGGTTTCGCTGCAGACTCGAGATGGAAAGCCGCTTGCGGTGCTGGGAAATTTCTCGATGCATTATTTCAGCGACAACGACATCAGTGCGGACTACTTTGGACTGTTTTGCGAGGGACTCAAACAGCGGCTTTCTGCAGGCAGCGATTTCGTTGGCATGATGTCTCACGGGTGCAGCGGAGATATCTGGCGTCGCGACTACACAAAGCCAGAAAGCTGGAATCCGAATCTGACGATCGACACTTACGCAGACGGTCTTTTGGATATTGCGATGAAAGCCCTGGACGGCATTCAGTACCGTGACGACGTCGACATTGCGATGGCCGAGCAGCGAATGACTTTGAAGTATCGAGTTCCCAACAAGCAGATGCTCGAGTGGGCTCAGCGCATTGTTGATGAGATGGGGGATAAACTTCCCAAAACAACGACGGAAGTTTACGCCCGCGAACAGCTGCTGCTGCACGAAGCTCAGCAAGCTGAAATTGTCGTTCAGGCTTTGCGAATCGGTGACATCGGGATCGCCACGACGCCGAACGAGACCTATGCGATCACAGGGCTCAAGATTAAGGCGGCCAGTCCGCTGGCTCACACGATGGTGATTGAACTGGCCAATGGAGGCGACGGCTATATTCCTCCGCCCGAGCAGCATCCGTTCGGAGGATACAATACCTGGGAAGCGCGGTCGGCGGGGCTGGAAGTCAAAGCCGAACCGAAGATTACTCAGGCGGCCGTTTCGCTGCTGGAGAAAGTCAGTGGCAAGCCACGTCGTCGTCACGAACTTCCGGAGGGAGTTGCTTCTGCGGCAATCAAAGCGCTGAAGCCTGCCGCATGGTGGAGACTGAACGAATTTACGGGACCCATCGCCGCTGACTCCAGTGGGAATCAACGAGATGCTGCGTACGAAGCGGCGATCACCTATTATCTGGAAGGTGCTCAATCGGCCGCTTTTTGCAAGGACGGTGCGACGAATCGAGCGCCGCATTTTGTCAGTGGTCGACTTCGCGTTCGTGCGACTGAACTGACCGATCAGTACAGTATCTCCGTTTGGGTCTGGAACGGCATGCCCAACGATGGTCGCGACGTCAGCGGTTGGTTCTATTCTCGCGACCACGATAATGGACTTAGCACGCTGGGTGAACATCTTGGTGTTGGTGGAGTCAGCGGCAATACCGGTAAGCTGATCTTTCAACAGGGGCAATCATCGGACTCTGTGCTGGCCGGGAAGACCGAGATTCCTCGCTGGACCTGGAGTCATGTTGTGCTGGTCCGTGATGGCGAGAAAGTTCAGGTCTATCTGGACGGGGCGCTGGAAATTGATGGAATGGCTTCCTCTGTGAATATTGACGAAGTCATGCTGGGCGGACGCAGTGACAATGATTCCAACTGGGAGGGGCGACTTGATGAAGTGGCTCTCTTCAGTCGTTCGCTGACGATGGAAGAGGTTGCAAAGTTGACTGTCAAATAGAAGTCGTGCGATAGGTATACGAATCGCGGTCACGATTGAGTTGTTTAACCGTCAGCCGGAGGCGTACGTTGGTGGCGGCATTCACGTACGCCTCCGGCTGACGGTTAAACAAAAAACATCTCCAAAGCGACCGTTAAAAGTATAACGTTGGCCTGGGTCGAACTTAGAACCAATCGTCTTTTTGACGTCGCACTCGATGTTGCTGACCGGCGCGGGCGGCGTAACTTCCCAGTGCTGCGCCGGCGGCTTGTGCCATCGTCTGGAGAACGATCTGAGCCATCGGTCCCTGCAGTGCTGCAGAAGCCTGATCGGCGATTGGTGAATCGAGATGCTGATGGCGATACATTTCCTGATAGACGCGTTCTGCATCTGTTGTTCCGGCCAGAAGGGCATCCAGTTGAGTCTGAAGGTCGAAGCCATCGTCAAACACTCGACGCGGATGATCGAATTGAGCACGTCGGCAACGGGATGCCAAGTCATGAATTCTTGACGTGCGTTGCGCGGCTTGTTCGGCGGAGTTGAAGAAATCATCGAGCAGGCGTTTTTTCTCGCTGACCTGTTCATCGATATGTTTCAGTCGAGCAACCACCTGATCGTCGGTGAGTTCCGGCGTTTGCGCGGCTCTGGCGGCGACCAGGGAACGTTCAGTTTTCTGAATCAGATTCTGAAAGGCGCTAAGAGCGTCGCGATAGAATTGGCAGTCCGGCGAATCGAGTTCCGCAAGTTGCCGCCGAGCCAGTTCTTCGCCTTTGCGAGCACTTTCAGAAGCGGCTGCCGCGCTTTCCTGTTCGCCTCTTGTTCGAGTTCCTTCTTCCTGGGCTTGCGAAAGACCCAGTGCGTTGGCGGCCGCCGATTGTCGACGATCGACTTCTTCAATGACGGCTTTGACCGTTTTTTCCTGTTCTGCGATCAATTGTCGCATTTGCTTTGGGGCCGTCGAAAGAAACTTAAACCCGGCGGCCGCGCGTGGGTAGTCGGTGAGTTGAGCAACCCAGCGATCAAGACGCCTTGTCAGGCCTCGTCGGTTGTAATTTTCTGATCCAAAGTCGCAGTGTTGCAGATATTGGAACAATCGGCTGTTCTGATACGCAGGAAGTTTTTCCTTCACGTCCTTTTCAACCTGCGCGAGGTTCGCCTGAGCCTGCTCGAGTCTGGCCTGTCCTTCGGCCGCCTGTCTGGATAGTGATTGAAACTCGGCATCGTCAGCCAGTTGTTTCGAAAACAGCTTGCCAAGTTCATCGCACTTTGACGTCAATTCGTTGACTCGATCGCAGAGTTCCTTCCAGCGATTTTCTGCTGCGATTCTTTGATCGTAGGATTGCTGAAGCTGACTGACGAGCTGTCGCCGGGCATCCTCTTTGCGAAGTATGATCGTCTGCAGCGTGTCTCGCATTTCAGACCATCCATCACGCTCCACATCATCATCCAGACGAGGAAGGTAGAGTTGCGCGAGTTCCAGAGATGCTTTTGATTGACTGGTGACCAGCAGGTCAATCTCGGAACTCGTTCGCTGCGCGGCTTTGCGCGCGTCCTGCTCGGCAACGCTGGCTTGAGCGGCGAAGTCGGTGATTCGACGCAGGATATCCTGTCCGGGAATGGGCATCAGACAAAGCTGTCTTCAAGAATAGAGTGGTTTGTTGATCGCAACGTCAGAGAAGGTATTTCCAGATCACAACGACAAGAACCATCAGGCTCAGCATGATAGCGATTGAAACTCGGCGGACATACAAGTGGGCCAGAAATGCAGCCAGGCTCATCGCGGGATCCCGGTAGGAATGCTGCGTGGAGAAATAGTGGTCGATCGCTGCATCAACGTCGGCTTCGGTGATTTTGTCACCGGTAATTGCGGCTGCGTCCATCAGCCGTTTTCGCATCACCTCACGAATCTCATTCCTTGCGAGTGCAACTTCGGCTTCCGCGCGGTCCTGCTGCATGCCTCTTGCAACTTCCAGCACTCGCAGAGTTTCGGCCAGTGTTAATTCTGGAGCAACGGATTCGTATCCGTTGACCTGACGTGTGCCGGAGTCGGAAAATGGGATCTGGCTCATGATGCAACTGGATTCATGGTGCGGTGCTGGACAGGATCTCAGAGATAGTAGGTCACAGGCGAGTTCGGGCTCAGGCCCTCAGGATTTCTGATTGAGGACCAGTCCCGAAATAGTCTCTGTACTTTGATAGGAGCGGAAGGGCGCGAGCCCTCCGATGAAGGCACTCAAAAACCTTACAAAAACCGGACGGCTCGCGCCGTGCCGCTTCAAATTGAAAACCAAAGTGAGTGACATTGGGCCATCGCCGCGATTTCAGAAACAGAGCTTACCGTATCGCACTTGAATTTGTGGTGTAAGGCAAGCGATTGGAAATTCGGGAAAACACCGGGCGTTGCGGCTTCGTTCTCTTTGGCCAGTGGCCGTTGAGAATCTGCCAAAACGCATTGTAGAGCAGTTGTCTCAACTGTTCGTGAACGGATGGCAAAATCGTTCTAAACGAGAAAAGACTCATTCTTCGGCTGCCTTAACGAGTTGTTCACGCAGTTTGACGACTGCATTCAAGTGTCTCAGGCAGTCTCAATCAAATCGGTCAGCGTTGATTGCGGATGTTGAAAACTTTGATAAGTTGACAGTATCACGCGCCGATCGCATCAAAGTATTGGCTGCTCCAATACCTGTCGTCTTTTCAGGAACTTTCACCTATGAGTCAAGCAACTCCAGCGTCGCCAGAACCGTCTGCAGGCACGCAGTTAACAACCGGCGAAACGACGAAACCGACTTCGAACATGCGCCATTATCTGGACCGCGCGATTAAGGTTCTGCAACGGTTTGGCTTGTCGACACAGGGTGATTCTGGCGAAGAGTTGATCCAGTTGCTGGAGAGCGTCAAGCACGTCGATCCGGCTCGTACGCTTGCGATTGCGGATGTCATCAAGCACATGAGTACATTCAATCGGCTGGTCCGCGAGAATGTCGAGAATATTCGCATTGGTAATCGCTATCTGGAAATTTCCCAGATGTTTGATTCCGTGCGAGAAGATTCCAAGATGCTGATATCGCAGCTGGCGGACGGGAAAATCAGTCGAACTGAGAAATTTCAAAACTGGTGGATGAAGATCCGTCGCGGCACGCCCAGCGACCGTTTCGAGACGATTGCTGATACCTACAAAGACGTCTCAAAAGATACGCGTGATCAGCTTGATCGCGAAGACGCGATTATGGACGCTTACATCGATTTTCGTTTTGCTTTGAAGGAAGCGGAAGTCATGGCAACCGAGCTCTACGAAAAGCAGAAGCCAGTGCTGGATGCGGCCACGAAGGCCTTAGCGAGCGCTCAGACAGCCATCGACAGCTTCACAGGAGAAGAGGCGGCTCAACGTGGCCGAATGGAACTGGCCCGCGATGAAGCTCGTCAGAAGTATCAGGAGGAAGATCGAACATATCAGTTGCTGAAAGATATCTCGGAAAATCTTTCGATCGGATACGACGTCGGTGAAACGCTGATCACAAAGTTGAAACAAACTCACGACGTTAAAGATAGTGTGTATCGCCGTGCAGTGACTTTTTTCACAACCAACGAGCATGTGTTCACAATTCTGGGAACTGTGTATACCAGCCAGCAGGGGCTGCATGAGATCACAGCGGCGACTGAAGCCATGAAAGAAGGTTTGAACAAAGGGCTCGAAGATGTGGCGGAACTCGGCCGCGAGCTGGAGCGTGCCGCAATGAAGGCCGGATATGGGTCCACAATCAAGGCCGAGAGCGTCCAGAAACTGGTCGATGCGATCACGGATTTTCAGGTAGAATCACTGACAATGATTGCCGATCTCCGCAAGGAGAGCGAACAGAATGCGAAGGAGATTCGCCGCGTCGTGGAAAACGGCAAGCGAAGATTTCAGGAAACTGCGGCTCGCTACGCTCAGGAAACCGTGGCAGAGTAGACTTTGAGGAATTGCGGACTTCAGCCATACTCCAGGCCAAAGCGATCACAGCTCGGGTTTTTCGGGCGTTTCATGTGACGCAGACGATCGACCTCTGAATGTGCTGCAGACCGACGAAATGACGGCAACCTCAATCTCTGTAATTACCAAAAAGGTGGGCACGCCAACGGTGGAGCCTCGGGAGGCGTATGCAAATCGCCTTCGAGAAGTCAGTGAGCAAGTGCGTGAACTGTCTCAGCGAGACCAGTTGTTCGTGCGAATTCGTACGGGCATATTTCTGGGAGCGTTGCTGCTGGGAATCCTCTGTATCGGGGAGTCCAAGTATATTTCCTGGCTATGGATGCTCGTTCCGACCGTGATCTTTCTCGGGCTGCTGCCATTCCATCAGTCCTGTCTTCGAAAGCTCTCTCTGGCTCAGGCCATTTGCCGTTTCCATGAGAGCCGGTTGAGTCGTCTGGACAGAAGCTTTGGGACTGCCGTCGTGGACGGGGCCGAGTTTGCGGATGAGTTGCATCCGTGGACTCAGGACCTGGACGTATTTGGCCGGGGTTCGCTTTTCCAGATGTTGAACGAATGTCGTACTCTGCCCGGCCGACGACAACTGGCCAGCTGGATGACCGATGTGTGCGACGGCGAAACGATTCGGGTTCGTCAGGCGCGCGCTCAGGGGTTAAAGCAGGAATTGACCCTGCGTGAAGAATTAGCGTGTATCCCGGATTCTGCAAACTGGAAGACGGCCGAAGTTTTTCTGCAGCAATGGGTTCAGGAGCCCGCTCAGCCGATTTCGTTGTGGGTGCTTGTGTGGTCCTCTCTGGTTGGAATGGCTGCCATCCCGATCATCGCGCTTGTGATGCTCGACATGATGTCGTTGAAGTACCTGTTGCTTATGATCGTGTTGCAGACTCCGGCCGTGCTGATGACGCGTCGGCAGATTCGGCAAACGGCAACTCAGATGGACAATGTTGACACTGCTCTGCGACAGTTTGGTCAGGTGATTGAGGTGTTCGAGCAGCATCATGTGGAAGAGCCGGCGGTCAGAGATCTGCAGAATCGATTTCACTCCGAGTCAGAAACCGCCTCTCACGCGATCCGTCGTCTGGGACGATTGACTCAGTGGCTGAACAATGCGATGCGGAATCAGTTCTTTGCTCCGATTGCGTGGGCGTGCGGCCTTTTTGTCCTGCTGACTCATCTGCTGGAGTGTTGGCGACGACAGCATGGGCGAGATGTTTCGGACTGGCTTGAAACTGTGGCCTGCCTGGAGGCTACGGTGTCGGTTGCCGGCTACTCATTCGATCATCCGCAGGACTGTCTGCCCGAGATTTCCGATACGGAGCCGGAGTTGATTGCCGAGGACCTCGGGCATCCGCTTCTGAAGAATGAATCTTGCGTTCGCAACAGTGTGCAGTTGACGAAGGCGACACCGCTGATGCTGGTTAGTGGTTCCAACATGTCAGGAAAAAGTACATTTTTGCGCAGCATCGGAAGTAGCGTTGTTTTGACTCTTTGTGGCAGTGTTGTTCGAGCCAGTCGCTTTCGAACACATCCTTTTCAACTGGCGACATCAATGCGGGTGAGCGATTCACTTCAGGAAGGTCGCTCACTGTTCTTCAGCGTTGTTCGACGCCTGAAGACTGTTGTTGATCTGGCCGAGAGGCCTCGTATCGTGCTGTTTCTGCTGGACGAAATTCTTCATGGAACGAATTCGCACGATCGACGTCGAGGAGCCGAAGCGGTCATTCGCTCGCTGGTCGCTCATCATGCTCTGGGGATTGTGACAACACACGACCTGGCACTGACTCAGATTGCCGACACCATGTCCAGTCAGGCTGTCAACAAGCACTTTGAAGACACTATCGTCGATGACACAATGACCTTCGACTATAAGCTTCGCGACGGAGTCGTCGAACGCAGCAACGCAATTGAATTGATGCGAATGCTGGGGCTGGATGTTTAGGCGGCTGGCAAGTCAGAACCCGCCAAAGCACATTCGAGAAGAGTTGTCTCAACTGTTCCTGAACGACTGGGATAATCGTTCTGGAATAGCAAAGGCTCATTCGCCGCTCGCTGCTCGCCATAGGTAGCAACGATCCGGCAAACGGCAAATGCCAGCCGGGAATTTCGTTGTGCGGATTGCCGTTGATCTGGGGCGGTCATTCGAATCCCATAGAGCTTTGAGCCGGAACGAACAGATCGTACCCGCTGCTGTGCGACCCAAATGAAACTGCCCGGCCGGTTTGCACCGGCCGGGCATTGCTTTCATGTGTGTGGCGGAATTCCGGCTACGATCCGGAATTGTGGTTACGACTTGTGGCTAGCCAGCTGCATCATGAATTCCTGCATGCGTGCGGCCATTTCGTTGCCGTTCGGTGCGAGCCCCGCCATGATCATCGCATTGGCATGCAATTGGCGTCCGCATTGCTGAATGAATTCCGTGTTTTCCGCATTAGATGCCAATTCTGCCATGCGTCTGACGAGCGGAGCGTTTGGATTCAGCTCCAGAATCATCTTTTGCATCTCGAAGTCTGGCGTATTCATCCGCAGAACTTTCTGCAGTGTTGTGCTCATAGAGCCCTGAGCATTCACCAGGCAGCATGCACTTTCGGTGAGTCGTTCGGAGCGGCGAACGTCCTGAACCTGATCGCCCAACGTTTCCTTTACCAGATTGAGGACGGTGTCGAAGTTGGCCGGGACGTTCTGGGCGTCCTTTTCAGCTTCTGCCTTCTCTTCATCGGACTTTGATGCGTCGTCTGCTTTGGGCGGCAGTTGCAGGTCGGCTGAATCAATCGAAACGATTTGCTTCTTGTCGAACTCACGCAGGTGCGAAAGGATGAATTCGTCGGCTGGGTCCGTGAGAATCAACACTTCCAGATTACGCGATCGGAACACTTCCAGGTTTGGGTCCCGCAGAATGGCATCAGCGTCCGTTCCACAGGCAAAATAGATCTGTTCCTGCCCTTCCTGAACTCGACTGCAGTAGTCGGTCAGCGAAACGACTTCGGTTGTCATGAGTGAGTGGGTCGAACTGAATCGAAGTAACTTTGCCAGTCGGTCACGATTTTCGAAATCGTTCGAAACGCCTTCGCGAAGGATGGAGCCGAACTCACGATAAAACTTGATGTAGCCTTCTTTGTCTTCTTCAGAAAACGAATCCAGGTGGTCAAGGACCTTCTTCGTGATCACCTTCTGCATTTTGCGAAAGACGGTGTTGTCCTGCAGGGCCTCTCGAGACACGTTGAGAGGCAGGTCGGCCGAATCCACGATGCCTCGCAGAAATCGGAGATAGTCCGGCAGCAGATCGCGATTGTCATTCTGCACCAGAATTCTCTTCGCGCACAGGTGCAGTCCGTGATCGCTTCGACCGAAGCCCATCTTTTCGAGGTTTGCATCCGGACAGTAAAGAATGCTATAGAACTGAAATGGTGAATCGGCCGCCAAATGCAAATGCCAGAGCGGCTTTTGTCCCGGGTAGCTGGTCAGGTATTCAAAGAAGTTCTGGTACTGTTCTTCAGTGACAGTATTTTTGGGCTCAACCCAGATTGGCGGCTGGTTGTTGATATGTTCCGATTCGAGATAGATCGCGTGTGGAACAAATGTTGAGTACTTGCGAAGGATGTACTTCAATCGTACTGGCTCTGTGAATTCGTCGAGTCCGCTTTTGAGATGCAGGCGGATGCTGGTGCCGCGTTCAACAGGTTCTGTGACTTCGCTGATGGTGTAATTGCCGTCGCCGGTTGATTCCCACCGCCAGCCTGTTTCTTCCGTGTAGCTGCGAGTGATCACTTCGACCTGATCGGCCAGCATGAATGCCGAATAGAAGCCCACTCCGAACTGGCCGATCAGCGACAGATCCGCAGGCTTGTCCTTGTCGCCTGCCTTTTGAGCCTTTTTCAGAAACTCAAGTGAGCCGCTGCGGGCGATCGTGCCAAGATTGTTCACGAGTTCATCGCGGGTCATCCCGATTCCGTTATCGCGAATCGTCAGGACATGAGCTTCCTTGTCAGGTTCGATGGTGACCCGAAGTTCGTCGGATTCCAGTTGCAGTCCTGAGGTCAAGCTGGTGTATCGGAATTTGTCGAGAGCATCCGAGGCGTTCGAGACCAGTTCGCGAATCGTGATCTCGCGGTTCTGATAGAGCGAGTGCGACAACAGCTGCAGGAGCTGGCTGATCTCGGCCTGAAAAGAATACTGTTGTTTTTCGGATTGAGCTGTCATAGGTAACCTCAAAGTGGACTGTCAGACCTGATTTTCATTTCAAATGTAAGCCCGCGTCTATGCAAATCGCATTCCCGCCGCAACGGCAGGCAGTGCTGTCGGGCGGAAAAAGATTTTCCAGTGGCATTGGTAATCGCGGTCTCGCTGCAGTGATATTTGGGTGCGTTGTTGGAAAGATTCTGTCTGAGTTTTAGTGTTTTCTGTGGGCAGGTGGGAAACTGGAGACGACAGGACTCCGATTTTGCGAACGATTCCTCAGTCTTTGAGAGATTGCTTGTCACTTACCACGGAAATGGAAGAAAAAGGCCTAAAAACGATTGGTTCCAGTCGGACTGCCAGAAGAGAGGAAATTTGCTAACATCCCGACGCACAAAGGTTTGCTCCCATTTTTTGGCGCAATTCTTGTTTTGCTGCGCGGGATGTTTGCGTGGCGAAAGTGCTCTGAAAACACACCTCAGGTTGCTTGCATGGTCCCAGGGCCAGGACGTTTAGTCCGATGCAGTCATCCATCCCCAATTCACTTTCCTAATCCGGAAAAAAGGTGCCTCCAATGGCTAACGATCCCTACGCAATGTGCCCATGTGGCAGCGGCAAGAAGCTGAAGTTCTGTTGTGGTGAAATCCTGCCGGACCTTCAGCGGGCGTTCCGAATTCGTGACAATCAGCCAGAGGCTTCAATCAAGATCTTCAGTGATCTTTTGAAGAAGCATCCTGACAAGGACATTCTTGTCCGCGAGCTCACGTCAACGCTTTACGAAGTTGGCCAGGTTGAAGAAGCCCGCAAGGTCGCGATCGATTTTTTGAAAAACCATCCAGATCATCCGGGCGTTCTCCTGTCACTTTCTGAAATCTGTCTGAAGGAAGATGGATTCGAAGCATCGCGACGCACCCTTCATCGCACCTTCCAGCTTTGCGCGAAACATCATCCGCTGGGGATTGCATACCTCGCATCGATGATCGCGGCCGACATGGCGAAAGCTGGCTGCCTGATGTCCGCCCGCGAACATCTGGCGCTGGCCGTACGAATGTCGACTGGAGAGCGACAGAAGAATCTGGTGCTTCAGTTGGTCAGTTTCGAATCCGAAGCATCGTTGCCATTTCTTTTCCGCAGTGCATACCAGCTTTTGCCCGTCACCTGCGCTGAAGAGGCTGCTCAGCAGGACATGCGTGCTCGAAAGCTGAGCGTGCTTGGGTGCTGGGAGCCGGCTGCAATTCTTTACAACCGTCTGGCGGACTCTTATCCGACTGATGGGGTGATCTGGTACAACATGGGACTTTGTCAGGCATGGGACGGACGGATTTCCGAAGCGGCGTCTTCGCTTCATCATGCGGCCACGCTGCTGCTGGACTTCGACCAGGCTGTGGAAACCGAGGCTCTGGCCCAGCAACTGGACTTCCATCTTTCCGAAGAACGCTACAACACGTTTGCTGTTCGGCTGAGCGTTCGGTCCATGTCGGAATTGCTCACACGATTGGAAAGTGATCCTGCATTCCAGCGGAATGATTCCCACGACCACCATGACTGTCATCATCCGAACGGCACAAGTCATGTTGCAGAAATGGTGATTCTGAATTCGGTGATCACCGCTGCGGAACTTAAAGAGCCGTCGCAAGTGCCGGAATCGATCGCCGATCTGGATCTTTACGATATCGTTGACAGCGATGTATCGAAGGAAGATGGACTCACGGATCCGTTCATTATCGTGACATCAACAGACGGCCAGATCGATACCTCCATCGTAAAGCTGCGGGCTCTCGCGGGTGACTTGATCCTGACGAATGCAGATCAGGAGAAGCGGGAAGTCGTCGAATTTGAACGTCCGCAAGCGCGACCGTTCGATCGTCGCTATTATTGTCCACCAGGAGTGAACCAGAAGCATTTTCGTCATCTTGTGCGTCAGCTTGAGCCGTCATCTGTTGAGGGCTGGCTTAATCTTTCGCAGGCGTCACTTGGTGGAAAGAGTGCTCTGGAAGCGGCCTCGGAAGAATCGCTTCGGAAGAAGCTTGGGGCCAGTCTTATCCTGTTGATGTCTGTCGCCTCGCGTTACGACCAGGCACCGGACTTGAAAGCGTTACGTGAACGCCTCAATGTTCCCGCTCGACAGGCGAAGGAAGTTCCTGCTAACGCAGCGATCGCGGCTGTTCCGGCTGTTCAGTACGAACGCATTGAAGTGTCAAAGCTAACCGACGCTCAGTTACAGGAATTTACGAATCGCTGCTCTGTTCTGGGGCTGCGAAATTTGGTTTGCGAAGGTCTTGATGAAATCATCCGACGACCATCAGCAATGAGTGAATTTGGAGCACGTCGAGCCTATTTGATGCGTGCTGCAATCGCTCGGGTTGAAGAGCAATTCGAGTTCGCATTCCAATGTCTCGAGAATGCTCGTGGTGCCGTTGAGCCAGGGACCGAAGCGTTCCGCGTTCATCTCGAACTTGACATCCGCGAGCTATCGTATCGACTTGATGACCCTGCAGACACGCAGCTGAAGCCGCTGCTGCACAAGTTCCGCGACCGCTATTTGCACAAGATCCCGGAGATCGAAGGGGTTATTGTTGAGCAGCTGGAACATGCGGGATGTGTCGAGCTGGCCCGTGAGCTTGAAGGCGGGCTGGCATCGATCGGCTCAACATCCGGAAGCCTGTGGACTCCCGGCGGGGATTCGGGGGCATCTCCGAGTGGCGGTCAGCTGTGGCTTCCCGGCCAGGAATAGGCTGCTCTGATGCCGAACTGACTGTTCGGCAGTTCTCAGCGTAAGATTAAAATTGAGCCCGGTTCTTTTTCAAAGGAGCCGGGCTCTTCTAATTGCTGCCCCGCCCTGCTCTGCGTCAGGCGACCAGCGAATCTGTGTTGTCCAATGTAGAACGATTGATCCAATCGTTCCAGAACCGTTGAAACAACTGCACTGCAAAGTGTCTTGGTCTGTACTTACCGGCCGCTTGCTTTATTCGACGAAGTTCTCACGAGTGTCTACGATAGTATGAGTGCTTCGTCAGACCTAAAAACGTAGGTTGGACATTCTTGTCCGACAATCCAGCGACGGGCAAGAATGCCCGTCCTGCCCTAAAATCAAATCTTGACAAAGCACTAGCCTCGATATTCGTCTCGTTGGCAACCTGTTGTGTTGGTGAAAAAGTTCCTGCCTGAAAACCCATCTGGTCATTGATGTACTTCGATAACGCGGCAACAAGTTTTCCTAAACCAGACTGCGTATGTGATGCGGCAGATGCCTGGATGCGCGGCGGCGCGGCGTCTGCAGGACGCGGCAGCCATCGTGGATCAGATGATGCGGTTCGAATTGTCGATCGATGTCGAAGTCAGTTGGCTCGATTGCTTGGAGTGCCGACTCCGTCGCAGGTGATATTTACTCAGAATTGTACAGACAGCCTGAACACGGTTCTGCTTGGTTTCCTGAAGCCTGGTGATCGAGTCATTGCGTCTGTGCTGGACCACAACTCGGTTCTTCGGCCTCTTCAGGCTTTGCGACAGGAACAGAGAGTCACATTCGATCTTGTGAACTTTGACCCGACCACAGGATTGATCGATCAAAATGAGTTCGCGGCCCAATTGGCAAAGGAGCCCGTGCGACTTGTTGTTCTCACCCATGCTTCTAATGTGACGGGTCAAATTCAGCCCGTGGATCAGCTGGTGAAAATGGCTCACGCTTCGGGTGCGTGTGTCTTACTGGATGCCGCACAAACTGCAGGTCACGTTCCACTTAGTATGACTGAACTGAATGTGGACTTTCTGGCTGCTGCTGGCCACAAAGGACTTCTTGGCCCACTGGGCACGGGAGTGTTATGCATTCGAAAAGGTCTTGAACGTCAGATTCGTTCACTTCGTTTCGGTGGAACAGGCACGGCCAGTGAATCCTTGTCACAGCCGGAGGAAATGCCGGCTCGGTTCGAGAGTGGCAATATGAATCTCCCGGGCATCGCTGGCCTGGATGCCGCTTTGTCCTGGATTCTGAACCGATCCGTTTCCCGGATTCACTCGGATCTGTTTGCTCGAACTCAGCAACTGCTGTTGGGGCTTTCGGAGATTTCCGAGATCAGACTGCACACTCCATTGGCAGGTGAGAATAGTGGAATCGTCTGCTTCTCAGTGCCCGGTCAGGATTGCCGCGATATTGCCATGATTCTGGATCAGTCGTTTGATATTCAGTGTCGCGCGGGACTTCATTGTGCTCCGCTGGCGCATCAGGCGCTTGGGACGTTTGAACAAGGTGGCGCAGTCAGGCTTAGTCCGGGACTGTTTACAACGAACGAAAACATCGTTGCCGCGATCAATGCCGTCTCGGAGATTGCAGTTCAGTTCCGAATGTAATCGGCGGTCATGATGTTTTTGCAAGCGCCTTCTTCAGGACACAAGATTCGGGGGTGACAACGCTGCCGTTTCTGTATTGTTGCAGGATCTGTCGAGATTGTTGGGCCAACATTCGCCGAACCTCGCGCCGTTCGCCTTTGATTCGAGCAATCTTCATGTTGTCGTACATTGTCGTTTGATGTCGCATCCAGGCAATTACGGCAGACTCCGCACGCTGTTCGATTGGGATGCGTTGAGTTCTCGCAACGGTTCCACTGCCGACAGGTGTTGCGTGGCTGGCGACGGCATCCGCCAGTTGTTCGGCGAGTGGCTGGTGATTTGGGGCGAAAGCCAGGAATTGCAGAATCGAATCGCGAAACGAGACGACATACTCCGCCTGTGTTTTTTCTCGCCGTCGAGCGCTGGCAGCTTGTTTCTTTGCATAAGATTCGGTTGATCGCTCGACTTCAAGTTGTTTCATCGCCGCTGCAATGTTGGCTCGAGGAGCCCAGACTCCCTGTGAGAAGATCTTGCGGCCTCGCTTCTCCTGCACAGTCCACGAAGGCCCCGCCGCTTTGACGCGACGAGTCAGCCCTGGGTCGCCGGGCAGCAGCAGGGACCAGTCTGGCGGCGGAGTCAGGATCTGGCCCTCCGCGGTGACGACCGTCTCCGGCTTTGGACCTGGGGCCACGATGCGCGTTTCGTTGGTCATGCTTCGGTTGTCCTCACGGGATGCAAAAGTGGGGTTCGAATGGCTTTGCTGAGTGATGCTGAAACTCGGAGCGATCATAAAATGTCAGGTCGGTGAAATCCCATTCCCTTGAAAATTAGTCCCAGTAAGTCCAATATACTTTCACTCTGATGTTGGGTGGTTGTTCCACTCATGGTTACACCTGTTTGATTGGAGGGACATTATGCTTCGCTTGATTGCAACTTGTGGGGTTGTGGCTTTGCTGTCATCACCTGGTTTGTCAGCCGACGACGCCGGGGCTCCGAAACTAGGAAAGACGTTCTATCCAGATGCCATTCGATTCGTTTCTGCAACGAGTGAGGATGGTGAAACCAGTGTCTTGATTTTCGACAATTTTGTCCTTGGAACCGCAACCGGGAAAGGCGATCTGGTCAATGCGGACACAAAATCTTTTTCCGTGACGAACAAGATTGAGGCAAAAGACGGTGTCACGGTGTGGTTGGATATTCGCGGATTTGTTTCCACGCAGGATGGCGGAAGCGCGGCGGTTCTGGTTCATGCGGGCGGCGAAACGACGCTTGTTGATCTGGAAAAGGCTGCAGCTTCGGGGGCATCGAAGGCTCGAAAAGAAGACGATGCCTTGTATGTTCAGGCAAAATCATCCGCTGAATCTGCAGGGTTTAAAGTGAATTCGCGGCCAAAGGGTGGCCAGGATTTCTATGCTCGCGTGAGTGCCAGTCTTGCTAAGGGCGAACCGTTGCAGGCCACTGTTGTGACGCTCGTGGATCGGCTTCAGAACGCCGATTCTCAAGCATTGATTACCGTTGATTCGATTGATGTTTCCGTAAAAGCCGCACCAGCGCCAAAGTCGCCTTCGACAACAGAGAAGAAGCCGGAGGTTGCAAAAACGGTCGCGAAATCGAAAGAGGCGACAGAGGATAAAGATGTCGCTCCGAAGAAAGTGGCTGCTGTGAAGAAAAAGGCAGAGGACAAGTCTGCGGATAAGAAGGAAGCGAAAACCGACGGTGACGGCAGCGCCGAAAAGAAAAAACCTGTTGAAAAGAAAGACTCCGGGAAAAAGGCGGTGGAGAAGTCAGCCGAGACAAAACCCGCTGAGAAAAAGACTGAGGAATCGCCCGAGAGCTGAATGCAACGCATGACTCATTTGACAGGACTCATTTGAACAGCGAGCCGCGATTGACAGTCTTCACTGTCGGTTGCGGCTTTTTTTGGTTTGTGACCACTGTCTGCCACCAGCGTTTCGTCTGATTCGAGCTGCAGGAAATGGCGTACCAGCCCGTGGTAGAGCCGTTGTCTCAACTGCTCATGGACGATTGGGACAAGCGGTCTGCATTGGTCGATCATCTCCTGCCGCTCGCCCTATCGAGGCAAATTCGTAATGGCTGGTCGCCTCTGCGGAAAAGCCGTGCCGCGGCTGGCAGCAGTGGAACGCGATGACAGTGGAACAACCAGCACTCGGGTTGTTAATGGTTGCGATTAGTGGCTTTGGAAGTGAAACTATGGTCCACATTTGTTTTTCCTTCCTGTATTCGCCTCACGAGAATTTCTGTTATGAACCGAGTTGCCCGCGTTTTGACTGCCCTCCTCATTGCGAGTTCCGGCACGTCTGTCAGTGCTCAGCAGTATTCTGACTTGCTGCAGAACAGATCGTTGTCTCAGTGGATGCTTCCGAATGGAGACTCTGTTGAGAGTGGTTGGCAGTTTGACAGTGACGGAACACTTCATCTTGTTGGCAAGGGCGGCAATATTGTTACACGAGATGAATATCAGGATTTTGATCTGTGGTTCGAGTACCGAATTTCTGAAAAAGGCAACAGTGGTATCAAGTATCGCGTGAAGCAGTTTGGGGGTTCGTGGCTGGGGATTGAGTATCAGATTCAGGACGATGCCGCATTTCCAAAGTTGTCACCAAAGCACTACACAGCTTCGCTTTATGATATCGTTGAAAAATCGAGTCCGATCTTCGAACGAAAGTACATGCCGGCGGGTGAATTCAACGTGGGACGCATCATTGTTCAGAATAATCGCATTCGGCATTGGATGAATGGAAATCTGACAATTGACGAGTGTGATTCGTCTCAACGATTTGCGGATGCGATCGGACAGAGCAAGTTTAAGAACAACGAAGGTTTCGGGCGAAATCAATCCGGTCGTCTGATGCTGACCGACCATGGGAGCGAAGTCTGGTATCGCAACCTATACATTCGCCGACTATCAGCGGCCGCGTGTAATCCTCAGTAGTCGTTGCGATTCTGCGATGATTTCAGGCAGACAGCGATTTTGCTTCAGGCAATGCCGGAAAGTGTCGATTTCATTTGCAGCTTTTCGTGAACCCAAGAGTTGCTGCGGTTGTCCTCCGGCAGTATACTCCCCGGCTCATCGCAACTGCGCAAGTGGCGAAATCGGCAGACGCGCTAGCTTCAGGAGCTAGTGGGGTAACACCCGTGGAGGTTCAAGTCCTCTCTTGCGCACTCTAACTAACGCCGCAGCAAGAATTCGCTGCGGCGTTTTTCATGCGCTGACACTTGTGCCGACAGCGCAAATGGCGACACTGGTAACGATTGTGACAGTGGTCCAAAGGTTTGTGTTTGGGTGTGCCCAGACATTCGTGGATCTTTCGGATGGCTCAACCCGTGAGTGACTTCCGTTAACGATGGACCGGCAGGGCGACGGGGCAAGGCCGCGCCCTTTTTAGGGCGATCGGCGAAAGAGCCTTGACCAGTGAAGACCGATTGGTCGAATCGTCCAGGGGGCGTTGAGACAACTGTTAGACACTGTTCTGGTCTGTTTTCACTTGCCGCTCGCCTGAGTCTGAAGGCTTGCAGGCTCCGCTTGCGTTGTTGAGCTTTTTGCTGATTAGCGTCCCTGCTGCAGATTTTGAAGAGACCGTCATTCGAGGTGAGGTAGCGACCACATGAAAGTTCTCGTGGCCGAAGACGATCGGTTCACTCGCGAAGGTCTGGTGGAGGTCCTTGAAAGTGAGGGCTTTCGAGTTATCCCTGCAATCGACGGCGCGGATGCGATTCGTCTGTTTCAGCTTGAGCGCCCCGACTTTGTCTGCCTGGATATTATGATGCCGGGGCGAAGCGGCTACGAGGCTTGCCGCGCGATTCGAACGTATTCAACCGACGTCCCGATCATCTTTATCAGCGCGAAGGCGGAGGAGTTTGATCGACTTGTCGGGTTTGAGCTGGGGGCTGATGACTTCATCGTTAAACCTTTTAGCGTTCGGGAGGTTGTTGCACGGGTTCGTGCGGTGGCTCGGCGTTGTTGTGCTCGGCAGCCTGAATTGCCGCTTGAATTCTGCATGGCTGACCTGAAGATAATTCCGGCCGAGCTTCGGGCAAAACGCAACGAGGAGATTATTGAATTGAGTCCTCGAGATATCAGAATTCTTCAATTACTTCACGACAATGCTGGCAAGGCGCTGGATCGAAACACGATTTTTCGAGTCGGTTGGGGTGAAGATTATTTCCCAAACAGCAGGACACTTGATCAGCATATTTCGCAGTTGAGGAAGCGTATCGAACTGGACGTCAGAAACCCGGTGCTGATTCAAACTGTCCACGGTGTGGGTTATCGATTTGATCGAATTTCTCCCGGCGAGACAGATTAAGATGGCTCGGCGAATACTGCGATTTGAAACCGAAATCAGCTGGTTCGTTCTCGTCAGTGTTTTGGATATTGTCATGACCTGGCTGGCTCTTCGATTCAGTGCTGAAGGACGCACTCAGGGTACGTTTGTCGAAAGCAATCCCATTGCTCAGTGGGTTTTGAGTCACTGGGGAATTCAGGGCATGGCGATGTTCAAACTCGGAATGACGACGATTGTTGTCGTGATTGCCGAGGTCGTCGGCCGTGTGCGCCCACAAGTTGCACAGGCCCTGCTTTGGGGCGGGACAATTGTCGTTGGCGCGGTTGTCGCCTATACCGTTCGACTGTTGTTTCTGCATCGTTGATTAGCTTGTCAGCACGCTGGCCGCATATTCGCCCGGTCTTCAAAGCCTTTTCTTATGGGGAACCAGGGAAGATCAGGCTGAGTCATAGCCCATTTTTACAATCCGGCGATCGCTTCGCAGTCTGGGCGTGTGGCGTGGGGGATTTCCGGAAAGTTCATGCAGTCTTGCCTGCCGTTTGAGCACGATTGTCATGACCATTGTGGTCATGGGTGCGCAAAAACGTTCAATTCCTGAAAATAATGATTCTGGCACCTGAGTTGCAATTACACAGTATCGCTTCGGAACCAATGAAAGGCGAGAGTCAGGGGCATCCCGAAGTCTCATGAGTGAACGGAAAGCAGCACACGCAAGCGTGAGGCTGCCGGACGTCCTCTTATTTTTCCATCCTCACTCATTCGGCTGCGGTCTTATCCGTCCGCTGAACCTCATCGGAGTTGCCATGTCCGGAGGCAGCGTGCTCATTGTTGAAAGCGACCGAGGGGCGGTCCGTCGACTGACGGACTTAATGTCTGGTCTGCCGCTGGAGGTTTTCATCGCGTTCTCACGAGGTGAGGCGATTGAACTGAGCCTTCAGTCCAGTTTCGATCTGTGTCTGGTCGCGCATGGACTGGTGGATGGTAATGGGCTCAGCCTTTTTGCTGATGCGTTGCACAAGCGTGGCCGTTCGGCGGGTGTGCTGCTGTCGAGACACGCTGATTTGAGGGTTGTCGTTGAGGCCGTTGATGCGGGCTTTTCGCACGTGATCTCGTATCCAATTGAAGCGGACCAGATTCGGCTGATTCTTGGCGAACTGTTTCCGGACCTCAAGTGCCTTTGCGAATGTGTGGACGACCAGGACGAAAGGAAAGATCTGATGAAATGCGATGAGGATGTCCCGGATCTTGGGGCAATTGCCGCACTTTCCATGTCGGCGATCCGCTTTTCACTTTCCACTACCGATTTGATCCGTGTTATCCGGTCAGTGGATTATCCATTTGCCGGGAAAGAACGGCTGGAGTACTTCGATCGAGATACTCTTGAGCGAGTTGTTTGCCTGGTTCGCCGCTGGAGTCAGAATCGCCTGGCAATAAGTGGAAAAATGCCTTTGAATGCCAAGTGTGATGCCATCGAAGATTGTGGTCTTGCAGATCTGAATGAGCGTGTTCGGGTTTCCGCCTGAGTATTGTACTCGGTCACGATTGCATTGGCGTTTTGAAAAAAAACGGCGTCATCCCCGATCACTCAGTGACAACGCCCTGCTTCATGCTCAACAGTGATATCCTAACGATTAAACAGAAACCCAGGACTGTTAATCAAGGCCCACATCAGATCCTCTGACGCGACTTTGGTGTCGCCGGCAGTCGCGAAATACTCCAGGGTGCGAGTTTTCTCTTCTGCTGTAGGTTTGCGACACAGTGCGGAAAGATAGATCGATTCGATCATCTTGTCATTGTCAGCTCCGGCGGCAATCGACTTCGCGATGATTCCCTGCGGATGAGCAATGGCATCTCCGATCGTTGGCCCGTTCACCATGTTCAGGGTCTGCCCCAGACTGACATCGCTGGTTCGCTCACATTCACATGGGGATTCACGAGGAGCGCGCCCGAACATATCCAGAAAAGCGACCTCCACATCTGAGTCTGGCAGTTCTGATGCGCGAAACCCGACTGGGACACCCGGTAACGCGCGAGGTGCCCCGGTTGCCTGAATGATGGCGTCATAAAGTTGTTCGGCAGAAAGTCGCCGCGGTAGTGCGTGCGAGAAATTAATCGCGTCGTCTTCGTTCCATTGACCAGCCTCCAGGCTTCGCTGGTAGGTCGCAGAGCTGCAGATCGTCCGAACAAGTTTCTTCAGGTCATAGCCACTGTCGACAAACTCTTTCGTCAGTGCGTCGAGCAGTTCCGGGTTGGACGGCGGGTTTCCGGCACGAATGTCGTCGACTGGATCGATGATGCCGCGGCCGAAGAAGTAGCTCCAGTAGCGATTAACGATACTGCGAGCAAAATACGGGTTCTCTTTGGCAGTCAGCCATTGAGACAATTGTTCGCGACGCGTTCCGGCAGCATCAATGGCACCTGTATGTTCGAAAGGAAATTTTGGAGACGCCGCCTGATTGGTATCAGGATTCAGCACTGTTGCTGGCGAGACCATCGTAAAAATGAACTCATCCCCATCTGGCAGCGGCCGTCGTCCTACATCTGCAAAAAATGCGCTGAGTTCGTAGTACTGGCGCTGCGTCCAGCGTTCAAAAGGATGATCGTGGCACTGATTGCAGTTGAAGCGAGTCCCAAGGAAAACCTGTGTCATGTTTTCCATGACCAGTTTCGGCTCACGAGCAATTCGAAAGTAGTTCGCGGGCGGATTTTCGAAAGCACTTCCTCCGGCTGTAATCAGCTCCGCCGCAAATGCGTTGTATGGTTTATTTGAGGCAATGGATTGTCGAATCCAGTTCCTGAACGACCAGACTCCACGTTCAGTCACGGCCTTGCGACGGTTCAAAAGCAGGTCGCTCCATTTCAGCGTCCAGTGTTCCACATACATTGGGCTGGAGAGTAATTCTTCAATCTTCGCTGCACGCTTTGTTACTGAGTCGGCTGGATCGGCGACAAACGCCAGTACCTGTTCGCTTGTTGGTGGTACTCCTGCGATGTCCAACGAAATTCGCCGCAGGAACTCTGCATCATCGGCAGGCCCGGACGGCAGAATTTTCATTCGTTGCAGCTTTGAATTCACCAGCGTATCAATGAAATTCAATTCTGTTTGTGGCATCCATTGGTACCCGTCGCGATTTCCAAGGATAGAAACAGGAGCCGCCGCATAGTTGCCCTCGAACCTCACTAAAGCTGCTGCTTCGCCTCGCTGAACAGCAGTAATCAGGCCTTGCTTCGAGACTGTTGCCACCTCAAAGTTACTGGTATCAAAAACGGCTTCACGAGTGACGTCTCGAGTTGTTTCGTCGGAATATGTTGCGATAACGACCAGTTGTTGTTGATCATGGCGAAGGTGCAGGAGTGGAGTCGGCGGGTAAATTTCAATGCTTGTGACTCGTGCGGCATCAGCCTTGTACTGGCATCCTTCAGCAATCCATTGTTCAAGAATTTTGTAATAACGAGACTGCTCATCGAACAGGAATCCCCCTTCATGCGGCACGCCTTGTGTTGGCTTGAGAAGCATCAGGCTCTGCGATGGTTCTGAGCGATTGAACCGTCGGCCTGAGATATCGTCCACAAGCGCGCGGTAGTCATAGACGGAATCATAGCCGCGAAGTGAGAGCTTGAAGCCGTTCTTGCCTGCCTGTGAGCCGTGGCAGGTGCCCTGGTTGCAGCCAACCTTGCTGAGAATAGGATTGACCTCACTGATGAAGTCGACTGGCGTTGAGGCCGCAGCGGCGACATGCACCGGGATCTCTGCCTTCAGGCCTTCTGCTTCAATGATGACAGAACCTTCGCCGGCCATCACCGGAGCGACGAACCCAGCGGCATCCACCTGGCAGACGGCAGACTGCGTGGAAACCGTGGACCTGGAACTCAGGTCAATTCTTTGGCCGTCACCCGTAACGCCTGTGACGAGAAGTCTTCGCGAATCTCGAATCGACGACAGAGTCAACTCAGTTGGATAGACCTCAAGGGCAGTAAACGTGCGCGTCGATGGAGCCACGTCGGCTGGTGGAGTCTCATCGGCCGAGGCCGTGTGAGTCATCAGCAATGAGGCGGTGAATAAAGCCGCGAGGCAACTTTTCTGAGCGATCAGTTTGATCATGAGTGATTTCTCTTCATTGACCAGAAACAGTGGTTCATGCTGGCCGAGCCGTTTTAACACGGTTTAAGCCACTTAATATTCTCCCGTGCATCAGCCCCGGGAACAGTACCCCCGGAAGTCTGACTTGCCGGAGTCTCGTTTTCTCAAAAGAGCGTGGTAATCGTCGCCCTGTCCCGAGTAGCTTACAGGTCTGATACCAAAAATTCGTTCGTGTTGTTCGACCGTCGCGCGATGCAAGACCTGTGCTCGTATCGTTTCTTGATGACTCCTGTCATTAGTCACCTCCCGCTGCGGCAGTTGCTGGCGCTCCTGGTGTCAGGGGTGCGGCAGGAAAAGAATTTTCGACAGCGCCGGTTTCGGCATTACAGAGGCGAATGATGCCATCGAAGCCGGAAACCGCAACCTGCAACTCATCGGGGCGGAAGCTTACGGCGAAGACTGGTGACGTCAGGCCGGGGATATCAACAACTTTGGCGGGATCTTCCGTCATGTAGACTCGCGCGGCTCCGGCAACAGCCGTGCTGGAACCAACAACAAACTTGTTTCCGGACGCAGAAAAGTCCAAATCACAAAGACGACCGGGGAGTTTTTGAAATGCACGAACGAGATTGAAGTCGTCGCCAATCTGACGCGCTTTTTCACGGAAGATCTTGTACAGGCGCGGCTCTCCATCAGAACCAACGGCAAGGACCTGTTCCTGCGTTGGAGGTCTCTGGACATCCACGAGGCCACCTTTCAGAGCGCCGGGTGTGATGCTGGTGATGTTGTCGACGAACTGGCCGCTTTCGACAATTGTCAGCTTCATCGAGCGATCTCGGCTCACGCTGATCAGATGATCGTTCTTCAGTGAAAATGTGGTCCCAAGGACCCAGTCGGAATGGGCGTCCATTCGCATGACGACTTCTGCATTTTCCACTTTGGCCACGCGGACACGATTGTCAGCACCTCCAAAAGCCACAAGCGAACCATCACCATTAAAGGAAACGCCAAACAAGGTGTCGTAAGACAGAATGATGGAATGAAGCAGCTTTCCCTCTGCGACATTCCACAATTGGATTTCGCCAAACAGCGACGGTGTTCCTCCGGCGACCGCAAGGACCTTCCCATCAGGTGCAAATGCAATCGATTCGATTCGCTGGGAACGTCCCACAAGTCGTTTGGGAGGAGTACTGCCATCCAAAGTATGAATCAGTACCTCATGGTAACCGGAGACCGCGAGCAGTTTTCCGTCCGGCGAGTAGTCCATTGATGTCACGACTGGAGGTGTGACATAGACTGGTGGATGCTCTGCCGTAATCGCCTGGCCGACATCGGCCGGCGTGTCATCATTGGCTCCCTGGGAGATCCATGTCCGCAGGGTGTGGACTTGTTCGGCCGTCAACGGCTCACTGTTCAGCGGCATATCGGGCTTCTCACCAGAGATGCGCTGAATCAGAACGCTGTCGTCAGGATTACCGGCCGCCACGGACGTGCCAGCTTCGCCTCCTTTCAGTAATTCCGCAACAGCAACGACTGAAAGACCGCCCTCCCGCTTGCCATCAAAATGGCAGCCTGAGCATCTCCGCTGGAGAATTGGTCGTACAGACCGATAGTAGCTGACCTTCTTCTCTGGAGCTGCGTTTTCCTGGGGAGCCGCCGGACAGCAGCTGGCAAAGACCAGAACACTGGCCAGACCAAGGAAAGCAACGGGAAACAGCCTGTCACGCATGCTGATCACCCTGACGAAATCAAGTGGAGGGAAATATCTGGTGGGAACACTCGTAGAACTGGAATTGGCATCATCCAGTCCCGTTCAAGTACGTCGTGAGGAGCGTCTAGAGTAGCCTTGCCAGTCCCAAAACGCAAAGAATTGCCCGGTGATTATGGTGAATGCCGATTGGTTTGCCGGTCCTCACTGTTAGAGGGCCTGCTCTGTCGGCATGACATTTGAAGATTCAGGTTGGAGAAACGGTGCGGGGCTTCGATTGTCGAATCCACTGTTCTCGCATGCGGATTACAGGCCGGTCATCTCGAAGGCTTTGGTTCTATTTCTGCAGAAATTGCACTTCACCGTTCGCAACTGCGCGGCCAGAAGCAACGTTGTGATCACTTTCTGCCGACTGTGGGCTGTGAGTCCGGTTGAAAATGCCGAAGACACCTGATTCGAAAGGAAAGCGCAGAATTCCCTCCTCCATCCGTATGGACAGCGCTGATTGGCCTGCGATATCAACCCGCCCGCAACGTGATGCGACTTTGAATTTCCGTCTGAGGAACCTCGAAGTCGCTTCAACGGGCGTGAGTAACTTCTGCAGTCATGGATGACAAACAGAAGTTCAAGTTGTGTGCTTTGTTGACGGCTGAAACCTGCGTCCGGACTTCTTGTTCCAACGAGCAGTCCTGATTAACCGCCTGACAGCGGCGATGGGTTTTGCCACATGTCTCACGAGCGAAATTCTTCATTCTGCGGGATTCGGCATTCCTTGCCGAAGTGAATGAGGGACGAAGTTTGGCGACAGAGCAGAGCAGTTATCCCAAACTGAATGGAAGAACCGAACAATACTGCGGTGTGCCGCGTGAGGTTCAGGACAATTGAGGTCTCGGTTTTTGTTCATCATGCAATGTTGAGGGTTTTGCCGCTGCGGGAAACTCATTTCAGATATTGCGGATCGACCATGACTGTTAAATCAGTTTTGCTGAACTTCACGCCTGTCTGAGTCGATACTGATTGATACGGGTCAGTATGGTTTCAGTCGCACTTGCTGTTCGTCATGGAGGATTGAATGGCTACCAGGGTCAGTGAAGATGTTTCTGAAGTCTGGGTTACCTACAAGCAGGACCAGACTAACCAGGAACTGCGGAACCGTCTCATGGAGCGGTATCTGCCGCTGGTCAGATACAATGCCGAGCGGGTTTGGGCCAAACTTCCCGAAGGCGTTGATCTGAACGATTTGATGTCAGCCGGTGTATTCGGGCTGATGGACGCAATTGAAGCGTTTGATATGGATCGCGGGGTCAAGTTTGAGACCTATTGCGTGCCACGTATTCGTGGGGCAATGCTCGATGAACTTCGCACCATGGACTGGGTGCCTCGTCTTGTTCGCAGCAAAGCGAGCAAAGTTGAGGCCGCTCGAAAGATTGTTGAGGCACGTGTTGGCCGACCGCCGACCGAAGTCGAAATCGCAGAACAAATGAGTCTTCCGATTCATGAGTTCGAACGATTGAAGGCAGAAGCCAGCGCCATTAATTTGGTCAGCCTGGAAAAGAAGTGGTACGAAACAGACAGCTACAAGGACGTTCGAGAAGTCGACGTTGTTGAAGATGTTCGTTGCGAAGATCCAACGGGCGGCATCCAGAAAATGGATGTGATGAAGCTCGTTACCAAAGGATTGAATCGCAACGAACGACTGATCATCATTTTGTATTACTACGAAGAACTGACAATGAAGGAAATCGGCAATACGCTCGGTTTGTCAGAGTCTCGCGTCAGTCAGATGCATTCCAGCATCGTGGCTCGCCTGAAGGAACAACTCGATCGTCGTCGCCCTGAATTCGATTAGTAGGAGCATCCCACCCGGGAATGGCCCTGAAAAACAGATTCTCAAGCCCTCGCCACTCAAATGGCGAGGGTTTTTCTTTTGGGATCGCGCCGCTTTCAGATTGCTTTTAGGCGAGCGGCAGGAAATGGATTAGCAGCCCATAGTAGAGCAGTTGTCTCAACTGCTCATCAACGATTGGAACAATCGTCCGACAATGGCAATCCCTCTCCTGCCGGGTGCCTTATAGATCAGCTTTGGCGATTTCGGTCTGGATCGGGCTGCGAGTCCCGGGAACGACAACATGGAGGGGCCAGTTGGCTCGTCCACTACGCCAGACCGAAAAGCTGCACGACAACTTTTGGGAGGGAGTTTGTCCAGCTGGCGGAATAATAATCATTCCCTGCGACACTGAAATCAGTTTGCTTTTGCGATCCTCGTACCAGCCGATTGTTTCGAGACAGCTCTGATGTCAAAATGCGCGGCGTACCTTATTCGACGGATGATTTTCCCCCTTGTACGCGAAATGGCATTTCTGTCAGGCAGTTTCTGGTATGACTGAACGCAAGATTGGCCCGTTCATTCTCGGTAAACAGATCGGCGCCGGAGGTATGGGCGTGGTCTACAAGGCGACCTACGTCGAAAACGGCAAGGAAGTCGCATTAAAGGTATTGCCGCCAAGTCTGGCGAACGACGCGAAGATGTTGAAGCGATTTGAACGCGAAATCGACATTCTCAAGCGGCTCGTGCATCCCAATATCGTGAAATACTATGGCGGCGGGACTCATCAGGGGCAGCGCTGGTATGCCATGGAGCTCATTGACGGCGGATCGTTGCAGGACATCCTGAAAAAGAAGAAGCGGCTCAGCTGGGATCAGGCCATTCAGGTTGGCCGACAACTTTGCGCGGCTCTGGAAGTTGCGCACAATGCGGGAATCATTCATCGCGATCTGAAGCCGGCAAATCTTTTTGTGACGCGAAAGGGAAAGATCAAGCTCGGAGACTTCGGCATCGCTCGAGACACCGAAGCCACAGCGCTCACTGCGGCCGGCAAAACCGTCGGCACCTATGCCTACATGGCTCCAGAGCAAATTCAGGGAAACGTACCGATCTCCCGGAAGACGGATCTGTATGCAACTGGATGTTTGCTGTACGAAGTTCTGACCGGCCAGACTCCCTTTCTGGGTGATAATCCGGCTGAGATGCTGATGCAGCACTTGAACGACGATCCGTACAACGTTCGCGAAAAGATTCCCGAATGTCCGCTGGCGCTGGATGGACTGATCGAGCGTTTGCTTGCCAAGAATCCCGATGATCGTCCTTATGACGCATTGGCCGTTCATACAGAGTTGACTGAGATTCTGACAAAGGCTCAGGAAGTCGTTTCAGACGTTTCTCCCCAGGCCCTGGCTGCTACCGGGGCCAGTGCGTCTGCGACAGTTGACCCGACGACCGGTGAGTTGAAACCCAAAAAGAAAAAGAAGAAGAAGGATCGATCGGAGTTTTATGAGAAGACATGGTTTCTTGTGACGTGTTTTCTTGCGCTGATCGCTGCGGGGATTTGGCTGGCATTAGGTCCAAATGAAGATTCGCTTTATTTGAAGGCCAAAGAAGCAATGGCCACCAGCGAGAGCGATTCTGTTGTCAAGTTTGATGACGCGAAGCGACTCTACCTTCAGCCCTATCTGGAACAATATCCCGAAGGAAAGCATGCGGATGAAGTTCGCAGATGGCTGGACCAGGCGGAGGTTGAAATCCTGGAAGCGCAGGCCAGGAACAAAGCCAGAGGAAAACGTGACGGTCGCAATCGCTATGAAAAGGCATGCATTGTCGCCTTGCAGGCAGAGCAGGACAAAGAACGAAATCTTCTTGAATCCATCGAGTTGTTTCAGTCCATGATTGACGAACTTAACGATGGTGCGTCGTCGCCGGCGACTGTGGGAGAAGAAGCAACAGCCAATTCAGACGGGGTTGCCGGGGATCCAAAATACTGGCGAATGCTGGCCGATCGTCATTTGAAGGCTCAGAAACAGTTGCTGATGGAACATTCGGAACGCAATCGCATCATCACGGAGCGGATGATGTTCGCTGAACAGCTGCTTGCGTCAGGCAAGAAAGATGACGGCCTGAAAATCCTGTCCCTGTTCCGTGGTGTTTTCCGTGCAGAGCAGGATCTTGATGCCTGGCTGGACTACGCCCGGCTTCGTCAGGAAGGTGGCCCGGCAGAAATGCCGAAGTAGCGAAATGTGTTTCGCTACAGTGAGTCATTTTCAGCGGCTAACAATCTGTGTCGCGAATCATGTGACGCAGCGGGTGTTATTGAGACGCCTGGACTTTAAACGGTGCCGACGGAGAGGTTTTTTGTTTCACCGCACTACCGTTCAATGAAGGTAAAGGAAGTTGTTAAACTTCCCCATGGTGACGCTATGTCGCTTCGTTGAACGGTATTGCGTTTAACCGTTAGCCAGACGCGTACGTTAGAGTCCGCATCCGCGTACGCCTCCGGCTGACGGTTAAACAACTCAATCTTGCTGGCGCGGAGTACCTGTCACTCGGGTGTTTTCCGAACCTCGGTTTCCGGGGCTATGCGACGGCGAAATATCGAGCACCCGAACGGTAAAAAGAGATCGCTCCCGATTCCCTGAGATACAACCGCTCGATCTGGTCAGGATTTACCGCAGCGTTCCATCGCGACATCCTTGATGCCTCGCAGGTCCAGTTTGCCGGTACCCAGCAGCGGAATCTGTTCGACTTCGATGAAGCTGTCTGTGGACGGAATAAACAGATTCGGAAGGCCGGCTGCCTGAAGTCGATCGGTGATCTCGCGAACGGTTTTCTTCAACGGCTTGTGCAGGACGATCAAGCGTTCGCCTTTCTTTTCGTCAGGCACGGACGTTACTGCACACGCGATTTCTGGTTCGTCAGACATATCTTCTTCAATGATCTTTGCGATCTCCTGCTCCACCAGAATATGGGGAACCATCTCGCCACCAATCTTTGAAAATCGGCTCATACGGCCCGTAATTCGAATGAAGCCGTCGTCGTCGATAACGGCCATATCGCCACTGTTGTACCAGCCATCGACGATCAGCTCGGCTGTCTTTTCAGGTTGGTTCAGATAGCCCAGCATGATGTTTGGGCCCTTAATTTTCAGCAACCCTTCCTGATTTGCACCAAGCTTTGCGCCCGTCTCCGGATCAAAGACAGCTGCCGCGCAACCCGGGATAACTTTTCCAACGGTCCCAAGGCGAGTTCCCGAATCCTTTGCAGCCTCGGCACCTAGTCTGGAATCGGGAATATTGAATGACGCAACCGGTGACATTTCTGTCGTCCCATATCCTTCCGTTGGTTCAAAGCCGAACTTCTCTTTGAAGGCAATGCGCAGGTCGTCGGGCATTTTTTCAGCACCGACGATCACCAGATTTGCCGACTTCATTTCCTCAACCGTGCATCGTTTGAGATAGGATCGTAAGAACGTCGGTGTTGCTGCGAGAATTGTGCACTTATGTTTTTCCGTCAGTGAGCCCACAGTACGAGCATCCAGCGGGTTAAAGTGGTACACCGCGCCAGTGTCCGCGCACAGCGGAAGCCACATCGTTACCGTGAAACCAAACGAGTGAAAGAACGGAAGCACTCCCAACAGAAAATCCTGGGTGGTCAGCCGCATGAGTTCGTTCACAGCATCCACATTCGAGGCAATGTTGTGCTGAGAAAGAACCACACCTTTGGGTTCCCCGGTTGACCCGGAAGTAAAGATCACTGTCATCGGATCGTCAGCTTTGATTCGATCGAGTCCCAGCATTTTCGCCAGAATTCCTGCTGGCATCAGCTTGGCCGTTGCAAATGCGATGGCTCGATTTGTGCTTGTGATTTTTTTCTTAAGGTCTTCCAGATAGATAAGTTCGGCATCCAGTTTCATCGGGCGTTTTTCCATAAACGCGCGACTGGTGATGACCTGCTTGATGCCCGCTTCACGGATACAGAAATTGACAACATCTTCTGTTAAAGTGTAGTTCAGGTTAACTGTAACCTTGCCAGCCAGCGTCACGGCTGTGTTGGCAAGCACGCCTCCCACTGATGGCGGAACAAGCAGGCCGACATATTGCAGCTTGGGTTTCAGTACTTTTGAAACCAGCAGTTTTCGAAACGCGAGTGCACCCGTCAGCAAATGCCCGCCGCTCAGCTCTGTGCCAGCGGAATCCGCTACTTTGCGACGGTTCCACGCCAGTCGACATTGTCGAATGAATCGTCGAGCCGGAATCATACTGCGTTCCTTTCTGAGGAGCACCGACTGCGCGCTCAGTTCAAGAACTGCGTTGCGCACCGTACTTACGTCATTTACATGTGGGATAGGACTTCCGAAGGAAATCGAAACTGGATAGGGCCAATGTTTGGGCTTCTTCCAGATAAATCGACCGCCTTCATAGCTGAAGATACTGCCCCAGAGCTCATCAAGGCAAACGGGAACGACCGGTGCGTCCGTATCCTTCAGGATTTTCAGCATTCCGCGTTCGAATTTCAGCAACTGCCCGGTACGGCTGATCTGGCCTTCCGCAAAAATGCAGACCAGCTGTCCCTGTCGAAGAGCGTCGGTTGCGGTGCTCAGTGACTGGATCAATGCTCGTGGGCCATCGCCGCTTCGGATGGGAATAATGCCAAACAGTTTCGATAATCGCCGAATGACTGGTCCCTGGACATAATCTGCATAGGCCACCATTCGGATCGGCCTTGAGCTCGCCAGCAGAATCAAGACTCCGTCGATCCATGACACATGATTGGCAACCAGCAAGGCCGGGCCCTGCTCCGGGATGTTTTCGATGCCATAGGTTCGAACTCGATAAACAAAGCGGCTCAGCAGCCATACGAAGAATCGAATCGTCGCCTGAGGCAGAATCCAAACGGAGTAAATCACAATCGGAATGATCCCAAGCCCGGAGAGCAGGAAGATCTGCGGCGAGGACATGTGCATCGGCGTTTGCATCAACCAGAACAGACCGGCCACTGCCAGCATTCCGATCGCGGTCAGTTGTTGGCAAGCTGCCAGGATGGCTCCGAGCTTATCGTGAGGACTACGTTCCTGGAGATACGCAATCAGCGGAACATTGAAGAGTCCGCCACCGAGACCGATCACCATCAGCATCGCACCAGCCATGATCGGTGAGTCACTCGTGAAATAGAGCAGGATGCATGCGAGTCCCATTAACAGTGTGCCAAATGGAACCATGCCAAGTTCAACCCGGCCATTCGACCACCAGCCGGCAAGCAAACTTCCGATTCCCACTCCAAGTACCAGCATTCCCATGAACGGCCCGGGATTCGCAACGGCGACGTTGTCGGCCAGCTCCTGATTCACGAAAACATCAATGTTCATTTGAGCCAGGGAGGCAAGTGACCAGAAGAATACGATTCCCAGTGTCACTCTCAAAATGGCACGGTCCTGCATGACCAGCTTAATGTCTCGCCAGGAATCGGTCACAACATTCCACTGAAACTTGACCGTCGGACTCGCGGCCGGCACACGGCTCATCAGCATCGCGGCAACGGTTCCCAGGATCGCGCAGCCGACAAGTGCGAATGCTGACAGCATGAGTCCGTGATTGTGATTTGTCTGAGTCAACTCCGCGAGCGCGTACCCGCTGACGGTTCCTGTGATCACAGCGACAAGGGTGGCAACACCTGACAAGCCGTTGGCAACAGAGATGTCCGATTTTTTGACGAGCTCAGGAATAATGCCCAGCTTGGACGTTCCGATGAAAGCTGCCTGAGCGCCGATCAGAAACAGGACGGCAAACATTGATGGGACATTGGCGATGTGGATCGACCAGAGTCCAACGATCATCAATACAATCTCGATGACCTTGAGCCAGATAATGGACGAGCGTTTGCTGAAACGGTCAGCCGCCCATCCGGCCCACGGGGCGAAAACGACAAATGGCAACATAAAGCAGCCAAGGCCCAGCGAGAGAACCACGGCATCCGCATTTTTCGGAGTCCACCCAAGATGCTCCTGAAACTGCTGTTTGCCGATCGGGACGATCAGCCAGCGAAACATGCTGTCGTTTACTGCGGTCAGAAACGTCATTGCCAAATAGCTGATGAACGAAACCGACAGCAATCTCTGTGATGGCGCGGGATTTGACATGTTTAGCAGACTACTGGAAATGTTTTGAACTCCAGAAATACGCTGGCTCAGTAACCTTGCAGTGCATCAGAACTGACCATCGAGCTGTATCTAATCAACGGCCCCTTGCCATCTGCGATTGTTGATCACCGCCATTCTGCGAACTTCGTTTTCGCATCGGGTGGGAGATCAACGGTCATCAGGTTACTGGTTGTCGTCGAACGATTCGGCACTGAACACCAAGTCGGCAGTGCCATTTCTGGTGCCGCCGCAAAGCCTTTTCGCAAATCCTGGCTTATGTGAAAAAAGGGGTGCCTGGCTCGGATTGTACGTTCCTTCCGAATGCAAGCACGCATTTTCCTCACGGCGATCAATTGTGAGGAATCCTGCTCATTGTCGGCATTCTGTCCGGTGTAGAACCAGGTGCCGAACCTGGAGCGAGCGGTTGTCGAAAGACATAATCCGATTACAGCGAAAAGTACGCCCGGGGATTATTCTCATCGGCAGTTTTTGCCGCTCAGCCTTGAGTTCTGACAGTGTCCGAATTTTTCGGTTATCTGCACCATCAGGCTGCGGTCAGCGTCATCGTGACTGTGAGTTCAAATTATCAAGAGCACCGGTGGCAGCATTACGCTACACTCCGCCCCGGCCAATCTGTGACTCAAAAACGGACGCCTGGTCAATTATGCTCCTATGCTCCGCGCAGTGAAAAATAAAATATTGCGGGTCGAGGTTGATTTCGCCGACAAGGTGTGACCATGTTAACGCTGGCACACGGAGGCAGAGAAACGGTCGCAGAGAAACGGTCGCAGAGAAACGGCTGCAGAGAAACGGCTGCAGAGAAACGGTGAGCCTGCGATCCACGGACTCACCCGGTTTTCAATGATTACGGACTCGGCCGCTTTAGGTATGATCGGGGATGTGTTCATGCGGTCGGAACAGCCAACAAGTCTGAATGTGCTATGTCAACTCTAATCAACGACAAGTCAACATCCACAGTCCCGCCAATCGTTTTCTTTGATGGTTTGTGTGGACTCTGTAACCACTCGGTGAACTGGTTGCTGGCCCGTGATCCACAGCATCGACTGAGGTTTGCCCCTTTGCAAGGTGCGACAGCGGCCGAGTTTGTGAGTGAGGAATTGCGCGGCCGACTCGATTCGCTCGTTTTCTTTTCCGGTGGCGAAATTTATATTCGAACTGCAGCGGTCAGCAGAATTCTGATGGCCCTGGGCGGCCGATGGAAATTGCTCGGCGCTTTGCTTTGGGTTATCCCGTCCCCGCTTCGTGATCTGGGATACCGGCTTGTCTCCCGACTGCGTTACCGCATGTTTGGAAAGCATGACGCCTGCCGTCTCCCGACACCGGCAGAGCGTGCTGTGTTCCTTGATTAGCTCTGCTGATTGAGCGTTTCCAGACGTGTTGCCATACGGTACTCACGCATCGGATGACCGAAAGACCATTTGATCCGGGATAGAATTCGGAACGGAAAAACTGCCGAGTTTGCTGGCGGAAGACTCGATCTTCGTCGCAGCAATGCGAACTGTTTTCGGGCCGCGTGACAACCGATAACGCACAGTCTAATCTGCCGGGCATGCTGCAATTTCTTGTCAATCCGTGGATGCTGCTGGGACTCGTTGGTATTGCGCTGCCTGTGATGGCGCACCTGCTGAGTCGTCGGCGCTTTGATGTCGTCGAATGGGGAGCGATGCAGTTTCTTAATCCGTCGCGCAAGACTCGCAGACGGTTGAAGCTTGAAGAGTTGCTCCTGCTGTTGTTGCGAATCGGACTGATTTCTTTGATCGTGTTTGCTGTCACCCGCCCAATGGTGCCAAGCGGTTGGCTAAGCGGATACCGCTCGGCTGGATCAAGAACCGTCGTCCTGGTGATTGATGGATCGAATACGATGTCGCGGTCTGATGGAGTGAACTCCGTCCATCAAAACGCGATCCGCCGTGCTTCGGATTTTCTGCGGACACTGGGACCAGATGACAACGTCGCCCTGATTGATGCTCGAGATCAGCCGCGTTCGGTCATTGAGTCACCATTGCGAGACATCAACACAGTCGAAGAGCAGATTCGCACGCTTCCACCGCCGGGTGGCTCTTGTGCTATGCTGGAGGCGATTGAAAAGGCGATTGGAATTCTGGGACGATCCAGCTCATCAGCCCGAGAGATTGTTGTATTCACTGATCGACAGGGATACGGCTGGAAAACCGCAAATGAATCCGAATGGTCCCGCATTGACGACATGCTGAAGTTTCCTTCCGTGAGACCTCAGGTCTGGGTGGTTGATGTCGCACCTCAACTGGGCCCGATTGGTCGAAATGTGTCCGTCGGTCGAATTGAGATGTCTCGCGAGATGACGGTACCCGACTTCCCAATTCGTCTGCGGGTCGCTGTAAGAAACGACTCCGACAAAGAAGTTCAGGTTCCTGTGCGATTGCTGTTGGATGGTCAGGCATTGGCTGGAGAAACACAGAATCCTTCGATCCCTGCTCGGTCAGAAACGCTGCTGGAATTCGACCATGCGATACGTTCCGAAGGGACGCATATTCTGAGTGTGCAGGTCGACGCTTCTGAGGATTCTATTGCTGTTGATAACGTCAGCCACGCCTCAGTGCATGTCGCCGGATCGTTGTCCGTTTTACTTGTGAACGGCACGACCTCGGCCACTGCTGCGGAGCGAGACACTTTTTTTGCAGAGCTTGCGTTTGCACCTCCGGAGGGAAAACCGCCCTGGGTCGATGCTCGCGTAGTGGATGCGGCGGAGTTGAAATCTTCAGACTTTCAGTCGGCCGTGGTTGCCGTTTTTTGCAACGTGGACAAGATCTCTCCGGAGGCTGCTGCCGGCCTGTCTGACTTTGTGGCAAAAGGAAACGGCGTCATTATTGCCTGCGGTCCGAATACGACGCCGGAATCTTTTCAGCAGTGTTTTGGTGATTCTGGGTTAATGCCACAGCTTCAAATCGTCAGAACCCGCGAAGCTCCTCCTGTTGTTGATCAGCGAATCCATGTTGCACCTCTTTCCATTCAGTCAGGCTGGTTGGAACGATTTCGTTCAGACCCAGCTCGTAGTTTTCTGAAGGCGACCTTTACCGCGTGGTGCCTCACAAAGCCTGCTCCCGTGGCGAAACCCAATGCCACGTTCGGCGACGCGCAGAAAAAGCAGGGAGCCAAAGGGGCTTCCAAAAAGAAGACTGAAGTATCAGCCGACACGGCCGATGGTTCTGCTGTAGTTCTCGCGCAGTTGAGCACCGGTGATCCGCTGATCCTGCAGTCGCGTCATGGTGACGGATTTGTATTGCTGATGACTTCGACTCTTGACAGAACCTGGAATGACCTTGCGACTCGCTCCGACTTTGTTCCGTTTCTGCACGAAGCTGTCTTTCATGTGGCGTCTTCGCGCGTTCATCGCAACGTGGAGTTCGCTGAACCATTGGTGGCTCGATTTGCGTCGCCCGGAAATTCGCCTCCGGCTGACGTGAACGGGAAACTCGACGGCAGTCTTCAGGAGTTTAATTTCACGACGCCCGACAAGACGGTCATGCCCGTTACGGCAGCTGAAGATGGTCCAGGTGTCGTTGCGATTTTGGCGGACACATTTGCGCCGGGTGTGTATCAGATCGAATCGTCAGCCGACTCAAAGGAATCACTCAAGGATGCGTTTGTTGTAAACTACGATCACGCCGAAGATAACCTTGCTCCGCTCAACGCGGATGACAAAGCTCGACTGGCAACAAACGACCGCGTTCGTTTTTCAGCGTCCCTCGATGAGCTGACAAAACGCATGTACGGTGACGAAAGCGTCACTGAATTGTGGGCTGTCCTGCTGGCCGTGTTCCTGCTTTTTCTGATTGCGGAACTGCTGCTGACTCGCCGAACAATTCGCAAGGGGTACGGCGGGGAAGCATTGGCAACGTGACAACGATTGCCAATGGAAACCGGCAAGGGAACTGGTATTGGAAATACAAAAGCGGCACTGGCCATCCATGGCCCTTGCCGCGCCTGCGTCCGTGCACTGTCATTTATACACAACTTTTCGGGAACTTCATTTCGACTGGCACGAGATTTGCGCTATGGCATGAGACAAGTGTCTTGTCTGCCAAACCTGCATGGAGCGTGTTGATGTGTGAAGGGATTGCTGAGGAGTTGCGAGGGATTGATCTGGGGGATGAGCGGTTGAATCGGCGGAGTGTGAAAGTGATGGAAGCGTTGGCGGCGAATCCTGAGGCGAGTATCAATGGGGCGTGTGACGGGTGGAGCGACACACTGGCGGCGTATCGATTCTTCGACAACGGCGCCGTTACGCCCGAGTTGATTCTGAAGCCGCATCTGGAAGCGACTCAGCGGCGAGTCGCTGCACATTGTGCAGGACACGACGGAGCTGGACTATACGAAGCATCCTACAAAGGACGCGCGGTGCCTCAACACCGACACGCGTTTTGGTCTGTTCGAGCACATTCATCTGGCAGTCACGCCGGACAAGTTGTGCCTGGGCGTGGT
>JBGSVD010000123.1:0-48732 GCA_041753135.1 Planctomycetaceae bacterium
ATCTCTAACTGGCCCAAAAATCCATTTTCCGCCGCCGACTTCATGTCAGCTGCTCTACAGCAATTCGCAGGCCGAAAAAAAACTTTTTCTCAACACAATTCAGCGACGTTTGGTGACATGTATCAGGACAGACTCCTAGGCCCCGGTGGTGCGATCTATTGGCAAAGCGGTGTGTTCATGCAACACAACCATGAACATCCGTGGGGCGCATCTTTGCAGGCCGCAGCGTCCGCCATGTATCGCTTCGATCCTCGGCGTTTTACGATTTCGATGCACGCCAACAATTCACCTAACCCGCACGGAATCGCGTTCGACCATTGGGGTTATCACTATGCAACGGACGGAACCGGCGGTCGAGCGTACCAGGTCCGGCCGGAAGGCCAAGGCTTCGCGATGCACGAACTGCTGAAGAAGGAAGTTCGTCCAGTGACGGCATGTGAAGTCGTCAGCAGCACGCATTTCCCCGAATCGATGCAGGGCGACTTTCTGATCTGCAATGTGATCGGCTTCCTTGGCATCAAACACTACCATCTTGATCGCAACCCTGAGACCGGTACCGTCTGGGGCGAACCCGAAGGGGCAGATCTGACGGTGACTACGATCAACGCAGATGGTTCCACAACGCTGGATAAATCACGCGGACTGTTAATGAGCGGCGACAAGAACTTCCGACCGTCCGATGCAATCTTTGGCCCCGATGGTGCGTTGTATATCTGTGACTGGCACAACGCCATCATCGGCCATATGCAGCACAACGTTCGCGACCCAAACCGCGACCACGCTCATGGTCGCATCTATCGTATGACCGCCATTGGTCGGCCGCTGCAGAAGCCGGTGGCCATCGACGGCCAGCCTGTCGCGGCTCTGCTGGAAAACCTGAAGTCGCCGGTGGATTCCATTCGCCATCGAACGCGAATCGAACTCAGCGAACGCGATTCAGCAGAAGTCATCGCGGCCACAAAGCAGTGGGTCAAGACGCTCGATCCAAACGATCCGGCCGACGCTCATCATCTGCTGGAAGCTCTGTGGCTGCATCAGCAGCACAATGTCAGAGACTACGAACTGATGGGCGAATTGCTGAAGTCTCCGGACCCTCACGCTCGCATCGCCGCGAACACGGTCAAGCACTTGTGGTTCAATGTGGAAAGCACAATGCGAGGCGGCGTTATCGCGGCCGAACTGATGGCTGCCGCCGAGAAGTCCGGCATTCTGAGCGACACGCCGGAACTCACGACCATTCGTGTCGGCACGATTCCCGAGAAGATGCGTTATGACGTGACGGAACTGACCGTGAAGCCGGGCAAGAAAGTGAAACTCACTTTCGCGAATCCCGACTTCATGCCGCACAACATTTTGCTGGTGAAGCCCGGCACAGACAACGACATCGGCCTGAAAGCGATGGCTCTGGGAGCCGGTGGATTCGCGGTGAGTTACGTTCCCGACAGTCCGGACATTCTCTGGTCGAGCAAGTTGGTTGACCATGGGCAGGAGCAGGTGATTGAATTCACAGCTCCGACAGAAGAAGGCGCGTATCCTTACATCTGTTCGTTTCCCGGTCACCACCTGCTGATGCGGGGCATGATGTACGTGACGAACGACCTGAAAGATTTTCTGGTCAGGAATCCCAAACCTGAGGTCAAGATCACGGAATGGAAAATGGCTGACCTGCAGGATGACGTCAAACGTGCCGGACAGCATCGCAACTTTTTGCAGGGACAATTGCTGTTCACAAAACTGGCGTGTGCTCAATGCCACAAGATGACCGGTGCCGACACCATTTCTGCCGCGATTCACGATTACGCGAATGCCGGCCATTCGCACGGCCCAAGCCTGACGGTTGGCCCGGATCTGACCGAGGTCGTCAAGAAGTACAAGAACGATCCGAAGCTGGTGCTGCAGGAAATTGTCGAGCCGTCTCGCAATATTGAAGAGAAGTATCGCAAGTTCATGTTCGAAATGGATTCGGGCAAATACGTCATCGGCAACATCGTGAGCGAGGACAAAGAATCCGTCACCGTGCAGACCGGACCGACTGCTGATCAGCAGCAGAAGATTGTGAAGAAGGAGATCGAATCCCGACGCCCGTCGCCGGTCTCCATCATGCCTGCAGGAATTCTGAACACGCTGGATAAAGAACAGATTCTTGACCTGCTGGCGTATGTCATGGCGACAGGAAAGGCGGATCACGAGGCGTTTAAGCACTAGTGCTGTGTCATTTGTGAATTGAGGGATGTTCAGCGGGCGAGACGCGCGCGACCCCGGAGCGCGGGCGTCTCGCCCGCCTTTTTGCAACTCCTCAAACTACGGTTGACTGTGCACTAGCCCGAACACGTTCCGATACTTGGCCGCCCTTGTTTTGCCAATTAAGGTCCAGTCACTGCTTGCCATTTTCCTGAGCGACGCATTGCTGCTTCTGTATTTATGATTGAGAAAGGCAAAGTATGATTTCCACGTTCGTTCACAAAAACACAATCGTCGTATTCATTGCGTTTTGTTTCATGCCATTGAGAGTGGTGTTTGCCGAACCAAGCAAACCCAATATCGTCTTTATCCTCTGCGATGACCTTGGCTATGGCGATGTGCATTGCCTCAATCCTGAACGGTGTAAAATTGCCACTCCGATGATCGACAAGATGGCGAGCCAGGGGATGACGTTCACCGACGCTCATTCCAGCTCATCGGTCTGCACGCCAACACGTTATGGGATCATGACAGGGCGATACAACTGGCGTACCAAACTCCAGTCTGGAGTACTGCAGGGTTACAGCGAACCTCTCATTCCTGTCGATCGACTCACCGTTCCAGCATTGTTGAAGCAGCACGGTTATGCGACTGCGTGCATTGGGAAATGGCATCTCGGCATGGGGCTCCCTCAAGATGTCCCTTCACCGGTGATTTCCGACGGCCCGATCACTCGTGGGTTCGACAGCTATTTCGGGATCAGTGCATCGCTGGATATGCCACCGTATGCCTTCATCGAAAATGACCGCTTCACCGAGCCTCTGACAACGACAAAAACCTGGCTGCGCAGCGGTCCGGCTTCGGCGAGCTTCGAAGCAGAGGATGTCCTGCCCACACTCACTCGGAAGGCGGTTGAGTTCATTGACATTCAGGCAAAGAACGATCAGCCATTCTTTCTTTACATGCCTCTGACTTCGCCGCACACGCCAATTGTTCCTTCGAAGGAATGGCAGGGCAAAAGCAGCCTTGGCAGCTATGGCGACTTCGTGATGGAGACGGACTGGGCCGTCGGTGAAGTCCTCGCCGCCCTCGAAAAAGCCGGCGTCGGCGACAACACTCTCTTCGTGCTTACAAGCGATAATGGCTGCTCGAAGGCGGCTGGAATTCCGAACCTTCAGGCTCAAGGCCACTATCCAAGCGGCGAACTGCGAGGCTCCAAGGCAGACATCTTCGATGGTGGTCATCGCATCCCGTTCATCGCACGTTGGCCAGAACGAATCAAAGCAGACACTCGATCGGCTCAGACAATTTGCCTCATCGATCTCATGGCCACATGTGCGGCGATCCTCGACGTAAAGCTTCCTGACAATGCTGGCGAAGACAGTGTCAGCATATTGCCCGCGCTGCTCGGCACCGACGAAGGTCCGCTGCATGACGCCATCGTCCATCATTCCATCAACGGATCTTTCGCCATCCGCCAGGGCAAGTGGAAGCTGGAATTTTGCGGCGATTCCGGCGGTTGGAGTGACCCGACGCCGGGCAGCAAGGAAACGAAGGGACTTCCCGAAACGCAGCTTTATGACCTCGATGCCGAAATTGGCGAAACGACCAACCTTCAGGCCGAGCATCCTGAAGTCGTCACTCAACTGACGAAACTGCTCGAAGAGATCATCAGCAATGGTCGAAGCACTCCGGGCTCAAACCAGACAAACGATGCCGTTGTTCAGATCAGAAAGAGCACAGGCAGACCAGCCTCCTCTGCGCCGAAGAAGAAGAAGAAGTCGCCTTGAATAGGGCGAGCGGCAGGAGAGAATTTCCCTTTGTCGAACGAATGTCCCAAACGTTCATGAGCAGCTGAGGCGACTGCGCTACTATGGGCTGGCAATCTATTTCCTGCCCCCTTGCCTGGAAGCGGACGTCTAAGTGGCACTAACAAAATCGGGACAGGCACCCTTCCAAAGCTTATTTGAAAACGTTTTCTGGTTTGCTCGGGAGTCAGTCCCGGTTTTGTTAGGCGTCCTGAGAAAAATAGAACAGTTCTTTTGACTATGACGAAACGACCACCTGGCCGATTGAGTTTCTCAAAGCAAACGGTTTTCTGAAATCGCCCTCAACAGAACATGCTCCGAACAGCAGACTGGAAACTCTTGAAACTTCGAAAAGTGAATTGAGTTCGTTGAACTGTTATCTGATGAGGCCATCGTTTGCTTTGCCGATGGCTGCAAGATGGGCAGTTGCAAATAGTCGTGAAGATGAGATGACAGCAATGCTGGAACCGCAGATCGGACCGAGCTGCGTGAGTTTCGATGGCGGTGAAATTTCGGGACTCACTCCATCCGGTCGCATCGATCGAAATGCACGCCGGTGCTCTGGCGAGGTTCGCTGTGTATTGCACTTGAATGGATATCTGGTCTAATGAAAGTCATCTGGGCGATCCTGTCTACATACAACGCCGGAGGTTGGTGCCGTGAACGAGAGTCCTGAAGACATTCCGCTTGTCGAACGATTTCACAAAGCAGAATACCTGGCGCGAGAACTCAGTGAGCATCTTCGTCAGGCGTTTTTGCCGAAACTTTCAGAACTGCGACATTCCAGCAAGGTGTCGGACGTGACTGAAGTCACTGATCAGACGATGCTGGACAGAATGAACGCGGTTCTTAATGCTGAAGACTTTGCCTCCGACATTTTTGAGCGACTGATCCAGTATCTTCGCAGCATCGAACGCGAAACTAAGGAAATCATGGGTGTTGCAGACTGAACGCTGAGCATTTATCAACGACTGCTTGCCGAAGCGTTGCACATCAAGGGACATCATGGGTACGGAAAACCAACTTCGAACTGCTGACTTATTGGTACTCCTGCTGTACATGGCCAGCGTCTTTGGGCTGGGTTGCTGGTTTGCTCGGAAGAGCAGCACGACTCAGGAATTTATGGCGGCCGGTCGTTCTCTACCCGGATGGGCGGTCGGCCTGTCGATTTTCGGAACCTATGTCAGCAGCATCGGCTTTTTGGGAAACACCGGAAAGGCCTTTGGCGGCAACTGGAATTCATGGGTGTTCGGCCTCACGCTGCCGATGGCGGCGGTTGTGGCCGTCAAGTATTTCGTACCGCTCTATCGAAGCAGCGACGCAGTTTCCGCGTATGCTCATCTTGAACATCGCTTCGGACCGTGGGCCCGAACGTACGCGCTGGTCTGTTATCTGCTTTCACAATTGGCACGCATCGGAACCATCCTGTACCTCGTCGCACTCGCTTTGGCCCCACTGACAGGTTGGGACGTGAAGACGATCATTCTCATCACGGGACTGCTTGTTACGGTTTACACGCTGCTGGGCGGAATTGAGGCGGTCATCTGGACCGATGTTGTTCAAAGTGGTGTCTTGATTGCTGGCGCACTGCTTTGTGTCGTTTTACTGTTAATGGGCATGCCGAATGGCCCTGGTCAGTTGTTTGAAATCGCAAACGCAAATGACAAATTCAGTCTGGGAAGCTTCAGTCTGGATGCAAAATCTCTGACTCTGGCAGAGCCGACGTTCTGGATGGTGCTCGTTTACGGACTGTTCATTAATCTCCAGAACTTCGGAATCGACCAGAGTTTCGTTCAGCGATATATCACCGCAAAGACGGATCGCGACGCGACATTCAGTGTTTGGCTGGGAGCAATTCTCTTTCCGATTGTTTCTGCCATGTTTTTTTTCATCGGCACGGGTCTGTTCAGCCTGTATCAAAGCGACACGGCTCTGCTGGACGAAGTCAAAACGCAGGTCGCTACAACTCAGTTGATTCAGGCCGGCGAGGAAGTCACGGACGTTGCCATTGTCGCAAAAGCGGCCACGCTGAAACCAGCCGACATTGGTGACAAAGTCTTACCGCATTTTATCGTTCGCAAACTGCCCACTGGTGTCGCGGGATTGTTGATTGCCGCAATCTTTGCCGCCGCGATGAGCAGCATGGACACGAGCTTAAATAGTGCTGCAACCCTGGTGCTTTGCGATATCTACAAGCGCCATTATCGCCCCGATGTCGGTGAGCGAGAGTCAATGAAAGTGCTCTACATTTCGACGTTTTTTTTCGGAATCGTCGGCACATTCACCGCGCTGGCTATGATTCGCGTGAGAAGCGCGCTGGATATGTGGTGGAACCTGCAGGGAATATTTACTGGTGGAATGCTGGGACTATTCCTGCTGGGACTGATTTCGCGCCGAGCTCGCAATCCGCAAGCAATTGTCGCTGTTATTGTCGGTATTCTACTGATCCTGTGGTTGTCCATTTCGACAACCGAAATGTGGCCGAAGTCGCTCAGCGACTGGTCGAACCCACTGCATACTTTTATGACAATCGTACTCGGGACAAGTTCGATTGTTCTCGTCGGGACCGCGGCCGCACAGTTCACATCCGGTTACAAAGCCGAGCGTCCAGCTTCTTGAAGAAGTCAATTCTTGCGTAACCTCGGCTCCGTCGCTTTTTTCCCTGGTGTGAGCATCGAGACTGTTTTCGTTGTGGCGGTTCCGACAAGGAAACGCAGGTAAGTGGATGTGACATAGACTTATGTCAGACGCACTCTGTTATTCTTCGTGCTGAACTTTTCGCCACACTCCGTATGCATCAAGAAGAAACAAATCGCTCGCGTGTTCGCCCTGAGACATGACTATGCCAAAAATTTTGATGCCGATCGGTGACGGCACAGAAGTACTTGACACATTTTATGCTTACTATCGGCTGCCGGAAGACGGTCATGAAGTCGTCGTCGCCGGGCCAGAAGCTCGACTGTATCACACCGTTCTGCATGAGATACCTCCTAACCCGGCGGTGCCGTGGGACATTACGGAAGAGCGCCCCGGATATCATCTGCAAGCACAGATCGCATTCCGTGATCTCAAGGCAGACGACTTCGCTGGCGCGTTCATTTCCGGAGGCCGCGCGCCGGAATACATTCGCTATGATCGCAACTTGTGTCGCGTCGTGAAAGAGATCGCCGATGCTGGCAAGCCGATTGCCTGCCTGTGCCACGGCATCGAAATCCTGACTGCAGCCAATTGCATCCAGGGCAAGCGTTTCACCACCGTTCCGAAATGCGCGATGGACGGCGAACAGGGCGGTGCGATCTACATCAATGAAGACGTGGTCGTCGACGGGCAGCTCGTGACAGGCCGTGGTTACGCGCAGAACACTGCCGTGCTGAAGGAGTTCCTGCGAATGTTGAAAGAGAACGAATCACGATGAAACTCTCCGTTTCCTGTCGCATTGCTGAGAGCTTCCTTTCGAAAGAAGAAGCCAGCATGTCTTTTGAGACGCTTGCGGATCTCGCCGTTGAAGCCGGTTACGATGGCATCTGCATGCGTGCTTCGCAGATTGGGATCCACTCATCGGTGAATCAGATCCGTGAGGCTCGGCGAATTCTGGATGAACGTGGTCTGGGCGTCACCATGATCTCGGGTGACTTTGACATCGTCTACAACAACGAACGCGGCCCAAACTGCCTTCGCAACATTACTCCGTATCTGGATCTTGCGGAAGCCCTGGGAGCTCCGATGATACGGGTTTGCATCAAACAGGCTGACGATATTGTTCACGTTCAGCGTGCGGCCGATCTGGCTGCGGAACGTGAACTCAACATCGTGCATCAATGCCATGTGCAAAGCCTTTTCGAGACTCTGGAAGAAATTGAACGCCGAGTGCTTGAAATCGACCGGCCCAATTTCGGGATCATCTTCGAAGCCGCAAATCTTGAACAATGCGGTCAGAACTACGGACTATCGGCAATTCAGCGACTGGCACCGTGGATCCAGAACGTTTATCTGCAGAATCAGCGAATCCGGCCAGATGGAGCCATCACGTTGAACACGTGGTGCAACGGAGCTGTGTCGATCGATCTTTGCGAAATACCGGAGCCCGGCGGAATCGACTTCCCGCTGATTTTCGCCGGCCTGAAACTGTCGGGCTATGACGGTCCAGTAACCGTTCATCAGTCGGCTCCCGTCGACATCCGCCTGACCACGCTGGATGCGGCCACTCAAACGGCCAGGTTTCTCAGGCAACTGATGAATCATGAAGCCGACTGATTGGCTCTCGTCGGCTGTTAGCATTCTGCGCGTCCTGAAACGCGGGCAGCCGTTCAGAGACAGATGTAGACAAGGATCTGTATCAGCAATGCAAGCGATGCACCGAACTTAAGATTTTCGTCCCATCGTTTCGCGCCGCCGACAGGTGTGGTGGCCGATTGCGGAAGTCTTAGTACCCAGATCAGCAACACAATCAGCGTGCCGACGAAAAGAACTCGCACGGCAGAAAGTGGAATTGTCTGAAGACATTCACGCAGAAGTTCGCCGAGTTGATGCAATGGTGTCATGATCGGCTTTCTTCGGTTACAGGGGAGAACTGAGACGTCGTTTCTGAAACCGCAGAGTGACCGCCAATGACGTAACGCAGCTTATCCTCAGGAACGGGACCGCTCACGAGACTGATCGTCACCAGCACAATAGAAGTCATCGCAAACGCCCAGATGGAAAAGTAGAGAAACGGTTCCTGAATTCGAAACAGCGGCTCCCATCCAAGAGCTTCGAAGACGGCCGGCTGATTCAATCCGTAGAGAGAAATTGCGGTGCCAATCCCGCACAGTAGCGCGATCAAAGCGGCGTTCCCGGTGGCTCGACGCCATAGAATTCCAATCAGAAGAATGGCAAAGCATGGCCCCTGGAAAAAGGCCATCAGCGTCTGGAAGATGGCATAGATGCCAGATTTTTCGTTCATCACCGTCAGCACAAACGCAAAGGCGATGGCCCAGACAACAAGCCCGATCGTCGTATATCGGCCAACCTTCAACAAGCGTTCGTCCGAGACTTCCTGGTTGAAAAATCGTTTATAGAAATCGTTCGAAACGATGGTCGCCGCGGAGTTCAGATAGGAATCGATGCTCGACATTAAAGCCGCCAGAAATGCGGCGACAAAGAGGCCTCGCAGGCCAGCGGGCAGAAGAACTCCGACAAGACTCGGAATGGCTGCGTCTCCATCCTTCAGATCGGGCAATAATGCCACGGCGATCAATCCCGGCACTGCGACGATCAGAGGAATGATGTTCTTCAGCAACGCGCCCCAGATATATGAGGCCTTCGCCTCGAACTCACTTCGCGCGCCGAGAGATCGCTGCACGATCGCCTGATTGCCAATCCAATAGGCCGGGCTGAGTATCAACGCCAACCCGAAGTAAATTCCCGGCCAGGGAAACGGAGTTGCCGTATCGACAGGAAGTATCAGCGAGGTTCTGTCCGTTTGAGGAGCGGCGTTTGAGTTAGTCGTCAATGATTCACGAGAACTCAGATCTTCGGGCTGCGTATCGGCTTTTGCAACAGCAGCTTTTTCCATTGCAGCTCGAGCATCTGCTTCAGCCAGACGATTTCGGAGTTCGCCAACTCCACCGACTTCGATCAGGCCCATGACCAGAATCAGCAAGCAACCGGTGATCATGACAGCACACTGGATCATGTCGGTATAGACAACCGCAGCCAGTCCACCGACAAGCGTATAGCCGCCAACTAAAACGGCTGTCACGACAATGCATGCGACCTGGTCCCAGCCAAACACGGCCGACATCATTTTTGCGGATGCGAGCAGCATAATTCCCAGGTTGCACGCCATGAAAAGCAGCCAGCATCCGGCCACCACGAGACGTACTCCTGCGTTATAGCGGCGTTCCAGAAATTCTGGAACGGTGTAGACTCCCGAGCGATAGAAGAACGGAATGAAAACAAACGCCCCGACGATCATTGCTGGAACACAGCCGATCCATTCGAAGTTAGCAACAGCCATCCCGTGGTTGAATGCCGCACCACCGACACCGATGATGTCGGTGCCACCAATGTCTGTGGCCACCAATGACATCCCGATTGCCCACCATGGCAGCTGACGTCCCGCGAGAAAGAAATCTTTCCCGGTCTTCATTCGCATGCCGATTACAATGCCCACTGCAATTGTGACCACAAGGTAAAGTGCAATGACGATGTAGTCCGGCAGAGTCAACGGGTTTGTGGCAGCGAGCAGCACGATGTCTCAGTCTTCAGGCAAAGGGAAACTTGTTGATTTCGTGGTGAATCACGCATCTTGCCTGTCGTCCACGGATTTCGCGACAGCATTCTGACACAAAACATTGGCTTCTTCGAAATCAGGCGGTGCTGGTTCACCAGAATTGGTGAAGGATTAAGAGCGGACCAAGCAAAGATGAACATCACAGAATCGACAGGCGTGAAACGAAGGAAACTCGCCCAACAGCACCGTCTTGGTGTTGCAGGAGCGAGTCCCTCAGGCAGCATTGGGGTGACCCAGGCAGCAAATGTGCTCTCCACATGCTCTCACATTCACTACCTTCTCTGCCGCGAGGCTCTGGCCGTCAATGGGAACCGCACGTCAGCGGCTGGATGCCTAGAAGCGGGCAACTGCACCTTTTGAGTTCACTGGTGCTTCCATTGATCTTCGAGACGGGCGATTCCATTCATTCGAGTTGAGGCGTGACTGATTCAGAGACTGAGACCGTCCATCGTAGTCAGCTCCGCGTTCGTTGCTGAAGTATTCATTACGCAGATTGAGATCTTCCGAACGGTATCGTGAGTTCAGTGCATCATCCAAAGGAGCAACCAAAGATCGCTGTCCTCGTTGAGTCCAGACATCACGGTCGGCAACTTCACCGGATCGTCGGAAGGGGTCAGCCGCCCCAGTTCGTGAGGTCCGTGGCGCCCAGCCAGACGCAGCTCCAACAGGCAAACGGTTGCTTGTATACGGAGCGACTCCACAGTTTCCATTCGGACAGTTTCCTGTCGCACATTGGCCATTCACACAGTTGCCTGCAGAACACTGACCGTTCGGACAATTTCCTGTTGCACACTGACCGTTCACACAGTTGCCCGACGCGTATTGCCCCGGAGCATAGTTTGTTGTTTGACCACGATAACCGGTCGGACAATTTCCGCTTGGACAATTGCTGGAGTATCCGGTCGTACGATAATTGGATCCGTTGTAGCCGGTGTTCAATCCGACTGGGCGAGCTCCGGACCATTGTTGCGGCATTGGAAGCCCGAACAATCCACGATTCGGTACCGAACCGGAATTGAACAAAGGGTCGGCAGCCGATCCCGTTGCAGCACATGAAGCAACCAGCAAAAACAGTCCAGCAGAAAGCAGAGTTGAAGTTTTCATAATAGGTTCATTCCCTTGTTGAGCTTAAACTTAAGTGACTGGCAGTCAGCCCCGCGATCGTCAGAGCCACTGCGACCGGACACGCCTTGAGTCCTCACCAAAGACGTTCGGTTCTTGCCAAAATGGAAATGCGAACCGCGTGCCAGATGTGGAACAAAGCGTTAAGACCGTGTTTTTCGAAAGAACTGCATCTACCTTCGAAACCACGCCATGTTTCTGATGTCAGCCTGACGACAAGTGCAGTCAAAAAGAGGCCATGCGACGTTGGTCAGTGTGACAAAACTGCAATTCGCAACGCGACACTGGCTGTAACTTCTGCAATCTGTGTTTGGTAGGAGAAGACGCTTTGAAACAGGGAAATACGCGTCCAGCCTGTTGCCAGCAAAGTTCTCAGGAGGCATCACGCAGATATGGAGCACTTTCCGAGCTGGACAACGGTCGTAGCGTAGACTGGCTGCGTCGCAGTTATCAGCCGGAACGGTTCAATGTTCGTTTTCGACTGTTTTTGCCGCAATCTTCGAGGACTATTTCCGGGGAGTTTTCTTGCCGTCGGTTTTGCGAGTTCGAGTCGTTCGCTTCTTCACGGGAGCCGCTTCAGGAGTGACAGAAGCATCCGCGGCGAAGGCATTAACAGTGCCATCCATGTTATTGAAATTTCTTGCGGCCAAATCATCAACGGGATCGCCAGTGGACTCGCCAACTGAAGCGGCTGCTGTTCGCATCAACGGTTCCGGTGCGTCGGTCGGCACGATGCAGTCTGCATTATCCGGAAACGGTTTGTTTACAACTGTCGAAACACTGGTGCAGGTCAACAGGCCGTCAGGAAGAGACCGCAGCAGATCTTGCAGTTGACCAGCACTGGCTTGTGAGCTTAGCCACATCGTCCACACTTCAATGGGCAGAATCACTGGCATGCGATCATGCAGCGGCTTCATATCATCGTTGGCTTCCGTGGTGATGATGGAGCACGAAATCACGGGACCGCTGCCCTGCGAACTGTCCCTGGGTGTCCAGCTTTCCCACAAGCCAGCCATCGCAAATGGCTGCTTGTCGTCCATTTCAATCAACCACGGCTGCTTCTTGCCGGTCGTCAACTTCTGCCATTCGAAGAATCCGTCGGCGAGAATCAGACATCGTCGTTTAGCAAATGAATTTCGAAAGGCGGGCTTCTCGGCAACGGTTTCACCGCGAGCGTTAATCATCTGGTTTCCGATGGACTTATCCCGTGCCCAGAATGGAATCAGCCCCCATCTCATCGAAACCGCTTCGCGTGAACTCGGCTGATCGGGCACCGTTCGCACACAAACAACCATTTGAGTTGGCGCGATGTTGTATCGAGGTGCAAGCATCGGCATGTCGGGAACATCAAATAGCTGGATCAGCTGAGCTGCCGGAGTTCGCAAAGTGTATCGACCGCACATTCGGAGCTACCTCTTCGTGGATAATTGACTAACACAGTCTATCATGACACGCTGTTCGCTTTCCAAACCTGAATCAGGAGTCTCGCTGTGAATTTCACATTCCGTCTGTTGCTGACAACGCTGCTCACATTGATCTGCTTCCACGAAATCGGATTTGCAGAAGAGCCGTGGACCGGAAAGCAAAGCGAATGGAATGGGTTCGTTCGATATGACTTTCAGATTGATGGTCGGCCGGTTCTGGTGGTTACACCTCGTGAATCGGCACCTGGCAAGCCCTGGGTATGGCACGGCGAATTCTTCGGACACAAACCAGCACCCGATATTGCACTGCTCGAAAAGGGATTTCACATTGTCTATACGCAGATCTCAAATCAGTTCGGCAGCCCGACAGCGGTGTCGCATTGGAACGAAGTCTACAAGTCTCTGACTGAGAAGCACTCCTTCGCCAGCAAAGCGGCACTGGTTGGTGTCAGTCGTGGCGGTTTGTATTGCTACAACTGGGCGTCGCAGAACCCAGATAAGGTTGCCTGCATTTACGGCGACGCTCCGGTTTGCGATGCGAAGAGCTGGCCGATGGGAAAAGGAAAAGGCGTTGGCAGTGCCAATGAAGTCAAGAACCTGCTGAACGCCTACGGAGTCGAAACGGAAGAGCAACTCTTTGCAAAGCTCCTCAATCCGATCGACACCCTAAAACCGCTCGCTGAGGCTCACGTGCCGCTGCTGCACGTCTACGGAGACGCCGACGAGGTTGTTCCCTGGGACGAAAACACCAATGTGCTGGCTGACCGTTACAAATCGTTGGGCGGTGAGATCATTCTGATCAACAAGCCGGGCGTGGGACACGTCCATGGCCTTTCCGACAGCACGCCGATCATTGAATTCATTGAACGCCATTGCCTTGCGGCGATCAAAGCACCGGCGAAGGCCGAATGATCGAGGCCTTACGATCGCCCAAGTACAAGCTCGAAGCGCCAGCGAGTGGACCATTGCGTGGACCATTGAGTGTTCGGAGCCCACTCGCTGGCGCTTCGAGCTTGTATGAAATCACTGCCTCTGAGCGAAGTAAGGCCCACGCCCCGAAAATCCAATCAGGACAAAGCACTCGTTCTTACAGCTGAGGATTCATGCGAGACACCGAGCCGTCAATGCCCAGATTGCGATCCTGGTCAGCCTTGTTCAAGGCTTTCAGGTAAGCGTGTGCTGCGGCTTCAATGATATCGGTGCTAATCCCTTTACCCTGATAATTCCGACCGTTCACGCTGATCTTGACTCGCACTTCGCCCTGCGCGTCGTGACCTTCGGAAACAGATCGAACGTCAAATTCTTCCAGCCGCGCGGCCATTTCCATGATGCGTTCCATAGCCTTGAAGACGGCATCAATTGGTCCGTCACCGATGGCAGCATCGCACCGGACAGACTGACCTTCACACTGCAGACCGATCGTCGCAGTTGGAATCGCTGATGAACCCGCAGACGTATGGAAGCTGATCAGCTTCCAGCGGTCAGCAGCGTCCGCCAACCGATTCTCGACAAGTGCAATGATGTCTGAGTCGTAGATCTCTTTCTTTTTATCGGCGAGAGCGATGAAATCATCAAAGGCTTTCTGCAGAGCTTGCTCATCGGGATTGTAGCCCAATTGAACGACTCGATCGCGGAAGGCGTGCCGTCCGCTGTGTTTGCCGAGCACAAGATTCTGGCCAACATAGCCGACATCTTCCGCCCGCATGATCTCATAGGTTGAGCGTTCCTGAAGAATTCCATGCTGGTGAATCCCGGCTTCGTGAGCGAATGCATTCTGCCCAACAATAGCCTTGTTGCGTTGGACCTTCATGCCGGTAATCGTCGACACCAGATGGCTAGTTGGATAAAGCCGCTGAGTATTGATCTTTGTGTGTACACCGTAATAATCAGCGCGTGTGCGGATGGCCATGACGATCTCTTCCAGTGCCGCGTTTCCAGCACGCTCACCGAGACCATTGATTGTGCACTCGATCTGTCGAGCCCCCGCTTCCATCGCAGACAAACTATTGGCCACAGCAAGGCCAAGATCATCATGGCAATGCGCACTAATGATGGCTTTGGAAATGTTGGGCACGTTTTGCTTGAGGTAAGAGATCACTTTGAAATAGTGATTTGGCGTTGCATAGCCGACGGTGTCAGGAATATTCACCGTCGTCGCACCGGCGTCGATTGTCTTTTCGACCACTTCACACAGAAAATCGAGTTCCGTGCGAGCCGCGTCTTCGGGAGAGAATTCGATGTCGTTACAGAATTCTTTGGCAAGCTTCACTGAGCTGATTGCACGTTCAATGATTTGCTGCTTATCCATCTTGAGCTTGAACTCTCGATGAATCGCACTGGTGGCAAGAAAGACATGGATTCGGCGTTTCTCAGCATCCACAAGTGCCGCCTTTGCCCGCGCGATGTCGTCTTCTCGACTTCTCGCAAGCGCACAGATGGTTGTGCGGTCGCCAAACTTTGCGGCAATCTGTGAGACTGCTTCGAAGTCGCCAGGCGATGCGATCGGAAACCCGGCTTCAATCACATCCACACCCAGGTCGACCAGAGCCTTCGCGACTTCCAGCTTTTCACGCGTGTTCATGCTGCAGCCTGGTGACTGTTCGCCATCGCGAAGTGTGGTATCGAAGATAATGATCTGGTCGCCGGTCATCGGAAGTTTCTCCAGGCGGAGGTTGTCAATAGATTTGAGCAAGCAGGAATCTTCGGCCGGAATTTTCGACCGTCAACTCATGCAACAAAAAAACCCTGAGGATATCCTCAGGGTTCGGAAAGTCTGTCAGACTGCATACGTACCTGAGGCGAGCTTCACGATGGAAGCAATAGGAGGCTCAGGCTAAGCAGCAGGTTGTTCATGATATGTCTTTTATACTTGAAACGGTGCGGCCGGAGATGTTTTCGTTTAACCGTTAGCCGGAGGCTTACGTTAGTGGCGGCATCCGCGTACGCCTTCGGCTGACGGTTAAACAACTCAATGAGTCACCGCCATTCGAATAGCATACGACCGCGTTGTCATCGGTCAAACGGTTATTAAATGTCAGTTTCTGGTCGAGTGGCACTGTCCGTCTGGAACTGTTCGAACCTGGGTTCATCTCGGACGTGACACATGGCGGAGGGGAAGGTTACCCGCATTTCATAGAGTCGTCAACGACTTTCGCACAGATCTCGTCTGACGGAGCCCAAAGCGGGCAAAGAATCTGCCTCTGCCGAATTTCCCGCGTGAACGTCGCACTCGGAACTGTTACACTCATTGGCCCGCCTCGAGCGTTTCCTTGTCTCGAATCTCTTACGTCAACGGTGTTGTATGCGATTCTGGTTGCTGACTGCTTTCTTCGCTGTCCAATGCGTGACCATTTCCGATCCACTGCTCGCTCAGAATATCGACTTTAATAAAGACGTCCGACCGATTCTTTCGAACCGATGTCTGGCCTGTCATGGCCCTGATGAAGCGAAGCAGGAAGGCGGCTTGCGACTGGACTTGGAAGAGATTGCCACAAAGGTCCTGGAATCCGGTGAGACTGCCGTCGTCCCAGGGAACTCGGCGACCAGCGAATTGATGGCACGCATCACCAGCAATGATGAATCCACCCGCATGCCTCCGGCTCACTTTGCAAAGCCGTTGACCGAAGCTGAAGTCTCCACTCTTCGACGATGGATTGATCAAGGGGCGAAGTTCGCGACTCACTGGTCCTACGTCAAACCGGTTCGTGCAACCGTTCCGAGTGTTCCTGCTGAGTACTCTGGCTGGGCAAGAAACGCAATTGACAACTTCGCGCTTCACAGAATGATTGAACTGGAATTACAGCCGTCGCCCGAGGCCAACAGCCTTGCCCTGGTACGTCGCGTGTTTCTGGACTTGATCGGCTTGCCCCCAACACCCGAAGAAGCCGAAAGCTGGAGTCAAAAGTTGTCGGCAAATTCGCCTGGCAGCATCGACAATGTCGCATATGAGTCTCTGGTCGATCATCTGCTGCAGCGGCCTGAATTCGGTGAGCACTGGGCTCGCAAATGGCTGGACCTGGCTCGCTATGCAGATTCATCCGGCTATGCAGACGACCCGGCTCGTACAATCTGGCCGTGGCGAGACTGGGTTGTGCGTGCAATCAACAACAACATGCCGTTCGATCAATTTACAATTGAACAGATCGCAGGAGACTTGCTGCCGAATCCAACGGAAGACCAGTTGATCGCAACCGCATTTCATCGAAATACGATGACGAACAACGAAGGCGGAACTCAGGATGAAGAGTTTCGCAACGTGGCGATTGTTGACCGAGTCAACACGACGATGGCTGTCTGGATGGGAACCACGATCGCGTGTGCTCAGTGTCACAGTCACAAGTATGATCCTATCACTCAGGATGAGTACTTTCAGATCTTTGCCACTCTGAATAACACAGAAGACGCCGATCGTGGCGATGATTCTCCGCGTCTGCAGTTGTTTACTTCCGAGCAAAAGGAACGTCGGAGCGTCATTGACGGGCGGCTGGTGGAACTAAACCAGTTGATGGCCACTCCGACAGACGCCATCGTGTCTTCTCAGCAAGCCTGGGAAAAACGACTCCAGATCAAGCCAACATGGAAACTGCAGAAGCCCACTTCCATCGTACGATCGGCCGGCGGAGAAGCCTCTGTGCTTGAAGACGGAACCATCAGCGTTCCGACGGCGGCCGAAAAAGATGTCTACACAATCGATGTGCCACTTTCCGCGGTTGCGGAAGGCAAATCTATTGCGGCCATTAAGTTCGATACGGTGCCGTCAGCCGACCTTCCATCAGAAGGCAGCGGTCACGGTGGCGGAAACTTTGTAATCACTGAACTGAAGATGCAGTTGATTCCGAAAGCCGGCACAACTCCGCAGGCACGTTTCGTAAGGATCGATCTGCCGGGCGAGCAGAGAATGCTGTCTCTTGCTGAGGTCCAGGTGTTTTCCGCCGGACAGAATATTGCACCAGCGGGCAAAGCGTCGCAGAGTACCACAGACTTTGCCGGCCCCGCCGAATATGCGAATGATGGAAACACCGACGGCAAGTATGAAAACAAGTCGGTGACGCACACAGCTATTTCCAACGATCCATGGTGGGAACTGGATCTTGTGAATGATACGGCTGTCGATCGCATCGCCGTCTGGAATCGAGCAGGTGACGGTCTTCAAAAACGGTTGGCGAATTTTCGAATTTCGCTTCTGAATTCCGCCAGAGAAGTTGTCTGGAGTCAGAACATTGCTGAGCCGCCAAACCTATCTGCCGAGTATTCTCCGAGCAACACTCGTGATCTCACGATCATCGCGGCAGCCGCCGATTTTCAGCAGGACGGATTCGCTCCCGAAGAAATCTTTGATGGCAAAACAGAACCAGAGAATGGTTGGGCCGTGGGCGGTAGTATTCAGCAAAGTCATACGCTGACCGTTGTTCCTGCAACTCCCATTGCTGCCGACGATGAAGCCGTACTTCGCTTGATCGTCGAGCAGAATTCGCCCTATGCGAATCACCTGCTGGCCCGTTTTCAGATCAGCACCACCGACGACGCCTCTGTCATCGAACGCGCGGGGATTCCTAAGAAGGTCGCTGATGTTCTGGAAAAAACTCCGGATCAACGCAACGACGCTGAACGCAACGACGCTGAACGCACAGAAATCGCCTCTTACTATCGTGAGATGATTGCTCCTGAACTGGCGGAGTCTCGCAAGGAACGTGCATCGCTGCAGCAGGAGCAGGCTGCGATGAAGCCGGCGACCTCTGTCCCGATTCTTAAAGAGTTGACAGCAAACGCACGTCGCAAAACGTTGTTTCAGTTTCGAGGAAACTACCTGGACAAAGGGCACGAAGTTCACGAAGGCGTGCCTGCAGTCTTCCCGCCAATTCCTGACGGCCAACCGATTGATCGAATGACGTTCGCAAAATGGCTGATCAGCGATGACAACCCGCTCACAGCTCGGGTGATCGTCAATCGCTATTGGGAACATCTTTTCGGTCGCGGCATTGTTTCAACCAGCGAGGAGTTTGGGTCCCAGGGCGACTTACCGACTCATCCTGAACTGCTGGACTGGTTGTCGCGTGAATTGGTGGAATCGAAGTGGAATACAAAAGCGATCCTGAAGCTGATGGTGACGTCGGCCGCGTACCGTCAATCTGCCAGGGTCTCTCCGGAAGCTGCAGCTCAGGATCCCGACAATCGCTGGCTGGCTCGTGGCCCTCGCGTTCGTCTCAGTGCCGAGATGGTGCGCGATCAGGCATTGCAGGCTGCCGGACTCCTCAGCCGCAAGATGTATGGTGCGCCTGTCAAGCCGCCGCAGCCGAGTTCCGGCTTGTCAGCAGCATTCGGAAGTTCCACCGACTGGCAGACAAGCATGGGCGAAGATCGGTACCGACGCGCCATCTATACAACATGGCGACGAAGCAACCCGTATCCGTCGATGGCAACCTTTGATGCGCCCAATCGAGAAGTCTGTACACTCAAACGCAATCGCACCAACACACCGCTGCAGGCACTGGTGACTATGAATGATCCGGTTTACGTAGAAGCGGCTCAGGCCCTGGGACGCTTGATGTTGAAACACGAAGGCAGCGTTCGCGATCAAATCGTTTTCGGTTTCCAGCGCTGCGTTTTACGTTCCCCAACCGATGCTGAGATTGCCGCGATTGCCACGCTTTATGACGACACGCTGGCAGAAATGACGGCCAACGTGGAAAACGCAACAAAGCTGGCAACGGATCCACTCGGCCCGCTGCCCGCAGATATGACCGCCCCGCAGGCTGCGGCGATGACAGTGGTGGCCAACGTTCTATTGAATCTGGACGAAATGTTTCTGAAGCGATAGTGCGAGGCAGGACGTTGTCGCAATCGGTATTCTGGTTTCCGTGGAACGCCCTGTCGCTGAGTTGCTCGGCGACAGGGTGGTTGCGTCCGGATCAGCATTGCCGGACAATTCAATCAGGCTCCGGCTTGAATGGTGGCAATCAGCCGTTCTCGCACCTGTTTTGGGTCCGCGCCAGCAAGTTGCTTCATGATCATACCGATCAGGGGACCAATTGCATTCTGCTTGCCAGCTCGAAAATCTGCCGCGGCTTCGGGCTTAAGGGCCAACACGGCGGCGATGGCTGTATCCACCGCACCGGTGTCTCGCACAATTTCAAGCCCGCGTTCTTTGATCAGTCGCTCGACGTCTGAGGCAGAAATCGCGTCCTCGTTTGCAGCAGCAGCTCGCAGCAAAGAATAGACTTCTCTCGCACTCTTGGTCGTAATACGCTCACACTGGATGCACTTCAAAAGAATCCCCAGGATCTCGGCGGTGATCGAGAACTGGTCAATCTTCAGTCCATCGGCGTTCAGGTCTCGCAGAATATCCTGCGTCACCCAGTTCGCAGCGATTTTTCCGTCACCGCAGATCTGAGTGACCTGCTCAAACCACGCCGTCAGCTCTGGCCCCTGAGCAAGCAGAACATTGATATCGTATTCCGTCAGACCAAGCTGATCCTGAAATCTCGCTCGACGTGCCGCTGGAGTTTCGGGCAAAGTCTTCCGCACGGCTTCGATTTGTTCCACAGTCGTTGTGACGGGCAACAGATCTGGATCAGGGAAATAGCGATAGTCAGACGACTCTTCTTTCTCTCGCTGGCCAAATGTTTCATTCTTGTCTGCATCCCAACCGCGAGTCTGCTTGGGAACCTCACCGATCTTCTGACCGGTTTTCAGCCATTGTTTCCACTGACGCCGAGTTTCATATTCAATCGCAAGTTCAACATTGCGAAAGCTGTTCATGTTCTTCAATTCCACGATCGGTGTTGCCGTGTAACTGCCATCCGCATTGGGAATATGCAGATTGACGTTCGCATCGCAACGCAGGCTGCCTTCCTGCATGTTGCAGTCTGACACGCCGATGAACAACAGCAACGATCGCAGGTCCTCCAGATATCGGCGAGCCTCCGACGAAGTTCGCATGTCTGGCTCGCTGACTATTTCCAGAAGCGGAGTCCCCGTTCGATTCAGATCCACACGGCTTTCCGCGCCGCGGCCTGTTTCGTCGTGAATGTTCTTGCCTGCATCCTCTTCCAGATGCGCGCGAGTAATTCGAATGCGGCGTGGTGGCTGTCCGGTTTCGTCGTTTGCAATATCCAGCCAGCCTTTTGAACTGAACGGCAGATCGTACTGACTGATCTGATACGCTTTCGGCAGGTCGGGATAGTAATACTGCTTACGATCCCATCGTGTATAGCGAGCAATGTCGCAATTCAGAGCCAGCGCCGTTTGCACAGACAGATCAAAAGCATGACGATTCATCACCGGCAACGCACCGGGCAGACCCAGACATACCGGGCAGGTTTGCGTGTTCGGTTCATCCGGGCGAAAGGCGGTGGAGCAGCCGCAGAACAGCTTCGAGTTTGTGCGAAGCTGAACGTGAACTTCGAGTCCAATAACAACAGTATATTCAACGCTGGCCATGGTTACGTCATCAGGAAACAGGGACATAGAGAATTCGGGTTGGTCAGAAGTGTAGTTCCTGTTGAAAGTTTGTCACAGCAAGTTTCGATGACCCAAAGTTCGGCACGCCCTCGTGACGTTCGGCCGAATGGAAATGGTGATCAGGATTTCCATTCCTGATCGATTCTGGAGCGAGTCTAAGACTATCCATCACCAAAAATTACTCGTGCCGTTCTCGAAGCGAGGAATTCGGCGATGCTGCAGATAAAATGGCATCCTGACACAAACAAAACAACCTGAAATCCGAATCAGATTGACCCCACATTCTGAATGTCTAATTGTCCCAAACCAACTTCTGTGGGCCGATTTGTAACCCGCCTGTTGTATCAATCTGAGGTTGAAAACCGCCCCCACTTTTTTCGGGACGGGGTCAAAGAGACCGCCCGTCCGCACAACTTGTCCTTACGAGACTCATTCCAATGAACCGTCGTCTATGGTCAATGATCATCGCAATTGCATTTTCCGCAGAGCACTCTTTAGTGATTGCTCAGGAACCCGAGGCACCGACGCAGCAGGCGGCTCAAACGGCTGATCTGCCGGTCGCCTGGTTGGGCACATGGTCGGGAAACGTTGATGTCTATTCAATCAAGGGGGCAGCGACGTCATTTCAGATGCAACTCACGATTGCACCGACAAACAATGCTGGCACTCTGCAATGGAAAATTGTCTACGACGGTCCGCAGGGAAAGTCGACTCGCGATTATCTGCTTTTGCAGAAACCGTCTGACAAGGGACAGTTTGTGATCGACGAGCAGAACGGAATCCTGATCAATGCGAGTCTGCTTGGCAATTGCTTGAGTTCTCACTTCAGCGTCCAGGGACAGCAACTGTGGTCTAACTATCGATTGGTCTCGACCGCTGCAGGAACAGAACTGCAATTCGAACTCTTCAGCGCTGATGAGGCAGACTCGACACAATCAGGAGGCAAGCAGGAGGTCCCGCAGGTGACAAGCCTGAAGCCGGCAACTCGTCAATTCGCGGTGTTGAAGCCGGTATTGCATCCAGAGATTTCAGAGAGGGTCTCAAATCTGCCTCCGTGGAAGAAACTGAAGACGGAACCCTATCGCGGCAAGCAGGATGATATCTACTTCGTTGATGAAGAGACCGGATGGTATGTCAACGGCGCGGGAAAGATCTTCAAAACGAGTGATGGCGGCAACACGTGGATATTGCAACTCAACCAGACAGGCACCTACTTTCGCTGTGTGGCGTTTGTCGACAAGCAGCATGGATTTGCGGGCAACATCGGTCCAGGCTATTTCCCCAACGTAACGGACAGCGTCGCGCTTTACGAAACAAAAGATGGTGGTGAAACCTGGACGCCGGTGTTGACAATTGAAGGCGATCCGATAGTTGGACTTTGTTCTCTGCAGATCCTGCGGGAAGAATTTGTAAACGCTGGTCAACTGGAAACACGAGTCAGAATTATCGGCGTTGGCCGAGTCGGCGGACCGACAGCCATGATCGTTTCCGATGATCTGGGTGCAAGTTGGCAGCAACTGGATATCAAAGAGCATGCAGCGATGGCTTTCGACGTCCATTTCTTCAATCGCAACGATGGTTTCATTGCGGCGTCAACTGATGCCGACGTCACTCATTCAAATGCTCTGATTCTGGCGACTTCTGATGGCGGCAAGTCATGGACGAAGGCCTGGCAGTCGAATCGTCCCTATGAGCTCACGTGGAAAATGTCATTCCCAACTCGGGACGTAGGCTATGTCACCATTCAATCTTACAATCCGGATCCGGCCGTGGTTGATCGATTTGTGGCGAAGACGACAGACGGCGGCAAAACATGGTCCGAGTTGCCATTAATTAGTGACGCGAGAGTTCGTGAGTTCGGGGTCGCGTTTCTTGACGAAAACACGGGCTGGGTTGGAGCGATGCCAAACGGTTTTCAAACCGTGGATGGAGGAAAGACCTGGCAGGCCGTCGAAATGGGGAACGCCGTCAACAAGATTCGGCTGCTGCAAACCGAGACAAAGCACGTCGGATTCGCCATCGGGGTTAATGTGTTTCGATTAGACGTCCCAAAGGCAAGTCTGCTGATTGAGTAGTGCCAGGCATCGGTCGTGAACCGCGTCCCCAGGCGTTCAGTCTGATGCTTGGAGAGTATGGGCTCTTCAAGCATTCGTCGTCGTCGCGGAGTGGTTTCATATTTCAAATCGCCGCGAGTACGGGTTGAGTTGTGACTCCGTGAATGGATGCCCGTCAGTTTTTTTGTGATGGAATGCGGAACGTCCGACTTGGCCCGGAATGCGTTGGAATTTCGGGGCACTGAGAATCGTTGCTAATTCCGTTCTACGAATCGCGATTGCGATTGATTAGCTTAACAGTCCGTCGGACGAAGTATGCAGATGCGGCGACCGACGCACGCCTCCAGCTAATGGTTAAATAAAAAACATCTTCGTCGGGACTATTTAAAGTACAGCGATGCCCTCAACGGGTGTGTGAGACACTACACTATCCGCAAAACAGTCCGACGTTTTGTTTCGACAAAGGGAAGTCAATATGTTCGACAACAATGTGATTGAGCAGCGACGATACGGCCAGTTACTGGCAGCGATGTGCATGACTCTTCTGTTCAATTCGTTGCAAGCCGATGACTGGCCACAGTGGGGCGGCCCGAACCGCGACTGTGTCTGGCACGAAGACGGGATTGTAGATGTTCTTCCAACCGACGGTCTGCTGCCGCGAGTGTGGTCCGCGCAGGTTGGCGAAGGATACTCGGGGCCAGCGGTTGCAAATGGCCGCGTGTTTCTGACAGACAGAATTATCGAAGGGGAATTCGAACGACTGCTTTGCTTCGATGTGGAGACGGGGAAAGAACTCTGGAAGCATCAATATTTCACCCGATACACCGTCAGTTATCCGGCGGGACCGAGAGCGACTCCCGTGATTGATGAAGATCGGGTCTATTTCATTGGAACTCAGGGAGACATGTTCTGCATGAACGTCGCCGATGGCACGATTCTGTGGCAGAAGAACTTCCTGAAAGAGTTCGGCACTGAGCTGCCAATCTGGGGCATGGCATCATCACCTCTGGTGGATGGGCAAAAGCTGATCACGCTTGTCGGCGGAAAAGACAACGGGCTTGTTATCTGTTTCGATAAGGTCAGCGGAAAAGAAATCTGGCGATCGTTGAGCGATCCCGGAACTGGCTACTGCCCGCCAGTGATTTACGAATTCGGCGGTCGGCGACAATTGATCATCTGGCATCCCTCGGCAGTCTCGTCGCTCGATCCTGAGACGGGAAAAGTCTTGTGGGACATGCCATGGGACATCAAGGCGGGACTGACGATACCGATGCCTCGTAAAATTGACGATCGCTTGTTCCTCACTTCCTTCTATGAAGGGCCGCGGATGCTGAAAGTCGGCGCGGACAAAGCCGAAGTTCTTTGGAAAGGCAACGGAGTCAATGAGCAGCAGACGGACAAATTGCATTCAATCATGCCGACGCCCGTGGTGACTGCGGAGAATATTTTTGGAGTCTGCAGCTACGGCCAGCTGCGTTGCCTGAAGACAAGCGACGGCGAACGAGTCTGGGAGACTCTTGAAGCGACCGGCAGTGGCCGATGGTGGAATGCGTTTATTATTCCACAGGCCGATCGTTACTTCCTGCATAATGAACAGGGGGATTTGATCATCGCAAACTTGTCCGCATCAGGCTACAAAGAACTGAGCCGCGCGAAACTCGTGGAGCCAACTCGTCCGGTCCAACGCCGCATGACAATCTGGTCTCATCCCGCGTTTGCCATGAAGAGCGTGTTCGCGCGAAATGACAAAGAACTCGTTCGAGTAAATCTGGCAAAGTAGAACCTTGTGAAGTCAAACAGGCTCTGCAATTCCCGCGCGTCGAGCAACACGCCATCAAAAGGACCGCGACGTGCACGACTTGCCCTCAGAAAGGCAATAGCTCATACAACGCAAAAGGGGTTCCGAATTCGGAGCCCCTTTTGATTTCTCTATTTGCCACTCTCGCGGATCATGCAGTCGTTGATCAAGGCGGTCGCGAAACTCGCGAGCATTTCCCGTTGACCCGAATTCTCACGTATCTGGCCAGGAGTTCACCGAAGCATCCTGGTGCTCCGTCAAACTTTAATTTTGGGGTAGTGGACCTTGCTAAAGGACCTGCTGTGAAGGGATCTTTAGCAAGATCCACTACCTCCAATCCCTGTTCTTTATCTTCAAAGAGCACGAGTGGAATTGAAACTTCCCGGCACTGCTCCGGAATTTCTCTCAGGCCTCTGTTGCGATCGCTTCCGTCGCGAGGGCTGGCACGAGCAGGTCCGTCAACTCCTGAGCTGACGATGGATCTGCAACATCCCAGCCTTTCCGGATCGTTTCAAGACCAACGCCATGGTTCGCCACCGCATCCAGATCGCTTGAGGAAATACGCAGCATTGGAATTTCCAAGCTCGGCAAACCGCGACGCACACTGTGAAGTCCGACTGAAGAGACTTCCAAAGTGGCCTGGAAACCACCTGGGCCCTGCACATCGACGCCAACAACACGTTTTGGCTCATCGCAGCCAGCAGAAACCACGCGACCAGAAAGAAGGTCTTGTGCCCATTGCTTTACTGTTTCAACTTCCGGCTTTCGTTTGCCCCAGCGGTCTTCATTTCCGAACTCGATGTACCGCACGATAACAGTACGATCAATTTCAGGACAGACGATATCACCGGCGAACTTCTTTGTGTTCGTCAAATCGAATGTGTTGTCAGTCTGCTCATACGGAGCGTACGTTTCAGCATTCTCCGTCACGAGACGCTCAAACATCCATTGGTCTTCGCCGTCTTCACGTTCTGCCAGCGGAGGCAATTCTCCATGACCATGGAATTCAACGCCGATCGACTTAAAGTAGTCGCCGCAGTACTCAATCATGTTGCGAGACGAAATTGGATCCTCAGGCGCAAGATGGAACGTTAAGCCGCGAGCCTCTGGTGTTTCAAACAGCCGACACATCACTGCAGACACCCAGTCCACTGGAATGATATTGCGTCGTTCATCCCCGGTCATACGAAGTCGAATCGGAGTGCGTCGAAAACCGTTCTCGTCTGCTGGTATCGCTGGAATCATCACCGACATCAAACGCAGATACAGGTAAAGACCGTGATAGGTGTTCGTGTAGCCCGTTCGCGAATCGCCAGCAATAACGGCTGGACGATAAATGGTAACGTGGTCTGCAAAATCAATCTTCCGCACCAGCGATTCAGCGCAGAATTTGCTCTCTTCGTAATCGTTTCGAAACGATTGCCCAACATCCAAATTCGCCTCCATAACGCGTTCGGCTTGATAGCCAGCAACATACGCTGTCGAGACGTAATGAATATCTTTGATCCCCGCTGCACGGCAGAGATCAATCATATGCTGAGTCCCGTTGAGATTCGTGCGCCATGGTTCGCCGGCACGATCTTTTCCGTAGAACTCAAGAATCGCAGCACTGTGAATAATGCTGGAACAATTTTCACTAACCCACTGTGTGTCCTCATCGCTCAGGCCAAATCCAGGCTCAGCAATGTCACCTGCCAGAATCACCGGCCGAGGCAGCGGACGACCAAGCTCCCGCTCCCAATGTTGAAGAATTTCTTCCATTCGCTCTCTTGGAGCCTGCTTTCGGGAAGGTCTGACCACAACGGCCAACTCGTGGCCGTTCAAAAGTAAGTCCCGAACCAGGTAGCGTCCCACCAGTCCCGTGGCGCCAGTCAAAAGCGTATACATCGTGTCCCCTGGAAATTTGTCGAAAAGAAATCGCTCAGCGAGGATCGCCGCCCCAGCAGCCACTGAACATTGAACCATGAATGCCAGAAAAACCAAGAAAATTCGAGTCTTCTCGGACTCTGACCAATGAAACCATACTGGCCGATTGGCGAGTTTCCCCAAACTCGCAAAACTTCGCAATATTCATTATTTGCCCAAAAGTTCAACTCTAGGCCGCATGTCATTATTCGCTGCGCTTCAAATACGGGCAACCGTCGCGAGCAAAAGTTGGATCATAACTTATGCTGCCACAATAACTTGTGGCAAATGTTTTATGGTCAGTTTCGCTAGAAGTCCCGTGTTTGAGTGAATTCAGCAAAAACTGCCGAACTGCAACACAGGCTATTTTCGGATGAGTTGCCCGGCAACTTCAGCGATTCTGTCCGACCGGCGGTTTGGTGTCATTGCCAGGAGTTGGCGAGGGTACCGGGAAATCGGAACGACAGGAAAGCATGTCCCATACTCGGCGACCCCAATTTGCCGTATGTATCGCGATATCGGACCGTAAGACATGGATTAGCTTAGAATTTGAGTGTCGTATTGCGTCAGAGGGCGCATACTTTGGGCAAGCGAAGTTGAGGCCTGCAAACGACACGAGTGCTCCGTCAATGGTTATTTGAGGAGCTGAATGAAGGCGAACAAAAGATCGGCTTTCCCGGAGCACGGGCGTCTCGCCTGCTCAAAAGGCCTCACATCAACGCTGACAAAGCACAAGTCTCTGCGACGACATCGTGACAGAGCTTGTTGCGTGGTCACATGCCTCAACTCGGTCAGTGGCATGACCTCAAATTCGTTAAAGCGGGTTGCCTCCGGTCGATGTGTTTCGCTGAAACGGAAGACAAAATAAAAGCACACCAGGCAACAGAATTCATTCTGCCTTCATCAAGTATAACTTTCCGTGAGTATGACAATGCCAAAGTTCTGTGGAGTGATTCCTCCGGTTGTAACTCCGATGATTTCCGCCGATCGATTGGATGTCGATGCCGTGGACGCAATCGTTGAGCATCTGATCGAAGGAGGAGTTTCCGGCCTGTTTGTTCTTGGGACAACTGGCGAAGGTCCGTCGCTCACCTACCAGATGCGATATGAGATGGTTGAACGCACCTGTGAAAGGGCAAGAGGACGTGTGCCTGTCCTGGTGGGAGTCACCGATACATGTCTTGCGGAATCCATAGCACTCGCACAACACTCGTCGCAGTGCGGCGCCAGTGCGATTGTTGCCGCGGCTCCGTTCTACTTCGACGTCGATCAGTCGGCGTTGCAGACCTGGTTCGCTCAGTTGGCCGAGGAATCGCCTCTGCCGCTGATGCTCTATAATATGCCGTCCTGTGTTGGTGTGAATCTGGATCTGACAATTGTGGATCTGCTGTCGAACCACCCAAACATTGTCGGGATCAAAGACAGCAGTGGCGACTGGAACTACTTTACTCAACTTTGCGAGCGGCGTCGCGACCGTGAAGACTTCTTGATCTTCATGGGACCCGAAGAACTACTCGCCGAAGCAGTTGCTGCCGGAGCCAACGGTGGAGTCTGTGGAGGTGCCAATCTTTTGCCTTCGGTTTACAGTCGACTCTATAAAGCTGCCGTTCGCCGCGACACTGCAGAAATCGCTCACTGGAAACAGACGATTGCCAGCATGTTCGAACGAGTCTATCGGGACGACAACGGCAGCATGAAGCTGATCCCTGGCTTAAAGTTCGCCATGGAACAGTCGGGCCTTTGCAAGTCGACCATTGCACCGCCACTAACTGCCATCTCCGAAACACATTCACAACGTATTCGAAATTCAATGACTCAGCTTAACGCAACCTGCGGATACATTTCCGCTTCGAATTAGGCATGCGGCAGAATGCATAGTGCCTGTTGAGCCGGAGTGCGGTCGGTAGATTTCTATCTGCCGCCTGCCTTAGTGCTTTGTCCTGATTTGAATTTGGGGTAGTAGATCGGCTGAAGGTCCCGCGTCCTTGGGATCTTCTGCAAGAACCACGACGTCCAACCCAGATTTTCAAGCTCTACGAAACAGTATTGCTCCATCAGCGTAGCTTGAAGAGTTGCGGGGATTTCTACGAATTCAGATGCTGCTTAATTCAGCGACTGCGTGCGGCACTGAACGAGGCGATTGTCGAATCTAAAATTGTAGAAGTCACATGCTACCGAAATTGTGGTTTTGGTTTTTCCGGCTGACCATCTGCGCTGCCGTTCTGTGCGTCGCAATGTACTGCTATTTTCTCTTCGCTATGTCTCGCCCCCATGTTCGGCAAAGCAACGGTTGGCTAAGCATCAATGCAACCGTGCCGCCAGAGACTCTTTCGAAGTCGTTCCCGTCGTCTGCAACGAAGTTCAGATTTGCTCGATCATCAGTTGGCATCGGCGGTCGATTTCTCGCCTACGCAATTGTTGGGGAGAACGATGACTTGAAGGCGTTTGCTCTCAGGGAGTTTGCATCGCATTCTGATGCATCGGACGTGACAATTGAACACGACGTTCAATCACCGTTTGATGCCGAGCAGACAGCATTTCTGGAGGGCTCTTATGCTGTTAACCTTGACTGGCTTCTTGCCGGGCCACATTCCCGCGGCATCTTGTTACGTGATGCCAGGGGAAGAACCAGTCATATGCCTGTTATCTTCCTGGACGATCGCGACTCGACGCTCTACTTCGTACGCACCGACTGATGGTGAGCAAGCATGTCGTTGAGCAGAAAGGGTGATCCAAGTTTGTGGACAGTGAGCTTCTCCGATAAGTCGGCGAGCGATAGTAGCCGTGATTGGTCGGTGATTTATCTCGCAGGATCAGATTGCCGTGAACTGCGAGGAGCCAGAGCACCTGCGGGCGGCGTCACACGCAAGACGAAGGATGCGACTCACGCTCGCTCAGAATTTTCCGCTGTTCATCGTCCGTCAACGTAATCCGCATTCATCCCATGTTCGTCTCCATGCGAAGGTCCATCTGAAACTGACAGACTCAGATGCTGACGGAAATTCCATGGCATGGAAAGATCTCATTCAGACCCGCCCGGGGTATCTACAAATCAATCGCGACCGCGATTCGTAGAAGTCGCACGGTGATTCTTCACGTGGCGTTTGATTGAGTCCACTCGATCAATTGAGTCAGCTTTGCAGTTGCTGCTCCGGAATGGATCGCGTCGGATGCAATCGCAACTCCGATTTTCAGATTCTGAACCTGGTTGCATGCGAGCAGCGCGGCGGCGGTGTTGGCAATGACCATCAATGCCGCTTGTTTCGCCCGACCTGCGAAGATCTCACGAATCACGCGGCCACTCTCTTCAGCCGATTGCACTCGAAGATCTGCGACATTGCATTCCGGCAAGCCGAAGTCATTGGCCGTCCATTGGTGCCGTGCAATTTGACCGTCGTTGATTTCAAAAGCCAGCGTCGTCCCCCAGAGTGCAACTTCATCCAGTTCATCGTTGCCACAGACAACGATCGACTTTCGTCCCCCGAGTTTCGATAAGGCGGTGGCGAGAAGTTCAGCTCGATCAAACGAACTCGCGCCAAGCAACTGGAATTCCGCTGCGGCTGGGTTCGTCAAAGGCCCCAGGAGATTGAAGATCGTAGGAAAACCAAGTTGCTTTCGGACAGGCGCTGCATGCTTCATTGCACCATGAATCAGCGGGGCGAAACAAAATGCAATGCCTACGTCGTCAAGACACCGACCGGCAGCTTCAGGAGTCAGCGCGATGTTGACTCCCATTGCCTCCAGTACATCCGCCGAACCGCTGGAACTGGACACGCTTCGATTTCCGTGCTTGGCCACAGGAACGCCACAGGCCGCTGATAATATTGCGGTGGCGGTGCTGATATTGAACGTATGCAACCGATCCCCGCCAGTTCCACATGTGTCAAGCAACGATTGACGTGTTGTGGTAATCGGAGTCGCTCGTCGTCTCATGGCGGTGGCCGCGCCGACGATTTCATCGGCGGTGGGGCCTTTACACGCCATCGCTGTTAAGAATGAAGCAATATCGACGGGTTCGCACTGACCATCCATAATCGCTCCGATGCAGTTGCAGGCGTCTGCATCGGAAAGATTGTGTCGATTCAGCATCTGTTCCACGGCATTCTTCAGGATTTCGTGCATTTCAGGGGTGCCGATTTATTCAAACAAAGGGAATTCCGGAGTCTACCCGCGGAGTTAGTAGAATGATTCTGCAATGCCGCCAACAATCCAATCCGGAAGGGTCAGACTTACCCGGCAGTCAGGTTCGCTACCGTTCAGCGGAGCCGAATTTCATCAGGAGGTTCGGTCGAAAGGGCCACAGTCTACAATGGGAAATGAAGAGTTAACACACGACGAGCCTGCCGGAGAACTGGAAATTGAAGGTTCCGATTCTCCCTGCTCGTATTTGCCCGGCCAGACGGCTCGGATGACCTACCGGCTTGCCTACAAATTAACGGATTCCCGCTACGAACATTTGCTTTCCCGGGGCTGGCGTCGATTCGGGCGTACATTGTTCCGCCCTGTTTGTACGGCCTGTGCCGCGTGCCAGAGCCTGCGCGTCATTATTCCCGAGTTTCAGCCATCAAAAAGTCAGCGTCGGATTATGACCCGAACAACGGGTGTGTCGCTCATCGTCCAGAAGCCCACGCTGACTGATGAGCACATTTCCCTTTACAACCGCTATCATGCTGACATGCACCTGCGTCGAAATTGGCCGTTTCGTGAGATTGATGAGAATCAGTATTTCGACTCTTTCCTTGATGGAAATTTTTCCTTCGCTCGTGAATTTCAGTACCGACATGATGGAAAGTTGATAGGCCTGGGTCTCGTGGATGCGACTCGCTCGGTCATGTCCAGCATCTACTTTTTTCACGATCCGGAATGGCGTGATGCCTCGCTTGGGACATACTCCGTGCTATGCGAAATTGAGGACGGCCAAAAGCATGCTCGCCAGTCGCTCTACATGGGCTACTATATTCGTGAATGTGGTTCGATGAATTATAAAAATCGGTATCGACCTAACCAGATCCTGCAGAAGTATGTGAATGATCGTGAGCCCGCAGACTGGCAGACACCGTCGGAACCATGATGGTCTGGGGCGAACCCGGTTCACAATTGCAATAGCCGTAAGCTGTAAAATGTCACACGAAAAATTCGCTGCGTTTTTCAATCGCAAATCGCGATGGAGTACCAGGAGCGACTAACAAAGCTGGGACTGGCTCCCGAGCAAAACAGGCACCGCTGCCAAACACGCTTTTGGAGTGTGCCTGTCCCGGTTGTTTAGTTCCACGAATACTCAGAGTCAGGAAATCTTATGTCGTCAAATGACGTTGTTGTTGCAATGACAGGTGCCAGCGGATCAATCTACGCGGCTCGGCTCATCAGCACGTTGCTTAGTGCGAATCGTACCGTACACCTTGTCGTCAGTGGTGCGGCCAAACAGGTGTTGTTGCGTGAGCTGGAAACGGAATTCCCGTCGACGGCGTCGTCCGAAGATGTGTGGCGAGAGAAGATTGCAGAGATTTTTCGCGGACGAATCGCGATACCGTGGGGCTTCAATAAGAAGGACACCAATGACGCAGGCAGGACTGTCGGACGTTTGAAGGTTCACGGTATCTCCGATTACTCTGCAGGCATCGCCAGCGGATCATTCCTCACGGCTGGCATGGTGATCTGTCCCTGTTCGATGGGAACTCTTTCCGCAATTGCGACAGGTGCATCCACCAATCTGATTCACCGCTCTGCTGATGTTCATCTCAAAGAACGCAGGCCACTGGTCCTGGTACCGCGAGAGACTCCCCTGAGCGTCATTCAGTTGGAAAATATGACTCGAGTGAGCCAGGCTGGCGCTACGGTATTGCCTTCAATGCCCGGGTTCTACCACCAACCGCAGTCGGTGGCTGATCTTGTGGATTTCGTTGTGGCCAGAGTTTGTGACCACTTGCATGTACCACATTCGCTGATGCAACGATGGGGCGACGATGCGCCGGCTGGCGACAGCATGACCTCCTGAGATGCTGGCAGAATCCATGCATCCGGAAAAGTTCATGCGTTCAGATTCCATTGTGCAAATTTCCTGACTTCTACAGGTTGTGAATTCAGAAATCTCCCCATTCCATTCGACAAAGCGCCGCAGGATGGATGGTGGTCTGTCAACTTGCTTGCGGTACCCGTCCGGCAGCAAAGCAAGGAACGATCTGCAGCTTGGGAATCGACCGCGACGGTGCCTTTTCAGATGCTGGTTGTCCGGTTGGCTGCAGAGAAAAGAGCCACGAGACCACTTGGCTCGTGGTGCCTCAAGGAACTCGTCACTTCGTCCGCCAGGGAAATCTCAGGACTCATTGAATTGAGGTAGTTTGCAACCATGACAAAGATCGCTCGCCCCTTGCGCGTTGTGCTTGCTTCTTCCGAAGCGGTGCCGTTTTCGAAAACAGGCGGACTCGCCGATGTCGTCGGTGCTTTGGCGAAGTCGCTGGATCAACTGGGCCACGAAGTCACACTCATCATTCCCGATTACTATGCCATTCGTCAGACGGCCAAACATCTTCCAGAGATCACAGAGACAGGGTTGCGTTTCACCGTCTCGATGAACGGTCGGCTGGTTGCTGGAACTGTGAACTGGACAGTGTTGCCGGGCACATCGGTGCGAGTTCTGATGGTGCGGCAGCCAGAGTATTTTGACCGCCGACAGCTCTATCAGGACCACGGTCATGGCTATGTCGACAACTGCGAACGCTTTGCGTTCTTCAGCCGAGCGGTGCTGAAGGTCTGTCAACAGATGGTGCTGCGACCAGACGTTATTCACTGCAACGACTGGCAAACAGGACTCATCCCCGCACTGTTGAACAGCCAATACGCCAGTCGGCCAGGGTTCGAAAAAACAGCGACCGTCATGACGCTGCATAACATGGCCTATCAGGGACGATTTTGGCACTTTGATATGCCGCTCACTGGTATGGATTGGAAGTACTTTAACCACCATCAGATGGAGGCATGGGGCGATCTGAATCTGTTGAAGACGGGGATTGCATTTGCAGACCAAATCACCACGGTGAGTCCAACTTATGCCACTGAAATCTGTCATCCTGATGGTGGATATGGACTTGAGGGACTGTTGCGATATCGACAGCAGGACCTTGTCGGAATCCTGAACGGCATTGATACCGATGTCTGGAATCCTGAAACAGACACGTATCTGCCGGCGAAGTTTTCCGCAGCCACATTGGCCGACGGAAAATCGAAGTGCAAAGCTCACCTGCAGCAACGCATGAAACTTCCAACAGAAGCTGATGTTTGTCTTTTCGGAATGGTTTCCAGAATGGCCGATCAGAAGGGATTCGATCTGGTCATGGACTCCGCCGAACGATTGTTGAGCCAGAATATTCAGATGGTGTTTCTTGGGACTGGCGATCCACAATACGAAGCCCAGCTTCGAGAATTGGCGGCGAAGCATCCTTCCAAAGTGGCCGTGGAGATTGGGTTCGACGAATCCCTCGCACACCAGATCGAAGGCGGGGCCGACGCGTTCCTGATGCCAAGCAGATTTGAACCATGTGGACTCAATCAGATGTACAGTTTGAAATACGGAACAGTACCGATCGTCCGCAAGGTCGGTGGACTCGCCGATTCTGTGACCAACTTTGAGTCGGATGCAAAATCGCAGCTACAGATTTCGAAGTCGCTCGAAACTGCGACAGGCTTCGGCTTTTCTGATTACTCGAGCAACGAATTTTCACGGACTGTCGAACGCGCGATTCAAACGTATTCCCATAAGCCATCCTGGGAACGACTCATCCGGAACGGCATGTCTGGCGACTGGTCATGGGGCCGAAGTGCTCAGTCTTATGTTGATGTCTATCGCAAATCGCAGTCACGATGTTCGTCGCGAGTGGCAGAACGCCGATGTTAGCTGGACATCGCTGTATATTGATCAGCCGGAGTGCGCTAGTGCTCCGTCAACCGTAGCTTGAGAAGTTGCAAAAAGGCGGGCGAGACGCCCGCGCGCCCGGAGCGCGGGCGTCTCGCCCGCTGAACGTCCCTCAATTAAGAAATGACACGGCGCGAGTGTAGCGTCTCTCAATTCCGTCTTGTTTTGGTTGACAGTGTGTCGCCGTAGTTCAGTTCGTAAGAACTCGGAATTCTCACGAATTCTGCTACGAATCAAAAATTGCGTGATACACAACACTGGTACTTTGACAAGGGCAGACGCTGGGGGCGGAGGCTGGTGACGCCAGGGCGATTGCGTGTTAAGTCTCTATTTTGAAGAGGACTTTTGACAGGTAGTCCTCGTTGCATCTGGCCATCAGTCGTTTGTTCTTGATGCCCACCCTGGCGGTCGGCTCATTCTTCAGCAAGGCCAGAGCCGTTCGACGCAGGATACTGAAGTTGGCATCGCTGTGGCCTTTCCGCAGCCGACACTGGTCTTTTCCAAACGTCACATCGAGTTGCCAGTGCAGGTTGTTTTCAATACCCCAGTGACCGCGTCGCGCGAGGTTCGCCTTTGCGGCGAAAGTCCTGCTCGGCAAGCAGGACCTACGGTAGGTCCTTTCTGCCGGAAAGGACTTCGCGACTTGTCGCGACTTTGGGTGCACGTGGTTTGGCAAAGTCGGTGCCGAGTTTGGCGGGACCGCGTCGCGCGAGGTTCGCCTTGCGGCGAAAGTCCTGCTCGGCAAGCAGGACCTACAAAAACGCAAGGACTTCGCGACTCGTCGCGACAATGTGTGCAAGTGGCTGCAGAATATCGGCCTAATTCGTTTGTTGACATGCACACAGGTCGCGGCAGGCCGCGAAGTCCTCCTCGGCAAGGAGGACCTACCGAAATCCGCGACTGCACCCGTCGCGGGGTTTCTTTGGCTTCGGAATTTGTTGTTCTCGGTGCCTGGTCTACAATGCGGATGTTCAGGTTGCGTACAAGACACGGCATCAGGTTGAATTCGCGAGCAATTCCATGCGATTCGTTTCCAGACTACTTCTCTTCACACTCGTGCTCTCCACACCGATTGTTGCATTCAGCAACGGAATAGCGTCGGCTGATGAAGCCAAAACTCTTAGTCCGCTGCAGTTTTCTCTGCCAACACTCGACGGCGAGCAGATCGATGTGAAAGCCGATCCATCGGTTCCGGTGACCGTCGTCTGCTTTCTGGGGGCCGAGTGTCCTCTGGTGAAGCTGTACAGTCCGCGACTGTCATCAATGTCTCGCGAATTTGCCGATCGCGGAGTTCGGTTTATTGCCGTTAACAGCAATCGTCAAGACACGATCGACGACATTCGTGGTTACATGAACGAGCATCCGCTGCCGTTTCCGTTGGTGCGCGATGAAGGTAATGGGGTCGCTGACAAATTCGGAGCGACGCGAACGCCGGAAGTGTTTGTTTTGAATAAGGATTTGAATCACGTTTATCACGGCCGAATCGATGACCAGTACGAACCGGGCGTTAATCGTCCGGCTGCCAACCATCATGAACTACGAACGGCCATTGAAAAGACGCTTGCTGGCGAACCTGTCGACGTTGCTGTGACAGAGCCCGTGGGTTGCATGATTGGGAAGGTTCGCAAGCCCGATGCGTCGATGATTTCGAACGACGTTACGTATTGCAATCAGGTAAGTCGAGTCCTTCAGAAGCATTGCGTCGAATGCCATCGTTCCGGTGAGATTGGTCCGTTCTCGCTGGAGTCTTTTGATGATGTCGTTGGCTGGGCGGAAACATCGATGGAAGTGATCGACAATGGCCGAATGCCTCCCTGGCATGCGGATTCGGATCATGGTTCGTTCGCCAATTCTCGCCAGATGCCCAACGAAGACAAGAAGATTTTACGCGACTGGATCGCAGCCGGGTTGCCGGAAGGTGACGCTTCTCAATTGCCAGCTCCTGCGGAATTTGCAAGCGGCTGGCAGACGGGAAGATTGCCCGATGCGGAGTTCAGCATGCGAGATCGTCCGTTCGTCATTCCGGCAGAAGGAACTGTTGATTATCAGTACTTTGTCGTTGATCCGAAATTCACTGAAGAAAAATGGGTGACTGCGGCTCAGGTTATTCCTGGCAATCGTTCGGTGGTGCACCATGCGATCGTGTTTATTCGACCGCCCGATGATCAGCCCTTTCGCGGCGTTGGCTGGTTAACCGCTTACGTGCCAGGGCAGCGAATGATCCCGATGCCCGCCGGGCATGCACGCCGAGTTCCAGCAGGCTCTCGCTTTGTCTTCCAGATGCACTACACAACGAACGGTGCGGAGCAGGAAGATCTCTCAAAGGTTGGCATCGTCTTTACAGAGGAAGACAAAGTGACCGACGAGGTAATTACGCTGATTGGAATTGATCAGGAATTTGAGATTCCTCCTTACGCGGCCGATCATGAAGTGAACGGCAACGTTCGGTGGTTGCCAAAGGACGGGACTCTTCTGGCCGTCGCTCCTCACATGCATGTGCGAGGCAAGTCTTTTCAACTGGTGGCGGAACACGGCGAATCTTCCGAGTCCATTTTGCGTGTGCCGCAGTATGACTTCAACTGGCAGCATTCGTATGTGTTGTCGACTCCGATGCCTTTGAATAATGTGGATCGAATCAATTTCAAGGCGACGTTTGATAACTCGGCAAAGAATCCATTCAATCCAGATCCGTCGGAATGGGTGAACTGGGGCGATCAGACGTGGGAAGAAATGGCGGTCGTTTTTCTCGAAGTCGCCGAACCGCGAAAGAAGACTTCGCAATCCACAGCAACGACCGCAGCCGCTGCCACAATTCCAGCAGAGGAATTGGCGGCCCGTCAAAAGAAGATTGACGACTTCGTGGATGACTTCTTCAAGCGGCTCGATACAAACGGAGATGGCGTCGTTTTGCGATCCGAGGCTCCTATTGCCTTAAGAACTCAGTTTGGACGCTATGACTTGAATGGTGATCAGGCCGCCGATCGTCAGGAGTTGCTTCAGATTGCCGAACGACGATTCTGACCGCCATCGAACCGACGGCCATCGATTTTGGCGGCCGTTTCAATTCCGGCTGACGTTCAACGCGAGCCTTTCAGTTTCGCTACTCTCGGTATCGTGTCTCGGTGTCGTGCATTGAGCAAAAACAGAGAGCGATTCTGCAGAGGGGAATGTTGTAATCATCATTCCTCAAAGTCGTCGTCCGGGTCAATGTCGTCCGGCTCAATATGGTCAACGAAGTTTCCGGTATGTTCAGTCGTTGGTGTGCCAAGTTCATCGATCAGCTTTTTTGAAATGATGCGACGCAGCTGCTCGCTGGTCATATCAGTTTCCTGAGCCAAAGCGTGAGCAATGTGTGACAGGAAATCCGCAAGCAGGATGCCCCACACTTCGGGCGTCTCTGCCCAGATTGATGGGAACAAGGAACATTGGAGCATTCCGTCGACGATCCAGCCGCGGGCGATCTCAACGGCTTGTTCTGCGGTACGAGCATCCGGAGGAATGGGAAGTTCACGCAACGAATCTCTCCTGAACTTCAGTCGTTTTTGTAATCGGAGTGGCAGTTGCTGCACGTGGTTGAGATCTTGGTCAGCAAGCCTTCATAGGTGGCAAAGTCACCGCTGGCTGCCGCCTCTTTGATATCTCGTGACGCGTTTACAATATCAGTGGCATAGCCAACAAACTTTGGATCGTCGCCGTAGCCATAGCCTGGCATACTGACAATCTTTGCCATCACGGCCAACACTGACGCTTCGTGAGCCACCATGTCTTTTTTGGAGCCCAGCGCGCTTTCGTTTCCGGCTTCCGTCTTCATCTTCTTTTCCGCATCTTCCATTCGCATCATCAACAGTCGCATTTCGGCGATTTCTGCGAAGGAATCCGATTCGGGAGGCTCGTCAAGGCCCGCTGGTTTTGAGCGATTCAATGTGTCGGACATTGCGTCGTAAAGTTCTTCAATTCGCTTCTGATCTTTCGCGCCGCGCTGCAGCGTGCTCTCATTCATCTTCTTGGCAAGATCGCGAATATACTTCGCATCGTCTTTCCAGGAGACGGCTTCGGGATGCTCCATGGCGATACTGGCCAATGCTCCGATAGCGGCAGCTTTGGGCGGAATCATCAGCATTGAGGAGTTGAATGTGCCCACGGAATGGACATTCTCATTCAGGAAATTTCGAGCGGTCTTTACTTCATCATCAAGAGTCGCAACATCAATCAACGATGACCAGGAATCCTTGTCCGCGGGCGGTTTTCCGGTCCCTGTGTTCGCTTCGGCCTCTCCGCTCGAAGCATCAGTCATCGCGGGGTCTTTACTTGCAACGGCCATCGGTTCGCCCGCAGGTTCTGTTGCAGGTGGAGAATTCGTGTCAGAGCTTCCGGCAACCATTGTTCCAGCTGCTCCGCCAATAGGAGTCTGGTCGCTGGCGACTTCATAGGGATTGTCGAAAAACGCATCCATCGGAACGTTTCCAAACCACTTCTGTCCATTTGCATCAACCCAGACTTCGTCACGACGACGTTTTGTTTTCTCCCCGACGGCTGCTAATTCACCTGTCGGCGACGGAGCGTCATTCGGATCCGCGCTGGCCTCCACAGACGAACCCGCCTCTGCCGGAGTCCCGGCGACGGATGTGTTCTCCGGATTGCCACCACATCCCACCAGCATCAGCGAAGCTGCACCTGCGCAAAAAACAGATGTGCCCGGCGAATGAAAAATTCGATTGAACTTGTAAGAGAACATACGTGCATCCGGCGGTTTCAAAAGGCCTGCAGAGAGAAGCAGTGTCTGGATCGGGCAGGAACAAGGTTCAAGCTTGACTAGTGCTCTATCAACCGTAGTTTGAGGAGTTGCAGAAAGGCGGGCGTCTCGCCCGCTGAACATCCCTCAATTCACAAATGACAGAGCACTAGTTCTTCAGGAATTGTCACGAATCGACTTTCGTGGGGCAGATTTTTAACCTGTCTGTTCGATCAATGGCAGGTTAAAAAACAGCCCTGCGAATTTGTGGGACGGAACCTTGTTCCAGAAAACCCAGCAACGATTTTTTCCTGACTGTGCTCAATACGTTCGTGAGTATAGAACGGAATGCGTTGAATGTCAGCCGAAAAGACAACTGTTGTTTGTTGGAGGGTGCCGTCGGTGATTTCGGTGAATCCGAATTGCCGGGGTATTTCGGGAGAGTTCAGTGGCTCGGCAGGAGCCTCGCCCTCCCAACTTCACAAGCACTCGCGACTACACCCATTGTCGAAGGCGGTCGCAGATTTCGGCAGGCCGAAGAATGATGAAAGCAATCGTGACCACTGAGTAAGCCAATTGTTCTTTCCGTGCTGCACAGCAGAAGACGGGTTCCTCGGGCAATCTGGATCTATGGAGAACCGTCTTTCGGTTGATCAGCCTGCACTCCCTCAAGATCTGCACAACACCTTGCAGTCTGAATTATTGACGACTGCCGGTCATCACCTTAGGGCGAACGAAACGAACGAGCGCGGTCCCTTGTGTTGAAACTTTCGCGCCCGGACCGACCAGTTCATGCTGCAGGACGCCCGGTTGTATTCGGCGAATCTTGAGCGACCAGATATCGCCTGGCTTTGCTGGCTTTTGAGCGAGCTCTGAAAAGGGAATCGCTGCTTCAACACGCCATGCGGATTCGTCAGAATCGACGGCGACATACCATTGTGGATTCCATCGATTCAACATCCAGCAACGATCGCTCGTCAGGCCTGATTCATCGACGCACAATTGAAATGAAGTGATAAAATCTCGGTCGGTGTCGATCTCGATTTCAAAGCGATCTCGGTTCTCATGCTTTGCGTCATAACTGCGATGAGTTGCCAGCTGAATCGCATTGGATTGCTGCGCAGATCGCTCCATTCTTGCGGCGAAGTAGAGAAACTCTTCATCCCATGCAACCATTGAGAACGTGCCAGGCTCACCGCTATCCGAAGAGGCCACAGACGATCCGATCGTTTCATCGACCGAATTGGATCGATCAAACGCGCGAAGGGAGAGCTCTTCAGCGTTCTCCCAGATTGAGTCGGTCAGTTTGCCGTCCAGAAACGGCTTTTCATCGCGTCGAGGAAGATTGAAAATCGGCACTGCCGGAAGAGCGGCGGCGTTCAGTTGCATCTCGGATCGCGCAAAGACACCGAACATGTCGTCGCGCTGACTGAGTTCGGAAAGTGCGTTCGAGAATTCGCCGCTGCGATCCTTCAGTCGCTGATTGGCTGCGTTGCGCAACTGCACGGATGGACTGAGCTCATGCGGTACACCTCCCTGCATCGGAACGGCAGACAGAATTCGCAGGGCTGTCATGGCCTGCATGTCCCAGCGTTCCTGGAGTGCAGAAACGGGATCGGTGGATCCGGAGGAAAACGCTGGTGAGACCGGTTTACGGAATTCCGGTGTCATGATATTTCCCGCGCTTGCTTCTTCATTCTGCATCGTCGATGGCGTCGCGTTAAGCATGGCTGCCATCCCGAATTTCGAACCAGACGATGACCGCAATCTGTAATAGCGGGCTTCGCTGGACGAGTAGAATAGAAACAACGTCGATGCGGCTTCTCGTCCATCTTCAGTATTGGGATATCGTCGAGTGATCTCCTGCAGAACAGCCATGTAGCCTTCCATATTGTTCTGCTGAAGACTCAGACTTGCCAGGTCACGAAGTTGTTTGGCCGCCAGAGCCTCCGGCAGATCTCGACCGACACTCTGTAGTTCTGCAACGAACGCTTCCTCCGGCCTCGCAAGTTTCACATTGGCCTGCAAAGCCGTTCCTTCGATGTGTGCAGACGACAGCACTTTGCGAAGTGAATCCACTTCCTCTCGTGAACGCACAGTCCGTGAACGTCGTGCTCCTGAAAAAGACTGCTCGTTGAATCCTTCAAAAAGCTGTTGAACCGTCACTGCCTGATTCAGATCCATCAGCACCTCGTAGCTGGATCGCGTTCGCAGATCGGCCAGCGAATCGTCGTCAGCGGAAAAGACGCCGGTCGACGCGTCGCAAAGCAGGCCTGTGGTTGTTCCCAATGATGTCAGCAAATCACTATCGTCGAAAGAAAGAGCCGCTTGTTGACTGGACTCTACTCGATAGACAACACGTTCCACGGTCCATGGAGGAAGTCCGATTGAGGATAAGACGTCGGCACCATTTTCATCGGAGGCCGCCAGCTCGACGGCACGTAATGCAACATCTCGCATGATGGAAGCGACCGCATCGTCATCCGACGTGGGTTCAATCACGACCATCGTTGGCTTCCAGTTTCGCAGATCTCTGGCCAGGCGAAGGGGAAGCAATCGACGTAGCTGACCGTCTGTCTGTCGGGTCCATTCTGAAATCAACTTATCTGCTGCTCGATGCTGTTCGGGCTTGCTTCTTGGGAACATCCAGTCTGACACCGAGTCGCTGCCACCCAGCATTGCCATCGCGAACTGAGAACGTTCGGACGTTACTGAATTTCGGATGCGTGCGTCTGCGGCCAGCATGTGGAAAGGTTGTGACATCTGAAGAGTGACCGACCGCACTCCAAAGTCTGCAGTCCCGTTGGCCAGCAGCTGCCACGAGGCCCTATTCGCATCAGTGACCAAATTCAAGATCCCGCACCGCAACCCGTTCGACCGAACCGAGTACCACGATATTCCTGCGTCAGTCGACCTGACAATTTGCCCAAGACTTCCGACGGCGATAACGATATCGTCTGACAGAAAACGCAATCTCTGGATCTGGCCGACCGCTGGAATCGTGTGCGTCTTCCAGTGCTCACCCGCGTCGCTGCTGCGTAAAACAAGTCCAGCGGGATTGCCGGCAAGAACCACAACGGAATTCTGATGAGCCACTGTGTGCAGATCATTCAATTCGCTGATGTGCCGCGGGATCGCTTCCGTGGGAGACTCCCACGTCACTCCCGAATTTCGAGTATTCAGAATCGTCGCTCCGTCACCGACAATCCATCCACTGCCATCTGAATTCAGTGAGACACCGCGCATTTGCCGCAACGTGGCTTGCGGCGGATTGATGACAACTGTCTGATCCGAAACGACCGCCGCGTAGCTTTGATTGGAACCAACAACGACGCCTTCTGAAGCACTTAGAAATTTTGCTGTCGTCCATGAGCTGTCTGCCTTGTCGGCGGAGATCTCCGTCCAGGTTTGACCTCCGTCGTTTGAACGGAATACCCCGGCGTTGTGCCGCCGCTGAACGGGAAGAGTGACGGCAACTGCGTCTCGAAGTCCAAAGTATTGGATGTGCAGAATTCCAGGCAACGCACTGGTGACCAACGCTTCGGAACTTACGGACTCCGCATTCAACGAGGTCATATCAAGCCATGTAATTCCGCCGTCGCGCGTATGCATCAGCACGGCAGATTCCTGGTCTGTCCCGGGAAGTATTCGGAGCCCGGCGATCCAGCCGACTTTGTTCGTCAGAAAACAGACAGACCTGAGGCTGCAGTCCCTCGGCGTAAATCGAGTCACCCATGTCTCACCGCCATCGGTTGAGAAACAAACAACGCCGCGATCTCCAACCGCCCAGCAATTGAGGCCAACATGACAGACATCGTGCAGTGTCGAGTCTTCCCCAATCGCTGCTGTTCGTGGAACCGCGGAGGAAAAAAAGCTGGGCGGAACTTGATCCTCGTCAATCAGCACAATCTTCTTGAGTTCGTCTGCACTTCGAACACCGGCGGTCCGGGTCTTCGATGCCGATGGAGCAGTTGGCGATTCCTCATTCTCTGATGCCGAAGAACTCTCGATATCTTCTGATGCGGCCTTATCTGATGGACGCGCCGTCGCGTCTTCTTTCGGAAGCGGCAACTTTCTCAAACGACTGCTCGTCGGCGCGTCTTCGCGCGGTTTCCTGGCCGACGCAACATCTGCCGAGCTATCGCTTGAAGGCTCTGAGAGTTCCAGTTGTGCGGAAGCAGAACGCGGCGTGGTGAAGAGGAGTGCGAGCAGTAAACCATAGGCTAATGAGCGTGGAGTCATCCTTGACTCTCCTGCAAAACGGCGTAGCAAGTCGTCGAACCGAAACAGAACGCGACGCTTCCTTACATAAAGAGCAGAAGGATGACTTCATTCCTGGTTGCTCGCAAGGGCAAGGCAGATCTCGACTTTGGCGGATCAATGCCGAGGTGCTTCGTCAGACCTAAAACCGAAGGTTGGACATTCTTGTCCGACAATTCAGCGACGGGCAAGAATGCCCATCCTACCCTAAAGCCAAGCCTTGACAGAGCACGAGTCTGAATTCCACCTTCTATCAGCCATGGCACGCAGAATGAAGGCACCGTTGCCGTACGTCGTGTTGAGTCCACTTCCCATGTCTTAAATAACTGGGGCATCTGGAGGCTCTGGGGTGTTACCCAGCTGCAGTTCCTGCCGGTTTCTTGTCGGCGTGTACGATCGGAAAATACTTTAGTCCAGTTTCGATTGCGTTCACCTTGACCGAATTTTCATGGTTTGGGACAAAACGCAGGTCCACGACCGCCAGACGGTCTGAGATGAAACGACTTACCCGCCCCACGGACCTCGGGGCTTCAGAATGGCAAAGGAGTGCCCAAACCGTGAAAAGATTCGTTGTTGTTTTAGTGGCTGCCATCGCAGCTGGATCTGTTCTGCCCGTAATGGCTCAGGACACTGCACGACCTGCGGCCCCTGCCAAAGATACAACCCCGCATCGCGTCGGGCTTGTTGACATGGCGGAAGTGTTTCAGGGTTACAAGAAGTTTGAGTTCCTGCGATCAGAGCTGTCAGCCGAAATCGAAGCCAGCGATGCAGAAGCCAAGCTGATGGTTGAGAAGATGCAGAAGATGCAGCTGGAAATGCAGGAGTCTAAGCTGTCTCCAGGCAGCCCGCAGTACGAACAGGCTGAGAAGCAGTTGCTGGATGCGAAGGGTGAATTTGAAGCCTTCCGCGCTGCAACACAGCGCAAGCTGGCTCGTCGCGAATCAGAGATGTTCAAGGTCATCTACGCCGACACGACGATGATGGTGAAGAAGTACGCTGAGTACGCCAAGTACACTATCGTTGTTCGTTTCGATCGCAAGGACATCGATGAAAACACAGCTCCTGCAGAAGCTGTTCAGCGAATGAACAAGCAGGTTGTCTATCATCGTGCTGAAGACGACATCACCGATGTTGTTCTTTCGACTCTGAATAAGCAGTACGAAGGTTCTCCAGGTGCTGCTGCGAAGCCGATTCGCCAGGCCAGTGAAACCAAAGAAGGTGCTAAGGCTCCTCGCTAGGGCTTCTTGTGTTTGAGCTGATGAGTAGCGAGTCGTAGGCCGGATTGAACAACGTCAGTTTCGGTGTCTCACGAGTTTTCCGGACCCTGCTGTGCTCGGTCCGGGCTCCTTCCATCTGAAGATTTCTGATGAGGCCGTGGTCTGTTATTACGATGACAGTCTGCTGTCAATTAATTCTCCGGCAGTGGAATGGTCTACTCACTCCACTGCCGGTTTGTGTGTATGAAAAGTGGTAAGAAGTTTTGCAGAGGCAGGCGATCTCTTCAAAATTGAAGAAGAGTCTGTGCTGCTCGACTGAGTCTTCGGTGGCAGGTTCTGTCTTGAACACCCTGATCTCGGTAGAGTGCCTGGTGCTTGCTAAGTCGTGGAGCTCCATATCAATCGCTGGGTGATTGGTGTGGGATTCTGCTTCAGGGGTTTTTTATTGTTCGTATTTTCCGGTGTTCTAAGTCGCCGGAGTTAAAACTCATTCTGCAGCTTTGGGGGAAGAAATGCTTATGAGTTCGATTCGATCAAGTGAACTTCGACAGCAAACACTTGCTCGCACTGCGACAATCTCCGGGCGTGGCCTTTTTCATGGGGTCGATGCTCGCGTTCGTTTGCTTCCAGCAGAAATCAATACGGGGATTGTGTTTCGCAGGGTTGACCTGGCAGGCAAGCCAGAGGTTTCAGCTCACGTTGACAATGTCACATCCGCGCCTCGAAGAACTGTTCTCGCTTCACGGTCCGGAGCTGTTGTTGAGACCATTGAACATTTGATGTCCGCTCTTGCAGGGCTCCGCGTTGACAATTGCCTGGTGGAGATTAACGCCCCTGAAGTCCCGGCTGTCGACGGCTCATGTCTTCCGTTTTGTGACGCGATTCTGGAAGCTGGCCTGAACGCTCAGTCTGCGATTCGCGAGACTCTGATTGTTGAAGAATCGCACAGTGTGAACGATCGTGCCGGCGAGCAATGGGTTGAAGTGATTCCGTCGTATGATGGCACGACCACGGTTGATTACCGGCTTGACTACGGTCCGCAGACGGCAATCAAATCTCAATCGTTCTCCGTTTCACTAAGTTGCGACGAGTTTCTTTCTGAAATCGCTCCGGCGAGAACTTTCGTTCTGAAAGAGGAAGTGGAAGCTCTTCAGGCCATGGGTTTCGGGCGGCACTTGACCGGCAAAGACCTGGTTGTGTTCGATTCTGATGGTTCAATTATCGATAACAAACTTCGCTGGCCAGATGAGCCGGTTCGGCACAAAATTCTCGATTGTATTGGTGACCTTGCGCTTTGCGGGCAAGCCTTTGCAGGGCGCGTTATTGCTCGGCGAAGCGGTCATAAATTAAATCATGTGATGGCCAAGACGCTTTCAACGGTCGAAGCCCAGCGTTCACTGACATGGGCTGCGTAATCGCAGCTGGATGCTTTTTGTAGTTCGGTAGTCGGTCATGTGAGCCATGATGGCGTCACATCAGTAAATCCAAAACGTTTCACGGAAACACGATCAGGACGATCCAGATGGAAACCAGAATCTCGCCGATGTCACAGGTTGATCCCAACGCAAAGATTGGGACAGGTGTTGTGATTGGTCCCTTCTGTGTCGTGGGCCCGAAAGTTTCTATTGGCGACAACACCGTGCTTCATAGCCATGTGGTGTTGATGGGTTCAACGACCATTGGCATGAATAATCGCTTCTGGCCGAACAGTGTGATCGGCGGAGATCCTCAGGACGTCAGCTGGCAGGATTCAGACACTGAGATCATCATTGGAGACAACAATCACTTCCGAGAAGGCGTGACTGTTAATCGTGGCGCTGAAAAAGAAGACGGCGTGACGCGTATTGGCAACAACAACATGTTCATGGCCAACAGCCATGTGGCTCACAACTGCCGAATCTACAACAATGTGATTCTTGTGAATGGCGTTTTGCTCGGTGGACATGTTCATGTACACGACGGAGCCATCGTTTCCGGAAACTCCGTGGTGCACCATTTCTCGACGCTTGGGCGGCTCAGCTTTGTGAGCGGAGGCTGTCGAGTTCCCCACGATATTCCACCATTCATGCTGGCTGCTGGCAGTGATAATCCGACATTAAAGACGATTAACGTCGTTGGAATGCGACGCGCGGGGATCTCCGATTCTTCGATCGATGTCGTAAAAGAAGCCTTCCGGATGTTGTATCGCCGCAATCGCCCGCTGGACGAGATTCGTCAGCATTTTAATGAGACACTGCAGGGAACGATTCCAATTGAACTTTCCATGTTGCTGAACTTCGTTGAGAATCAGCGAGCTGGAAAACTTGGACGAGCCCGCGAAGCTGTTCGCAGCAAACCGGCAGCAGAAACACAAACACAGCAATCACAGGAACGCAAGGCCGCATGAACCGGGTTAAACTTGCCGTCGTAGGCGTTGGAGCACTTGGGCAGCATCATGCCCGAATTCTTTCAACAATGGATGATGTGGAACTGATTGGCGTCGTTGAGTCTCGCGAAGAACAGGGACGCGCTATTGCTGCCAAGCATGGCACAAACTGGTTTCCAGATCCGGATGCTGTTCGGTCGCTGGTGGATGGCGTTGTGATTGCGGTTCCGACCGTGCATCATTACGCGGTCGCTCGACCGTTTCTGGAATCCGGCGTCGCGGTGATGGTGGAAAAACCACTGGCTGACGGCCTGGAGGCTGCGCGGGCTTTGCATGGACTCGCATCGTTTCGTGGAACGATCCTGCAGGTCGGACACGTTGAACGATTCAACCCGGCGTTTGAGATCCTGCAAAAGCAGATCCAGCATCCGCTCTACATTCGTTGTCAGCGAATGAGCCCTTATACCTTCCGTTCAACGGATATCGGCGTTGTTCATGATCTTATGATTCATGATATCGATCTTGTGCTTGCACTGACCGGCGATTCGGTCGAAAGTGTCGATGCATTTGGCGCTGTGACGTTTGGGCCGCATGAAGACATGGCTATCGCTCGATTGAAGATGAAATCGGGAGTCATCGCGGATATTACAGCCAGTCGCATGAATCCAACCGCCGAACGGACCATCCAGGTTTGGGGGCGAAATGGATTTGCTTCGGCCGACCTGCAGACCAGAACCGTCAATTGCTGGCAGCCGGACGCTGCGCTCGCGGCGCGACCTTCTATCGTTCACGATATTGTTGCAGCGACTCCCAACCCATTGACTTTGAAAGATGAAGTCTTTGCGAAGTGGATGAAGAACAGCCAGCTCCAGGGTTCTGCTGCCGACGCATTGACGGCCGAGCTTCAGGATTTTGTTCACTGCATTCGCACTGGCTCGAAGCCTCGCGTTTCTGGCGATTCTGCCGTGAAAGCGATGGAGGTTGCCGATCGCGTGCTTGCGGGGATGCCACAATGGTCCTGGCAAACCGGAGCCGCATCCCAGGCTGAACGCAGAGCAGCTTGAGATCATCGTCGCGTGTGAACGACTTCGCAGGCAGTCAAATTGGAACTCCGATCGGACGCAGCAGTATTGCGTCAGAGCCAGAAGCTCGACTAGCGCAGTGTCATTCGTGACTTGAGCGATATTCAGCGGGCGAGACGCCCGCGCTCCCGGAGCGCGGGC
>JBGSVD010000124.1:0-48255 GCA_041753135.1 Planctomycetaceae bacterium
ATGAATGCACAGCGGGCGAGACTCCCGCGCTCCCGGAGCGAGGGCGTCTCACCAGCCGTTTTGCAGCTCTTCAAAAGACGGGAAAGGATTTCTCATTGTAGAACGATTGTCCCAATCGTTCACAAGCAATTCAGCCAACTCCACGACCAGGGCCTTATGGCCAGGCAATCGGATGGCCCCTTGGGCCGAAATCACAGCAGATCCTCGAATAAAAATACTCACAGCGTTGCCTGCGGGCCGACAGAGCGATCACTTCAAGCCGCTTCAAATTTTCGGGTCTGAACCGCAGCATGGTGTCCAACAACCGATTCCGACTGCCAAGCCCCCATCGACACAGATCCCGACGATTTTCTAGTCCGCCCGATGCCTTCATCGTCGGGATTGATGTATGCTCTTCGGGCAATGGATGCTGCCGGCGTGCTGGTCAGCGTGGATAATTTCATAACGGAAAGGGACACTGTTCGTGGCGAAGATTTTGGTTCTCTACCATTCAAATTCCGGCAATACGAAACGCATGGCAGAGTTGGTTGCGGAAGGCGCCGGACAACTTTCAGAGACTGACGTTCGGCTGCGAGAAATCTCTGAAGCGGATCACACAGATCTGGCCTGGTGCGATGGTATCGCATTGGGTTCGCCCACGAACTATGGGACGGTGAGCTGGCAGATGAAACAATGGTGGGATCAACAGCCGCTTGAAAACTGGGGAAAGCGAGACGGCAAGATTGGTTGCGTATTCAGCTCGGCGGGTGGATGGGGTGGCGGTCAGGAATGGGCCTGCATGACTCTGTTTTCAATCCTGATTAACTACGGTTTCCTCGTGTTTGGATTAACCGACTATACCGGTCCAAAATTCTCCGCCCACTACGGTGCCATCTGCGCCGGGCCGCCTGTGGAGAATCGCGAACAGGAAGCGTGTCGGCGTCTTGGCCTGCGACTTGCCGAATGGGTCGCCACAATGATTGACGGTCGTGCTGACGCTCACCCATTGAAGCAAACGTACGACCGATTCAAGGACCTCGGAAAGTAATCGCTGATCGCCTTTGCGGTCGAATCGTCCTTTCGACGGTTCTTCTTGAAAAGTGTGAATGCACAGTTTTTCTTTTCAGGAGTTACAGCGATGCTTGAAGTGATACGTCGCTATCGTGAGATGCGTCCGGCTTCGGTGCTGGTGATTGTGGCGGCGTTGCTCGTTGGGGGCTACAACGTTCATCGAGCGTTGGGGATTGGTTCGCATACTGAGCAGACATCGTTTGCGGCAGAGGCGATGCCATCGAGCGGCGAAAGCGGCGTGGGTAGGTTCGGCGATGCGGTTTATACGAAGGCGGACGCTTCGACGCTGAAGTCTGTGGAAAAGCTGACGCGAATCGAAGAGCTTCAGGTAGGCGAACGTATTCGATCGGACGCTCCGACGGAAGAATTTGATCTGCAGTTCGGCACGGACATCATTCGTTCAGACTGGCGGAAACTGACGCTTTTCGCTCCGAAGCGAGATGGCTCAACGGCTGATGTTGTTTTGCTAAGGCCGCTTCCATGGTTGACTGAGCAGCAGGTCGAAGTTGGCGGGACTGTGTTTATCTCTGTCCCGGAATGCGGCATTGATGGTCATGCCAATGTGCTGGCGATTGAGCCTTGTCCGCCGATCGAACCTGCGGGTGATCTCGGTGGGCGAATCATCACGGGGACGTTTCGGCATCAGGTGTCGGCATCGATTTCGCTGAGCATCGCCGGGCAGCCGGAGCCGATACTCTGCACCGGCAACCATCCGTTCTGGAGCGAAGACCGCCATGACTTCGTCCGAGCCGACTCGCTGCAACCCAACGAAGCACTCCGCACAACTGCTGGCACCACAACCGTCACGTCACTGAGCCAAATCCCCGGCTCAACAGCCGTCTACAACCTCGAAATCCATGGGACTCACGTCTACCACGTCGGGACCAGCGGTGTGGTGGTGCATAATCCCGGCGGATTGAATATTCTCGGCGGGAACTGTTTCCTTCCAAAACTTGATGGGCATCACGGGTTGGCAAAATTTCTTGGGGGAGATGCTGATCAGGTTTTGTCAAACATTCCACGAGTCGTTCACAAAGAGTTTCATAAGGATCTGGCAAAATCATTGAAGGCCGCCGGGTTTCCAAATGTTGGCGGACGCGGCGGTTCGACGGCAGACTGGGCGCGACATTTCCTCGCCAATCCGGGAAGTCAAAGAGAGGCGTTGGATATTCTTTTCGATGTAACACGCCAGTATGATTTCAAATACGGAACAAACATCATGCAGGACTTATGGAACAATGTTCTTGGGCATTCGTTCAGGGCGTTTCCATGATTTCAGATCCACCTTCATACATACATTTAGCATGTCCGAGTGGTGAAACGAGTTCACTTGCGAAGTCGGAACGCAATTTGATTGCTGACAAATGGGCGTGTCGCGAATGTGGTCATCCAGTTGTTCGTTTTTCGCCGATTGACATTATCATCCAGGGTAGAGAGCCCAAGCCGTCACCCATATCTTTCGTGTACGGCTATGGCATCGTGCTTGTAGTACGCAAATTCGTAGATCAACTTATCGAATCCGGAATTTCAGCCGAGGCTATGAAACTTGGTGCGGTGACCAGCGAACGAAAGGGCAACTTGTCGGAGTGGTGTACGGTCAGAACGCAGAATGAGGTTATTCTTCGCGCTACCGATCGAGCCACATTTCGAAAGTGTCCAACATGCCATCGTGTATTTTACTCAGCTCAAGGCGAAAGATACATAACGACGGACCTTCCAGATGATGTTTCAATTGCCACAACGGACTTGATGGGATTACTTGTCCGTCGGAGCGTCGCTGATCAATTGGATCTGGACCGCTGGAGCGCGCTGGATCGAGAACCTATTCACGTTGAATCGATCCCGCTCGATGGGCTACCAGTGGATCTTCAATGTAAGCCGGTCGAATGAGCATGATGAATGTTGGGGGCAATAGGACTTTGTCTCGAAGCACGCAGGTGATTCTCGCATTTGCGATCACCTTCGGCAGCTTCAGTGTTTACAATGCCCTCGGCGGTGGGACATCCACCGTAGGCCGGACCGAGCGCAGCGAAGTTCCGGCAGTCGCCGACTCAGTGAGCGGCACGGCGCTAGCCGCCGGTGTGGACGTCACTGTCACAAACACAAACCCGCTGGTTAGCGCCATGCGGCGCACGAATGCACCGCGTCCCGCCGTCAAAACCACGCTCACACCGATCGAACAAATCCAGGTCGGCGACCGAGTCCTCGCCGAATCACCGACAGGTGAAGAAGACACCGCGTTTGGTTCTGAGATCATTCCGTCCGACTGGCGGAAGCTGACGCTGCGGGCTCCGAAGCGGGATGGGACAGTGGCGGAGGTCGTGCTGCTGAGACCTCTCACGTGGCTGAATGAGCAGCACGGCGAAGTCGGCGGCACGGTGTTCATCTCCGTGCCCGAATGCGGCATCGACGGCAACGCCGAGGTGCTTGCCATTGATCCGTGTCCCGCGATTCTCTCGGGTGCAGGCCGAGTCGTCACGGGCACCTTCCTGCATCAGGCCCGCAGCACGATCACTCTCACGATCGCCGGTCAAAGCGAACCGATTGAATGCACGGGCAACCATCCGTTCTGGAGCGAAGACCGCCAGACCTTCGTCCGGGCAGACTCTCTGCAACCCAACGAAACCCTCCGCACCGCCACCGGCTTGACGACCGTTGAATCCTGGACTCCCGAACTCAGCTCAACCCCCGTCTACAACATCGAAGTCCACGGGGCACATGTGTACCACGTCGGGACGAGTGGCGTGGTGGTGCATAATCCAGGCGGGTTGCCGATTCTAAATGATTGTCCGTGGGTTCCCAAAAACGGACACTATGCCGAATGGGAATTGCGGCTACCGAACGGGAAAGTATTGAAAGGTGACGAAATAAATGGGGTAGATTTCCCATTACGCGGCGACCGATTGTCTTTTCCTGATCAGTCATGGTACGGACACACGGAAGGAAAGATTATTGACGACCTTTCAAGCAGAGGAATGCTGAAGCCCGGAACCGAATTGAACATCGACGGCATGTTGCCGCCATGTCCACAATGTCAAAACATCATGGAGTGGGCGTCGGGAGCCTACGGCGTGGATATAAGGTACGTGGATATTAGCGGAAACTTCTGGTGGTTCCTTGATGGAAAGAGACACATACCCTGACAACACTAGATTGAGGTAAAGTATGAAGATCGACGATCCAGATGCAAGGTTTTCCGCTGCGCCCGGTGATAGCCCGTGGACGGTGTTGGCTGGAGAAGTCAACATTTTCATGAAGGAACTTGCAATAGAAGATGCTGCCAGATTGCGGCGTCTTATCACGGCGTTTGAAGGATCATTCGGAATCAGAGGAATGTTTCACAAAATCAAGGGTCGCGCATTATCAGAACTCCTTCGTGAATTCGAGATTAGTCCTCCGGTACCTCGCAACCCAGTTACTCAGGGCACTGTACATGGGACCAATTACAAATTATTCGATAGTTCCGACGGCGGATCGTGATGGCTAAATTCAACTTGCCATTAGGCGATTGAGTTTCCAACGAATGGCTTTCAAACGCGAAACGCGTTTACTGAGAAATTATGAACAACCGTATGAATGAAATCTTCGGCATCCACCGGACGACGCTGCTTGTCCTAGCCTTCGCGATCACGTTTGGCAGCTTCAGCGTTTACAAGGCGCTCGGCGGCGGAACATCTGCTGTAGGCTGGACCGAGCGAAGCGAGGCTCCGGTAGTCGCTGATTCAACTAGCGGCACGGCGCTAACCGCCGATGAGGACGTCGCTGTCACAAACACAAACCCACTGGCTATCGCCACGCGGACCAAGAATGCAGCACACCCCGCCGTCAAAACTGACCTCACACCCATCGAACAAATCCAGGTCGGTGACCGAGTTCTCGCCGAATCACCGACTGGCGAAGAAGACACGACGTTTGGTTCAGAGATCATCCCGTCCGATTGGCGGAAGCTGACGCTGCGGGCTCCGAAGCGAGACGGGACAACTGCGGAGGTCGTGCTGCTGAGGCCGCTCACGTGGCTGAATGAGCAGCGTACTGGTAGGTCCCGCTTGCCGAGCGGGACTTTCGCCGCCAGGCGAACCAATGCGCGACATCTGAGTGATGAACTCGGCACCGACGCTGGCACGACCAATGCACTCAATAGTCGCGACACGTCGCGAAATCCCGCCCGGCAGGCGGGACCTACAGTGGAATCGCAGACCGTTGAAGACATGGTCGGCGGCACGGTCTTCATCTCCGTGCCAGAATGCGGCATCGACGGCAACGCAGAGGTTCTAGCCATTGATCCGTGTCCCGAGATTCCTTCCGGCGCAGGCCGAGTCGTCACGGGCACCTTCCGGCAACAGGCCAGCAGCACGATCACTCTCACGATCGCTGGTCAAAGTGAACCCATTGAATGCACGGGCAACCATCCATTTTGGAGCGAAGACCGGCAGAGCTTCGTCCGAGCCGACTCGCTGCAGCCCAACGAAACCCTTCGCACCGCCACCGGCCTTACGACCGTCGAATCCTGGACTGCCGACCTCAGTCCAACACCTGTCTACAACATCGAAGTCCACGGTGCGCACGTTTATCACGTCGGGACCAGCGGTGTGGTGGTGCATAATCCCAGCGGATTATCGATCGCGAATCCCTGCCTATATCCTGAAATACCTGAATTGGGGTTAGGGTTCACAGACAATCTGGACCGTTTCAAGAAGCAGTTTCCCGGAATTCTGGACTACGATGACTTAGGGCTGAATCCTTATTCAAAGTTTTTCCCAAAGCAGCTTGAATCGCTGATGGATGGAGCTGGAGTCATTCGATTCGACGTCTCCGGAATGAGAGGATTGACTGGGCCTGATGGAGTACTCACTGGACCTGCCTTCCTTAATTCACTCGGATCCACGAATTGGGAACTACGCACGATATTTGATAACCCCGCACTACGGGCGAAGACACTTATTTACAACAACGGTGTGCTGAGTTCATTTGAAGAATTGCTGAGGATGCGATGAACAAAACCGAGGCGATGATCTGGAGCGTACTACAACGTCCGATGATGTATACCGTTAATGGAGCCTATGGCGAAGTCGTCGCTTTTTTGACAGGCTATTATAGTGGCGCTGCGATTGGACATCCCCACGAGCCATCGGTGCGGATCTGGGGGGATTTTTCGTTGTTCGTGCGGAATTCGCTTCAAATTTCCGGCAGCAATGTTTTTGGAGCATTTCAGGACATTCATGGCGTCGGTTCACTGGAAGCCCTCAAGGCAAAGTACGAAGAATTTGCCAAGGCAAGAGAAGTGGGCCACCTTATCGATTAGCAATAGACGAGGAAACACAGGTGCCATGCGCGTGACCGATTTCCGCGAGCTTCAACGAACGCTAAACAACGAAGCATGGTTTCAACTTCGTGAAGGTAATTATGCCGAGGGAGCTGAACTCCTTTTGAAGTGCATCGCGGTGCGACCTGAAATTGGCGACCAAACTGCTCCCTACTACCGAAATCTTGTGATTTCCCAACTGTGCTTGGGAGAATACTCAAGAGCCGAAGAGATTGAACGCAAACTAATTGCATTCGCTAAAGGGGACATTGTACTTATTGATCAAAGTAGAATGTCCCCTTATTGGCTTTCTTATTGGCTTTATTGATCAAAGTAGAATGTCCCCTTATTGGCTTCCTTCGACAAGCGTCACGTCACTGAGGCACATCCAAGGCTCAACAGCCGTCTACAACCTCGAAATCCACGGAACCCACGTCTACCACGTTGGTTCCAGCGGCGTGTTGGTGCATAATGGGAATCTCTGCTTTAAGGTCTCCACAATCGCCGATGATTTTGCGACAAAAGGAATGCACATTCACGTCGGCGGAACTGAGTTAGGTGTCTTCGTACGCGATGGTGCATTGGCACTCGATAAAGTATTTAGCTCGACAAAGGACAGTGTGTTTAACGCTGCCGCAAAAAAGGTCCTGGAGGAACTGATCAGCAATCCCGCTGCGCGTAGCAAGCTCTCTGGGGAAGCAAGTCGCGCCATTCAGTATCTTGAGGGTTTTGGCCCCAAGCATGGATTGTTCGAAGCAGCTCAGTCCCAAATCGAAAAACTGCGAGAGTTGATCAAAGTTCTTGAGGGCATGGCGAAATGACATTGACCGTCGATGCCGAGTCGTTTTTGACGACTGGCACTCTTGGAGAAATACGCGTAGGCGCAACGTTGACCGATATTGGTTCTGTTTGGGGATCACCTCAAGACGTCGCCGATGCCAGTCAAGTCCTGATATGGAGGTATGGTTTCATCGAACTATCGTTCCTCAAATCGGGAGGCGTGCATCGCCTTCGTCTCATTGCAGCATATTTTCGGTCTGGGGCCGTTCTCACGACTTCGGATTCGCCGATCGTGTTTTCTGGGGCGTGGCCTAACTGCGGCGATACTCTCTCCCAGTTTACTCAATACCTCAAGTCCAGGAGAATTGACTTCGAGCCCGTCCCAGCCCTGACAAGCGAAACCCAGTCCGCTATCCGTACCAGATGTGGAGTCTGCGTGCTATTCGGATTTCATGACGGTGCATGTGTGATTGATTCAATACAGTTCTCGGGATAGATGGGAATTCGTAGGCTGACGGTTAAGGACTGTTGACGTTCGGCGGAAGCCAAGTTAGATCAAGCAACGAACACAGGAAAATCAGGCAAAAATCAGGTGCAAAAATCAAGTGCCACGCACTTGACGGACTTGACGTCACAAGGGCGACTATTTCATGGATGTGGATTTGTTCGGCAACATTGTGTCGTTCGGATTGAGGTGAGCGATGGACGAAGTATTTGGGTTGAACATTGTGGCGCAAGTCCACAGAGAGGTTGCGCGATTTGTTATCCATTTGAAAGATCAGGAACCGGTTCAGTCGATGCGAGTCATGATTACCGAGGACATGAAGAGCGGTGGATTCACCGCGTGGGGCGACGTTGGACCAAGACCGCTAGGGCCGAAGGGGACATATCCCTCGATCGGCCAGCGAAATACAGTCGATCGATCGCTGCTAGTGTAGTGTCTCACGCTGTTGTTGAATTATGGGATGACGTTGAATCGCTGGTGAACCTTGGGATTCGAAGCAATCCCACAAATCATCACTGATGAATCAATGTGGGTTAATTGAACGCAAGTAAGAGACACTACACGATATCGCGGAAACCAATCTTTCCGACAGACAACATGATCTGCCTGAAATCCGGTGATCTCATTGTGCAAATGAGATTTCTTCACCCCCTGCAAAAAAGGGCCCGCCGTCATTGGCGTGGCCCTCTGGTATCATGGCGGCATCGTGATACTCCACAGTCCAGCCAGCGTGGAGGAGTCTGCATCTCAGGCATCAGCAACCGTTCAAACACCGCAGACAGTTCTATCTGAGAAGCACGGCGGCTACGTAAGCATTGGAAGTGTTCTGCGAGAACTTCGTACCATTGATGACCGCGGCATTTCCGTTAGCCGACGCAAAGAGTATTGTCATGACGGGACCGCTGCTCGTCGAGTTGATTTGTGCCACAAGATCACCTCTCACAAATCCCGTATTTCCATATCGACTGGTCTTCGAGGCTTTCAGGATCAGTGAGTTCCCGCTGACGGTGAATCGCCCCTGCATCGGGCTGAAGACGGAGTTGGGAAAGGCGATTGCGAATGTGCCGTTCTGATTCAACTGAAGAATCATACCGTTAAGCCTTGAGATGTTTTCCTGTGCATAGTTTCCTCGATGCTGCTGAAATTGAAGAATTCTGGCGGTTCGAACGGTCACCGACTGAGCGTTTGCCGACGACGATCCGCAGACGGTGGCAGCAATTATGAGCAAACCAATGGCCGTTGACTTTCGGAGTTGAAACATCGCAATCTTTCCTGATCCTGTTGGGCTTTGCAGCGACCCGGAGTGGTTCGCTTTCAAAGTCACATAGTCGAAGGAAACAGCGTGTGACAAAGAAGGTACAAAAATTTGTCACGAGCCGCCGACTGCTCTTCGCTCCAGGAATCAACCGGCGGTAACGCTCTGGATGTTCGTGGTCGAGAAATTTGCTCGCTTCGTTCTGGAAGGTGGCTCTTCTGCGCGAGCCGACCAGAAGGCGCTTCCCGCATTTTTTCAGATTCCTCGTGAATCTTTGTGAGTTCCTGCCACCACGCTGGACTCTACTTCAATAGCGGAGGTTGTTTTGTTGGCGACTGTTTGCTTCTTGTGTAGTGCTCAATGCATCCGCCGGAAACTCGCCATCGCCTGATCGTAAGACTCAGAGGCACTAACAAAACCGGGACAGTCGCTTGAATGAAGCTACACGCCTGCAAGTTCCACCTGGTCCATCTGGCGTTCAGTCTGCTCCAGCAGCTGGCTAAGATGGTTTGGAATCTCGTAGCCTTCCGCGAGCTGCATTTGTTCTTCGTCGACGATCTTACAAACTTCTGTCAGATTGATCGCGCGGCACTGGCGTCCGATTTTGATCAACTTCTGAAATCCGCGAGGCGACTGCCTCAATTGATCGGGCAACAGTGAGGCCAAGGCGACAGGGAACAGTTTGAAGAACTCCGCATTGGGTTCCTGCAGAGTAGACTCGAGAGAGTTATGGAAAAAGATTGCACAAAGCAGATCGTCCGGAAAATGCCACTGGGCGGCATAGTAAGCGCCAGCGGACGCATGATCCCAGCCGAAGACGCTGCGTTCCCAATCTGCAAGATCGGGTCCCTGACCGGGCGGAGCATCAAGAAACTGAAGATACAGCTTGTCGTAGTTGTTCGTCAGTACCGGCAGAATATAGTCCTGCAGCAGACCGCCCAGAAACGCGAGGCTGGGATCAAGCCCCAGACGTTTGGCGATCTCCCTCGCGAATAGTGCCTTCTGAAGCGATTCGTTCCAGAAATTTCGCTGGTTAATAAGCTTTGTTTTCAAGGCCCGGGTCGCGGCTCTCATACCCACCGCCAGCAGATGCATGCGAGCGGTGTTGACTCCGATGTGAACGATCGCGTCGCGAACACATCTCACTGGTCGACGAAGCGCGTAGAGCGACGAATTGACGTGCTTGAGTAGTTCAACCGTGAGCGCGGAATCCTTCTCGACGATTCTCGCAAGTTCAGCCGCGCTGAAGTTTGGATTTGCGGCTTTCTGAACGAACTCCGTCACGGCAGTTGGGAGCGCAGGCAGTTCTACGGACTTCGGAAGCAAGTCGGCTTTCACCGAAGCAACAGAACTCGCGCTCAGTTGTTTCCAGTCGAAGGTTTTTGCGGAGGGATCTGCCACGTGAACCCATCATTTTCTGCGATCAAGAGTATCAAGCAATGAACGAATTACGAAAGGGGGCGAGCTTCGTTCCGCGTGTTTATCGCAGCAAAGAGAGGCCACTTGCGGCATTCTGTTTTCGCAGGTCGCTGAATGCGGGGTTCAAGGGAATTCTGACACTGACAGGGGTTGTAGCGATCAAGTCGTTGTGATCAGGGGCACCCTGGTCGGCAATGCATGCCGAAAGCGTTGAGTTATAGTGGCGGCAATCCGTCAGCCGAATAACCTCACAGTCAAAAGATACGGTTGTCTGATTATTGTTAGTGGAGGTTAGTGGGTATGAAGGACATGCGCAGGGTTTTTGCGGAGTGGCCCGCCAGTATTCCTCGCACCGGCCTGCTTGTTACGACCTTTGGGGAATCGATTCACTTCGTCAGCTACATGCTTTCTGGTGACCTTATCCTCGTTGAACGAAAGATGCCCGATGCGTCAGGTTCACGCCGAGTGATCATGAGCTTTGAGCAAATCCTTGCCGTCAAGATTCTGGATGCAATCGAAATGCCACGATTCACGGCCATGGGTTTCCAGGGAGTCGGATAGCGGCAATGGTTCTGCAGGGGTGAGCAATCGCGATGTTCGGTTAACAATACGCGATTCCGGTGCAGACAAGCCAACAATCAGAAATGCGAAAAGCCCGGCATCTCAATGATGCCGGGCTTTTTCTATCTGATGTAGCCAACTCACACGACGGATCGTGCAATTGTCACATGCACTATTCGGCCTTTGGCGCTTCTTCAGCAGGTGCTTCTGCCGATGGAGCGTCGGCTGCCTTTGGTGCTTCAGCCGCTGGCGTTTCTTCAGCAGGTGCTTCCGCAGGTGTCCCGGCAGGAGTCTCGGCAGGAGCCTCGGCAGGAGCCTCTGCTGGTGTTTCCGTCTTCATCTCGGCCGCTTCGTGAGCGTGACCGTCTTCGCCATCATGTGAATGTGGAGCTTCTGCACCACCAGCAACGCCGGAACCAGATTCCATTGAAGAACCGCCGGAAGTTGTGGTTTCGCTTCCTGTGCAACCCAGTGTAAAACTCACGCCTGCCACAAGCACCAACGTGCTTAATGATCGTACAAATTTCATCGTTCCCCAGCCTTTCGCAAAACTAACATCAAAGTACGTCGCTACCCCAAAACTGCCAGTTACGACAGCCAAGCGACGACATAACCCTACGAAACTGCGAGTCAAAATCAACATTTCGAGGGATTGAAATTGTGGAAGTTTCGTTTTTGGGGCATCAGTAGCCATTGAAGGTCCCCGTGGATTGCATAACCCGTAGCAATTTGCCAGGGTTCCCTGGCTTCATTTGCCCGCAAAATCAGCCCATATGCCAGACAATCAAGCACAATCTTCAGAGCCGGACCCGTCGGAGCCTTTTCTGCCTCCTCGGGAAAAAGTTCGTACTCTTCCGACAACACCCGGTGTTTACCTGATGAAGGATTCGCAGGGGTGCGTGATCTACGTTGGCAAAGCCGTCAACCTGCGCAGCCGTGCTGGAAGCTACTTTACGAAGGCCGCAGAGATCGACCGCCGGACGGCCGATCTTATCCCGGAGATCGCGGATATCGATTACATCGAAGCGGACAGTGAAGTCGATGCGTTGCTGATGGAAGCGAGGCTGATTAAAGACATTCAGCCTCGGTTCAACGCGTTGTTAAAGGACGATAAGACTTTTCCGTATCTGCAGATTACCACGCGAGAGGATTTTCCTCGCGTGGAGTTTACTCGTCAACCGGAATCCTCCGGGGTGAAGCTTTACGGCCCATTCACGAGTGCCGGTCAACTGCGTGGCACGATCGCTGTTCTTCAGCGCATCTTTCGATTTCGTACGTGTACTCTGGATATTGAAGAGAACGATGAACGCTGGCGCTGGTTTCGCCCATGTCTGCTTGCCAGTATCAATCAATGCACCGCGCCGTGTAATATGCGAGTCAGCAAGGAAGATTACCGCGAAGACATTCGGCGTCTGAAGATCTTCCTGGACGGTGGCAAGGCCAGTCTGATCACAGAGATGCAGGAAGCCATGATGCAGGCTTCTCGTGAAATGAAGTTTGAAAAGGCGGCGCGGATTCGTGACGAGATCAAATCGCTGAACAGCCTGAGTCTTCGCGGTGATCTTGAAAGTCATGCTCAACCGGAGGTCTTTTACATTGATCCGCAGAAGGGACTGGCCGGATTAAAGAAGGTGCTGAAGCTGAATGAGATTCCTCGTCGTATTGAAGGAATCGACATTGCCCATATTCAGGGACATGAAACCGTCGCCAGTTTGGTTCAGTTCATCGACGGCCTGCCGTTCAAGCCAGGTTATAAGCGATTCAAGATTGAATCTGTCGAAGGTGTTGATGACTTTGCTTCAATGCGTGAAGTCGTCACTCGGCGATTCCGGCGACTCAGTCAGGACGGTGAATCCTTTCCGGATCTGCTGCTGATCGACGGAGGCAAAGGGCAACTGAACGCGGTGATGGAAACGTTTCGAATGCTGGACATTGTTCCGCCAACGACCATTTCTCTGGCGAAACAGGAAGAGGAAATCTTTGTTCCCGGTCAGCCTGAGTCCATTAAGTTAAGCCGACATTCTTTTGGGCTTCGACTGCTGCAGTATGTCCGTGACGAAGCGCACCGGTTTGCTCAGCACTATCATCATATGTTGCGAAAGAAATCCGCAATGGATGGCACTCAGCGAAAGGGTCGCGGTAAGAAGTCTTCGTGATTCGCGCCGACGTGCGACGGATTGAGATTTCACTTGAGTGGTGTGAAATGATTAGTAGCGGCCATTGAGTTTTCATGGTTCGCTGCGATGCAGAATCGGTCTTAGACGCAGTGGATATTCTTGAATGTCCCGTCATAGCAGGACCTTCAACGGGGGCGACGACTTTTCTGTCAGCGTTGAAAGGGAGAATGCGTTGGCGGGCGATACGCCCAGTGGCAGTCATTTTACAGCGGAACAGCGCAAGCGGCTCGTTGATTTAGTCGTTTAACGGCAAGCCGCAGGCGTTGCCGCTCGATTTCGCCTACGCCTGCGGCTCGCCGTTAAACGAAAACGATCGATATACCACTAAATCAACACCCCGCAAGCTGTCCGGTGATGGTCCTCAAAAAAAGCTTGCAAAAACCGGACGGCTCGCGCCGTGCCGCTTCTAATTGAAACCCAAAGTGATCACCGTTGCGTGAGACGCCCGCGATCCCGGAGCATGAGCCGGGCTCTCCTGCAAATCTCCGCAGAGCTTATGCTGTGATTGGGGACTTGCCCGATTCGCCAGGAATCTCCTGCACGTATCGTGGCACCGCATAGCCAGGCAGGCGAGCGGCCAGTTCTCGAATCAGCTCTTTACCTTTTGACTCAGCCACGCGGAAATGCGCCGTGCCGTGGACCTGATCCAGTTGATGCAAATAGTATGGCATGACGCCGATGTTGATCAGCTTTCGGCTCAGCGATTCCAGAGCTTCCAGCGAATCGTTGACTCCGGCCAGCAGTACCGATTGATTCAACACGGGGACGCCGGACTTCACCAGAGTTCGCAGGGCTGATTCGCAATCACCGACAATTTCGTTTGCGTGATTCGCGTGGACGACTACAATCGACTGAGCGCGCATGTCGTTCAACAAATGCAGCAGCTCAGCCGTAACACGCGACGGCAGCACGATCGGAAGTCGTGTGTGAAAGCGAACGCGTTCAATATGCGGAATCGCATCAATCTGTTTGCAAAGAGTCGACAGACGCTGGTCGCTGAGCATCCACGGGTCGCCGCCGCTGAAGATCACTTCGGAAATCGAGGGATCTTCAGCGATCTCTTTGAGGGCCGGCTGCCAGTCTTCCAGACGTCGGGGTTCAGATTCGTAGGGGTAATCACGTCGGAAGCAATACCGACAATGCACCGCGCAGGCGCTGGCCGCAATCAGCAGGACTCGTCCTTGGTACTTTTGAAGAACGCCCTGCGTGCGGCGAGCGGCGAGATCTCCGACAGCATCGGAGACGAATCCGGCGACGGCGGCGGACTCCGCATCCAGGGGAAGAACCTGCCGAAGAAGTGGGTCGCTGGGATCGCCCAACTGCATGCGGTTGAGGAAATTCTCTGGCACGAGAACGGGAAACGCCTCGAGTTCTTTCGAGGAAGTGTTAGAAATTCCCATGCGGATTGATGCGGACTCAATGGATTCGCCCGGTAGGATCAACTGCAATCGCCGCAGCAATTCTTCAGTCGTACTGACGGCTCCCGCCAGTTCGCGCTGCCAGGAGACCGATTCGGTAGGCGGCAAAGTGGGTTCCGAGCAGGAATCTAAGGCGATTGGCAAGGGAACGGGCAACATTCAGGATTCACTCTGGCACTGGGTTCTGGTAACGTACGCGGCCAATTTTCAGGGATTCCTTCCGGGTCACGGTGTGACAGGAATCCCCGCTTGTCGGCGGTTTCGCCGAAAAACTACCAGAAGATACCAGACTCAGAGAACGACTCCAATGGGCACCATCAACGCAGGCGAATTCAAAAAGGGAATTAAGGTTCTGATCGATAACGAGCCCTACGAAATGCTCGAGAGCTTCTTCGTAAAGCCTGGAAAAGGTCAGGCGCTCTACCGAACCAAGCTTCGCAACCTGCTCAAGGGAACTCAGTACGAAAAAACATATCGCAGCGGCGATTCGCTCGAATCAGCCGACGTTCATCGAAATGACGGCGTGTATTCCTATCGCGATGGTGACAGCTACGTCTTCATGGACAATTCCACATTCGAACAGCACAGCCTTGCCGCTGCTGTTGTTCAGGATGAAATGCGATGGTTGATGGAAGGCGCGACCGTGGCGCTGATGTATTGGAACGGTCAGCTGATCAGCATGAGCCCGCCGCAGCAGGTGATTCTGAAAGTGACCTACACCGAGCCAGCAGTTCGCGGTAACACGGCGACGAACGTTTCCAAGCCAGCGACTGTCGAAACAGGTGCAGAGATTCAGGTTCCTGCGTTCATCAAGGAAGGCGACAACGTCAAGATTGACACCGAGTCCGGACAGTACATGGAACGCATTCAATAGTGATAGTGTGGTTTTCAAGGACGGGGTTTTGGTCCCGACGGAGATGTTTTTCGTTTAACCGAAATACCGTTCAACGAACGGCCTGTAAAGTAGCGGAATCGGCGCAAGCCGTCCGGTGAGACTGCATTTTGCAGGCACTCACCGGGCAGCTCGCGCTGCTCCGCTACGATTTGAACGGTATTGCGAGTAAACACAGTACCGTTCCAGAATCGAACAATCACCAGTTCGTAGTCTCGACAAAGAGGCATTCACAAAACCGGCACAGGCGTTCTAAGACCCATTTCAAGTCAGTTTCTTCAGGCCAGATGTTTCAAATTCGGCCCTCGTTCAGATTGTGACCTATGACTGCCAATTCTCCTTCTCATAACGGACGACTTTACATCGAGACGGTTGGCTGCCAGATGAATATGCTGGACAGCGAACTGGTCGTCGCCGCTTTGCGCAAGGATGGTTATGAACTGACCGACAATCCCAAAGAAGCCGATACGATTCTGTTCAACACCTGCAGCGTTCGAGAACATGCCGAACACAAGATCTACAGCGCGCTGGGGCGTTTAAAATTCAGCAAGCGAACTCGGCCGCAGAAGGTGATTGGCGTGATGGGCTGTATGGCTCAGAAGGATCAGGATCTGATCTTTCAAAAGGCTCCGTATGTTGACATTGTTGTCGGAACCGGGCAACTGGCAGAGATTCCTCGACTGATTCGCGAAACACGTGAATCGGCCGAACGGACTCATGTCAAAGCGGTCAGCCTTGGTCGCCGCGATGGCTCACGCGAAGAAGTCTCCGACAGCTTCCAAAGCTATGATCCGCTTCGCGATCCGGAAATGCGACCGACTCCGTTTCAAGCGTTCGTGCGAATCATGATCGGCTGCGACAAGTTCTGCACCTACTGCGTTGTTCCAGCAACTCGCGGCCCCGAACAAAGCCGACCACCCGCGCATATTGTGCGAGAAGCCAGAGTTCTGGCTGATCAGGGCGTGAAGGAGATTACGCTCCTTGGGCAGACGGTGAACAGCTACAAGTACACGGAAGACGGGCGGCTTGTTCGTCTGTCCGATCTGCTGGCTCAGTTGAGCGACGTGTCTGGAATTGATCGCATTCGCTTCATCACGAACTTTCCTCGTGACATGACGGACGATCTTCTGCAGGCCGTTCGCGATCTTCCCAAAGTGATGAAGTATCTTCACGTGCCGGCTCAGTCGGGCTGTGACGATCAGCTCAAACGAATGAAACGCGGTTACACGGTGGGCGAATATCGCGAAATGATGCACCGCATTCGTGAGCACGTTCCTGGGTGCAGTGTGTCCAGCGACTTTATTGTGGGCTTCTGCGGTGAGTCCGAAGAGTCGTTTCAGAAGAGCATGGATTTGATTCGCGAGTGCCGTTTCAAAAACAGCTTCATCTTCAAGTACAGCAAACGCGAAGGAACCAAGGCGTTCGATTTGTTCGAAGACGACATTCCGGATGAAGTGAAGCGTCGGCGCAACAATGAGATGCTGGATCTGCAGAACTCGATCAGCGAAGAAGACAATGCGGAATTCATTGGTCGGCGTGTGACGGTGCTCGTGGAAGGCCCCAGCAAATCGGCCGCTAAGCGTGCGATTCGAGAGAGTCAGCCATCAGAAGTGACGTCGCTGCTTCCGATCGCGGATGCAAACCATTCGCATGGCCATAACCACGATCACCATGGGCACGAGAATCATGGGCACGATCATCACCATGACGAAGAGCCGCAAACGATCCAGCATTCATCACCCGAAGCTGCTCGCCTCGCGATGCAGCTGACAGGGCGTTCCGAATGCGATCGAATCGTGGTGTTCGATGGAAATCCGCGACTGATCGGTTCAACGGCGGAGATTGAAATCCATGATTGCACCGGCACGACTCTGATCGGCAGCATTGTGACTCGCGAGTTGCAGCACGGCACCGGACTGCTGCTGCCGATTCTGTCGTAGCCTCCCGTCAGTGATGTTCTGGTGAAAAGTGATGTTCTGCTCGAAGTAGACCGGACTGAGCGAAGCAAGCTCCGGCAAAGTCGCAAGTCGCCGCAACTCACGCTTTTCGCTACGGACGAAGGACCATTCCCGGAATAGTCACCGGACTTTGACAGAAGCGGAAGGGCGCAAGCCCTCCGGTTTCGCTCCACCGGACGGCTCGCGCCCAATGGCAGTCACTTTGCGCGGAACAGCGCAAGTTGTCCGGTGATGGTACTCAAAGAACTTGCAGAAACCGGACGGCTCGCGCCGTGCCGCTTTTAATTGAAAGCCAACGTGATCACGATTGGGCGCGAGCCCGCCGGTTTTTTGCAAGGATTTTGACAGCGGATTCCAATCTTGTTTCGGGACTGACCCTAAGGGGCCGTGGAACACTCTGCTGCTGCCCGTTCTCGGGAGTTTGTGGTAACCCTTCTTTCCTGAGGAATGAACGGATTCTATACTCCGCCACGTCGTGAACGGCGTTAAGACGGAACAAGACGCTTCCGCAGTCACGATCAAATTGGCAGAACCGCCCTTCAGTCCACTCAAATCCTGTTTCTACTTCGGATCCCATTCCTGTGCACAGAACTCATAATTGCGGAGAACTCCGTCGCGAACATGCGGGCCAGATTGTTACGCTGGCAGGCTGGGTGAACAGCTATCGCGAGCAGGGCAAAGAACTGGTTTTCGTCGACATGCGTGACCGCTACGGCAAGATCCAGGTTGTCTTTATCACTGAAGAAGACAGCAAAATTGATTCGATCGCGCGCAGGCTGCGACGCGAAGATGTGATCAAGGTTGTCGGTGAAGTTCGTTATAGAGGTGACGGACTTGTGAATCCAAAACTCATCACCGGCGATATTGAAATCCGCGCGATTCAGTTGACGGTTCTGTCCAAGAGTAAGACCCCGCCATTTGAAATCGAAGGCGGTGAATTGCCGAACGAAGAATTGCGACTGAAGTATCGATTCGTCGATCTGCGACGTCCGGAGCTGCAGAAGAGCATTATTCTGCGTCACAATCTTGTTCAGGCTGTTCGCGAGTACTTTAACGTTCGGGACTTTCTGGAAATCGAAACTCCGATCCTGGGGCGAAGCACTCCGGAAGGGGCTCGCGATTATCTGGTGCCAAGTCGAGTTCATCCGGGCAGCTTTTATGCGTTGCCGCAGTCCCCACAGATCTATAAGCAGATTCTGATGGTGGCGGGATACGACCGTTACTATCAAATCGCCCGATGTTTTCGTGACGAAGATTTGAGAGCCGACCGTCAGCCGGAGTTCACTCAAATCGACCTTGAAATGGCATTCGTTGAACGCGACGACATTCTGGACATGATCGACGGGCTTGTATCTTTCGTCATGGAGAAAGTCCGTGGCGTTAAGATTCCAACACCGCTGCCTCGTTATACGTACGCAGATGTGATGGAGCGATTTGGCTGCGATAAGCCGGACGTTCGCTTCGCCATGGAGATTGTTGATATCGGCGACATCGCTGCCGTGAGCGGATTCAGCGTTTTCAAAACGGTAATGGCTTCCGGTGGACGCGTTCGAGGCCTCAACGTCAAAGGCGCGGCGGAAAAGTACAGTCGCCGTTTGCTGGACGTTGACCTGAAGAATTTTGTTGGCGACTTCGGAGCAAAAGGACTCGCCTATACAAAGGTGGTTGGTGGGAAACTGGAATCCACAATTGCCAAGTTCTTCAGCGACGAGCACCAGCAGCAGATTATTGAACGCATGGGCGGCGAAGACGGCGACTTGCTGTTGTTTGTTGCCGATACTCCGAAGGTGACGAACTCAGCTCTGGCCGCTCTGCGCAATCGACTTGGCAAAGAGTTGAATCTCTACGATCCCAAAGACTTCAGTTGTATCTGGGTCCTGGATTTTCCTCTGCTCACATGGAACGCTGAAGAAGGTCGCTTCGACGCGGAGCATCACCCGTTCTGTCAGCCGAATCCGGCGGATACTGAATATCTCAAGACAGACCCCGGCAAAGTGCGAGCGGACAGTTACGACCTTGTTGTGAATGGTTACGAAGCAGCCAGCGGCAGCGTTCGAATTCACGATTCAGAAATTCAGCAGATGGTATTTGATCTGCTGAACATCAAGTCGGAAGAAGCGGAAAAGCGATTCGGTTTTCTGCTGGAAGCCCTTCGATACGGTGCACCACCTCACGCCGGAATCGCACTCGGTCTGGACCGCTGGGTCATGTTGTTGGCAGGCGACGAAAACATTCGTGACGTCATCGCGTTCCCGAAGACTCAAAAGGCAGCCGACATGCTGACAGGCGCTCCAGCGCCGGTCGATGATCGGCAGCTGAAGGATCTGAACATCGAAGTCTCTGAATTGCCGGAGAAGTGAGTCTGTCGATCGATCATGGAAGATGCTGGATTCACCAGGTGGTTCACAACGGCGCGAGGTGGGTGGCTGGAGTTCTCCGTCAACAGTCGTTTGAGAAGTGGAATAAAGTGGAATTCGCCCGACAAAATGCCCGCGCTCCCGGAGCGCGGGTGTTTCGGCCGTTCGACATTCCTCAATTCAACGTCGACAGAGCAATAGGACGAATGACGCAATTGCGATAAACTGTCGGCGAACGTGCTGTCTGACTGCCTGCTATGAGTGTGCTGTCAGCAGTCAACAAACGATTTGGACGTAGTGGATGAGGTCAGGAGTCCGAATTTACCGTTGGGTAATCAGAACTGGTTGCCTCGTCCCTACAGACTTTTGGCTCAGACAAAGCATTCGGTTAACGGCAATACCGTTCACAAAGTAGCGGAGCAGCGCGAGCTGCCCGGTGAGTGCCCGCAAAAGGGCTGGCTCACCGGACGGCTTGCGCCGATTCCGCTGCTTCATAAACCGTTCGTTGAACGGTATTGCGGTTAACGGAAGAATGACGGTGTCTGTGCCAATCATCCTTCGCTACAAGTCGGAGTTGTTATGCTCGACGGATCAAACACACTCTTGATGCTGGCCATTATTCTGGTTGGCGGAACGATTTCCGGAGCGATCGCGAAGCAATTTCATCTGCCGTCGGTCACCGGTCAGATTATCTGCGGAATTCTGATGGGCTCGTCGGTTCTGGAAATCTTCAGCGACAAGAGCCTGCACAGTCTGGACCCGCTGATTGACTTCGCCCTCGGTCTGATGGCGGTGGCAGTGGGAAGTCATCTGAACTTCAAGCGTTTGATGGCCGCTCGCCGGCGGCTTTTCTTCCTTCTGCTTCTGGAAGGCACCTTGACTCCGGTTCTTGTTTATCTTGGCGTCATCTTTTTTTCCCAGACGTCGTGGTACACAGCACTGCTCTTATCCGCCATCGCAGTTTCGACTGCTCCGGCAACGGTGCTTGCCATTGTGAAAGAAACGGGTTCCAAAGGCGCGTTTGTAACGACGTTGCTGGCGTCTGTGGCTCTCAACAATTTGCTGTGCATTATTCTGTTTGAGTTGGCTCGAACGATTGCCAAAGCGGCGATTAAGCCCTCGGGCGTGTTTGTCGTCGCAGATTTGTTGCAGCCGATGGGCGACATTGGAAAGAGTCTGCTGCTGGGAGTAACCACGGGAATTCTGCTGATTCTCTTGACTCGTAAGATTGTGCGTACCGATCGTCTGTCAGCGATGTCGCTGATTGCAATTCTGATGACCACCGGGCTGACTCAGCATCTTGGACTCTCGGTGTTGCTGGCTTGTTTGTGCTTTGGCATTACTTTGGCCAACCTGACGCCCGACAAAGAAGAGATCGGGCATCGAGTTTTTGAAGGCTTCGAGGCTGCGATTTTTGCGGTCTTCTTCACGGTCGCCGGAATGGAGCTGAAGTTCGGCACACTGGCGATTGGTGGACTTTTGGCGGCGATCACATTTGCTATGCGAGCGACGGGAAAAATCTCCGCCGGATATCTCGGGATGCGGCTGGCCGGTGCGACTCAGAGATTTCGTCACTGGATCGGCATCTCGCTGGTCCCTCAGGCTGGTCTTGCTGTTGGTTTGATGCTGCTGGTGACTGAAGATTCCGAGTTCGAACCGATTCGCGAACTCTTTCTTGCCGTCGTTCTGGCGATGGTGCTTTTGAACGAGACGATTGGCCCGTTGCTGACGCGACTTGGCTTACGAAAGTCGGGCGACTTCGGCCGAGACCGTGCGAGAGTGCTCGACTTTCTCTCCGAGCACAACATCACAACTCAGCTTGCTGGTCCCACAAAGGAAAAGGCGATTCGCCAGCTTGTGGAGTTGGCTGTCAGCATCAACAAACTTCCCGTCGACACGGAGTACCTGTTTCAGGAAGTGATGAAAGCGGAGAATCTGACATCCACCTGTGTTGGCGAAGGACTCGCGTTACCACATGCCAGACTGGACGTCGGCGACAAGATCGTCGGCGCGATGGGCATTAGTCATGACGGACTGGACCTTGAAACTCCTGACGGTCGTCCAGTGCATTGCATGGTGCTTATTCTGACGCCCAAAACGATGCCCGAACGACATCTGCAGATTCTGTCGGCCTTGTCGTCGTCAATTGGCCGCGATCAGACGATTCAAAACGCGCTGTATCATATCGACTCACCCGGGCATGCTGAAGAGTTGCTGCATCTGGATGAGCAATTCGAAAGCTGGAACTACTATCTCGACGACGCGTAGGGACGCGGATTTCGGCAGGTCCGGCTTGAACAATCATCTGTAAGTACCACATACAAGCTCGAAGCGCCAGCGAGTGAGCCGTCGAGTGCTGATACCCTAAACGGTGCCGCCGGAGATGTTTTCGCTTATCCGCAATACCATTCAAATAGTAGCGGAGCAGCGCGAGCTGCCCGGTGAGTGCCTCCAAAACGCTGGCTCGTCGGACGGCTTGCGCCGATTCCGCTAATTCACAGGCCGCGTTCGGTGAACGGTATTGCGGTTAAACCGTTAGCCGCAGGCGTACGTTGGTGGCGGTATTCACGTACGCCTCCGGCTGACGGTTAAACAACTCAATCGGAACCGCGATTCGTATAAAGCCCACTCGCTGGCGCTTCGAGCTTGTATGGAATCATGACACTCAGATCGCACTTGCAGCGTCGCCGTCGGCGGAGGCCTCGAAGCGTTCGTCCAGAAGTTCATCGGAGTTTGCCGTGAACTCTGCGCCGTTCAGTTCCTCGTGCGTCACAGCATGGCCGTTCGATTCTTCAGCTCCCGGTTTCATCGTGTCAAACGCAACGCGATGCCCTGGCAACCAAAGCGGCTCAATCTGCTTGCGCTGGAACAGGTGGGCGATATGTTCGTGGCAGGTGAAGAACAGAACCTGCTGCCCTTCATTCGCCACATCCAGCAGACAGTCGGCCGCTGCTTCTGTGCGTTCCTGGTCAAAGTTCACGAACAGATCGTCCATCACCAGCGGAAGTTCCACGCCACGTTTTGCAAACTCACGAACGAGGGCAAATCGAATCGCCAGGAACAACTGCTCGCGAGTACCGCCGCTCAATTGTTCAACGCGGAACGTCTGACCGTACTCGTCATCAATGCAAAGGAAATCTTCACCCAGCGGCGCCCAAATGCGATGGTAACGTCCGGAAGTCATCCGGTGCATATACTGCGAAGCTGTGATCAGCGTTCCTGAAATATTCTCCTGTTCGAAGCGACGGCGAATCTGAATCACGGCGTCCTGCTCAATCTGCAGGGCAAACCATTCTTCCGTTGCCCGATAAATTTCAGACGCCAGTTGAGACTTGCGAAAGAACTCTTCGTGAGAATCGCGGCTTGCTTCCAGAAGGCGAATCTCCTGCTTCAGGCTTCCAAGCTCCTCATGATTCTTGTGAAGCTTTCGTTCCACGTCGGAAAGCTCACTCGTTCGCAGCAAAAGCGTTTCTTTCGCTCGCGGCGGATCAAAGCGGAACAAGTCATCTTCGACAATCGCAAGCTCGGGTTCCGCCGACGCAGCATCGTTCAGTTCCTCGTGAGTCTTCTTCAACTGGTTTTCCAGCTGAGTCCTGCGAGTTTCCCATTCCTGTTGCTTCACCAGCTCTTCTCGAGTCGTGACGCCGGATCGAGCCAGAATGGCACTGCGGCGAAGATCGGCCGCCTCCATCTGATGCTGCATATGCAGAGCATCGCGCTGACGTGCATCGGCATCGTTGATAAGCCGTTCTTTTTCCGTCCGATCGCGTTCGTGAGATTTTAACTGCAACTGCCACGCCGTGAGCACTTCCAGCGGCCGAACGTAATTCATCTTCTTCGCGTTCGTCAGTCGGCCACCGAGCTGTTCGACTCGTTGACGCATCGCCTCAAACATGCGACGCAGACCTTCCACTTCCGGCGCGGAATTGCGCCACTGAGTCAAAAGTTCGCGCACGTCCTGGATCTTTCTCCACCAGTCGAACGCCTGTTCGACATGCACGGTCTCGTTCATTCCCACTTGATTGAGAACACGACACCATTCCTGCCGCTGAAGGTTAAGATCCTGCTGAGCACCTCGGAAACGATCCCGCAGAATCTTCAGACGCATGCGCCGTGCGGCGGCTCGCATCTGCTTCTTCTGCAGCACTTCCAGCTCCGCGATTCGCTGGGAACAATCACCAATGCGGTCCACCATCTCGGCGGTTGAAGATTTCCAGTTCTCTGCCGCTTCGATCCGATTCTTTCCGAATCGATCGGCGATCGCCATTCGCTGAATACGTTCCTGAAGTAGTCGCAACTGACGATCGGCCTGGCGAGCTTCGTCGGCAATGTCGTCAAGCTTAACACCCACCGTGGCATCGAAGTGATTGCGAAGTCCGTTCCTGACGCCCCACCACATGATGCCGGCAAAACCGAACGCTGCCGCCGCCAACGCTCCACCAAGAGCGCGCTGAGGTTCACCGCCGAGTGAAAACGTCGCGATACCAAACAAACACAACGCCGCGCCGATCCAGCCCATCGTTGTGATGGTCTTGTCGACCCATTCCGGAATTGACTCGTTCAGATCGACGCGATCGATCACTCGTCGCACCGTTTGAATCTTGAGCGCCAACTGCTCTTCCTGCAGACGAAGTCGGCCAAGGTTCTCCAGTTCTTTCAGACGGTGTTGCTCTGAATCAATCGCATCTGAAACCGGAATCCCGACTTCATCCAGTTGAGCGTTCAGTTCGACCAGTTCCTTCTGACTGCGCTTGGTCATGCTGCGATTCCAGCGGCGCAATTTTCCACGACGCTGCAGCGCGTCCTGATACTTGCGAGCAGCTTCGAGCAGTCGGTTATGCGCGGCAGGCGACGTGTCGACAGAATTCAGTCGATCGATACTCCAGCCTTCTCCCATTTGAGTTAACTGGTGATTCAGCTCGCGCCGGAGTTCGGACGAACGATCTTCCGCCGTGCGAATTTGCTCTTCAATCTGTCGCAGCCAATCGGACTGATCGACCAGGCTCTGAATCGCGTAGCGTTCTTTGTCGAACAGCAGATCCATCTGAATTCGTTCAGCCTGGGATCGAAACTGAGTCGACTGATCGGTCAGCTTATCACGACGATTGCTGGCTTCCTGCAGATCCTTTTCAGCCGCAGCAAATTGCTTCAACGCCTCGGTCGGATTCGTCGGCACGACTGGCAGACGGGACAGTTCTTCCTGAAGCTCTTTAGTGCGTTTCCACGGCTTGTGACAAGTCTGAAGGAACCGCAGTCCGCGAAGTTCATTGCGGATCGCCCCTTCACGAGCCTGCAGCTCTTCGATTTCGGACGTGAGTTCGCGGCGGCGGCGAGTCAGCTTGGCGTGCTTATCGCGAGCAATGCCGGTGTTCTTTCGACCGCCGGACAACGCGGCATATTTATCAAACAAGCGAGGAATTTTTCCGTCGCGGTTTTCTTCGCCGAACATGCGCGCACGCCGTTCGCGAACATCGCCCAGCGCTTCAAGAATCTGACGTCCCTGATGACCGAGCGACAATCCATAAATGTATTCCGCAACCTGGTTCGTCCCCAGAGTCGCCAGCTGTTGCAGTTCACGCACGCCGACGGCAAAAATGTCGGTGAAGACTTCTTCGCTGGTGCCGGACAGAATATTGCTGACCGCCTGCTCTTTGTTCAAACCTTCGGCGCCGCCAGAAATTCGCAGCTTGCCGCGACCTTCCAGTTCGGCACGTCGATGAATTCGCCACGTACGACCGCCATGTTCGCAGCGCACGGCTCCGCGCCAGGGCTGTTCGGCGTCAGGGCGGTGCCAGGCCGGTTCTGTTGCAAGCGGCTCGTAACCGTACAGCGTCGAGCGAATGAATCGCATCAACGTGGTTTTCCCCGCTTCGTTCGGGCCGTAAATTACGTTCAGACCCTTCGGATCCAGACGAAGCAGCAAGCTTCGCCAGATACGAAAACGATCGATATCAATTTCCGTCAGCCTCATGCCGAAGTCCTTTGCAAGACTGCAATCCGTGTGCTTAAACGATTTTCAAAACGCGTGGAATTTCGGGAGCCGAAATAACCGGCGGATGCTGGCGTCGCCGAGTAACAACTGCTGCTAATCATCAGAACTCTCCAGCTCATCAGAATCTGATTCGTCCGGTTCGGCTTCGTCCAACTCCAGCTCGACTTCGTCCACCGTGTCATCCAGCAATGAGTCGGTCGAATCGTCGGTGTCATCTGATTCCGCAAAAACTCCGTCGAGACCAAAGTCCGGCTGGAACCACGCAGCGCCGTCAGTCCGCATGCGAGCCAGAATCTGTTCCGGATCGACGGACGGCAGAAGTGACGTGAGCCGCTGCTTCCATCCGGTTGTCAATTCTTTGTCGCCGTCAATGAACGCCTGCAACGATTCATCAGACAGTTGCTTCGAACGGGACACAAACAACTGGAACTGATCCGCCAAAGCCGTAGGAGGATCACCTGTGGGCCAGCCGTCGGGTAGTGGTCGAATATCATGCAGCAAACGCAACGTCCGTCCCGAATGTCGCAATTCATCCAGCTCAACAGCCGCCGCAACGTCGATGTCGTTGCGTGCCAGTTCCTGAAGAATCGGAAGCGCTCCTCGCAGAACCCAGGTGACAGACCAGATCCGATCGGCCACACTGGGCTTCAATTCAATCAGCCGCGTTTTCATCTGCTGGAGCATCGAAGACAACGTCGTATGCGGATTCACTCGCACCTCGATGTTCTTCCAATCCACACAGCTTGTATCGATGGATGTGATTCGCACTTCCCCAGTGGCCGCCACTTCCACCAGCGAGCATGCTCCGCCGGAAGCTTCCATCTGGTTACGGGCCTGCGTCGTCCCCGGGCAATGCACGACGCCGTCATCTCGCCACAAAGTTGTGCGAGCCAGTTCGCCCGTCAATGCCAGATAGTTCAGATGTCCTTCCCGCAACATTTCGTCGGCATAATGAATAAATGCCGGATCAAGCGAAGGATGTGCATCGGCCGGACCTGCTTCGAGTGTCTCCAGAGATCGCTGGATTTTTCGACGTCGGCTGTCTGCGATTTTGCGAGGCTTTTCACCATCGGCCGCATCAATCGATCGCCAGACTCGAGAGGATTCCTCTTCTTCGTCAGCAACTGCAGATCCAGGTGTGTCAATCTGTTCGCCGGAGACAACGTTCTTCATCGTCTCCGAAAGTGTCTCGTCGGATGCAGAGGCAGCCATCGAAGCCATCTTCCGCGACTCTTCGAACTTTGCCTTGCTGACAACACCGATTCGAAAGGGCTGAATGCCAGTGCCACCTTTGGCGATCACTCGAATACCAAAGTCATCCACTTCGCCAAACCACATCGAAGCGGACACCGTCGTCGCCAGATGATCTTTCAAGTAAAGTTCCATCGGCTCCGGACTGGAACTATAACAAACAGTGACGTTTTCCGGCAGCTCCGGAATCGAACGCCACGCTTCCGGAGGATCCGCATCACCGGGCAGCACGAACACATGAATGTTGTACTCATCCAGGTGCGCGAAACCTTTCAGCAACGCCAGGCGTGCGCGCAGACTGCGATCGGCTTCGATAAAGATATTGCCCGAGAGCAGCAGAAAATCGACGTCTCGCTTGATGCAAGCTTCGATGACTTCGTCAAAAGCGTGCAGTGTCGCGTCTTCAAACGCAAAACGCAGTTCGTCCGTCAGTTTCTCCGTGGTCTGTACGCTGACGGGTACATCCAGGCGAACATTGGCAGCATGTATAAATCGCTGTGGCTCAAATGCCATCGATCAGAGTCCCTTCCGACAACTAGAGATGCCGACCGTTTGCTCTCCACAGACTTCCGCACAAAATCGTCAACACGAACGAGTGCGCCGCACAGTCTGAATGAGAACCAACGACTCCTTCACACGTTGGAAAATGTTGACCTATTGCTTGCAGGCAATGGATTTTCATTTTCACATCCATTTCAACAATACGAACACGAGCCACCACGGGTGAACACGAATCCTGATGAAATGCGACAGTTAACGCTGATCAACAACTCCTGGCTGCCTCAACGTCTCCATCACATGGCACCTGACGGGGGTTCGGTAAGATGCCATTGGCTGAGAAGTCTAATAAACCTGCGAAGCTGGGGAAAGGCTTCTCGTGATGCAGTTTCGGCAGTTTTTGTGACTCTGTTCGATTCGCAACCGGCAAATGAGTCCCCACCAGCACCGAACAATCGCCCTTGTCCATAGTAGAGCGATTGCCCCAATCGCTCCCCACATCACCAGTTCCAACAATCCACCCGCATGCCAACATGAATTTCGGTAGGTCCTCCTTGCCGAGGAGGACTTCGCGGCCTGCCGCGACCTGTGTGCACGTCGACAAACGAACCAGGCCGATATTCGGCAGCGACTCGCACACGGGGTTCGCCTCCGCTACTTGCTTTCTACCCCAGCCTTTCGCTTCAGTTCGTTCAGAGTCGTCTGGCCGCCTTTGTTGACGTCCAGTACGAAGCGAGCGAGGTCAAGGAACTCACCGCGATCCGCAAGAGACCCCGCAAGGCCCGCTGGCATGGTGGAGATTTTCGACTCCACAATCTCATCCGCGTCGTCCATCGAGATCACTCGCAGCTTGCCCTTTTCGGCCACGATGCTCAACGTGACACTGTCGTCTGTCTTTTCGACAAGGTAGCCCGAAACAATGGTTCCCTCAACAGTCACCACATTAACCGATTGATATCCTGGCAAAATGTCGGCCGAAGGCTGCAGGATGGATTTCAGCAGAAACTCATCCGTCATCTCCGGTCGAGATTTTGTGAGCATCGGCCCCAACTGGAAGTCCGCTCGGGCGTCATGACAAGTCGCACACGCTGTTTTTTCGCGATAGAAGATCTTCGCGCCGCGAGTGGCGTCACCCTTCTGCAACGCATCGTGGACAAGATCCGCCAGCGGTTCTGCCAGCAGATCGCTTTCCAGCTTCTTGTTCGGAGCATCGTCGACCAGCGGCGGGCGACTGCCTTCCGGGAACGGATGCATTTCAATCAGTTCGTCCGGATCGTAGAACCGGCGACGATCTTTTGTGGCCGCTCGAATCGTCTTCACGTCAGCAGTAGAAATTTCGCTGGCATCGTTCCCCCAACTGCTTCGAACGTATGTCAGCACCGCTGCAACTTCGTCATCGGAATACATATTGCCAACGGCCGTCATCGGCGGAACGCCCAGAGAAGGCTCAAACACCTGGCCGCGAGCCTGAATTTTTCCCCACAGACCATGCAAAGTCAGCTTGGTCAATCGTTCCGGATCACCAACCACCCATTCGCTGCCTGCCAACGGAGGATAGATGCGGGCGATGCCGTCTCCGTGTTCCTGATGACATGTTCGGCACGAACCTTCTTCGTAATAAACCCGTTCGCCAAGAGCGTACTTCTGAGCAAACGCCTTGTCTTTAAACTTGTCAGATTTGGTTCGATAGTCCTTTGGCTTCACCGCTCCTTCAAGCTCGCCGGCCAGCATCTTGCCATAATCCACCGAAAGGCTGTCCGCGTTGACCAGCTTGCGTGAAATCAGCGATTCGATATTTGGCTTCAGCAGCAACGTGGTACTGTTCAGTGCGTTGCGAATCCAGCGGTCTGTCGGTTGAGTCGCAACGGTCAACAGGATGGTTGCTCCATCATCACCGCCCAGCCAGGAAGCGGCAGAAAGAGCTTCCAGTCGCACACGAGGATGGTCATCTTTGGCCGCCGTCATTAGCAGCACTTCAGGGTGATCGATCAGATCCAGACAATGTCGCACAACGCGAACGGCCGCTGATCGAACTCGATGGTCTTTTGCCTTGAGGCATCGGTCCAGCAGTTCCATGGACGGTTTCTGGTGGCCCCATGTGGCCCACAACGCTTCCAGCACAAGGCGTTCATCGCCCGCATTTTGATTGGCGAACGTGATCGCGGCTGTCAGCACTTCTTGTGCGTCGCGGCCACGAAGTTCGCTGTGCGATCGCTTGCGCGCATTCAATTCGGGCAGCTTCATGTTTTCAAACAGCTGCTCTATCGACGCGCCTGCCACCTGCGGCGCATCGACCAGCGGGCGTTCCGTGTACGTGATGCGGTAGATGCGGCCGTATTCAGAATTGCGAAGCGGGTCGCGAGCACTGTGCTGCATGTGACCAATCAGCGTGTTGTGCCAGTCGATAAAGTACAAGCTTCCGTCGGGAGCAATTTCCAGGTCACACGGACGGAAGTTGCCGTCACTGGACTGAATCAGATTCTGTCGAAACTTGCCTTTGATTTCGACTCCATCTTCAAACGTGTCCAGTTGCTTGATGCCGAGGAATCCGATCGAATTCGTGTAGATGTAGTCGCCCTGAACTTCATCGGGAAAATGTCGCGAGTGAATAAATTCTGAACCGGATGTTGGTCGAATATGGTGTTCGTAATTGAACTTGCCGACTTTCGGGATTTCATACGCGTGCGGCACATTGAAGGAATATCCCAGCATCCAGTATTGATCTCCGCCCGATGCATCGTTGACGAAAGTCTGGCCGTATTCATCATGAGCCACGCCCCACGGATTGTTCACATCCGTCTGCATCACTCGTTCCAGTTTCCACGACGCCGGATCGAATCGCCACGTGCCTCCGTCGGCCATTCGCTGCGGTCCCCACGGTGTTTCGACCTGAGAATGCAGAAAACGACCTTCGCACATGTAGATGCCGTTTCCGTTGTCGACATCAAACGCAGAAATCGCATGATGAGTATCATGAGGATCGAATCCATCGAGCAGGTATTCGGTCACGTCGGCTCGGTCATCGCCGTCGGTGTCTTTCAGCAGAACCAGAAACGGTTCCTGCGACAGGTACACGCCTTCCGGACCGAACTCAAAGCCGATCGGCATGTGCAGGCCATCGGCGAAAACAGTTTCTTTGTCCGCCCGACCGTCGCCGTCGGTGTCTTCGTAAATCAGCAGCATGTCGTTGGGTTTGGCGTCGCCCGGCTTGTAATGCGGATAGCTGGGCAAGGTTGAAACCCACAGCCGGCCGCGATTGTCGAATCGCATTTGAGCCGGGTTGCCGAGGTTCGGAAACTGTTGCTCCGACGCAAACAGCGACACCTCGTAGTTGTCAGGCAATGTGAATTTCTCGAGAGCTTCTTTTTCCGTCTTTAGAAAGTTCGTGGTCCCGTTCTTTTCACTCGCCTGGTAGTTGGTTTCGACCGGCGTCAGCGTTCGAGTGGCCGAGTCGTCGACTTCGATCGTAGCCGACTTGCCTTGAGCGATCGCCCAGATGTTTCGATCTCGCAGAACCGTCATCTGTCGGATTTTGGCGATCTCTTCCGGGTAGTTGAAGTTTCCATAAGGAGCCCAGCGGCGGCCATAAGCATGCACACCATTCAACATGCGATAATCGTTTCGCCAGAACCAGGCTTTGTCCTGCACGGCTTTGTGCAGCAGCGAGTTTTCTTCGGCAGCGGCGACTTCGGTGCCGAACAATTGCTGCATCATCAACGGTGCCAGCTTACGGTAGCCGGCGGCCGTCAGGTGAATGCCGTTGATCGTCAGCGGCTCGGTGGAGTTCTGGAACCAGTCCTGGGTCGGCGAATAAAGATCCATAAATCCAACGTGCTTCTCAGCAGCGACCTCGCCCACGGCATCTGCATAAACTTTCAGCAGAGCGTTGCGTTTGGCGGCGTCGGGCAGCAAATATCCGGACAGTTGCTGCATCGCAATCGGAGTTGCCAACACCAGTCGCGGTGCCGAATCGCCTCGTTCGTAAGATCGTGACAGCGTGTGATCAACGAAGGCTCGCAGTTCGTTCCTGAAGTTCTCGACGCCGTCCATGCCGTCAAACGATTCATTAAATCCAAAGAACGCGACGATGGTGCTGGCTTTGACAATCGTCAACCATTCGTCGGCCGACGGATAGTGACCTTCGCCATTATGAGCCTTAATCTCCGGCCGAAACTTTTCAGCGCCAGGAAAGGCCCAGGGATTCTTTGTTCCCGCTTCCGGCCGAAAGGCGGGCGTGTGCCCCGGGAACCCCATATTGCGAAACGTCAATTTCTTCGCGCCAAACTGTTTTTGCAGCGACGTTTCGAAGTAGTTGAAATGTTCCATCCGCGCGGCGAGCGTGTTTCCAAGAAACACAATCGTTTCGCCGTCTCGCGGTGTCAGAGGCAACACGGTGGTCGAAGCTTGTTTGACTTCAACCGGCTGCACATAGGTCGGCCGCAGTCGATCGTTCTTCTGCTGCTCTTCCGAGGTGACTGTCGTGATCACATCGGGTGGCCCGGTTTCATCCTGGGCCATCGCTGTCGCCGCGGGCGCTGAAAATGCTACCCATGCACCGAACATTGTGGCGACGATTGCAGACGGAATTCGCAGCGATGAAGCAAAAAGCTGGCGAACGTTTGTCAGGTCATTCATATTGCAAATTCAGAATTAAGTGGAGGGAGAGTATTATCCGAGTTGATTGATCGGCAGGTGATCTGATGCGTGGACGCAGACCGAAACTTGAACCGCATCAGTCTAAGGTGCGCCCCATCGCCTGAAAAGCCAACAGAACCTTCACCCTCCCTCTGGGAGGGTCGAGCGCAGCTCGGGGAGGGCCCGCCACACAACGCAAACCAAACCCCCGCCCCCAAATCTCAACTGAAAACTGAAAACTGAAAACTGCGCCCCCCCCCAACGGCCTCACATCCGCATGACCCAATAACTCCTGCACCGTCCGAATATCACTCCCGCTTTCCAACAGATGAGTCGCAAAGCTATGTCGAAACGTGTGCGGAGTCGCCCGCTTCGAAATTCCGGCATCCCTCACCGCTTGAGTCAACGCGTGCTGAAATACCGACTCATGCATATGGTGACGAACCCAACCCTCATACGCTCGCTCTGTCCGAACCACATAATGCGGAACTCGCACCGGCTTAGGGCAGGCGCCGAAATAACTGTCTGACCTGAACGATGACACTTGGTCAGTTTCTCAAGACTTAGGGTGTGACCATTCTTTCCCCATAGCTCCGACTTTTGTTTATCGCTCTGTCCTGACGCATATCCCGAAGCAGAGCAGGCTCGTTCGAATTGATACGACCGATCAAGGTCATGACGGGAAACAATCTGAATTAAGAAATGTTTGGCCCTTCGCGTCTTCGCTGGTGGCGAAGTACGCTACTACGGCCTCTGCTGACTTCTGCTCGCCCGGCTTGAGTTACCTCGGCCGGTCCGCATTTCGAGCAAGCTCTACTGGCGGATACGCTTGCAGATCTCCCCAAATAAGAACGTGGACCCGCCAGTGGCGGCATGTTTGGAGCTACCGCTCCCATGGCCCAAAGATGCGGTACGGAGCGGACAAGTCGTCGGCGGATTGGAAAAACACTGCACAAGCTCGCCATCTACTTCGGATCCTGTCGGGAACGGTTTTGCAAACGTCATCGGTCGGCTCACCTCAGAATGTCCGCTGCCTCTATGGCGTTTCTGTTCACTGTTTTCAAGCTTTTCGGGGCTCGCAGCTTTGGCGGGAAATGCGGTGGACGATGGCTGTCTGAAGGCTGGAGTCTTTGCTGTCCCGCAGATTTGTCCACTTTACAACACATTTCGCAGGCTTCCTTCCCACGGTCGATCACTCTTCCGCGACCAACCTGCCGGTCGGTGCCCGCCCTCGCCTTGTACTTCACTCATAAAGAAACATTTGGCATACTGCCTCCAGAATGAGTCCCGGTTTCGTACAGGGGACTTGCCGACCTCACGGTCGACTTCACCCCACAAATCCACGCCCATGTTGGGCGTACCAATGCACGGGAATTGTGTATCACCCGCAATTTTCAACTGGAAGCCGTCTGTCACAATCCCGTGATCTTCGGCGTTATTTGCTAAAGATGGCTGACACATCCCCTCACTCAAATGTTGGTACCGACGACGAAAAGGAACGCATCCGTAGCGTGATCTCCGAACGCGGCCTCGTTGGTGCAGCCAACGACGTGAAGTGGGGCCGTTTACTTGACGCGATGCGGCAACGCGCGGGATGGCGTCCGTCGTATCGATACAAATGTGTTGATGGACCATCGTCAGGTTGGGATGTCGAGTGGTGGTATCACTTACCATTCCCTATGATGTCTGTAGAATGGTTTGACATCGGCTGCCATCAGATCGTTCATCGTGGCATGTTGCTTGATCCTCAAGTCGTTGATCACACGGATTGGATCTTGAAGATTCTGCAAGATGCGAAGTTCTGCTACGATGTGCTTGGCGACATCGTCCGAATATTTGGGTACTTGCCCAAATCATTGGACGAACTCAATGCCGATCGGATGCTCGAAAATCGCAAATAACGAAATGATGCAGCCGAGTTTGCGTCGGTGGCTTTTTCACTAAACATGTCAACCGCGCAAACCGGCTGATCATGGTCGTTCGGCTCAACAACAAACTTGCTGAATGGAAAAGCAAATTGAAACAAATGCGGTTGCCGTCGCTCTTGCCGCGGTGGGAGTTCATCGTTCGGTTCCGTTTTCCGTCGATGCGGTAGTATCGAAGGGCAGGGCAATCAGGATTTACGTTACCTTTCGATACCTTGCACAGTCACCTGTCTGCTGTGGAGAGCTGGGGTGTTACGTGAATTTCCTCGGCAACAGGCGGACGGAGGTTCCCAATGCGATTAGGAAAGCGATTAGGCGTCGGCGGATTCCGAGTGTTGTGGTTATAGCCAATTGCGTGTATGAAGCTGGCTGCCGCCATAGCCAGCTTGATTTCGGTCCGAAACAAGATCACGTTGTCGTATACGATGAATCACATTTCGAGTAAGCCGAGCAATGCGGTGAACCGGAGTTGCCGTCCACCGTTTCCCACTCAACAAGTCAATCGCGGCGGCCGCGGTGATTGCAAACGTTCGCTGGAGAACCGATGCGTTGCCATTTTTCCCAGTCTTTACTTCGCCTACTTTGCATCGTGATCGCATTCCCAGGATGCGAGTACCAGCTGCCGCAAATCGAAGAGACGACGCGACAGACATACGAGCAGTACAAGGCCTCATATCAGGACGATTTGCTTGACCCAATAGGCGCATCCGATATCTCAAGTTGTACCGCATTTGAGGGTGACGGGTATGACGAGTGGTGGCGGTTCACCGTTACGCATGCAGACTTCACCAACATCGCGGCAGCGGTTGCCACGTGCCAACAGGGCCCTAAAGAACTTGCGTTCTCAAATGATGGTTCGATCCCTCACAACTGGCACCCGGGTGCCCAAATTCCAACTTGGTGGACCCTTCCCACGCAAGTTGAAGTAACGTGCATCTTTTGGTGCTTTGGCATTGGCGAGGCCGACAGGCATCACGGTTGGTTTCTGGTACACGATCCACGTTCGGACGTGGCGTATATATGGCATTGGAATCACCAATGGTCTTCAGGCGAGTGCAGTTATGAGCAGTTAACGAATCCCTGAACCATAAGGTGCCGATGAGCGAGCGGATATGCGGGCGAGACGCCCGCGCTCCCGGAGCGCGGACGTCTCGTCCGCTTGTCGATGCCTCATTTCTCATCGCGATGAGCATAAGCTCGCAGACGGACTCGCATTCTTCCTCAAGGCGTAGGGTTCGTGGGTGCTGGATTTTGTTGTGGGACGCGATACTCGGGCGAGATGGAGTCGCGGTTTTTGACCGCGGATAACGCAGATGGACACTAATGAATCGCAAAACGCTGGCGGCTATTGAATGCTGTGTGATTGAACCGCAAAGTCTCGCAGTCTGTCTTCTGCAAACATCACATGACAGCCAGATCGATGATTGAGCAACGGCACTGGCTCAGTGAACGCGAAAACTTTTGAACCACGCGGCAAGAATGTGGTCGCGGAGCGTTGTTCAGGTAGGTCCTTTCTGCCGGAAAGGACTTTCGCCGCAGGCGAACTTTGTGTGCAACTGGGTGAAGATTGCACGCTGCTTTATTTCATCCCATGCACAGAGGTCGCGGCAAGCCGCGAAGTCCTGCCCGGCAGGCAGGACCTACTGAAATGCGGAACTCTGAGAATACGCCTTTGCTCAGTCCTTTCCGGTGATCAACGCGGAGACTGCGCTGATGCATGGCATTATCGCTGACGCTGCGATCGCAAGTCCTGCCAGCGATGTGCGGCCGCTGCCGGCAAAAATACCGGCGACGATGATGAACACACCAAGCCCAATGATAAATGTGGCCAGCAGAAGACGTGAAAATCCTGCCTTGCGGTTTTCCCGCCCGATACTGGCTCGAGTTGTCCGAACAAGCTCGTCGACTTCAAATTGGGAATGGCCGGCCTCTATCAGGAAACGCGAAAACTCGTGCCGAGTTTCGGGTGTTTCCATCCAGTCGACGGCATTGTCCATCATGTAACGAGCACGCTGCTCGGCAGGCACCTGATATTCACGACAAAGCGGACAAAGGTCATAGTTTGCAGAGAACTGATTGTGACATTGAGGGCATATGATCATCGCATTTCGTCTCTGAATGAATTCGCGAGCGTTAGACGAACAAAAGACACTTAGACAACTGAGTGAATTATCGCGTTCAGGCGATCGGCCGGTGAGAATATACGGGAACTCAGCGATAGCAAGTGATTCGGTTATGGACCGGTTTGCTGGGTGCAGTCGCGGATTTCGGTCCATCGTCAATGCGTTCTATTCCGGGAGGGCGAAGCTACTGCTGAGCCGCGAGCAGTCCAATGGCTCGGCAGGAGCCTCGCCCTCCCATATTCGCAATCATCCGCGACTACACCCGGATTGCTCACTCGCTGGCGCTTCGAGCTTGTAGGGGAAAATTTCCGTAAATGACACATTAATCGAACACTCCGTGAAGAAACCATTGGTTGCTCTGGAGTTCGCGGAACAGCCAGAGGCGCGATCCCGATCGAGTGGTCGCCTGGTAATAATCGCGATGGCACGGCTGATCGGTCCACCAGGCCGTTTGAATTCGCTCGGCGGCAGAGAATTCAGCCAACAACAATGTTTTTCCCGCGACAATCACCTCCGTCGGAAAATGTTTGCCGACAGCCGAGCTGAAGATGGGTTGCGGATTCGCCAGCAGCCTGAGCGGACGTGGTACCATCGCAGGAGAATCGATAGCTGTGGAACCGGCAGGCTCAATCAGCCTTCGAAGCGACGTGTCCAGTGTGGATTGTCGAACGCTGCTGGGATCTTGTGGAAGAATCGGTTCACAAAGCTGCGAAAATTCAGGACGCGGATCGGCGTGGCCTCGCACCGTCAGCACAGAACTTGCTCCCAGCCGTCCGCTCAGTCGAGTGATAAGAGTCGCCAATTCTTCCTGCGGCACAATGTGCTCGGCAGGGCTGAAAAGATCACGCTGTCTGGCCACGGGAATCGGAGCCACGGAGGCCGTCATCGAGGCAACACTGAACGGCTGCGAATCCAGCGACGCGACTTTTCCAGCGAGACGCGATTTCATGTCTTCTTCAGAAACCGCAGCATCGCCACCGGATTCTCCCGAAGCGAACAGTGTGTCTTCCAATGCGAACAGTGTGCCTTCCGTTTCGACTCGCAGGCAAAGCACTTCGTGCAAGAGCTCGGAAGACTGCGTCGGCTTCACAACGCTGCCGTTGAGCGGAACAAGCGAACCATCATTGCATTTGAAGACGCACGAAAGACTGCTGCATGCCATGCGACGTCGAACCAGTTGCTCGGCAATCTGATCCGTTAGAAATTGAAGAATGTGGCGAACATCAATCAGGCCACATGCTGGTTCGTCGGAACTCCACGTTGCCGCAATGGGATTCGCTTCCGGCAATGGTTCGATCGGTTCGTCGATCGTCTCTGACAGTTGCTGAATCCTCAAAATTGCATTCGCCGACAATCGCGCGGGCAGGTCTTCGCGGGGCAATCCCAGCAACTGGCCGATGCTTCGAATTCCCAGATGGCTGAGAATCTCCAGATCGTTCAGATCCAGCCGTGACGCGGAAACCGGCAGCCCATTGATCTCCGCCAGATGCTGTCCCTGAGGAACTATCTGAATCGGAAGTTCGTGCAACATGGATTCGGACACAGAGCGATGCGGCCTGCGCCGATCCAAGTTGGCTCGGTTTGCATCGGGACGTCGTGCGAACTCGGCATGAGTTAACGCCCAGACGGCGGAAACCGTTTGTGCAACAGCAATCCGACAGCTCCAGCCTGCCTGGCGAAGATCTCGCAACAGGGATTCTGCCAGCCCAGCCTCGCCGCCGAACAACGGCCCGCATCCAGTGATGTCCAGCAGAAGACTGTCCGGCAGTGGCACGTCATCAAGTCCGACGATCGGAGCGTATCGCCGAGTCAACTCTGCAACGGACTTCAAAACCTTGCGATCACGTTCGGGCTGCCATTCGTGAAACTCCACCGACGGCGCTGTTGTGGCGGATTCCGACTTTGACGGCCTGCGTCGAGTCACGTTGACCGCAATCGGCTGTGCCATGCTGCGCGCTTCCGCCAGTGGCATTCCTGGTCGCACGCCTTTCGCCCAGGCATCGGGAGAAACCGCGACAATCGCAGGCCCACCCTGAGCGGCCGGAAACAACTTTCGAATAAAGCGAGTGTCTTCATCCAGTGATGATTTCTTCTGTCGATCATCAACGGGAATCGGCGGCGCCGTATGAATGGCCAGCGATGTGGATGTCGACGCGATCTCGCGCAGATGGTGTCGCAGACATTGAATTGGCCAGTTGGCAAAGCGAATGCACAGCACTCGTTTCATCGGGCAATCCAATCGGGGATTCTGAAAAGCGTCGGTATCAGCATGAACACAACTGCTCTTCCCAGGGATTCTGAAACAAGTGAGCCGTCCCATCGTGTTGCAGGCCGTGGCGAGATCGCAACAGACGAACCGACAAGTTTCTTTGCTGCTGAGTTCTCATTTGAGGCTGTTGTGACCATTCTGATGCATCGGACGCTTTGACGTGAAGTCGCAAATCTGCAAACGATGCCTGAGACAGCACGCTGGCTGGACGAACAAGCATCACGGTCACTCCGCTGCGTTCGACAGCCAGCTGCAGACGTCGCATGATGGCTGACGACGCTCGATCCAGCCAGCACAGAACCGCTCGCACTCCCGGACATCGCGCCGACTGCTCAAGAGCCCAGAGTGATTCGCTGTGACTGATCGATGTGCGGCGGATAAAACGAGATCGCCCGTGAATTGCCGATTGGCCTGTTGTCGAAATCTGCGGACGGACAAGCATCAGCCTGGACAGCGGAATTCCCTGAGCCACCGCCGCGTTTGCATAAAAGTCATGCTGCTCATCAATGATGACCAGGCAACCTGGCAAAGCCAGCATCGGACTTAACGAACGCAATGCCAGAGATGCGGCTGCCTGGCCTGCGTCGTCACTGATCCATTCGATCAACGAGGACGTCGGTAAACCGCCGCCAGGTAAGAGCCGATCCAGAGAATTTAGTCCGGTCGGGATGCATCGCTGCGAGGATTGTGGTTTCGTCGAAGAAACAAGCTGCTGGCGCAGAGCTTGAATTGTTTCGGCACGAATTGCTGAAGGAGACATGGGAACTCGCCGACTTTGTCATCATCACTTCTGCCCAAATTCGCAAAAAAGCGGAATTCAGCGGAAACAATGCATTCACAAAAAGACGGTTTCCCTACCAGATGCCTTCGCAAACGATCGAAGACAGGAAATTCGTCTGTCATACCGTTCATCGGCGATCAGACGGTGGTGGTTTTAAGGGAGTTGATATTTACTGTCAACGCCTTTCATGCAGGAACTCGATAAAGCGGTTTTGAGATGACCGGTGTTTGATTACAATCCCCGGCTTTCCGAAATTTTCGATGAGGAACGGTCCTCAGCGTGATCATCGGGCAGGGTTTTCGACTGTAGTGCGTGATTCATGATAGTGAGCAGGAACTGGCTGGCGGAGTATGTTTCGCTGCCGACAAGCGTAGAAGAACTCACCGACCGACTGACCATGTCAGGGTTGAATCTCGAGGAATTTCACGACGTGACAGCCGGTTTGACCAAACCGGACATCGCCATCGATGTGGAAGTCACAAGCAATCGGCCGGATTGCCTGGGCCATATCGGCGTCGCTAGAGAAGTTTCGGTGCTGTTCCAGAAACCGCTCACAATTCCTCCCGCTGCCGTGAAAGAAAGTTCAGAGAGCGCTTCGGCTGCAACTTCGATCACACTCGAAGCCACCGACTTGTGTCCTGAATATCATGCGAGGCTCATTCGTGGCGTGCGGATTGGTCCAAGCCCTGCCTGGCTGAAAGATCGACTGGCAGCCGTCGGTATTAATTCCGTCAACAACGTCGTTGACGTTACCAACTTCGTGATGATGGAATGTGGTCAGCCACTGCACGCGTTTGACTTTGATCGACTGGAAGGCGGACGGATCGTCGTTCGCCGTGCCGTTAAGGGCGAGACGATCACTGCCATTGATCAGAAACAGTATGTGTTGTCTGATGACATGTGTGTGATTGCGGATGCAAAACGTCCGGTCGCTGTTGCCGGCGTGATGGGTGGCTTTGATTCAGAAATCTCCGATGCGACGGTCAATGTGCTCATCGAAGCCGCCGCGTTCGCGTCATTGTCAGTCCGCTCCACAGCCCGCGCGCTGAAACTGCATAGCCCTTCGTCGTATCGCTTTGAACGAAAAGTGGATCGACTCTGGCTGGACTGGGCTTCGCGCCGATGCTGCGAATTAATTTTACAGGTCGCTGGTGGAACACTTCTCGCCGGATCTGTGGTTGGTGGTAATCGCCTTCCGGAAAATCGTGAGCCCGTCACTTTGCGATTTGCACAAATCAGCCGACTGCTGGGGATTGAGATTCCTGCGGCTCGAAGCATCGAAATTCTTGAAGCTTTGGGACTGAAGTGCCTCGAACGCAACACGGAACTTGCGACTTTCGAGCCGCCAAGCTGGCGTCCTGATTTGACTCGAGAGTGCGATCTGATTGAAGAAGTGGCTCGTATTCACGGGTATGAAAATATTCCGACTGATGCCACACTTCCGGTTGTTTCTACAGCACGAACACGTCGTGAGCGAGTTCAGGATGCTGTGCGAACGCAATTGGTTGCCAGTGGATTTTCTGAAGCACTGACACTTTCATTTGTGAGCGAAGATCAACGACAGCTCTTCCGACCACTGGGTGAAATTCCAGCTGTGGCTGTGAGTCATTCGAGCCGCAGTCACGAGAATCAGCTGCGTCAGAGCCTGATTCCAAGCTTGTTGCAGTGTCGTCGACAAAACGAGCGTCATGGTAGTGCCAACGCGGAGTTGTTCGAGATCGCTCGAGTTTATTTGTCGGCCGGGCAGGGGCAATCAGAGAATGTCGCAGAACCGCTGACGATCGGAATTGTTTCCGGACGTCCGTTTGCCCTGCTGTTGGGAGTTGTCGAATCGCTCGCGATGAAGCTGGCTCCGCATGCCGTGCTGACAACGCTGCCAGTTTCTAATCCGGAATACACCGCTGGTCGTGGCGCTGCAATCAGCCTGAATGGCACGCCATGGGGATGGATCGGAGAGCTCAATCGAGAGACGCTCGACAAGTCTGACCTCCAGGACGCTGTCACGGTTGCGGAACTGCGTCTTCCGCTGATCGAAGAACTGTTCGAAGCCTCCAGAAGTTACACGCCGCTGCCACGTTTTCCATCCGTCTCACGCGATCTCAATTTCGTACTGCCCGAATCGGTCAGTTGGGCGCAATTGGCGGCGACTGTTTCGGACGCTGCCGGCAACCTGCTGTTGGGAACGAACTTCGGTGGACAGTATCGAGGTAAGCAAATCGAAGCTGATCGGAAGTCGTACCTCATCACATGTCGCTTCATGGCTGCGGATCGAACTCTGACAACAGACGAAGTGGATTCGATCATTCGCAAGATCATCGCCGCGTGCGAATCAAATCTTTCGGCAAATCTGCGAGCGTAACGTCGTCGCGTCGTCAAACTTCGGTTGAGGCGTTGACGACACGGTTCGGGGACGCACATTCGGCTTGTGCATTGTCATATGTAAAGTGTCATTGCTGAATTGTGGAACGCTTAGCGGGCGAGACGCCCGCGCTCCTGGGAGCGCGGGCGTCTCGCCCGCTTTTTTATTCCTTGAACCACGGTCGGCAGAGCAATACGGCGAGCGGCAGGAAACGCACTACCAGCGGAACGTCGCGAGCCGTCCGGTGAAGCGAAACCGGAGGGCTCGCGCCCTTCCGCTCCTAACACATTACGGAGACTATTTCAGCACTATTTCTCAGCGGCTGCCGGTCCCCGTTTTGTCAGTGTCTTTCAGAGTCTTCAGCAAATCGCCAGCCTGGATTCGAACATCAGGCGCGAAGAAATCCGATGCGACTTTTTCAATCAGCGTCAGAACTTCAGGCTTCTGTGATTCTTCGATGGATCCCCACAAGTCACCAAACGCTCGCAGGCAATTTCTGGCGACCTGTGGCTGTTCTACCTGGTAGCTGTTCTCCGCGAGCCGTTGTTCTGATTCAGTCTTGCCCTTCACGGTCGAGACATCAAAAGGTTTGAGCGACTCGTTCAACAGTTCGATCAGAGTCGGAACGCTTTCGGTCGAACCATTCCTGGCCAGCCCGATCGCCGCATTGGCTCGAGCGAACGAATTACCGTCGAGCAACATGATCTTCAACTGAGACATTGACTCTGGACCGCCGACACTGGCAATTGCAAAACCTGCAAGGTGGCGAATAACCGGTTCCGGATCCTGAGCACAGCGTTTGAGCTGTTCAAGGACGGCTGGATCGGAAATGGTCGGTGATTCCAACGGCACTTTTCTTCCGGGTGCCTGATTAGCCTCCGGCGATGTGATGGCAGCTGTGTAACCGGTGATCTGATCAAAATGCCGTCCTGCAATCGAAGCAACGGACATCAAAGCGCTTTTACGAACTTCGATGCTGTGAGAATCCTTCATCGCCTCCGCAAGAACCGGAAGGGTCTTCTCATCGGCATCCAAAGCACCCAGTGTTCTTGCCAGGAACTCCTGATGCGTCACGTCTTCATCTGATGGAGTTGTCGACGCCAGCGATTTCGAAAACAGATCCGTCAGTGAGTCAACAACCAGCGGTTGTCTTGATAGCAGCTCTCGATCTGCTGGAGGAGAGATCTCTTCGTTGCGAAGAAGCTGAGCCAGGCCCAAGGCAGCTCGCCAGCGCCGATGTTCGTTACTGCTGCCAAGTTCCGCGACAAGCTGTGTCCAGTCGCTTTCAGAATCTGCCAGCTTTCCAAACAGAGCCCACACTGCAACAACCGCCATCACAATCAAAGCGGGGATAAGAAACAGCTGAACAATGTACCCTGCTGAAGGTGGCGTTACAGGCGGCAGCTCTTCAGGTCTGTTTCCTGAATAGGGTGACGCGGAGGCGGAAGGTGTTTCAGATCCGGATGACATGGAGCGTTCCAGCAAAGAAGATCGGCTCGAGTTTCAATTTGGCAGTCATTCCTGAAGGGCCGTGAAACTCCAAACCGCAGATGATACTTTGAAGGCACCGCAAATTCAGGCTTTTGTCACCACAGACCAGCTTTCGGGAATCTCTTCGAACTATCTAAACCCACCATTCCTCCAGAAAACCGCAGTGGGTGTGTTCATGCGTATCGTATTTTTGTGAGAATAGTTCGGGCGACTAGTCTCCAGGTCCCGTTATTGTTTGCGGGCGCCATTTGCTTCCCTATGATCCCCGCCTCACGCAGCCCGGACGACCGTAAAGGTCTTTCAAGACATTGTTCAATTGAGGGATGAAAAACCTCCATATCAGTCGACTCGAATCTTCCTCGGTTTTTATCAGACTGAAAGATACAAGCCCCCGAATATCAGGGCGCGGAGCAGGCTTGGATCGCCGCTCATCTGCGTTGACGCTATGTGATGAAATTGGCTATTGAATTTTGTTGGAGTCACACGAAGGATGGCTGACCAGAAGGCGACTAACGTTACATGGCATGCTCACAATATTTCTCGCGAAGATCGACAGAAGTTGAACGGCCACCGCGGTGCGGTGCTGTGGTTCACCGGTCTGAGCGGCTGCGGCAAGAGCACCATCGCCAATGCAGTGGATCAACTGCTTCACGAACAGGGAGTTCATACTTTTGTTCTGGATGGCGACAACATCCGAATGGGGCTGAACAGGAATCTTGGTTTTTCTCCCGAAGATCGCACCGAAAACATTCGCCGGATTGGTGAAGTTGCACGATTGTTTGCAGATTCGGCCACCATCATTTCCACGGCATTCATTTCACCGTACAGGGCGGATCGAGCGCTTGTGCGTACATTAGTTCCTGCCGGTGAATTTATTGAGATCCATGTTCAGGCGAGCGTTGAAACCTGCGAATCTCGCGACCCAAAGGGACTTTACAAGAAAGCTCGCGCTGGAGAGATCAGCGATTTTACCGGCATCAGCGCACCTTACGAAGCGCCAGAAAAGCCGGAAATTGTGCTTGATTCGGACAGCAAAGGTGTTGAAGAATTGGCCCGGGAAGTCATTGCTTATTTGAAAACAAACGGCACTTTGCCAGCCTGATTTTTGATGAGTTAGTTCAGACTTTTGCTCAGGATGATGCGAGCATCTTCCTGGCGGGTCTTAGATATTTGGGCATGACGCCCGAGTATTTTCCAAGGGTGGATTGCCCTTCAAAATTCGCGGAGCCTTTCAGGATGGAAGTGCCGCGAGCTTCTGTCATTGTGAAAGGATGCTGCGGATGATATCCGTTAGTGCGTTGATGGTTTTTGCTGTCACCGTCTCTTCTGCCGTGCTTGATATGGATGTGACTGGAATGCCCGTTTCAGGGATGGGCAACCCTCTGGCCGGTGCAAATGTTTCTGCGGAACGCCAGTGGCTGCATTCCTTCGATGAAGCAAAAGCACTCGCGCAGGAAAAGAAGCTGCCGCTTTTGCTGCATTTCGAAGCGGACTGGTGCGGTGCGTGTCGTACGATGGAGTCTTCGGTGATGAATCACGACTCCGTACTTCACCATTTGGGAACGTCCGTGATTGCCGTGCGAATTGATGCCGACCGAGACCCGGGGTTGATTTCTCAGTATGGAATCGCCTCTCTTCCGACGGAAGTTTTCCTGGGTGAAGACGGTAAGGAACTGCGTCGCTATGTTGGTGGCACAACGCTGACGGATTACACGGCTCGACTGGCAAATGTTGGGCAACTGGCGGCGACTAGTCCGCAGCCGACAACAGCTGTGCCGGCCGATGAGAATCTTCGCCCGTGTCTGCTTGTCATTCGTGAAGGTCATGTTGTTGGGCTTGGCGGTTATTCGCCCGTTGCGATGCTGAAAGAAAAGAAGTGGCTGAAAGGTAAAGAAGAATTCGTCGGAGCCTACATGGGGGTTGACTACTTCTTTCAATCCAGTGAAGAGCGAGAACTATTCTACGCGAGTCCGGAACAGTTTATTCCTCGACTGCATGGCTTTGATCCGGTCGAACTCCAATTGGCTCGGCGGGCCGAAACCGGGGCCATCGAACTGGGAGCCTTCTACAAAGGGCGACTCTTCTTTTTCCTGAACGAAAAGAACCGTCAGCGTTTTCAGAACAATCCATCATGGTATGCCGAGGGATTGTCAACGGACGGAGTTCAAAACACTGATCGCTATCCGTTCCTGAAAACAACGACATTGAACTGATTGAAATCAGGTTACGCAACTCGGATTTTGTCCTGACTGGCCGAGTTAGAATTTCAAATTGTGCAGAAAGCTTATGCTTGTGTTGGTGCATCGTTAGTGATGAATCTTCGCGTTAGCCAATGCCTGTCAGCACGGTGTTGAAAGAGACTGAATCCACCGATAATGGAAACCTGAAGCCCGACCTGCAGTAGGTCGGGCTTCTTTTATTTCGGGTTCGAGCTCTTGTGCAGCCCGCATGAGCTTAGCGGCAGGCGTCGAAATAACTGTCGGACTTCCACGATGATGCCTGGCCGGTTTCTCAAGACGCAGGGTGTGACAAACGGCGATCATCTTTTCCTGAAGCATCCAACTCTGGTTTATCGCTCAGTCCTTAGCGGCAGCTGATAACAGGCCAAACCATAACGTGGTTCGCCAAACGGGGTGATGCCTACATCTGCACAAGCACAACCCGAACTCCGCTCGCCGGTATGGATGCAGGCTCGGCCACGCGGTGCAAGATCTGGTCGGGGCACAAGACGACTGAAGTCACGCTGTTCGAGCCAGCCTGTGACTCTGTTGAGCCGGCAAGCCATCAGCAACCAGTGCCTTGTCAAGATTTGAATTTCGGTAGACCTCGCTAAAGGTCCTGCACCACGGGATCTTTATACGAATCGCGGTCACGACTGAGTTGTTTAACCGTTAGCCGGAGGCGTACGTGAATGCTGCAAACAACGTACGCCTCCGGCTAACGATTAAACGAAAAGCATCTCCATCGCGACCGTTTAAAGTATTGCAAGATCCACGACTTCCAAACCGAATTCTTCGCCTTGACGGAGCACTATCCAGCGGCAATACGAATGCGTCGGTCTATTTTTTTAAAGCCCGGCTCATTCAGGAGTTTGCATCCTGATCTGGCACGGACATTGCGCTCGTACACAAGCAAGCGCCAACACCGGGGGTAAACTGGTGGCGAGCGGAAGTTCTCTCGCTTCAGGACTACTGCACAGTCAACCGTAGTTTGAGGAGTTGCAGAAAGGCGGGCGAGACGCCTCCGCTCCCGGACCGCGGGCGTCTCGCCCGCTGAACATCCCTCAATTTACAAATGATACGGCACTAGCCTTCACCAAGAATCTGATCCACAAGCGGCTTTAATTCGGCGCTCATCTGCTGCAGCTTTTTCGCGTCTTTAAGAGGATTGCAGGATGCCATTTCGATCAGCTTGCGGCCCGCCTGAGCGGCTTTGTCCGAAGACGCTTCCGCAGACGTGAGCAGTGGGCTCAGTCTTGTTTCCACAGAATTCTTGAACGACGCCCATTCCTGGGCGACTGGTACTCCAGCTCCCAGAGACTGGAATTCCAGGTAGCAGGCCACGACAGCCCCTTCGGTTCCAGGTAACTCTCCGCCTGAGCCCGCCAGTGACAGCGGAACCCACCCCATCAGCACGGCGCCAATAAAGGCGACACCGGCAAGCAAACTGCCGGCAATTCCCAGGGTTTTACCTTCTGGCATTTGAAACGAAGAAGACGTTTTTCTGGGTACAGGTCGCGGGATCGCTGCGGCCGCAGCGGCTGCGACCGAATTGATCGATGGTGCAGATCGCCTTTCGGTACTGAGGGCCTGGTTTCCTGTTGAATACAATGATGCATTGACGGACGGTGCTGTCGATGGCTGCCCCGTTAAACTTGTCGAATATTCGGCAGAAGGTCGACTTTGCGAGACTGAAGCAGTGTCTCCAGTGGTCGGTCTTATCCTTGCAGAACTGGCTGCAGATTCTGACTTGGCTGAATCGCCGCGCTTTCCAACATCGGAGATCTCACGAAAGATTTCGTCCAGCAACGGATCGCCGGAGGCTTTGGTTTTCTTCCGTCTTACCGGCTTGTTCTTCTGTGGGACTTCAGACGCAGGCTTCTCTGAAGCATCGACCTGGCCAGCCGGCATCAGATCAGGCGAATCAGTGTCAGCAGCACTTTGCATTACAGCCGCGCTTTTTCTCTCCACAGGAGCAGAGGCTGGCGGCGATGGTGAATCAAATTTCACGATGTCATTCTGCGACTCGGAAGTTACCGGCCCAGTTGCCTCAGGTTCTGCCATCTGCAGGCGATCATTTACTTGAGCGTCTTCGAATTCGAAGGCGAGGTCATCAAGGGACTGCGCGACACTCAAGGTTTCTTGAAACGCTTCAAACTCCGAAGCATCAACAACTCGAATCCAGGATGCAGATTCTTCAGGCCGAATCTCGTCGTCCAGAGCCAGGATCCCTGACTGAAGAAGTTCGTGGATTTGGTCTCCGGTGACAGGACCGAATTCTTCACTCATCAATCGATAGAACCATCGCATTGCATTGCCTCCGAGAAATCTGGTGCGACCGATGAACTGGCCGCAACTCGATGCCGATCACAGCACGAGGAATCGGTGATCATGTGCTAAGGATTCGCAGTTCAGGTTAATTTTTTGTTAATCCCGTATGAGGTATTCCGGGACTCGAAGAATCAGGATGGGAGAGCTTTGTTTTTCCTGAACTCGGCATTGAATGGCCGGGGCCACTTTGGTGTTGACACTGTTTGGTTTTCACTAGTGTTGCTTTCGCGGTTTATTGAAGCGAGCGAGGCAACCAGACCTCAATGATGTTGCTGCTGGAACTCCGTGCCCTATTCACGACGAGATCGCGGAATCCCGAGTATCGAAGAAAGACACCAGGTAAAAGCGGCGCGATCTTTCTGGCGCGAAAGTCTGTTTTGGGTGCGCGAACATCCTTGCGAACGCAAGAGGCACGCCAGGTCGATTTGGACTCCGATGTGGAAGGTCCATTGCCGTCGTGTGCTCAAGCGGGCTGTTGATTTACTACTGTATTGGGCGTTTTCGTTTAACGGCGAGCCGCAGGCGTAGGCGAAATAGGGCAACGACGCCTGCGGCTTGCCGTTAAACGCAATACCGTTCAATGAATCATAACTACAGTATCTTCAAAGACTTTGGTCAACGGTGGTAGCTTTCGGTGTTTGGGGCGGCACTTGTTCCAGCGTGACATCTTACGCTTGATCACGCGAGGATTGATGCGGTTGCGGCGC
>JBGSVD010000125.1:0-121215 GCA_041753135.1 Planctomycetaceae bacterium
GGCTGCGGCTGCCGTGAGGTTGCCTATATGAGAGAAAAATCGACTGGCGACTACGATGTCCGTCTTTGGAAACCGGTTCTCAACGTCATCTCATCAGCGGATCCGTTGGTTGAGACTAATCCACATAAAGAAAACCATTCGAACTGAGTAACGCATGGCAGAAATGATTCAACGCGGCAGCCGATGTTTCAGCCGTTGCATCGGGCACTGTCAAGAACTCACCCCCCGCCTGAACATCGCTCTCCGACGGTTTGCGTGCGAATACCAAACGCCAGGCCAATGTCGCCTGTGCGGCTAAATCGGTGCCTGCTTTTTCGCGGACTCGATTGGCAAGCATCTCTGCCTGCTGAATCACAAAGGGATTGTTCATCATCAAGAGTGACTGCGGTGTGGCGGTTGAGGCGGCGCGTTTTTCGCAGTTTGGTGTCATGCGAGGCAGGTCAAACGGTTCCAGAGGGGAACAATAAGGGGGGGGGAACAATAAGGGGACATTCTCAATGCTGTTCGGCACTGTTGTTGCTTGCCATTCCGCTGATCTCAATCTTAACACAATCTTAACTTGCGCTTTTGGAGAGCTTCTGCCAAGCTTCAGGCTTGGTGGAGAAAACGGACAAGAAGATCAAAGAGAAGGACATCGTCGGGCTGAAGTATTTTGATCAGCTCGGCGAGTTGTTGCAGCAGTTGCATGACGTCGGTTGTGAACGCGATCGGGCGGGAAATCGCTTACTGCATATGGATCAGTACTGCATGCTGATGCTGCTCTACATGTTCAATCCGGTCGTGACGTCGCTGCGGGGCCTGCAGCAGGCCAGTGAGCTGAAGAAGGTGCAGAAGAAGCTTGGCTGTGCACGCGCCTCACTTGGATCGTTGTCGGAATCTGTCGCAGTGTTTGATTCTGAGCGACTCAAGCCCATCATCGAGTCGCTGGGCGACAAGCTGGAAGCCATTGGTTCGGATGTGCGACTGAAGGATCTTCAGCACACGTTGACTCTGGTGGATGGCAGCATTGTTGAAGCGCTGCCACGCATTGCGATGGCGTCTTTCCGAAATGCTCAGGCGGGTAGTGGAAAGAAGATGAAGTGGAGTCTGCATACGCACTTTGAAGTCAATCGCTTCGTTCCCACAAAGATCAAAGTGACTTCTACAGCAGGTGGTGAGCACGATGAACGCGCCGTCATGGATCGCATGATCGAATCCAATCGGACGTATGCGATGGATCGCGGGTATGCCAAGTTTGAACTGTTCAATCGCATTGTCGATGCGGGCAGCAGCTATGTGTGTCGCATTCGGGACAACAGCGTCTTCAGCGTCCTCGAAGAGAAGCCTCTGACGGATGTTGATCGGGCGGCTCGTGTCCTGTCGGATGAGATTGTCTCACTGGGGAGTGGCTCTTCGAAAGAGAAGCCGAATCATCCGGTGCGTCTTGTTGTTATCGAAGCGAAGCCACACAAATCGAAAGGTCGGCCGGGCACTGGATCGACGGGACAAAACTGCGATGGCTTCCTCCGCATCGCGACGAATCTGCTGGATGTTCCTGCGGAAATCATCGCGTTGCTATACCACTATCGCTGGACAATTGAGATCTTCTTCCGTTTTTTCAAGCATCTGCTGGGCTGCCGTCATCTGCTGAGTCATTCTCAGAACGGCATCCCCCCTTTCATTTCCAAAGTCGGGGCAGGTCTACTGCGCGATCATCGCGTGCATGCTGATCAGCCTGTGGACAGGTCGCAAGCCGACGCTGCGAACTCACGAAATGATCTGCTGGTACTTCTGCGGCATGGCCGACCAGGAAGAACTGCTGGCTCATCTGGCCAAGCTCCACAAGCCGTCTGAGCCTCGAAAACCGCTCATCTGATTTCACGGGGCACTCCAGTCGCGTCGCCAGCCCCGCTTAACGCTGCGCGGATCACACTCCCCTCCGCCGCCACAACGTCACTCACGCATGGACTTCACCCTGCTCAGGACTATCACAGTCGAAACCAAAGGCCTCGCTCTCTCTCATGCACCGTTCAGCAACAGCAGTGCCGAACAGCATTGACAATGTCCCCTTTAGCGTTCCTATGCCACTTCGATCAAATTCACCAATCACTGCCAACTTCTGCATGCGCACGTGTTGAGAGTGCAGATTGCAGTGAGTGTTGCATTGAGTATGAAACAAATCGAACCGATCCGTCCGCCAGACTGTAATTACAGCCACCAGGGTGGTAGCTCCACAAATGTTGACGATCAGAATCCGCATGGACGGGCCGACGCAGGCCACCTCTTACCTGACTCATAACCCCCGGCATTGTGACATCATAAAGCCCAAATGGACACTCAAATAACGCACCCGCGCCGCCCCATTTCCCCCAACTGCCGACGCCGCCGCGTTCCGTCAGCATAAACGTATTGCTAAGACCGTCAGTTACATCTGTCAGTCGAACACTACTGTTGCCGAAAAACAGGCCTGCGTTCATAACGCCATTTACAATTGTCCGGTCATAGTCACTGCAGGCATTGGGTTCATGAGCTCTCAAGCCCCCGCTAATCCCAGAGACGCCGAAATAATTGGAAACTCCCCATCCGCCTTCGTAGTATTTACCCCAAATTGAATGTTCGCCGTGCGGGGGTGTCCATGCAACCGGGCCACCGCCAACTGGGTCCGAGGTGCAAATAAATGTGCTTATCCTCTGTCGAGTTTGAGGCCGATTGTGAATTTGGCAATCACGCAAGAAATCAAACTGCATGAACAACGCACTATGCTCGACATGTGGAAGTACTGCTACTGTCCATCCAAACGATTTCGAATAGTATGGAGCAACGCGAAAATCGGCAACTTGGGATCCAGGAGGCAATACTTCGCATGTCGCTTCGTAGTGGTGCAAGGCCAATGAAAGCTGTCGTAAATTGTTGCTGCAAAGAATGCGTCTTGCGGATTCTCTTGCTTGCTGAATAGCGGGCAACAGAACTGCCATCAAGAGCGTAATCACCGCGCAAACGGCAAGCAATTCGACAATCGTAAACCCGAGGTTGACGTGCCGCCGGACATCTTGAAAGCGAGAGTCAAACATTGCGATCAAAGTCAATCGTAGCGAATGGTTCCAAGTACTTTGAGCTGCGGCATCCGAATAGAGTGCGTTCCGAAAAGTACAATTTCTAAATCCAGCACGAAGTCTTCTCTTGACTCTGCCTTGACATATGTCGCGGGTGCGACGCACACTTGAACGACGCCAGAATCCCCGGGCGCGATACGCAGCGGCAGTCCTTTTAACACTGCACACCCACAACTGATGGTTCCACCCGGTACTTCAATCGGGACAGGTGAGAGATTTGTAATGCGGAACGCTGTCTCAGCCCCGTCAGATGCCCTGAACGTTCCAAGTTCCTTGACCGACTCGTCAATCAAGACCCGTTCACCACGGACCATGTGGTAAGCTGCAGCGACTGAGTCATACCGAAGATATCCATATGCTGCTGCAACAATATTAATAGCGACGATGCAAGCACCGAAGCACGTCAACAGTCGCAGGATGCTCTGGGAATGCCGCCGTCGCAACCCGCTCGATGTCAACTTGTGCTCGGTCGTTGCAATTGGACTAGTGGACATTTCGGTTCCTCCTGTGCAGAACGACAGCGAGCACAGCAAATACGAATGAAAGACATACGAACCAAATCCAAAGATTCGTTTGCTTCACGGGAGCATTGACTTCGGCAACTCCCGGGGGTTCAACTTCAGTGACCCCAAAGGCTTTCAGAGTAAAGTCAGCATCGTCACCGATATACGCTGCAAAGTCTCGAAACTCAAATTCAACATTTGTGCCAAGGTTACTTTGACCAGCCTGTCCGTCCCAGTATTCGTAGGAAACGCGAGTGGGCAGCTGAAATTTTTGGTCTGCTGCTAAGCCGTCGCCGTAATCTACGGCCCCTGAAATACTTCCCCACCGAACGGGGAGATCATATCGAATGACGGACCAGTGATCGTTCATTGAGAGAACCAACTTGCCATTCGTAATTGGAGTGATATTCGGATCGTCTGGCGAGAGATCAAAGGATAATTCCACATGGCCGCTTCCGCCATCAGTTGCCGACAGCTCTCTGAGCATGAATCCAGGCGAGGCAATCAGATCGGGAAGAAATTGCCCCTGAACTACGCAGGGCGCAAGAGTAAATATCATCCCCGCTTCATACAACCGCTGCTCATTTTGCCAATTGGTCTCCCCCTGAGCATTGTAGTGGTCCAGCCTGGAGATCACGAACTCCTCACTCTCCGATTGGCGCCGCAGTGAGAACCAATAGCCTGCCGCCGAGCCCCGACATTGGGCTGCCTCCGCCTTCGAAGTCGGATTGACCATGATATACTTCTGCGAGTCGCCGAACATCCAAAATGAGACATCCGTTAGCTTCCGCACATTTGAGCCGCTTCGCTCCGTGCGTCGCCCAGTCCCCTTGGTTTGAAGCAAGAAATCTCGATACTCACTCCAAGCCCGAGGCGCTTCCTCGCGAAACTTTTTCAACAATTCCTGGCTCTCATTATTGACCTGCCTGTCCGTGGCCTGGCAGCAAACAAACATCCACAAAACAATCAGAAATTCCATGGCAACCTCACACGGCAATGGGTCTCAATGATATCGCGAGACTGGGAGCGTGAACTCAGGGGGCCAACCTCAGGAGAGACGTTCCACGGAACGCATACTCGAACCTCAGCACGAACTTCCATCTCCCGCCAGGTCAACTATGGATTCTGCTCGTCCGTGCAAATACAGTTGTTCCCAAGCATTGGCAACTTGCATTCGCAGAATACCCCTAAACAGTCCACTGCTCCACAATCTGACGTCGTTTGGTATTTGCAGGAGAGGTAGGTGGTGTTGCATCCAGGTACTGTTATCTCAACTGGAAACTCTGAGGCCACGAGAGTTGCACCAAAAAAAAAAAGCGGAAATGAAGATCGACAAGAGTTGGCAGAGGTTGTTCGTTGCACACGCTTTTTTTCAAAAACTAAAAAATGGCAAAACAGCAATTACGTATCGGAGCACTCAGTACTTACTTGAATGACATGCAGGGACACTTCTATCCTATCCCCCCCTGTCGCCTTGTCAAGACGCACGTCGGAATGAGGCCCGAGGCTCTCATGACGTGACTGCTCCGCAGCGAATCGCAAGGGGACGACGATACGATGTGGCACGTGACGTGATCGATCACAATCGAGCGGGGCAACTACGGGAACATCCAGTTTAAATTACAAACCCGTTTAGATTGCATTTGGCGTTGAACGGCTCGGGTCGGCCTTTGCCTGTTCGGTCATGCATCATCGGCCGTTGATCCTGAATAAATGCGAAGACAGGTGCCGAGGTTGAAATGCGGGGCAATGCAAATGCTTCGTTCCGAGTCGCACTTCAGCGACGTCAGATACAGCACATTCCGAATGGAAAACATCAGGCGGATCAGCGACGAAATTTGACGGTTGTTCTATCTCGGCCTGAACGGCGACGACATAGCAAACACGGGGTGATATGATTTGAAAATGTGACACTGGGGCCCACCAGACACCAGCGTTGTTATTGAGAAATTTACGCCGCCACGCGAAAACGAAACCGCAGTTGGCCACTGACCCGTTTAAGACGACGACACGATTCAATCTTCGCCGGCGAGGCCACTCGGCTGCATCGAAACGTTCTTCGCCTGGGCCAACGCCCGATTTGGTGCATTCACCATTGCAGCCGCATTTCGATTTTCTGGCCAAATGAACGCGGACCAAATGAGTCGTTCAATTGCTGCGACTCTTGCATCAGATGAATTCCTTTCTTCAATCATCGTTTCCCCGAGCTCATTTTGGCCACGGTTTGAGCATGCCCCGGACGTGTCTCCGTTGATAAGCATTGTCGTGCGAGACAGCGACAATCAATGGCATGAAACACTTCAGGATCGCCTCAATCGACCCATCGATTGCACAGGCGATCGGTGTGGCCCACTGTGCGAAGCGATCATTCATGCTGGCGATCTCCAGCATGAAATCATCTTCCGAATTCATCATTCCATCTGCGACGGCCGCGGACTTTTGATACTCGTTGATCGAATTCTGGGCCATTATGAGCGGCGTTCAATGGCATTAACAACGAACCGCCTCCAGTCTTCCGACTTAGTGATGCGCTTTGCTCTAAAGTGTCGATGCGTCGAAGATTGTGGTCTGCGTTGCAGCGGGTCGCGGGCAATATGCTGGGCGTGTTTCGACGAAACCCGACCCAGATGTCCGTCAAAAAGCCAATCGATCGGACAACCCCCGGCTTAACCGTCAGTTCGTACTTGTAACTTTCGGCGAGCGAGACCAAAAGCCTGGTTCAAACCTGCCGCCATCAGGGGACAACAGTGAACGCGGCAGTTGCCGCAGCCAGCCTTCAGGCTGCGGCTCTGGTGGCCCTTTCGTCAGATTCGATTTCTATTCAAACAAGTCTGGATCTCAGAGCCCAGCTAGAGAACTCTTCAGTAACACAAAGTGTCGGCGTCTATTCATTCTGGGAATGTACGAGACACACGTCGGTGCTCGAGAGGGACTTTGGGAACTGGCAAAAGAGTTCCGCCACGCTCTTTCCCTGAGGTCAAAGAAATTTGGAGTTCCGCCACTTGGTTTTTGCTTACTTGCGAAACCATTCCTGACTCTTGTCACCAAATCTGAACCGAACAAACGAACTTCAGAGTTGACGCTGTCGAATTTGGGCGTTGCAGAATTGCAGCCGACTTACGCCGGACTACAAATGGAAGAACTTTACTTCGCTGCCAGCCAGAACGGCATTGGAGCACGGATCGGTGTGATGGCAGTCACCGTCAATGCTCGGCTCTGCCTGACAGGCTTGACCCTCTCGTCAGATACGGAATACTCTGGGGCGAGATTTCTGGCGGACTTGAAGAAGCGACTTGTTGACAACTCCCATCGTTCGACTCTGCCCTGACGAAACTCATGGAACTTGACTTCATGCTTTGAAAATCTTCTCGAAGCTGAACCGGATGGCTTGAAACTTGAATGAGGGGTCCGTGCACATGGAATGAAAAGGCGAAGTTCTTGCAGGTTCAATCCATCGCCAGTCAGCAGATCGGCCGCACGATCATCCGACATCCCCAACCGGGTAAATTGTCCTCTGTTAAGTGACGGGCAAAAGTGGTCAGCCAGCCTGAGGAGCGTGAGTTCCTGGGCCTGCGAAATTGCGGGAGTTCGCTCCGCCCCGTCGGGACTGCATCCATCACGACATCACAGACGGCGCACCTGGCGGCTGCCGGAAAAACTCCACACAAGCCCGCAGCGAAACAGCCCCGCAATACGGATCTCCAATGTGACACTTCTAACTGGACGATCCCTGTGACATTTCTATCCTGGTCCGACGGCCGTCGTCGCGGATGATTGTCAAAGTATGTGCGTTTCTACAGGAAAGGACTTTCGCCGCCAGGCGAACCCCGTGCGAATGTGGCTGCAGAATATTGGCCCGGTTCTTTTATGGACGTGCACACAGGTCGCGGCACCCCGCGAAATGCTCCTCGGCAAGGAGAACCTACCGAAATTCGCGACGGCACCCAGGTCCGACACGAAATTTGAAACGACTACTCGACTGCGAATAAAGTGTCTAGAATGCCGTGTGGATGAGATTTCATCCGCTTCAAGTCAGCCAACTTCCACGAAATAGAAAATATCACCGTGCCTTTGCAGTCCATCCAGCAGGCGATTGAAACGCTGAAATCCGGCGGAATGATCATTGTTGTTGACGATGAAGATCGTGAAAACGAAGGCGACTTCGTCTGCCCGGCGGAATCGATCACGCCCGAGCAAGTGGACTTTATGCTTCGTGTCGGTCGAGGAACGCTTTGCGTTCCAGTCATTGCCGACGACGCGGCTCGACTGAAACTGCGGCCCGTCGTTGACGAATCCAGCAACACGGCACCGAACAAGACCGCGTTTCTTCGTGCTGTGGATCATACTTCCGCTGGTACCGGTGTCAGTGCGATCAATCGCGCGAGAACCATTCGCGCCCTGGCTGACCCCGTTGCTGTGGCTGACGATTTCCTGCAACCCGGTCACGTCAATCCCCTGATGGCAATGGATGGTGGTGTGTTGCGGCGCGCTGGGCATACGGAAGCAACGACAGACCTGATGCGACTGGCCGGTAAGCGACCGGCTGGCGCGCTGATTGAAATCTGCAGTCAGACAAGTCACGGCATGGCCGACTATTCGGAGCTGCAGAGCATTTCAAAGCAGTACAACATTCCGATGATTTCTATCGAGGAACTGATTCGATATCGCCGAACTCGCGAACAGCTGGTGACCAGGATTGTTTCAGTGCCGATGCCAACAGCGGAACTTGGAACACCTACGGTTGTCGGATATCAGGTGACTCATGAAAATCAAGAACCGCTTGCGTTGGTTTGGGGTGATCTGAGCAAATCGGATGCACCGCTGGTTCGCATGCATTCCTCATGCTTCACCGGCGATGTTCTGGATTCGCTTCGCTGCGATTGTGGCGATCAGCTCCGCATGGCCATGAAGATGATTCATGACGAAGGAACGGGAGCTGTTGTGTATCTTCCGCAGGAAGGTCGCGGGATTGGCTTGCTGGCAAAACTGAAGGCATACCAGCTTCAGGACGAAGGGCTTGATACCGTGGAGGCCAATCATCGTCTGGGCTTCAAGGCCGACATGCGGGACTATATGGTGGGGTTGCAGATCCTGAAGGATCTTGGACTGAGTCGCGTGCGACTGCTGACTAACAATCCCAAGAAGACAGACGCATTCGTCTATTCGGGCGTGGATCTTACAGTGGTGGAACAAGTGGCAATCGTTGCGCCTCCTCACAAATGTCGGACGAATTACATGGCAGCAAAACGGTCCAAGATGGGGCACCTGCTCCCGGATGAAGTCGTTAACGATCCCCGCGAATCAGAATGAATATGGCTGAAGCTCGTCCGTCAGAAATGCCTGCGCATGAAGGCTTATCGCAGATCTCCTGGGCCGAATCTTTTCATGTTTGGCTTCGGGTTGCTCTGCTTAGCTTTGGGGGACCTGCTGCACAAATTGCGGTCATGCATCGCATTATTGTTGACGAAAAGAAATGGCTCGACGAGCGACGATTTCTTCACGCATTGAACTTTTGCATGCTTCTTCCCGGCCCGGAGGCGCAGCAGCTGGCTACATATATTGGATGGTTGATGCATGGCGTGCGAGGCGGCTTGATGGCCGGTTTGCTTTTCATATTGCCGGGATTCGTTTCCATCCTTGTCCTCAGTCTTGTCTACGTTTCCTTTCAGGAATCCTTCACATTTCAGTCCCTGTTTTTCGGTCTGAAATGTGCCGTGCTTGCCGTGGTGGCGGAGGCGGTTGTCAGAGTCGGCCGCCGGGTTCTCAAGAATCCTGCCCTGGTTGCCATTTCGGTCGTTGCGTTTTTCCTGCTTTGGCTGAAGCTTGCTTCATTCCCAGTTGTGATCGCCATCGCGGCGATGATCGGCACGGCGGGACACGTATTCATTCCATCTCTGTTTCAGCTCACAAAGAAAACGAATGAGCCGCCAGAACCTGAGCTATCACCGTTGATCAAGAAGAGCATGGCATCAGAGCTCTGGCGATCACTGGTCGTCAGCGTTGTCTGCATTACGCTCTGGTTTTTGCCAATTCTTCTGATATCCCGAGTCGCCGGGCGCGAAAGCGTCTTTGTTCAATCGTCGGTCTTCTTCAGTAAAGCTGCTGTCGTGACCTTTGGGGGAGCATATTCCGTTCTGAGTTACGTCAATCAGCAGGCGGTCGAAAACTACCACTGGCTTGAGAAAGGCGAAATGGTCGACGGACTCGGGCTTGCTGAAACAACGCCAGGTCCCTTGATTATGGTAGTCCAGTTTGTCGGATTTCTTGCCGCCTGGCGACATGCTGTCGATCTTCCTCCATTGCTGGCCGGGACACTCGGGGCCATCCTGACGACCTGGGTCACTTTTGTTCCGTGCTTTTACTGGATCTTCCTTGGTGCACCCTATGTCGAAAAGTTGCTGCACAAGAAGTGGCTGACGTCTGCAATGACAGCGATCACGGCATCGGTTGTTGGGGTCATCGCAACTTTGGGTGTCAACTTTGCAATCGCAACGCTTTTCGCAGAACACCACAGCGTGACAATTGGCTGGGGTGAAGTTTCACTTCCAGTGTGGTCCTCCGTTTCCCCTGAAGCATGCCTGATCTCACTTCTGGCCGCGGTAATGATCTTTGTCTTTCACAAAGGCCTTGCAGTGACCCTGTTGACATGCGTCATTGCCGGCTTTTTGCTTCGAGCTACCGCATGAGACTTTTACGACGGCGGACAGTTGCAGATCTTCGGGTCCGACGAAAATAGCTCTTGAGCGGAGTCGTCGAACAAATCGCACCGTAGTCAGCAGCGGATCAAGAACTCACTATTCCTGAACGTGACGCTGACGAAGGCGAGCGCTGACGCGATTCAGGATGTTGACTTCTCGTGCCGTTAACGCTTCGCGGCCGTGAATGTGAAGCTTCTCCAGAATTCTGTCGAGTTGCACTTCTTCCAGTTCTCGGTCTTCCGATTCCCGAATCACACGCTCTTCTTCACGGCGTGCCTTCCAGCGTTCGAGGATACCGGAACCAGGATCGTCACTGTCTTCGTCCTTCAGCAAATCGTCTTCGCGATCGAGACTTGTATAGCCTTCTGAAAAATCATAGCCCATAAAAGTGTCGTCACTCTGCGGAGGAACAGCATTCCAGTGGCTGGCGTCATGCAGATGCATTACCAGAAGGAAAGTGCTCAGTGCAACAAGGCTGCTGACATCGAAAACAAATCCCGCAAGAACACCGAACAGAGACACAACGAGTCCGATTCGCATCATCAGGTCGCGGGTTTCATTTTCCGCAAATCGCAAATTCAAAAATGCACTAAGGGCCTGACCGGCGTCCAGGGGTCGCACTGGAATCAGGTTGAAGAGTCCAAGGCAATAGTTCACCACAAACCCGATTCGGAGACAGCTATGAGCCAGGTTGTCATTAACATCGAACTCAAAAAATCCGAATGGATTGAGCAGGCTGCTGAGCATTCCCAGGCGATGCAACTCCCAGCCACATCCAAATGCGATCCCGAAATTCACGACAGGACCAGCAAGCGACATAATCATCGCTTCGCGAAACATCAATCGCCCCTGGCGATTATACATTCCGCCGAGTGGCCACAAGACGATCGTGGACGGCAAACATGTTGCACGGCGGGCGACAAGAAGGTGAGCGACCTCGTGACCGAGAAGACTCAAAAGAATTATCGCGCCCGCGATTGCCCCAAACATCACGCTCTGCGTTCGCCACATCAACGCGACGGCAATGACAGGCATCAAGAAGCTCAGCCGAAGCGGAACTCCCATCAGTCGCCCCATTGGGAACGAGAATGTCAGTAAACTGTCGGTTTGGTACATGCGGCGAATTGTATCCAAACGGAAGGATGCAAAAAAACAACCTAACGAATATTTTTTACCATGGCGGGATTTCCAGACCAAACGACCGCTACAGAACAAAGCTCTGCTCGTCTCTTGCAGTGCCAGGGGAATCTGTGTCCACCATTTTGAGATTGGACCGCGAAAACACTAAGCAAAAGGGCTTTTGGCGTTCCAGGGTCAAATAATTCCACCTCAGGAACAGGGATTTTTGACTTTGCCGTCGCGAATTGGGCTGCTCGCTTGTTTTGAGATGCTGCCCCTGGTCCAATTCGCGTTCTGAGAGAGATCTCGAAAGCGACTCCGGCATACGCGCACGCCGAATTAACGGCGAGACGCAAAGAAACCGAACAAGTCGCTGACTATCATGCGATCCCAGCCGTTCGCAAGTTTGGCGGAGGTCGACTTTCTCTCAGCGACGACTTTTCGCCTTCACCCGCATGGGATGGTTACGAACGGCGATTGTTCCCACCTTTTGTGTCAGACAGGAATTTGAAGAGATGGCGGTTAAAGTTTATTACGACGACGATGCGGACCTAAGCCTTTTGAAGGGCAAGACGATTTCCATCATCGGTTACGGAAGTCAGGGACACGCACAGGCTCAAAACCTGCGCGACAGTGGTTGCACGGTTCTCGTCGGTCAGCGCCCAGGTGGTGCAAACTACGATCTCGCAATCAGCCATGGATTCAAACCCGTGTCGGCTGCTGAAGCGGCTGATAAGGGCGATCTGATCAACATCCTGCTTCCAGACGAATTGCAGGGTGACGTTTATCGAAACGACATCAAGCCAAATCTGAAACCGGGCAATCTTTTGATGTGCTCACACGGTTTCAATATTCACTTCAATCAGGTTCAGCCTCCAGTTGGCGTCGACGCTGCTTTGGTGGCTCCTAAAGGGCCCGGTCATCTTGTTCGCAGTGAGTACGAAAAGGGCGGTGGTGTACCTAGCCTTATCGCTCTCAGCGAAGGAGCTTCCGAAACATCTCGACAGCTGGCTCTTGCTTATGCCAAGGGTATCGGCGGTACTCGTGGTGGCGTAATTGAAACCACATTCGCGGAAGAAACCGAAACCGATCTGTTCGGCGAGCAGGTTGTTCTTTGCGGTGGTGTCAGCGCTTTGGTGAAGGCAGGATTTGAAACTCTGGTCGAAGCTGGTTACCAGCCAGAAATGGCCTACTTCGAATGTATGCATGAATTGAAGCTGATCGTCGACCTGTTCTATCAGGGCGGTCTGAACTACATGCGATACAGCGTGTCGAATACAGCGGAGTATGGCGACTACACTCGTGGCAACCGCATTGTGACCGAGCAGACCAAGGCTGAGATGAAGAAGATTCTCGGCGAGATCCAAAGTGGTCAATTTGCTCGCGACTGGCTGTTGGAAAACAAGGCCGGCCAAGCTTCATTCCAGGCAACACGTCGTCGTGAACGTGGTCACATGATTGAAACCGTTGGCAAGCAACTGCGCCGAATGATGAGCTGGATTTCCTCTAAGGAAGTCTAGTCTTTCATTCAGAATGTGTCTCTTAAGCCCGGCTTTTCTCGCGAAGAGCCGGGCTTTGTTTTTGCAGGTCGATCTGTCCCCGATCGACTTTCGCGACTTTGATCCTTGCAGTCTTCGGCTGTGGAAAATCGATGACGTTCATTGAAATTCAACCTGTAAAATCTCCCATCAACGGAACGATTCGACCGCCAGGCTCGAAGAGCATCACGAACCGCGCGATGATTCTTGCAGCTCTGGCGAACGGTCCAACGACGCTGACTGGAATGCTCGATAGCCAGGACACACGAGTCATGGTTGAGAGCCTGCGCCGGCTGGGATTTTCAGCCGAACAGGACATCGAAGCATGTCGATGCACAGTCGAAGGGATGGCTGGAAAAATCCCGGCGAAGCAAGCAGATCTTTGGCTCGAGAACAGCGGCACCAGCATTCGGTTCCTGACGTCCCTGTGTGCACTCGGCAGCGGACAGTATCGACTGGACGGTGTCGCGCGAATGCGACAACGCCCAATCGGCGATCTTGTTCGAGCACTTCAGCCATTGGGGGCTAACATTCGATTTGAAAACGAAGGCAGTGACTGTCCGCCGATTGTAGTCGATGGGCTCCTCAGCTATTTCACGGGTGGCTGGACCTCGATCCAGGGAAACATCAGCAGCCAGTTTCTCAGCAGTTTGCTGATGGCGGCTCCTGCATGTCAAAAGGATGTTCACATTCGTGTCGATGGAGAGCTGGTTTCCAAACCCTACGTCACGATGACACTGCAGATGATGCGTGCCTTTGGTGCGGAAATATTCTGCCCGGATGATCTGTCAGAATTTCACATCACCGCGCGTCCCTACAATTCTGGCACGTACGACATTGAACCTGACGCCTCTGCGGCCAGCTATTTCTTCGGAGCCGCTGCAGTCACGGGTGGCACTGTCACAATCTCCGGATTGTCAAAGAATGCTCTTCAGGGCGATGTGGAATTCGCCACCTCGCTGGAAAAAATGGGATGTGATGTCGTGTGGGGCAGTGATCGAATCACGATTACTGGAAAGCCACTGCATGGCATCGATATTGACATGAATGCTATCAGCGACACCGCGCAGACTCTGTCCGCAGTTGCCGTCTTCGCTGATAGTCCGACAACCATTCGAAACGTGGGCCACATGCGACATAAAGAAACAGATCGCATCGCGGCTGTTGTCACAGAACTCAAACGAACTGGCATCCGCGCCGAAGAGACTGAGGATGGCTTGATAATTTATCCTGGTACGCCGCAGCCTGCGGAGATCCATACCTACGACGATCACCGAATGGCGATGAGCTTTTCATTGCTTGGACTGCGAGTGCCTGGCATCCGCATTCTTGATCCCGGCTGTACAGCCAAGACCTACCCGAATTACTTCATCGACCTCGCGAAGCTGTGCTCCGGAGAACTTTCATGAGCAGCGGCGGCGGTTGGGGACGGAGTGGCGGCGCTGATGATCGAGGACGTCGTGGATCGCAATCAGGACCGCGACATCGTCGACCCCAGCAAGGGGCAAATCCATGGGACAAATCTCAAAACTCGCGCAGCAGCGATGAGCCGGATCTTGTGGTCCCCGAGCCTTATAAGAATGGTCGACACCTGGCCTATGCGGTGCTTCAGGAATACGATCGCTCGGAACGATTCGTTCAGGATATCTTTGCTGAATTTGATCAGCGACACCAGCTGTCCTCTCAGGATCGCGCGCTGGCAGTCGACGTTGCGTCTGGTGTCGTGCGTCGGAGTCGAACGCTGGACGTGATGATTGAATCGAGGATGACGCGACCACGGCATAACGTGGAACCGGATCTGTGGCGAATTCTGAGGCTGGGCGCGTATCAGTTGCTCTTTGCTCGCACTCCGGACCACGCAGCCGTTGACTCAACAGTTGAGCTTTGTCGAGACTTGAATCGATCTCGCTGGACAGGCTTCGTCAACGGCGTCCTGCGAAACATCGGCCGATTATTGTCAGATGAACCATGTGACGGACCTTCACAAAGATCGTTGCCGACTACAAATGGGCAATGGCGAACTCTGAATGAAGCCGTGTTCGCCGATCCTTCCACGAATGCAGCTCAGTACATTGCCGATGCCTTCTCCCTGCCGATTTATCTGGCAACACGCTGGTCCAGCCGTTTTGAGATGACGGACCTGCTGCCGATCTGTTTTCAATCCGTTAGCCCACCGTCCACATCATTGCGAGTGAATTCCACCCGAGCAAACGTAACTGATCTTCTGGAAGCATTGACCTCCAGCGGATGCAAGGCCAGCCTCGGTCATTTCGCAGGCAGTATTCATCTTGATCAATCGGTGCGGCTGGAATCACTGCCAGGTTATTCTGACGGACAATGGAGTGTTCAGGACGAAGCCGCGATGTCTGCATCAGCATTGCTGGCTCCGCAACCAGGCGAACAAATTCTCGACATGTGCGCAGCGCCAGGAGGCAAGACGACTCATCTTGCAGAACTGAGCAACGATCAGGCGATGATTACCGCCTGCGATGTGGCGACTGGGCGGCTGAAACGAGTTCTCGACAACGCGGCCAGACTGCAGCTGAATTCAATAACTCCGCAGTTGATCGGAAAAGATGGCAACAGTTTGCCTGATGGACCGTTTGATGCCATTCTTGTGGATGTGCCGTGTTCGAACACCGGGGTTCTCAATCGTCGTCCCGAAGCAAGATGGCGGAGCGATGAAAGTGCGATGAATGAGCTTGTGATTCTGCAGACACGCCTGTTGCTTCAAGCCTGCGAGCGAGTCAAAGCAGGCGGTCGCGTTCTGTATTCCACATGCAGTCTTGAACCAGAAGAGAACCGCGGCGTTGTCGACGCGGTTCTATCTGCCATGAAGGAGTTTCATCTTGAGAAAGAGATCCTTCATCTGCCCGGAAGACCAGCCGACGGAGCATACCAGGCGTTGCTGATTCGTTCGTAAGTTCGGACCACGATTCGCGTTCATTTGCCGGAGCACCGTAGTTCACTGGAAAAGCGGTGCGACGCCCCGTGCTTAAGCTCCTTTTATTTTTTCAGCAACGAATCGTACGTCACAAGCGAATGGGCGGACACGCGGTCAATGACGTGCTTCCAGACGTCATCGAGCACTCCTCCTGCCAGGATTCCCTGAACGGCCTTCGCGCCGATGCCGCCAAGAAACTGGCTGAGTGTTGTCATGGGGTCAGCCCCCACAAGTCGCTCTGAGTCCACGTGGGCAAACTCGTTTGCAATCAAACTAACGCCTGGTAATTTCGGCACCGGATCATTCCCGTTTGCGTAGCGTGAAATCATTCCATTGAATTCGCGATTGATCGCATCGCACGCTTTCCGATTTCCAATCATCGGTGCGCCGTAGGTGTAGATCTGATGCACAGGAATAAAGCGGCGTTTCAGCAGCCAGGCAGCAAACAACGCCAGCGCGCCTCCCAGACTGTGCCCCGTGATCCAAAGTGGTCGATCCTGCTTTTTGAATTTTTCTTCGACAAGATCTCGCAACGGGTCCCACACTTCTGTGATGGCATCAGAAAACCCTTTGTGGAACTTTGCGCCCACGCCCGCTGCAGCCAGATCATGACCAAGTCTTCCCTCAGGCACGATCAAAAGATTCATCGCATCGGTCAGCAACCAATCCTTAAGTCCATCGATACTTGTCGGTGACTCTGTTCCGCGAAAGGCGACAACAATGTGTTCGTCATTTTCGGCAACATAGACTTGTGTGTTATCGACGCTGATCAGTTTTGCTGACAAACCGAGTTGGTCTCGAAAAAGCGGTACTGCTTCCGCTTCTGTCAGGTACGCCAACTGACATGCGAGACAAAGAAAATTCGCATTTTGGGGATCGCCAGCAGCATCTTCAATCAGTTGCATGATGTTAGTTCCTGTTGAGTTTTCAAATCTTCGACGGACTCGGGTCAATTGACGTACCGTCGATTTTCCGAATCCTGATTCTTCCATTTACGTAAAGCCGAGGCCGGAATCGAATTCCCCGAGACATCGATCTCTTTGAGCTTTTCCGGGGGATCCAACAGGAATTCGGCAATGCCATCCTTAGTGACTTTTGTTCGCGCCAGCCGCAGACTCTGAAGCGCTGGCAGTTTTTTCAGCGTCTTAAGCCCCGCATCGGAAACGCTGGAGTCGTTAAGTGTCAACTCCCGAAGTTTCTGAAACGGCAGCAAAAGTTCCAGTGTCGCATCGTCCACATTGGGGTTTGCAAGCTCCAGAACAACAGTGTCGGATCTGGAATTCAGAATGTTGTAGTTTGGCCGATCCCATCCGGTGAGTACCAGATGTCGTTCGCCATCAATCAGGCGTTCACGCTCACCCAGCCCAAAAATCAGCTCAAATCCGTGACTGTAGGCAAACGGCACGGCTCCAACGAAAAGTCCGATCAGCACAAGCACCAACGCAGTCCTGGCATTTCGAAAATGTGACAGCCCGTATGTGAGAGGCCCCACAGGGCTGGTGCACAGTACCAAAGTCCCCCAGATCCAACCGCTCTTCTTGAACGCGATCGCTATGAGCCAGCCCAGACCGCAAAGCAAAATTGCAAGCCCTGCAAAGAGCAAAGCGACACCCACCAATTCTGACACGTTGAATAACCTTCATTTTTGAACCGTATGTTGCGATGTTCCTGCATCTGCGAGGAAAGAGTAGGCTCATCGGCAACACATGGCAATCACAGTTTGGTACGCAATGTTGAATTGAAATCGTTCTGGTCCAGCATGACCTTCTCGCACGATCGGAAGCGGTGTTTTAGCCCGCAATAATTGCATGACAATGAATCAATGTTGGAATCGGCGGTTGAGGCTCAAGGCCAGCTGCCTGAAGCCACTGATTGTATTCTGCAGCACTGTAGGCACGTCCTTCTGTCAATGTGAACAAAGCTGCGGAATAGAGAGCAATGGGAAGTGGCCCATTTTGTTCATCATTCAGCAGTACATCATGAATGATCAGTCGACCGCCTGGATTGAGTGCCTCCGCACATCGACGAATCAGGCGGATGCACTCCGGTTCATCCCAGTCGTGCAGAATGTTTGACAACAGAATCACGTCGGCCCTGGGCAACGCATCAACAAACATGTCGGCGGGGAGCAACTGCAGACGATCAGTGACTTCATATTCCTCAGCAAATCGATCTGCGGACTTCAGTACTTCCGGCCGATCAAGCACCGTAGCATACAAACCTGGATTGGCTCGAAGAAACGCGATCGAATAGATCCCCGTCCCGCCGCCAACATCCAGCAGCGATTTCGCATCACCAAGAAGAATTCTTTCAGCCAGCACGGGAGCAACATTCCTCGCACGCCCCGAAAGAGCCAGCGTAAAGTGCTCGGCCAGGTGCGACTGCTCCATCGCCGACTTCATGCCGTCACGATAGATGAAAGCTGCCCCGGCTTCATCATGACTAAGCCCCGCCGGACGATTTGTCCGAAGGCGCTCAACCATCTCCAGCACCCCTGGCGAGGTCGCAGCAAGGCCAAGGTAGTTTCCCACATCAAACTCACAGCCGCGAACAAGGTGCTCTGCGGCAATGGCGGTCAGCACAAATTCCTGCGCTTCGTTCTTTTCCAGAAGACCCATGGCCTGCAACGCGGTCGTCAGAACAAGAGCCGGTCGCCTGGAAAGGCTCAGATCAGACTGCAGTTCGTTGAGACTGCGCGGCTTTATCGCAAGTTGCCCAAAGACGTCGAAGTGTGCAACCGCCGCGGTCAACAACTCAGTGCCATAGCTTCCGCGGAACAGCTCAAATATTGAAGTCGGATCGATGGACGGGGCAGAGAGATGTTTCATGGGGAACATTCTGGTTCGAAAAAGATCTGACGGCACGATGGATTGTGCCGCCAGCAGGATTTTGCAGAACCATCATATCAATCATGACGATCGAATGCCGCCAATCACATCCAGGTCCGATTCAACTTAACCCACAGCGTTGCGGGTGTTCGAATCGAACTATTCGCCATCAGATACGGAGCAATTCCATTCTGAAACGGCTCCGTCGGTCCAACAGGAATCGCTTACAAGCCGCGGTAGTACCATGTTGGGATGTTCCAGAACCGATTGAGCCCGGAAAATGGAACCAGGATGCGGGAGGGTTGAGCGGGAACAACTGGGCGTTGTATTGGCTGCTTGTGCTCAAAATTGTGTTGGACGATTGTTTGATGGCGAGCGTGGCCTGTCAGAATCTCCATAGCAGAATCATGGCGGTAGTTTGGATTCGCATTGTATTCTGCGCGGCTGAAAGGAATCGACTTATAGACGCGTCGATACTCTGCAGAGTTCACAAGTTCGGCCATTGGCATGTCTGCCATATTCACCATTGGAGCCGGAACAGGCTGCATGGCTCCCGAGGCCTGCAGCGACACAACTTCAATCGCCGGAAAATCAGAAGGCTTTGCTTCCGCCGCTGCCGGAATCGAAATCGCATCTGGCATTGGCTGAATGACAACAACCTCATCAGATTTGGCATCGGTTGCGGAGTAAATGACCAGTGCGACAACCGCCATGGCCAGAGTAAATCGTCGTCCGAGCTTCATTGAAATTCCCCTTTAATCCAACTGTGAAACCGCAATAAAGAATGTGCGGGATCAGCAACAGTCATACAGCACTGATCAGAACGTTGGATGGAGAATGAAGCGGTAGCGCACCCTGTGTCAACGAGTGAAATCGAGGCTTAGCGAGATTTTCTTTGGCGTGACAGCAGAAAAGTTTCTTCAGGATTGTTCCGGTTTGTTGCCAAGATACACCGTCGCGATTCCGCCGGTCAATTTATGGAACGAAGTGTTGATCAGACCGGCCTCTTCCATCAGCCCTGTGAGCTGAAGACCACTTGGAAATTCTGACACGGACTGCGGAAGATATTCATACGCAGCCTGGCGATTCCTGACGAGAAGTTGTCCAAGGCGGGGAAGCACATTTCGAAAATACCATTGATACGCGCGGCTCAGGAGGCGATTATCGGGAAGCGAAAACTCCAGAACAACAACCTTGCCACCCGGTTGGCAAACACGAGCCATCTCTTTCAATCCGCCAATTGTGCTGGCGACATTACGAAGGCCAAACGCGACAGAGACCACCTGAAACATGGAGGACGGAAATGGGAGAGCCATCGTGTCGGCTTCCAGAAATACGACGTCGCGGTCTGTTCGCTTCTTTTCGGCAAGAGCCAACATCCCGTGAGTGAAGTCCGTCGCATAAACCGGTACCGCACCATTCAGCTTCTTACGGAACGCGAAAGCCAGGTCCCCGGTTCCTGTACACACGTCGAGAATTGGCGAGGAATTCAGAGGTTGAGCCAACCGCACCGTTTTCCATCGCCAATATACGTCCGTCCCTGCAGACAGGAAGTGGTTCATAAAGTCATAACGGCCGGCGATTTCCCCAAACATCTGGCGAATACGAGAACCGGATTTGTCAACTGGCATAGGAAAGACTCTGCAAATTCGTGGCAGGCCAAAGCGACGAGCACACCTGCCTACGGAAAGCGTGTTTTAGGGGCAGCATTTTATCATCAATCCGCGACATCAACAGTGTGTTAACCCTTTTGGGCAGAACAGAGAACTCAACGACGCCAGAGATTTCAGTCCAAACTGCAATTTCCCATGGTCCCGGAATTGGAACCAGTCCCTTTCAACTCAACTTCAGGATCACTCCGCGAATAGGTGAGACAGGTCTTAACCTGCCACCAAGAAAGCAGGCCGCTGGAAACCTGACTAACGCCATAGTTTCATCAGCGGGAAGTGCGCTATCCCCCAGTTCATGCGGAAGAAACCGGAAAACGGACACGAACGCGTTCCGGCTGATCATCCGAAGGCACTACGTTCTTCTGAACCTGGCGCTGACCAGTTAGGAACAGTCCCGAAACAGTCTTCGTTCTTTGGAAGAAGCGAAAGGAACCGAGCCCTTCGGTGATGGATCTCAAAATACTCGCAAAAACCGGACGGCTCGCGCCGTTCCGTTATCGCCGGAAGTTGTTTCGGGTTAGTTCCGGAGTATTCGTTGAAGGGTCTGAGAAGGGTCTGACCAAAATGGAGGAATCTCAGAGCGAATGTGAAACGCTGCAGTTCCTGCCTGTCGTGGCATCGATTCGGCCAACCAGTCCCGGACTTCAATTTCCTTGCATCGAGAACGATCAAGGGACGACGAAATCTGTCTGAAAAGTCATTGTCTGCAGGATGAAGTTCGGGTACCAATTTCCATGCGGAGCAAGAGCCGGGTGACGTTTGAAGGCAGGTTTGACTGCCGTTTCCGTCGTCACAATCCGGCCGCTGTAAAATGATGTCAGCGAAATCCTGAGCGTGTGAGCCAGAACCCAGGCGAGTCGAACGGTGTCCGTTCGATTACGATTTGCCCGCCTGTAAGAGCGAAAGCCGATACTGGAAACGGATTGTTTCTGACTCAATTTTCTGGACGCTCGTTTCACAAATGATCATGCAGGCTCGAACCGTTCCTCGTCGAATTACGCTGCGGCGGAATCTGAAGGCGATGAACGCGGACGGTTTTTCGTTCAGCGTCATGGTTGGCATTGCAGAGACTTACCTGCCCGCCTTTGTCCTGGCTCGTGGTCTGGGGGACTTAACGGCCGCAATGGTGGCGACGGTTCCGGTGCTGCTGGGCAGCGTGCTCCAGATGTTCGCGCCGTTCCTGCTTCAGCGACTCCGGTCGTATCGTCTTTTCGTTGTCACAACCGCCACGATTCAAGCGTGCAGCATGTTGATGCTGATGGGAATGGCATTCCTGAAGCACTTGCCAGCATGGGCCGTCTTTGTGCCTGCCACGCTTTATTGGGCCGCAGGCTTGTCCACGGGACCTGCATGGAATCTCTGGGCCGAGCAACTTGTCCCACAGAGAATACGCAGCGGATTTTTTGCGAGACGCAGCCGACTTTGCCAGATTGGTGTACTCATTGGCCTGGTCTCCGGCGGTCTGTTGTTACGCTGGTCTGTCGCTCACGACTTGACTGTCGCGGTCTTCGCAATTCTTTTCGGCGCGGGTGCATTGGGACGATTTATCTCAGCGGCAATGCTGGCGCGCCAGACAGAAGTGCTTCATTCAGCGAACGTGAAGCCAGCGACCGGAGAAGAAACTCGATTCGAAAAAATCACGGCACGCGAAAAACTATTCAATGTGCTTCGAACGATGCGGCATCCCGGCGCTGCGGGTCGGCTGGTTCTCTTTTTGATGGCGGTTCAGACGGCCGTTCATATCTCGGGACCGTACTTTAATCCATTCATGCTGAAGGTTTTGAGGCTGTCCTGGGTTGACTACATGGGACTCTTGTCGCTTGGGTTCATTGGCAAAATTCTGTCGCTGCCCTGGGCTGCCCGATTTGCAAATCGATGGGGAGCCGAGCGACTTCTTTGGGTCGGAAGTGTTGGAATCGTCCCGATCAGCGCGATGTGGTTTATCTCACAGAGTATTTGGTTTCTTGCCTGTGTTCAGATTCTGAGCGGTCTTGTCTGGGGCTGCTATGAACTAGCGATGCTGCTCCAGTTTTTTCGTCAGATACCTGCAGAGCGTCGAGTCGCCGTCTTGACCGTGTATAACCTTGGCAACTCGGCAGCCATGGTGGCCGGGACATTCATCGGTGCGTTCATTCTGAACACGCTTGGTCGCGATCATCATGCCTATGTCATGGTATTCGTCGCCTCCGGATTGTTCAGGTTTTCCGCTCTTCTAGCTTTGCCAGGACGTCGTTCGGCCGTCAAAACGACTCAAACTGCGGTGCGAAGCTGGGTTCGCTCCGTGCCTTTGCGAATGGAATGGCCCGCATTGACGGCCAATGGTGTTCCTCGCGGCGCTGCGGCAGGCGTAATCGCCAGGCTGTTGTCAGAGCCAGAACCAGAACCGGAGCCATTAATCACTTCGACCTCACCGTCAGGCGACGCTGCATCTCCCGTCTCTACTCGAACGTCTGACGGTGGCAGCGGCGGTAATCGACGGCGCGAAGGAACTCCGACGACACGGCTGCCCGCTCGTGTTGAATCTTGTCTGCACGGAGATCTGGCACCGAGAGAATAGAGCGTTGGTTTTTGAGATCAGGTACGCAGGTGATTCGGGAGTCAGCGCATGGATACTCGTCTGCAATTCGAGTTTCTTCAACAGCCGGACAATACAACCTGTGGTCCAACTTGCCTGCATGCTGTTTACAGCTACCACGGGGACGATATCTCGTTGCCGCAGGTCGTTGAAGAGGTGCCGGCATTCGATGAAGGTGGAACACTGGCCGTAATGCTCGGCTGTCATGCACTTCGTCGCGGCTATGACGTTCGAATTTTCACGTTCAACCTGCAGGTTTTTGATCCTACCTGGTTCAATGCCGACGGGCACCTGATTGAAGGTTTGCTAATTGAAGAAAAACTTGAATCCCAGATGAGAGCCAAGCCAAAGGAAAAACTTCGACGCGCGTGCGAGAGCTATATTGAATTCCTGAAGCTTGGCGGTCGGATCCGGATGGAGGATTTAACCGGCAATCTTATTCGGCGATATCTCAAGCAATCCATTCCTGTCCTCACCGGGCTCAGCGCGACGTACTTGTATCGCGAACGGCGCGAGATTCACACAACCGGAGTTCCTGATGACGTTGCGGGGTTGCCGAGCGGTCATTTCGCAGTCTTGTGTGGATACGACTCAATTGAACGATCTGTCCTGGTTGCCGATCCGTTCCACCCGAATCCGCTTTCAGCCAACTACAAGTACGAAGTGTCGCTCGATCGTGTGGTGTGTTCGATCCTGCTTGGGATTTTGACGTATGACGCCAACCTGTTGATTGTGCGTCCGAAGGAGCGTTAGATTCTTGCTCAGAAGGTTTGCCGACACCGTCTTTCGGACCATCCCATTGCAGATCGGCTCGGGAGAATTTCCAGGCTATAGGCGTTTCCTGAGTTTCAGTCCGAAGCGAATCCGAAGCGACATAGAGATCTTTTCTTAGAAACTCGCTCGTTTGCGTTTCGTAATGGTCCCGGCTGTAGATGGCGGACCCGCAGGAGAACGTGGCCTTTCAGAATGCACCTGGAGTTCAGTTCAGAACTCTGAGGATCCCGCCAAAAAGCCTGAGATTTAAGACAGTACAGAAAACCTGGGGCACGGCCGATCATTACAATAACGGCGAGATTCACGAAAATTGGTTGAAAACAGAGCTCAAATGCCGAGTGGGCATGGAGCTGCATCTGGGTAACCCTGATTTGAATGGTTCCCGGTGCTTGATCAGCTTTTTGCAAGGTGCTCCGTGTCCGACGACAACTTAGAGATAACAGACGAAAAAACGGATGAATCCAAGGGGCCTTGGTTCAAGGAAGGCCTGCAGTTCACGTGTTCTCAGTGCGGAGATTGCTGCACAGGAGCGCCGGGTGTCGTTTGGGTGACTGACGATGAATTGCTGGAAATTGCTGAGTATCTGGACAAGCCGATTGGCGAGATTCGCCTTTTTCACACTCGAACAGTTCGGGGTCGAACCTCGCTAACAGAGTTTGCCAACGGTGACTGCACATTTTTTGACCCGAAAGGGCGAAAATGCACGGTTTATCGAGCTCGCCCGGTTCAATGTCGGACATGGCCGTTCTGGAATTCTCACCTCGAAAGCCCGGCGGCGTGGAAAAAGGTCTGCGATGTCTGCCCAGGTGCCGGCGAGGGGGCGTTTTTCAGTTTAGACCAAATTGAGGAACGCGCAAAACGCATCGATATGTAGGTGTCCGATGGAGGTGCCCAAAACGGCGGAACAGTCTGGCAATCGAACTTCGGGTGCAAACAATTGCCACAAAACGTCGGATGCAGGCAAAAACTGGTGTACTTGCCCGCCGATAACAACCAAAGTGTTGTGTGAAATCCGAGCGCTGACGGTTCGCGCAGCAGGTTGGGTTTTGACTGCTGGTGTAAGTCATTGGCAGAAAAAACCTTAGGAATACCTTGATGGCTTGTTTCGCTGCCGAGGGGTTCTCAAAATATCCGTGTGACGCTCACCAACTGAATTCCACTCAAGGTTTGCCTCCATGGCGATGAATCTTTTTTCTCTTCGACTTACAGCCGCTGCAGGTCTAGTCGCCCTAATCAGCCAACTGCAAATCTGCGAAGGTCAGGTCGTAACAGCGCCTCTGACGCAGGGGTTCGCCAGAACCAGCTCGATCGCAATGTCAGTTGACGAGATGCTTGGGACGAAGAAGGACCGATCGATCGACGAGCCAATTGTTGGTCCTGGCTACCCGTCTCTCTGGATTGCGGAAGTTCAGTATAAGCCCATTCGATTGCGTCGCCTGGAACTACCGGACCCGAAGACAGGTGTCGTCCGCAAGGAGCTTGTTCGGTATATGGTTTACCGAGTCATTCGCCGAGATTACACGGAACTGGCGGGCGAAGATCGTGCAGACCTCGAAAAGAAGCTGGCGGATCCGAATCTTGATCCTTCAAACGTTCTGGATCCGGAATTGTTGATGCCATTGCAGATGCCCCGATTTCTTCTGGAAACAGAAGACAAGAACGGCAAAGTTCTGCAGGCGTATACTGATGAGATCAGTGTCGACATTCAAAACGCCGTCTTTCAAAGAGAAATGGGACGCCGTGGAATCAACCTGAAACTTCTGAACAGTATTGAAGCGATTTCGGAAATCGGTGATCCCGTTCCAACCAGTGATCCAGATCCTTTGTTAAAGGCTGTTTATGGCGTTGCCGTCTGGCGAAACGTCGATCCCAAAGCAGACTTCTTTAAAGTCACCATGTCCGGATTTTCAAACGCTTACCGGATTTCGGGCACAGCCGGGCAAAGAATCGTTGAGGAAAAGGTGATTGTCCAAAAGTTCGCTCGGCCCGGCGATGAATACCTTCAGGAAGAATCAGAGCTGCGGTTCATCGACGAAGCTGACACTGATGGCGATAGAAAGATTGATACGAGATATCCCAACTGGACCTATCGTGCAAAGCCTGTGAAATTAGAGATTCCCGAAATGGACACAGTGCTCCGAAACGCACGTCGAGAGGCAGGAGCGGCACCTTAATCCCGCGATTTTGGCCTCTGAGGAAACCACTTCCGCTCAAAAGCTGCCTGAAAATGTGTTTTCGCTCCAGAAAACGGTCCAGAATGCCGCTGGAAGGCAACACAACTCTTGATAAATCAGCCAATTTCGTCACACTCCACGGCTGAAAACGAATCACGTGTGGTGGGTTCATCGGTTTGGATGAGCTCATCGAACAATTTATAGTCCATTTGCTGCCAGCAATCATTGCTGGCAAGCCTAGAACTGTCGGAGCACACAAGTCATGGCTCACAAGAAGGGTCAGGGGTCCAGCCGCAACGGACGCGATTCAACCGCTCAACGCCGGGGCATCAAGAAGTTCGGCGGCGAAGCTGTTTTGGCTGGCAATATTCTTGCTCGCCAGTGTGGAACCAAGTGGCGTCCTGGCCGCAACGTCGGTATGGGGAAAGACTATACCCTGTTTGCAATGTGCGAAGGGACTGTGATGTTTGACCAGTCTGGTCGTCGCATCAACATCGTCCCAGCTCCAGTGGCTGCAGAAGCCAACTAGATTTTTGCCATTCGTGAACTGGATAAAGAGTCGCAGGCCGGATCTGTCAACTTGAGTTCCGGCTGCTTGCGACTTTAGCGACGTTCGATCACGGCCACTACTAGCTGAACATTGCTGATAGGTCGGTCGCCAGCAGAGATTTGGAAAATTAGAAAAGGCGAAGCATTCTTAACGAGTGCTTCGCCTTTTTCGTTGGGATCTGGCCTGCATCACCAGTCGATTCTTATACTGATCGTGGTCACGATTGAGTTGTTTAACCATCAGCCGGAGGCGTACGTGAATGCCGCCACCAACGTACGCCTGCGGCTGACGGTTAAACGAAATAGTAGCGGAGCAGCGCGAGCTGCCCGGTGAGTGCCTGCAAAATGCTGGCTCACCGGACGGCTTGCGCCGATTCCGCTACTTTACAGGCCGTTCGTTGAACGGTATTGCGGTTAAACGAAAAACATCTCCATCGCAACCGTTTAGAGTATAACCGCAGCATCAGCCTATCGCAGTGGTTGCGGGGCCGCAGTTTTCGGACTCGCTTTTGTAGCATCTCATCGGGCAATTTTTGAAGAGCTTCGGCGCAAGAGACATGCTCAGTTAATGCTCTTCGCCTCGTCGGCTTCAATGTACTCTTCGATATTCTTCCCAACGGAGGTCAGAAGGCTCTCTGCTCCCAAGGCGCCGAAAACGGATTCGTCGTACCGCATTTCACGACGCAGCATCAGCCCGCGATCAATATCAAACGTGATTGTGCCGCGGGGAGTCGCCTGAATCAGCTGCGATGCGACGGTCGCATTTCTAACCTGTGACTGAGCCGAGCAACGAAAAGTGATCTTCGCGATTCCGTTTTCAACAGACTCAAGACGGAATGTTCTAAGGATCGGCACCTGAATGTTGACCTCGGTCTGCAGCCGCACCGGAATGTTGATCGTTTCTTTCCATGTGTCCCCGACTTTGATCTCGCCATCCGGTAGCGTCATCAGAAAAGACCCAGGGTCAGCAAGGTTCTTTTGCTCCTGCTGAGTCTGCGCATGGTCTGACTTTGCAACGAGCTGAATTTTATTGTCAGGCGTTTCTCCCTCGACCAGGTTGATCACGGTCTCTGATGCCTGGTCAACCTTTGTGGGCGGATTTGAATCCTGCGAATTTTTCGCGACCGGATACATCGAGATGCCTGTCGTGGAAAGCCAGTACCTGGGGGCACTGCCTTTAAGTTCATGGGCCACCTGGCGAAATGCTGCCGGGACTGCCGCTGGCTTCATACTCGAATTGAATTCAACAGCTTCGTTATCGTCAATTTTTGATCTCATCCAAACGCTTTCGAATTGCATCGCAATCCTGGCTGTGCCATTCTCTTCTATCGAGAGAACCGTAAACAATCGTCGCTGCTTGAGTTCCGATAAATCAATTCGACGAGCCTCACCGCGTGTCGCTTTGAGCGTCATGTCCTGCGTTGTTTGATAGCGAAGTTTCTGTCCTTCGTTGAACTTATATCGAAACAGCCATGTTTGAGCTTCCGGGGCTGCAACAGCGTCCGTTGCCTGCGGGATGTTTGACGTTTTGTCGTTCGTGGAGGCAGTGTCTTCCGCCGCAATCTTGTCTCCGACAGCAGAGGCCGCGTTTGTTTCAGCAGGTATTATTGCATTCGCGGCTGATGGCACGTCTGCTGGGTTTTGGGACACCGGGCCTTCGTCGGTGATCGCGAGAGAGGCGGCAACGGTCAGCAGCGTCAGGCAGAATGAAGTGAGCATCATCCGTGATCCTCAAAGAAACGTGAACGGCAAAGCCAACGCGCCTTGGGCGGTTGAGCTGGAATTTCAGGTCGAAGGTTAGCACATTTCGGGCTTTAGTCGCGAGTCGGATTTTGGCGCGTTCTTGCCTCGAGACTTTGAAAAGGACACGCCTGATTGGCAATCTCTGCGCATCAGGCGAACCATCGGCAGTTTCTGCCTGTCGGGGCGAAGCGTCAGGATTGTTGAATTGCGATTTCAGGTTTGAGTCACGCGAGGCGATCGATAGCGGCTCAGGATTCTTCAGCGACAGGCGATTTTTTTGGCTTCCACTCGGCGAGCTCGTCGACGAGTCTGTTGGCAAGACTGAGCCCTACAGAATTGCGAGTCAGAAATACGACTCCATCGATCATCGAAACTTGCCGCATCGTTGCAGCGATGTCGGACAACGTAAGATCGGCAACAATCTTCTTCAATTCGACGCGTTCAGCTTCCTTATGAAGAACGCGGATAACGGCGGCGCAAGGTTCGACAGCAACATTCTGCAACTCCGAAATTCTTCGCCAGGTAAACCACGCTGCAGCACACATGCGTTGTGGCAGCGACAGCACGCCAAGAAGAATCTCTACCCAGGTGCGGTCCGATTCGAGACTGCCGAACGCATAAGTCCACACCGCTGACATTGTCGGAGCAATTTTGACAATCACTGTGCCGTCTTCAAGCGCCGCTTCATGTTCCACGTCCGGCAGTTGCTTCGGAATTCCAAGCCATGTAAAGACCTGAATGACTGCGAGGATGGCCAGAGTCGCCAGAGCTGCGAGAACACTGCTGGAACTGATAAATCCGATTCGAATGATCAGGAAGAAGATGGTGAACTCCATCGCAGTAGCGATCAGTCCCATCACCGACATCCCAACCAGGGCGGCCACTGCAAGTTTCCGCTGAGTCTCCAATCGAGCTCGGAGCCAGCGACGCATTTCTTCTTTTTTCAACATACATTCTTATCCATGTGTTCACGTCTGCCGTGGAGGGGAACCAGAGCAAACTATTTTCCAGTTGAAAGGGAGGCTGCCGCCAAGCTTGAGCCCCTCTTATTCTTAAGTATTCACCACACGAGGTACGGTAACCTCAGTTTTCACTGCTCCGAGGTTGCAGTCGCGGATGGTAGTTAATTTGAGAGGGCAAGCCTCCTGCCGAGCCATTGAACGTCAGAAACGCACGGCTCAGCAGGAGCTTTGCCCTCCCGAAAGACCTTGGCAATTCGCATCCACCGAAATTCCCGACTGCACCTGTGCTCCGTTCGCGGGATGATATCAGTCGACGACAGCCTTGCCGAACGATACGCTGACATAACACAGTCCAACCACGAATTTTCAAACCGTTGCCTTTGAAATTGGAAACAGCCAAATGTACTCGGAGTCAGGTTCAGGATTTCACGCGGCGACACGAGGTTGTTACTCTTCGATCTTGCAGGTTATTCTCGCCCTGTCATTCATCGTGGGGTTTTCCTGCCGCGTTTCCGTCGCACAAACTGAGTCTTCACAGAGATTCAACGTCTTCGTGAAACAACAGGCATTCTTATTGCGAGCCGGTGATGTCGCGCCTGAATCAAAAATGCAATGGGAGCGTGATCGCGATTCACTTCGCCAGCGCCTTCTTGAGACATGGGGCGGCTTCCCGGATGATCCTTGCCCATTGGAGCCGCGCGTGCTGGGTGAGCTGCAACGGGACGGTTATCGCGTTGAAAAACTGCTGCTGCAGACAATGCCCAATGTGTGGATGACAGCGAATGCCTATGTCCCGACAAGTGTTTCTGCAGCGAAGGTTCCAGCCGTTTTGTGCGTTCATGGTCATTGGTCTGGCGCGAAGCATGATCCTGTTGTTCAGTCCCGATGTATCGGCCTGGTGAAGCTCGGCTTCTTTGTGCTGTGCGTGGATGCTTTTGGAGCCGGAGAACGTGCGGTCGAGAAGCAGCTTGGGCAATATCATGGTGAAATGACCGGAGCGATGCTGCTTCCAATCGGAAGACCACTGTCCGGAATTCAGGTTTACGAAAACATGCGAGCGGTGGACTATCTTCAGTCTCGCCCGGAAGTAGATCCTGATCGCATCGGTATCACGGGAGCCAGCGGCGGTGGTAACCAGTCCATGTACGCCGGGGCATTTGACGAGCGAATACAGTGTGTCGTCCCAACCTGTTCTGTTGGCAATTATCAAGCTTACCTCAGTGCGGCGTGCTGTATGTGTGAAGTTGTCCCTGGTGCGTTGCGGTTCACGGAAGAGGGCAATGTTCTTGGACTCGCGGCCGGTCGCGGCCTGATGATAACCAGCGCGACACAGGATGCATTTCAGTTCTCTGTCGATCAGGCCAGGATCTCCGTCGCTCGAGCAACGGCGATCGCCGGTCTGCTCAATTCGAATGGCAGTTCATCGGTCAAGCATACGATCATTGAATCGCCGCATAACTACAATCAGCCGATGCGCGAAGCGATGTATGGCTGGATGACTCTGCATCTCAAAGGTGAAGGCACGGGCGATCCGATTGCAGAGCCGCAGATTCAGCCTGAGGAGCCAGAAGCGTTGAGATGCTTTCCGGGCGATAGTCGACCGGATGACTTTGTCACATTGCCACGATTTGCCTTTGCCGAAGCCACACAAATCCTGAGTGAACGAAGCAAGGGCCCGGATAAAAATCTGCTTGCCGAATTGAGCCACGCTACGACGGCCGACGAAATCACATCCGCAAAGGCTCCGTATTTGAAGTCTTTCGAAACCGCACTGGGAGACATGCCAGCGGCAGCGCCTCTTAAACTGCAAAGTTCGAACAGTGAAGACGGAAAAAGTCTTGAGCTGACGTTTGAAACTGAACCGGGGCTTGCAATCTTTGCCAGATGTGATCGATTCGACCAGCCAGAAAAAAACAGCAAACCATTGAAACTTGCCGTGGTGATCAATGCGGACATCGGAGCAGATCTGGTCTTCGACATCAATCGCGTCAAAGACTTCCGCGACCAGGGTTGGACCATAGTCGCTCCTGAATTGCGAGCCACCGGCCGATTTGCACTGGCTTCGGACAAGATTGGAAATGCTCCCGATCACAATTCCGCCGAGTGGTCGCTTTGGCTGGGACGCCCGTTGCTGGCTCAATGGGTCTGGGACATTCGACGAACCCTGGACGCGATCGAAACACAGTTGGGATCGTTGCCGCACGAAATTGCAATCCTCGGAATCAATTCTTCCGGCACCATTGCACTTACCGCGGCTGCTCTGGACAGTCGCATTAGCCACGCCATGACATTTGATTCTTTGACGTCGTTCGTCAGCGACAAACCCTACCGAGGCCAGCGGCTTGGCCTGCTGGTTCCGGGCCTGTTGCGCGACGTTGGCGACATCGGTCACATCGCCGCGCTGATTGCTCCGCGAAAGGTGACCATCCATGGCGGCGTCAACGCGTCCGGGGAACAGCTGGATTTCGAGGCGATGCAGAAGAACTACTCGATCACCTCGAAGACCTTTTCGACACTCAACGTTCCCGACAATCTGGAGATCAACGCCATGGTGACAACCCCAGGTGCTGTGCCTTAAGAAAAGCAGCGTGGCTTCTTTGTAAAAGCATGATCGTCGACATCAGAAATAGCGTGGACGGTTCACGATCTTTTTGTGCTGCGGTCGTGTTTCGATGGTACCCCGACCGACCGACCGCACTGATTGAATTTTCAGGACGGCATTCAGTGCCAAGTTTTAATTCCGACTCGTTCAGCAACAACCCATTTGCCGCACCGGAGACGATGACGTATCCGGGCGATTCGGATACTCGACCAGTGGTTGCGATTCGTCAGCAGCATTTGTCTCACGAAGCTTCGGTGCAATCCATCGGCATGTTGTATCTTTTGGCATGCCTTCTGTGTTCATTAAGCAGTGTGATCTTTTTGATTCAAGTACGAATGCAAAACGCGCCGGAAGCAGTGATGGTTTTGGGCACGGTCCTTCTAATGGTCGGAATTGGTCTGGGATTTATTGGCGTTGGCGTGCGAAGACTTCAGGGCTGGACAAGGATCCCAGTGACGTTGTTTTCAGTTCTGGGATTGTTCTTAGTTCCGCTTGGGACAATTATCAACGGCTACATTCTCTACCTGATCTACAGCTCCAGGGGAACGGTGGTCTTTTCGGACGAGTACAAGGAAGTGATTCGTCAGACTCCCGACATCAAATATCGGACTTCGGTCATCGTCTGGATCTTTGTACTGCTGTTATTTGCAGTGCTCAGTCTCGTTGCGACTTTGCTGTTCTTTGCGTGAAGCCCAACCACAAAGGAAGAGTCCTGAAATAGTCTCCGTTCTTTGGTTGCAGCGGAAGGGCGCGAGCCCTCCGGTTTCCCATCACCGGACGGCTTGCGCCGTGCCGCTACCTCGGGAAGTGTGCATCGTGTCACGAATGACAAATGAACTATGATGGCCAGATCTGGGATCCGCCATCGACTCGCAGAACCTGCCCAGTCACAAATGCACCCAGAGGTCCCGCGAAAAATTCCACAACGCGAGTCACTTCATCCACCATACCAATCCGGTCCAGCGTTCCGTCAGTAACCAAACGCGCATCGTCCACTTTACGCGTCCCCAGAAACCGTCCGGTTCGTGTGTCACCAGGGGCAAGGCTGTTCACGTTGATGTTGTGAGATCGCAATTGTTCGGCAAGGCAGCGAGTGTATTCCACAACGCCAGCCTTTGCTGTTGCGTAGATCGAGCTGTTTGCGATTCCCTTAAATGCTGAAATGGAACTCAATGTCAGAATCCGACCCGACTTGCGTGGCATCATCACACGAGCACATTCCTGACACACAAGAATCGTACTGAGCAGATTTCGATCAAGGACCGAACGGATATCAACCAGTTTGATTTCTACGGCGTCGTTAGGATTCGGCTTGCCACCGGCGGCTGCGATATCTCCGCCGGCGTTGTGAACCAGAATGTCGATCGGACCAAGTTCCGAGCAAACATCTGAGACGACTTTCTTGACTTGTTCGGCATCCGTCAAATCGCCAAGAACTCGGCAGGTCGCGACGCCATGTTGCTGGCCGATCTCGCGTGCTGTCTCCGTGAGAGTTGTCCCTTCACCATATTCAGTGGGACCATTTTCACGCATCCCATGCACCCCGACGCGACAGCCAAGCGACGCAAGGTGTTCCGCAAATGCACGCCCAAGACCTCGCCCTGCTCCTGTCACAAGAGCCACTTTGCCTTCCAGCATTCGATTCGACATACCAACGCTTCTTTCATCAGGATCAGGTTTGGCGCAGCAAAAAAGCCCACGCCGCGAAATTTGTGATAATCACAATTCTGCAGCTGGGCTATTCAACAACAAACGGAGAGGGGGGGATTCGAACCCCCGGTCCGGTTTCCCGAACACAGCATTTCCAGTGCTGCACAATCGGCCGCTCTGCCACCTCTCCAGAGTCATGGGGCTACTTTATGCCCCAATCTGCTATCAGGCCTCAACGGTTTCTGCAGCGTTGGCTTTTTCAGCCTTTCGCTTCAACACGTCCGCTTCGCGCTGCTCAAGAGCGGCGACAGCGTTCAGGCGACGACGGAGTTGGCGATAATCGGCATTCAACAAACGCCAGACCGCGTTCTTGCCGCGTGCTTTTCCAGTAACGCCGTCAGCGGCCAGCTTTGTTTCACAAGCCGTCAAAAGTTGCTGAGCTTTTGTCAGCTGACGTTCAATTCGAGATCGGTCCTTCAACATGCCGCACCAGTAAGTTCAGGTTCAAAAGGAAAAAATCAGCCTCTGATCGCCACTGCACATTTATCCAGTGATTCGCTGGGGAATCGCGTATTCTTACAAGCCGGTCGCAGTTCTTCAACGCGAAACCCCCTAATAAATTTGGGGATGAACGCGATCCAGGAATATCAGACCGGCTGTGATGCCTGCGAACAGTCTGTCTTCGTGTAAATTTCCCCGCAGGATTAGGGAAAAACGTCGGATTTCAACGTTCGGGAGTTCAGCGTACTCGATTTGTGCGAAACAATGCACGTCTTCCCCCGCTTCACTCTGATTTAAGAAATTTACCATGCCCGGCTTCAATGATCGTCTGCAGTTCGCTCTCAAAATGGCGTCTCTCGCATCCGAATTAATCCTTCGCCACTATCAGGTGGATGGGCTGCTGGTTGAATCGAAGTCTGACGAGTCTCCTGTGACGGTTGCTGATCGTGGCGCCGAGCAGCTGATGAGACAGCTGCTGGCCGAGTCGTATCCTCTGGACGGTGTTCTTGGCGAAGAATTTGACGACGTGCCGGCTCAAAATGGATTCCGCTGGATTCTCGATCCTATTGACGGCACAAAAGCATTCATTCACGGAGTGCCACTCTTCGGCAGCCTGATTGGGATTGAGTTTGACGGGCAAATGGTTGCCGGAGTCTGTCGATTTCCGGCTTTGAACGAAGTGGTTTACGCAGCTCAAGGCACCGGATGTTGGTGGCAGATTGGCGATCAGCCTGCGAAGCAAACTCATGTCAGCAAGGTCACATCAATCGGCGCGGCAAGAATGATGTTCACAGAGCCAACGCACTGGAAGGCGACCGGGAGATTTGAAACGATAGTGACATTGATGGATAAGGTTCGCATTGCGCGTGGCTGGGGAGACTGTTACGGCCACGCAATGGTGGCAACAGGGCGTGCAGAAATTGCAGTGGATCCGCTGATGTCACCATGGGACATCGCTGCGCTGATCCCCATCCTCCGGGAGGCGGGAGGTTTCTGCACGGACTGGAAGGGGAATGAGACAATCACCGGTGGCGATGGCGTATCTTTTGTTCCAGCGATGAAGGAGACAGTCATTGGAGTTCTCTCGGTCGCGCCTGAATTGCCTGCAAAGTCATAGCGAAACGTTACTGCCTGCCGCATGTTGACATGGCTGAGGCGTTATCTGTGGCAGAGTCCCCGAGTCTTACGCAGAGCGAATGATCTTCGAATTCCGAACAACCTTTTCGGCACGCATACGTAGCGACATTCGTGTTCGAAAAACGCATCGCGGTTGAAAATCAGCATCTCAACGGAAATCGCGGTGTAGATTTTGGCATGCAGTCGTCGGTGTCGACGTCGTGCAGTTCCAAATCAAGTCGGAGTGAAGTGATGTTTAAGAAACTGATGCTGTGTGTGGTCGCATGTTCGTTCGTCTTGGTTTCAAGCGGCGTATGCGAAGCCAAAGACAAGTGCAACACTTGCTGCGAAGCTCCAAAATGTAAGCTTCCAAAAATGAGTCTTCCTAAGCTGAAGCTTCCAAAGTGTGAATTGCCGAAGCTCAAACTTCCAAAGCTTAACTGCCTGAAACCAAAGTGTGACCCATGTGCACCAAAGTGCTGCGAACCTGCTTGTGAAACACCAGCCTGTGGCGAACCGGCTTGCGGTTCCTCTGGCTGCGGCACTGCCAGTGCGGGATGCGCAACGGAAGCGACTGCTCCAGCCCCAGCGGCTGCTGCTGAAGCGGCCCCAGCTGTAGAGCCATCACCTTCCGCGGCTGAAGCCAAGTAAGCCGTTTGCAAATTGATGAAACGCAATCGAAGCTCGACCGTTTACCACGGTCGAGCTTCTTTGCGTTTAAGCTTTGAATCACAGCCTATCCACAGGAAATGATGATCATCTCATCCAAACGGGGATTTACGCAGGCATGTTGCTGAACATCAGTATCAGGTCGGTGGATCACAGTTCGCCGCGATCGGATCCTGTGTGCCTGAAGCAGACGACTGTTATCTCCAAACTCAGTAACATCGCAATTAATGGGCGGAAGTTTTCGGAACCGCGTGCCTACTCAGCAGTCCTGCTCTACACTCTCCGGCGTTCAATGTTGTCCGATCTGGCACGGTCGCCGCGAAGTTGCGGCCGGTTTGAAGTCCTGTAGTCAGGCAGAGAACAACAACAACGACAAGGATTATCGCTGGCTCGATTTTCGTTCCAGAGTTCCGTTAGCCTCCCGGTTTCGATGCTCGAACATTCACCGTTCCTGATTCGCAGAATACGAGATGGACACACAAGACGACACCAAACCCACACGACCCGTTGAGAATCTTGAAGTCAAAGATGCGCAGGTCATTTTTACGAACGTCTGGAATGTTCTCGAATCGGAGTTCGGGCACGAGAACCTTTGCTTCTCGAAAGAGCTGATCCTGCTTGGAGGCGCGCCGGGCTCAGGTAAGGGAACCAATACGCAATTTATCATGAAGGCTCGTGATCTGACCTGCGACCCCATTATTGTTAGTTCTCTGCTCAACACTCCTCAGGCTGAACGCATCAAGCAGGCTGGCGGAATGGTGGGTGATCGTGAAGTCGTTGAACTTGTTTTTCGAAAGTTGCTGGAAAGAGAATATCGCGACGGATGTGTGCTTGACGGATTTCCACGAACTCGCGTTCAAGTGGAGTGCCTGAACCTGCTCGTCATGAAAATGAATCAGCTCAGTCGTGAGTATCGCGAAACTCCACTGGCGATCAATTTTCGTAAACCTACGATCCATGTCATGGTTCTCTTTGTTGATGAGAAGACCAGTATTGATCGTCAGCTCAGTCGTGGCCGCAAGGTTGCCGAGTTCAATGCAAAAGCATTGATGGAAGGAGCCGAACTCCTTGAAGAACGTGCCACAGACCTTGATCCCGAGGCTGCCAAACGCCGCTATCGCGTTTTCAAAGACGAAACCTGGGAAGCACTGCAGTCACTAAAGGAGATTTATCACTACCATTTCGTTAACGCGCAGGGATCGATCGAAAGCGTTGAAAGAAATATTCGAGAAGAACTGGATTATCAATCTTCTCTTGAACTTGATCCGGAAACTCACGATGCCGTTCGGCAGCTGCCACTGGCCAGCGACCTGATTTCTCACGCACGACAGGAGCTCGTGCGTCGAATGGACAGCTACCAGTTAGAGCATCGAGTGCTCTTCCACAAAGTCATTCGTTTGATTGAAGAACGATTTATTCCAATCGTGATACGTCATGCAATTCCTGGCATGGCGATCGTGAATTCAGAAGATCCTCTGTTTGACAACCCCATGGCGCTGGCCATGGTGATTGATATCTTTTCCGAACGAGGATACCGCGCTGTGGTGAATATTAATCGTGCAGAGATTCCTCAAAGTGTTGATCTGACGAATGGGCGAATCACTTGCCTGACAAAACGAATCTATCGCTTCCAGATTCGCTTTGCCGGCTCAGAAATCCGACGCGGTGGCCGTTGATGTTCGAAAGGCAACCCGAAGTGCAGTTCAGAAATTGTCCCGAATGAACTTTCGTGGGGCCGCATTTCAATCTGAAATTTCTATCCACTCTATCCACTGCTGGTTGAAAGCTCTGCATGTCCAGGACTGCTCTCACGATGCTGGCATCACTGGTTGCACTTGGGTGTCTGACCTGGGTTCTGATGAGCAGCGATGTCAGACGAACTTCGCAGACATCGGAAGGTGAGCGTCCTGTTTCGGACTCCACGACAATTGAAGTCTCTTTGTTCTGTGCTGCAAGCAATCAGGCAGTGATGGAGGAGATTCGGAAAGATTATGAAAAAGAGACCGGCCGGCGAGTTGTGATTCAGTATGGCGCGTCGCAGACCCTGCTTTCTCAGATTGAGGTGACTAATTCAGGGGATCTCTACCTGCCCGCGGATGACAGTTTCCTGAAGACAGCAAAAGAGAAACAGCTGATCGAGGAAGTCATCGATATTGCTCAAATGCGATGCGGGATCGTCGTTAAGAAAGGCAATCCCCGCGGAATCAAAAAGTTATCAGACGTCTTTGCAGACGATATTCGATTCGTACAGGCAAATCCGGAAGCCGCTGCGGTTGCAAAACTGACGAAAGCGATCTGCACAAGAATTGGCATTTGGGAACAGCTGGACCAGGCGACCGATGTTTATCGAACAACGGTCACTGATGTTGCCAACGATATTCTCATTGGTGCTGCGGACGCAGGAATTGTTTACGATGCCGTGCTGCATCCTTATCCGGATCTTGAATTCGTTCCAGTTGAGGAGCTTGCTGAAGCCGTTTCACAGGTTTCAATTGGAGTTGTGTCGTCGACGAAGCAAGCGACAGCAGCGCTGCACTTTGCCCGATACGTTTCAGCAAAAGACCGAGGGCTCAAGTACTATCAAAAGCATGGTTTCAGCATTTCGGAAGGCGACGAATGGCAAGACGAACCTGAATTAACGGTGTTCGCCGGTTCGATGCTGCGACCTGCCATTGAAGACTCAATCATCAGATTCGAAGAACGCGAGGGCGTCCGGGTTTCGCGTACGTACAACGGTTGCGGAATTCTGGTCGCTCAAATGAAAAGTGGTCAGCAGCCCGATGCGTATTTTGCCTGCGATCTGGAGTTCATGAATCAGGTCCACGATTTGTTCTCCAATCCTGTTTCCGTTTCACAGAATGAGCTCGTCATTCTTGTGGAAAAGGGAAATCCAAAGAACGTCCACTCCCTGCAAGATCTGACAACTCCTGGACTGCGTGTTGGAATTGGGCACGAGAAACAATGTGCGATGGGTTGGATCACTCAGAATACCTTCAAGGAAAGCGGTTTGCAGGCGGAGCTGATGGAGAACGTCACGGTTCAGACTCCGACCGGTGATATGCTCGTCAATCAGCTTCGCACAGGTTCGCTGGATGCTGCGGTCGCGTATCTCAGCAATGCTGCCGGGGCAGCCGAATACCTGGATGCGATCAGGATCACTGGTATAAAGTGCTCTACGGCAACACAACCATGGGCAGTTGCGAGGGGCTCGGCGTTTCCCAAACTTGCGGGCAGACTTTTCGATGAACTGTCTTCAACTGAGGGGCAGGAAATCTTCTCCGCCGAAGGGTTCCAATGGCAACTTTCAAAATGAATACTCGTGGCAGTTGCTTCGAGCGAGATTTCAATCAGAGCCAGTCGACAGTCATCCAAACAATCGTACGTTTGATTCGCCTTTCGCAGTGAAGCAAAGAATAAGGACTCGCATCTGAAACCTAATCGGAAAAGACACTTCAGCGACGTCGTCTTCTTTTTAATCATGGGAGGACTGTCGGCGTGTTTCATCTTGCTGATCGTGTTACTTCTTTTGGCCGACCTGATGTTCACGTCGACGCAGGAGTTCGCAGCCGCGCTGCGGAAACCGGAGATTATCGCAGCGTTTCGACTGACGCTGCTGACCTGTACGATTGCAGCCGTTCTGTCGTTGTGGGTTGCGACGCCGCTTGGATATTTGCTTTCACGATTTCAATTTCCGGGCCGCCGCATCGTTGACACGATTGTCGATATTCCGGTTGTCTTGCCGCCGCTCGTGCTTGGTTTGAGCCTGCTGATTCTTTTTCATCAGCCCTTTCCCTTCAGCAACTGGATTTTTCCGAATTCGAATTGGCAGCTTGAGTCCTGGCTGCGGGACGATGTTGGCTTCCCGGTCACTTATCGCTGGCCAGCTGTCATTCTTGCGCAGTTTTCGGTCTCGTGCGCGTTTGCGGTGCGGACGATGCGTGTGACGTTTGACCAGATTAACCCGCGTGCTGAAGACGTTGCCAGAACGTTGGGATGCACGCGAGCACAAGCGTTTATGACAGTCGCACTTCCACAGGCCTGGCGAGGCATGATGACGGCAGGCACTATCGCCTGGGCCAGATCGCTCGGTGAATTCGGGCCTATTCTTGTGTTCGCCGGCGCCACTCGCTTCAGGACGGAGGTCTTGTCGACGTCTGTGTTTCTGGAACTCAGCGTTGGACAATTGGACGCTGCCGTCGCCGTCTCGCTGCTGATGGTGGCAATGGCGATTGTTGTGCTGCTCATACTCCGTTGGCTTGGGGCAGGCTTGTCCACATGATCGAACTTGCTGACGTGACAATTCAGATTGGTGCTTTTCAGCTCCACAAAGTTTCGTTTCGCGTGGAAACTGGTCAGTACGCTGTCGTTATGGGAAAAACGGGAATCGGCAAGACGACGATTCTGGAAGCCATCTGTGGTTTGCGTCCTATCCAGGCGGGTCGTATCCTCATCGGCAATGTCGATGTCACGCGATGGTCGCCAGCAGACCGCAACGTTGGCTACACGCCTCAGGATCTGGCATTGTTTCCAACTCTGACCGTCCGCGAACACCTTGAGTTTGCAATGAAGGTGCGAAAGCGTCCAAAAAAAGAGATGATGGACCGTGTCTCTGAATTGGCAAATTTGCTCGAAATTTCACCACTGTTGAATCGACGCGTGAAAGGATTAAGCGGTGGCGAATCGCAGCGTGTGGCGTTGGGGCGTGCACTTTCGTTTGGTCCGTCCGTTCTGCTGCTGGATGAACCCCTCAGTGCCTTGGACGAAGAAATGCGTTTAATCACTCAGTCGCTGCTGAAGAATCTGAACAGAGTCACTGGTGTTACAGTTTTGCACGTAACACACAATCAGGAAGAAGCGGCTGCTTTGAGAGATTGCTGTATCAAGTTGATTAAGGATCCTGTGACTGGTCATGTTGTGAGACAGAACTCCGAAACGGGAAACACCCCCTGACGTTTTGCAAAGTCGAATCGCGTCGATCGCAACAAGCCTCATTTGTGGATGTAGCCCGTGGATGCAACCCGTGGATGGCGCGTCAAATCGTGGATGGCACGTTAAAACATGGAACCATACGATAATGGACAGTGATCAAATTATTCTGGAACTCACCGGGCCGCTCGAACGCGCGGTAGGAAAAACAGAACTGTGTTTGCCTGCTGCGGGAAATCAAATGCTTGGCGCAGTTCTGGCCGCGTTGATCACTGAGTATCCGGCTGCCACATCAGTCTTAGGCGAAGCCGGTCGATACAGTGCGGCCGAAGGCGATTTGCCACCAGGACTTTTAGTCGTGCGAGACTCTGCGGCAATCCATGCACGACTGGAAACTCCCGTTTGCGCGGGCGAGCGATTGACACTCATGCCGATGATCAGCGGAGGTTGATTGATGCTCGACGACGAATCAAAAACGGAACGAGACTCACTTCAGGAGTTTCCCGGCGATCCGTTTCTCACGGATATCGAAAAGGACGTCTACTCGTGGCAGTTGGATGTTCGAGACTTTGGTGAATCGGGACAGAGAAAACTCAAGGGTGCGAGCGTTCTGATTAGTCGCGTCGGTGGTCTTGGGTCCGTCGTTGCTTACGAACTTGCGGCGGCTGGGATCGGGAAACTGATCCTGGCTCATGCGGGAAACGTCAAGCAATCGGATTTGAATCGACAATTGCTGATGACTCACGACTGGCTTGGAAAGCCACGAATTGAGTCCGCGATGCGGCGGTTAAAGGAGCTGAATCCTCGCCTGGAAGTTCTTGGAGTCGCGGAGAATATCACGGTCGAAAATGCGGACCGGCTGGTCGGAATGGCCGACTGCATTGTCGATGCAGCTCCCATGTTTCAGGAACGTCTTGCGATGAACGACGCGGCGGCCAGGCAGGGCAAGCCTGTGATTGAAGCGGCGATGTATGAGCTGGATGCATCGCTGACGATCATTCATCCGCCCAAAACTCGAGCATTCCGCGACCTGGTTCCAGATGTCCCGGAAGGCTGGACACGACGCTTTCCGGTATTTGGTGCGGTCAGCGGAACAATTGGCTGCATGGCGGCCATGGAAGCCATCAAAGTGATCGCAGGTTTTGGTGATCCTCTGATCAATCGTATGTTACGAGTCGACCTCCGAACAATGCGGTTTCAAACAATTCGGCTGATGTGATTTTCGGCCGAACGCACGTCGGTGAAGCTGCAAAAGTCTGCAACGTTCGCCCCCGCGGCGGCTGATAACTCCGCGCAAAGATCAATCGAAGCCGCGAAACTAATGGAATACCGGTCGCGCTGACGGTAGCATTTTGGACCCACTCAACGGGAACCTGATGCCGTCCTGAAGTTTCATGTTTCTCATCCCCGTTGAGGCAATCCTGCCTCAAAACTCCGCCCCGTTGTGAATCCAGTGCATTTGCATTTCTGTCTGTCGGAAAAATCATGATTCGAGTCATCTTACTGACCACATTGTGTTTCATTGTGAACTCACTTTCAGCGGCCGCTCAGCAGGAATCGGTGCTGCAATACAAAGTTTCGTTTAATGACCGGACGTCGCACTACGTACACATCGAAGTGAATGTCCCTGCGCCAAAGAGTGACTCTTTTGAATTGATGATGCCAACGTGGACGCCGGGCTCGTATTTGATCCGCGAGTATTCTCGTCACATCGACGAAATCACGGCTGGAAGCGCGGGCGATGCCAAAGTGACGATTCAAAAGACGTCCAAGAATCGATGGTTGGTCAAGTGTGTTCCCGGCCAGGACGTCAAAATTCAGTATCGACTGTATTGCCGCGAAATGTCGGTCCGCAGTAATTGGGTCGATGAGGACATGGCCATTCTCACCGGCGCTGCAACGTTCCTGACCGTCGATGGCGCGCGGAACGCTGTTCATCAGATTCACTTTGATATCCCGGACAGCTGGACTCGCACGCTCACTGCGTTGAATGCTGTTGAAGGACGCGAGCATACTTACAGAGCAGAGAATTTGGATGAGCTGATTGATTCGCCTGTGCTGTGCGGAAATCCGATCGTGCAGGATTTCTCTGCCGGTGGAATTCCACACGTGTTGGCCACAATTGGCGACGGTTCACTTTGGGATACCGCGAAAGCAGCAGCAGACGTGCAGCGTATTGTCGCGGAGCAACAGAAGTTCTGGGGAGGCGTGCCGTATTCGAGCTACAAGTTCCTGAATGTGATTTCTGAAACCGGAGGTGGACTGGAACATGACAATTCGACACTTGTTATGACGAGTCGCTGGAATTTCCGCAACAAAGAGAAATATGAAGACTGGCTTAGCCTCATCAGCCACGAATTCTTCCACACATGGAATGTTCGTCGCCTGCGTCCGTCGGAACTGACGAATTACAACTACGAAGTCGAGAACAACACACGCAGTCTTTGGGTGGCTGAAGGCGTCACCAGTTACTACGAAGACCTGATGCTGGTTCGAACTGGCCTGATTGATCATGCGGCTTACCTGAAGCGACTCTCGATACCTATTCAGAAACTGCAGACCAATCCTGGCCGTCATGTTCAGTCGCTTGCAGAATCCAGCTTTGACTCGTGGATCAAGTTCTATCGACCTGATGAAAACAGTTCGAACACTCGGGTTAGCTACTACGTCAAAGGCTGCGTCGTTGGTTTTCTGTTGGACGCGCGGATTCGTGAGTTGACCAACGATGCAAAAAGTCTGGACGATGTGATGCGGCTTTTGTACCAGCGTTATTCCGGTCCAAAGGGATATTCTGACACGGACTTTGCATCAATCGTCAGCGAAGTTGCCGGCGTCGATATGAATGCCTGGCTGGCGCAGCATGTAGAATCCACCGATGAGCTCGATTATCAACCGGCACTGAACTGGTTCGGATTGACGTTCCCAACTGCGGGCTCCGAAACAGCGGATCCTGACGCGAAGTCGCAGGATGTTTCCAATACCGCAGCGACGAACGCTGCCGAGAGCGATGCAAAAAAAGAGAAGCCGAAAGAGCCGGCTGCATGGCTGGGGGTTCAAGTCTCCGAAACAGGCGGATCCGTGAACGTGACCGGGGTGGTGCAGGGCTCCCCGGCTCAGGCCGCCGGCCTGAATGTTGATGATGAATTGCTGGGCTTCAATCAGTATCGAGTTTCCGCAAAAAACTGGAAGGATCAGCTCACTCAGCTTGGAGTGAGCGAGAAAGTGCGAATTCTGATTTCACGTCGTGGCGAGATTCGAACTCTGGAAGCCACGATCCTCCCCGAACCGAAAGAAAAGTGGGAACTCAAGCCTTCGCCGAAACCGTCCGACGGTATCAAAGCTCGCATGACGAAATGGCTTGGGGAAGAAGTACGTGCTGGGAAATAGACGAACGACGAGCGTTTGGAATCTATAACGACAGCTCGGACAATCCGCGAAACGTGAACTCGATCCCTCGTCGATCGAAGTTAGGAAGAAGTCCGGACGAGTGTTGCTTGCTGGACACCCATCGGTCAGCAGTGATTGTTCAGGGTGTGAGAACAAAGCTACAACACAATGTAGAACAGTTGTCTCAACTGTTCCTGAACGATTGGGACAATCGTTCTACATTGTAAAGACAACTTGGCTGGTCGCCTTATCGCACCAATGTCTTCGACACTTCTGAATTGCCCCAACGATCGACGGTTCGTTGGATCGGGATGGCTGGAAAACGCCGGCGTTGATTTTCCTGAAGATGCTCGCGAAGAATTCGTCGAACTTCCGCAACAGTCTCCGAATGCCACAAGACCGAGCGATGTCCCGCCGGCACTACTTTTTCGCTGGCCACATCGTCGCGATGAGAACTGCGGTAAGCAACGACACCATCGGTCCACGTGTCCGGATTTCGGCCCTTTCGAACACCGATAATATTGTGGTGTTTGACATCATCCGGTACGTGAGTATCACGTATCAGCGTCAGCACAGCCGATTTATTGGTGAGTGAATCGAGGCTGGTTTTCGGCGCGTGGACGCGATCTTGCCAATCCTTGTCGTTCTGTTCAAAAATAACACGCGTCAGTTCATAGGTTTTAGACGGCAGCCAAACAAACGATCCAGTCAGCCAGCGAGTAAAGCGATTAGAATACGAGCTGCCACCGTAAGGACTGGCGATGGTCACGATTCGATCGATCGAGGGATTCGACTGAAAGAAGAACACTCGTCGAATTTCAGACTTCACATCATCGCTGGCCAATAGCTCATCCACAGGTTTGCCGCTGACGGAATTCCAAAGCTTGCTACCACTGTCGATCGTCATCAAATGCGACAGAAGACCGCCCATGCTGTGTCCGACCACGACCATTTCGTCCAGTCGTGGGTTTCGTCGGTATGGATCGCAATCATTGCGAACCTGCAGCAATTCATCCCGCAGACCGGCGGCAGAAAATGCAATGGGCTCGCCCGTGGGGTATAGATAAAACCAGAACTGATACTTTCGACGGATCTCTGGATCTGCCTGAAGTTCGTTGAACATCTCCATCCATGTCATCGGACTGGACCAGATTCCATGGACCATCAAGACCGGGATCCGATCAGGATCGTATGGCTGCACCATGTATAAACCGGCAACATGCTGAGCTCGGTCGGGACGAATAAATCCCCACGTATCCAGCAAGGTCAAATCTGGATTGCTGAGATATCGAGCCAATGGTGTGCTGACGTCGGTTTCAAGCGGCATCAGCGTCTGCCCAACCACCAGGCCATCGGATTCTCGAGGATCAAAGATCTGCATTCGAATGTCAGGAGCACCACCCGTCGACGACGAGCCATTATCAAAACGCAAAACAATAGTTGCCGCGAAACTCATACCCTGCGTGTAGTATTTTTCTACAGGACTCGGTTTCGCTGCAGTCTTGCGAATGGCAATGATTGGTACACCAAGGCCGGGCGTTGTATGACGGTTCTTCAGGTTCTTCAGTTCATAGTCAGATACGAATTCGAAATCGCCAAGCTGGTCGGGTGTCAGCAGACTCGACGGAAATGGAATCTCGAATAGCAACCGTCGTGAAGTCAAAGGCATCACCATCGATTGTCCGAGTTTTACTTTTCCCATCCGATTGGCAATCCGCAGCAACGACTCCGTACTGGCGTTGTAAACTTCCGCGGTGCTGCGATGTTCCGGGCGAACGGGATCGGGATTCTCGCCGCGGAAATTTGGTGTGGCAAAATAACTCCACGCTGCCTGCGACGAATCCAGATACAACTCAGAGGCCAGCTGCGCGTCATGCGTCTTGAGTACCTCGGCCGCAAGATAACTCAATTCTGAAAGTGCGTGGGACGCCTCATGAAACTGCACACGTCGCTGTTGCTTCGAATGCTGAATCATGAGCTTGAGATCATCTCCACCCACGTAGCCCGACTTCCGCAGAAACAACTCCGTCTGTTGTGAATGGCGAACCAGGCCGAAGGCGGTGGTATTCAGTCGTTCCATCAGAGGATTGTGAGGCTTCTCACGGAGTTGTACGAACTCTGTCGTCGCGCAGCCCGAAACAAGAACCATCGCGCAGCAGATCAGCAGCGCGGGACAACGCAGGATGGTAAAGTGGCGAGTCGACGCCATGGTTTTAGAATTCAGCGAACCATCGATAGGCCAAACGAGAAAATGGCCGACAGAAAAGATTGTTGAAGGGCAGAACCGCTCCGGGCTGCAGCCGCGACGCGGTTCAGAGTGTCGCGTAGCGTCACAGTTGCAGCAAAATGGGTCAATATGTCCTTCATTTCTGCAGGAGAATCTGAGGCATCCTGATAACTTGGGTGTTCCGTCTTGCGAATTCCCCGCCGCGTGACGTACTGTCAACTGGCGCTTTCTGCCCCTGTCGCCCATTCCGTCACCTAAACCTCCTATTTTCCTTTCTTACAATGGCTCGACCCCGCGCCCAAAGTTCACAGATCTCCGCCCTTGGAACCGCATGTTTTGGCTGCGCGGCAATGGCCACCATGGTCTGGACGATTTGCACGGACCTGGCTCTTGCCAACGTCTGCTGGCCGACTGACATTCACCGGTCGGTCGTTGGACTGTTGGGTGGCGACACACAAATCGCTATCAACGGCGAGACGATAATCAATCTGTCCTGGTTGTCGGTGCTTCTCCGCGTCACCCTTAGTCTGGGTGGCCTGACTGCATTCGCGGCAATACTCGAGCGAAGATTTCAGAAGAATCTGAGATCAGACGCAACGTCCGGAAGCTCATCCATTGCAGGATTCGTTTCCACAAGTGTCCGATGCTCAGGAAGAATTGCATTCCCGTGTCTCTTTTCTGCAGCGTGGCTGCTCGTCTGGTTCCTCGCGGAAGCCTATTCGGATATCAGGGTTCTGGCGTTTATCGTCACGACGACTCCTGTTTGCCTGGCTTTGATTGTCGCCGGCATGATCAACAGTTGTTTCGATTGCCATCCTTCAAAAGTTCCAGCAACAGGATCCACTGCCGCGAGTTTCGGCAGCGGCAGCATCGGCAACTCTGGTGCCTCGCGATCATGGTGGCCGGAGTTTGCGATTGTTGTGCTGGCGATGCTGGCCTGGGAAGCCACTTCCTTCTGGATGAACGAACGACTCTATGCCGGACTGCTGGTTCCACACGGTGACTCTGCGATGTATGAAGAGCACTTATGGAACGTCTGGCATGGAAAAGGATTTCGAAGTTACCTTGACCAGGGACTCTTTCTTGGCGAACACATTCAAGTGATTCATCTGCTCCTGTTGCCGCTCCACATGCTTTGGCCGTCCTATTTGATGATGGAGTTCTGCGCGTCGGCATCACTTGCGATTTGTGCGATCCCATTATTTTCAATTGCCCGTCGCCATTCGGGAAGTTCGCGAGCTGCCATGTGGCTGTCTCTTGCGTGGTTGTTATTCTTCCCCATGCACTATCTTGATATCGCGATCGACATCAAGACTCTTCGGCCAAGCTGTTACGGGTTGCCGTTTCTGTTTTGGGGAATCGACTTTGCTGAACGACGAAAGCTGACAGGCTCGTCACTGTTCTTTCTCATTGCTCTGTCGACCCAGGAAGATTTTTCTCTGATTGTCGGCTCGATAGGACTTGTTCTATTTCTGGTCGCACTCCGGGATTCTTCGGACGGTGCTCGTCGCCGAATGCTTCAATGGTCTGCAGGCGTGCTCCTGTTTTCGGTGGCGTATCTGCTATTGGCTGTGCTTGTGGTGATCCCTGGTTTCCGAGGAGGCGCGGTGGTTCACTACAGTCGCTACTTTGGCGACCTTGGAAATAGTCCGGGCGACTTAATTCGCACTGCCATTCAGGACCCGACTCGAATTCTGAAAGTGCTGGTCAGCTTTCGGACTCTTGGATACCTGATTGTTTTGACGGCCCCGCTGGGTTGTTTGGCATGGCGAAAACCGATCTATCTGCTGGCTGGCGTTCCAACGTTTGTCATGCTGAGTCTGATCCAGCTTGGAAATGAGGCTGGCCCCGGAGTTGACGCTTCAGGCGTTGAGGCGGTTTCGCAGCTGCCACCGGTTCCTTATCACCACTTCCATGCGCCGTTGTTGCCTGTCTTGTTCTGGGCCGCGGCTGTTGCGTTGAAATCGCCGAGGTCTGTTCGGCTGGCTCGTTTTGCATTTTGGTGTGCGTTAGGAACCGCGATGTCGGGATCGATGATGCCGATTGGCACAAATTTCTGGTCAGAGACTTCGTCCTATGGCTGGCGATCGCTTTATGTCCCCGGCGATCGGGCTGCTGAGTTTTCAAAAATCCTCGAACAGATTCCGCTTTCATCACGGGTGGCATCTACCGATTATGTACACACGCGGCTGACTCATTTCGAGCGTTCTTACGATTACAGCGGCTATCTGCGAGCTGTCAACAATTATCAGCCCGGCGTTCCTGATGACACCGACTACATTGTGATCGATACGAGCCATCCTTACAGTTCGGTGCGTTCCCTGGCAGATGTCAGGGAATTGAAAGTGGAGCCCGAAAAATGGGATGTCCTGCCTGACGATACAAATGGTCTATTTATTGTTTTAAAACGCAGGAGATGACCGCTGAGTCATGCTTCTCCGATGAGTGTGGTTCCAGATTTGATCAGAGATGTCGCTATGCGCGAGCTGTCGTCAAAGCTGGCTGCGTCGCCTCAATACCGTTCGCTCTTCCTTTTGGTGGATTTCGATGAAACATTTTGCTGCTGTGCGAATATTGGCAACTGTTGTTCTATCCGTCATTGGCGCTGCCTGGCTTCAGGGAGCTCCGAACCGCGCATCGGAGGATGTTGAAGCGGACATTAAGCGTACTCTGGATTCACAGGTGGCGTCGTGGAATCGTGGTGATATCGCGGGGTTCATGGAAGGCTATGTTCGCGACGATTCGTTGAGATTTGCGAGCGGCGGATCGATTCGACGCGGTTGGCAGGAAGCCTTCCAGAGATACCAAACCGCCTATCCGACTCGTGAAAAAATGGGGACGCTGAAGTTTTCCGATCTGGAGTTCTTTCCCTTGTCTGCAGACTACACGGAAGTTTTTGGTAAGTACCACCTGAGTCGAGACAAGTCCGTTGGAGACGCCAGTGGATTGTTCACATTGCTGATGAAGCTCGAAGGTGATCGCTGGCTGGTTCTGCATGATCACACGTCGGCCGCCGAATAGACTCAAATCATTCTTTACTCGTCAAACGACTGGCGAAGAATGATCTGGCCCGAGTTGATCCAGGCTGATCGATTCTGATCCAATCATGAATCCGGGAGAGAGCGGCTGGCGAAACCGAGCTGCCGCATTTTCTGCTGCAAGCTCTGGCGATGCATTCCCAGTCGCCGCGCCGCGCCGCTGATGTTGCCTGATTCCAGGTCAAGTGCATGTTGAATTGCAGCTCGCTCAAAATCTTCAACGATGCGACTACGAGCTTCTGCCAGCGGGCGATCCAGATAGTCGGACCATACCGATGCAGAAATTTCCACGGATGGCCCCTGCAGGCCAAGGTCTCTGACAGAGAGCTTGGCGTTTTCGCTCAGAGCCACTGCAGAGGCGATCATTTGCTGTAGCTCTCGAACATTTCCGGGCCATGAATAGGCGAGCAATCCGCGAACCGCATCATCCGACAACGACCGATCCGGCGGCAGGAACGAATTGGCCAGAAGCAGAATGTCTTCCTGGCGATCACGCAGTGGCGGAACGAACAATTCGATTCCCTTGAGACGAAAATACAGATCCTGACGAAAGACCTTATCCCTGATCGCCTGTTCCAGATCCTGATGCGTTGCACTAATAACTCTGACGTCGACCTTGATGCAATCTTCACTTCCGACCGGCTGCACAAGTCCTTCCTGAAGTACTCGCAGCAGCCGCGTCTGCACCGACGCTGGCATGTCTCCAATCTCATCAAGGAACAAGGTTCCTCCGTCGGCTCGGCGAAAAACTCCGTCACGAGCGCGATCCGCGCCGGTAAACGCGCCTTTGATATGACCAAACAATTCGCTTTCGACGAGACTCTCCGAAATCGCAGCGGTGTTCACAGCCACAAATGGCTTTGCTGCGCGGGAACTGCGCCGATGCAATTCGCGAGCAATCAGTTCTTTGCCGGTGCCACTCTCGCCACGAACGAGAATCGGTAAGCTCGTAATAGCAGAACGGTCAATCTGGCTGAACAGAAGCTTCATCGGGCGACTGAATCCACGAATGTCGCCAAATGTTGTATTCGACTCCTGAAGTTGCTTTTGCAACGACATCACCTGCGCTTGCAGCTGAAGTCGATCCTCACTTCGGCGGACAATAGACCGCAGGTGATCAACATCAAACGGCTTGGTCAGAAAATCGGTCGCCCCGCGACGAATGCACTCGACCGCAAGGCTTATGGAATCGTTCGCGGTGACCACGATCAACTCGGGCAGAGTTGAGTTCGGCTGGACACACAATTCTGTAAGAACCGACACTCCGTCACGTTCTGGCATATTGATGTCCAGAAAGACCAGGTCGGGCGAGCTGTCGCGGATGACGGTCAGTGCCTCATTCCCGTTCGCAGCTTCGAAAAATTCACGTCCCTCAGCCCGCAACGCGCGCTGCATTCCGTACCGGGCGTTGGGTTCGTCGTCTGCCAGAAGAATTTTCATTCCAGGGAACCTTTTGCACAGGAACAGCCACGATTGGGGTGAAGCAGCTGTTATCACGGTCAATTATTGCTAAGAAATGCCTGCCGCTTGAATCACTTTCGGGCACCCCTATACTCTGCGATCCAGGGGTGACGATATTTCCGCGTCGGCTGAGTACGTTGGTCAACGCAAATTTTTGCACGATAGAGATTACAGGGGAATCAACAATGGGCGTTCGAATCGGTCAACCTGCGCCAGGACTGGACCTTGCTTTGCAGGCCTATGATCGCACGAAGGATAACACCGACAAACAGTTTCAGGATCTGAAACTGGCCGACTTTACGGGCAAATGGGTTTGCCTGTACTTTTATCCGCTCGACTTTACGTTCGTTTGCCCAACTGAAATCATTGCCTTTGATAAGGCTCTGGGCGAATTCGGCGATCGCGAGACTGTTGTTCTGACAGCCAGCACCGATAGCGTGTTTTCTCACAAGGGATGGTGTGATTCTCACAAGGAACTCGGACGACTGAAGCACTTGATGATCGGTGATACTAATCATCAGCTGTCCGAGGCTTACGACGTTCTGGACTGTGGAAAAGGGATCGCCTACCGTGGCGTTTACCTGATCGATCCCACTGGCGTTCTGCGCTGGATGGCTGTTCACGATCTTGGAGTGGGGCGGAATGTTGACGAAGTCCTGCGAGTTCTTGATGCTCTGCAGACTGACAAGCTGTGTCCATGTAACTGGAAGCCTGGTCAGACGACGCTCAACTAGTTTCAAGCGTTGAATGTCGGGATGGTGCTGGCGATAGCACTGGAAAAGACAGATTGAACTTCAAGGTGAAGCAGGCCAATGCCCGCTTCACCTTTTTTGTCTCAATGGATTAGTTTTGCATCTCATGCTGTCACCGAACGACGCGGTAACGGAATTCGGTAGATTTCCCTGGAGGCCAGAATTCTGGTCAATCCGGCTGCGAGACCAGTGAGCACATCAAGATGAATCGCAATTGCGCGACATGACACTCGTGCTTCGTCCGGCAGAGTGTGAGACGTTGGCAAAATGTCCGCGTTCCCCGAGCGCGGGCGTCTCGCCAGTTGTACATTCCTCAATTCCACGCTGAGGCCGCCATAGCATGCGACGACAACGTGAGACACTGCACGAAGGCGAGCGGCAGGAGAGAGTTTCCCAGTGTAGGACGATTGTCTCAATCGTTCATAAACAGTTGCGACAGCTGCGCTACTATGGGCTGGCAATCCATTTCATCAATGCGATTTTTCGTCGATAAATTGCGAACGATGTTGCCGCGACGTATTCGCCTGGAAACGAAAAAAGGGCACTGACGAGAAGAATCTCTGTCAGTGCCCTGAGCTCATTATGGGTCAGTGGTCAAAACTGGAACGGCCGATCAGGCCACTCCAAGATCTTCCATCGACTCCGCAGGATCTGCAATCTCTTCGATCACTGGAAGTGGCATGTCATCTTCCATATCAACAAAGCCCTTGAGATGCACCGCACGAGTATGGTGCTGAAGTTTCTTCAGTGCCTTACTTTCGATCTGGCGAATTCGTTCACGGGTTACTTTGAAGATTCGACCCGTTTCTTCCAGCGTGTAGCTATAGCCATCACCCAAACCGTATCGCAGTTTGATGATTTCGCGTTCGCGGTACGTCAGGCTTTTGAGAACGTGATCGATTTTGTCACGAAGCATTTGTTTGGCCGCGGATTCGGCCGGGCTGCTTTCATGACTGTCTTCCAGGAATTCTCCGAAGCTGCTGTCTTCGCTTTCGCCAACTGGAGTATCCAAACTAATTGGATGCTTCCAGGTCTTCATGATGCGCTCGGTTTCCTCGATGCTCATGCCGACCGCTTCAGCCAGTTCTTCGTTGCTTGGTTCCCGGCCCGTGTTTTGACGGATTTCTTCCGCTTTGGCCTTGAGCATCGAAATGCTCTGGAACATGTGCACCGGAATTCGAATCGTACGAGCATGGTCAGCCACGGCACGAGTAATCGCCTGACGAATCCACCATGTGGCGTAGGTTGAAAACTTATACCCTCGGCGATATTCGTATTTTTCTACGCCGCGCATCAAGCCTGCATTACCTTCCTGAATCAGATCCAGGAAGCTCAAGCCACGATTACGGTACTTCTTGGCGATCGAAACAACCAGACGCAGGTTACCACCAGAAAGTTTCTGCTTGGCATCTGTCCAGCCGTCAAGACGCTTCTTGATTTCGCGGCATCGGCGAAGAAACTGATCTGGAGTTTCGAGCAGCATCTGCACGTACTCTTCCAGTTCTCGCTCCAACGCATGACGCTCTGTGTCGGCCGTCTTCATGCCTCGCAGGCAGGAAATTTCGTCCTGCAGTTGCTCGATGCGTTCGCCGATCTGAAGCATTCGCTTCATAACCGGTTGCAGACGATGAGTTCGCACGCTCAGTTCTTCACACAGGCTGCACATTTTTCGGCGGCGAATGTGAATCGATTCTGCCAGAGCGGTCTTTTCTTTTGAAGACTCCTGCATGGCACGCCATGCAAGGAACTCTGCTTTGTTGACGTCCATCAGGTGACGGAGCGTCTTCAGGTTCTGTTCCATACGCCCTTCGATCTGCTCCTTGCGAACATCTTCCGTTTCGGAAGTTCGCAGGGTGCGTTCGAACGGCAACTCGCCACGGCGAACTTTTTCGATCGTGTCGACGGCGATGTTCAAAGCAAAGTCAGACTCAAGCATATGCCGACGCATACGCTTACGAGTAATTTCAATCTGCTTAGCGAGAAAGATTTCGCGATCGCGTGTCAGCAGTGGGATATTCCCCATCTGGCTGAGGTACATGCGGATCGGATCTCGTGAAGAGAGAGCTGACGTCTCTGGTCCAAGTAAAGCACGAGCTGCTTTTTCTGCCTGTGCCTGTTTGACTTCTTCTTCAACCGGTTCCGGTTCAAGACAAATGTCAGGGTCTTCAATGAAGTCGAGGCTGAATTCGTCCAGCGCGATGATCAGCGTATCGACCATTTGAGGGTCGCCGCCTTCATCCGGCAGCCAGGCATGCGCCTGCTGCACTGTGACAAACCCTCGTTTACTCCCCGCTTCGATGATCGCCTTCAATCCCGCATCCAGACGATACACGCGATTCCCCTTCCAAGAGTTCCACTGACTGTCGCAACGCGTGTCGCCGACATTCAATGGCGGAGCATTCCGCTCCCGATTTTAACGAGTGTCCGTGCCTCCGTGTTGAGACACACGCATCGCCAGCACACCGCTGACGCGCCCTGCCAGTACGAATCCTGCTCAGAACTGAGCGACTGGCTGTTTCAGCAAACCAGCATACCCATGATTCTGAAAAATCAATCGACCGTCAGGCCAAAAAAATAAGGTTCGCTCGATCATCTCGGAAGCCAATCGAATCATCTTCCGGAAATCGTTCGAATCCTATCCTCACAAACCATCTGGACTTGCGTCCAATCTGCGGATTATTCGCGTGTCGATGGCCTCTCGTCAACGTCCTTACCCAAGTCTTTGCTGTCTTTCTCCAACGGAAACGTATTTCCTGGGTTTCTCACAGCCGCTTTTCTCGAATTCGTCCCCTCGGAGCCGCCTTTTACTGCCAGTCAAAGGTGTTGTTGCCACTGACGCAGCCACAGACAGTTGATAAACTGCCTTTCAACCATCGCTGCAAGCGACTCCGATTTTCACTACCCCGCGCAAGCGGAATTGAACAACAGTCAGTAGACTGCCGATGGAGAAGATTTCTCACAGAATCTGGTTTGGCCGATTCCCTCATACCCTTGTCGAACGCCAATGGCTCAGTCCAACAACAAGAAAAATTCCGGCAAAGACGTCAGTCCCACAGAACGCCAGCTTGTCTGCAGCAATCGACGCGCACGTCACGAATACGATATCCTGGATGAAATCGATTGCGGCATCGTGCTTACAGGCAGTGAAGTCAAAAGCATTCGAAACAACAAGATCTCTATCGAAGAAGCTTACGCTCGCGTCGACAATCACGAAGTCTGGCTGGTGGACTGCGATATCGCGGAGTACGCACAGGCCAGCATCTATAATCATCTGCGCACTCGAAAACGCAAACTGCTTCTGAAGAGACGTGAGATTCACAAATACATTGAGGCTGCTGACAACGATGGCCAGACTCTGATTCCACTGGCCGTCTTTTTTCAACGTGGGCTCGTAAAGATTCGACTGGGACTCTGCAAAGGTCGAAAGCTTCATGACAAACGTCAGAAAATGAAAGAACAGGACGCTCGGCGCGAAATGCGTGAAGCTCGAATGAAGTAATTCGCCGCAAGATGATCCGTCGTGTTCCTGACTTCACTTGGTCTCTTCAACTCCGTTCTCAAATAGTTATCCATGAATCTTCTCTCCAACTATCGCTGGCCGGCCGAATGGGAACCTCATGAAGCGACGTGGGTCGCATGGCCAGTGAATCCGAACACATGGCCAGGTATCTTTGAAAAGATTCCGCCCGCCTTTGCAGAATTCGTCGCCGCAATGGCCCGATTCGAACCCGTTCGAATTCTTGCTGGTGGTGAAGGTGTTGCCGAAGGGGCTTGGCCATTGATCGATGCGGCATGCAGTCGACATGGCAGTCGATTTGTTCCCGAGCTGATTGACATCCCGGTGAATGATTCCTGGTGCCGCGATCATGGCCCAATTTTTATGAACGGCCGAGCGGAAACGGAAGCTGCTGGATCGCAGGTCATTGTCGACTGGAACTACAACGCTTGGGGCGGAAAATACCCGCCGTGGGACAAAGACGAACTGACTGCGGGCCGAATTGCCGGCTCGCTTGGAATACCGTCTATTCGCCCACACCTCATTCTGGAAGGTGGAGCCATCGAAGGTAACGGTGCTGGGACAGTTCTGACGACGTCCAGTTGCCTGCTCAACCCCAATCGCAATGCCGGTATGACTCGCGAACGCATGGAAGATCTGCTGGCAACATGGCTCTCCGCCAGCAACGTTGTTTGGTTGCCAGGACACGGGATCATTGGTGACGATACCGATGGCCACATTGACCAGGTGGCTCGATTTGTCGACGCTCGTCGTGTACTTGTCGCTGCTCCGTACCATCAGGACGCGCCGGAAGCAGCAGAGTTGCGTGAGAATTTTGACGCTGTGGCTGCTGCCCAAAACGGCGATGGGGAATCGCTCATTCCGATTCCTTTGTTGATGCCACAGCCGAAGTTTCAGGAAGAATTTCGGCTGCCGGCATGCTACTGCAATTACTACATCACAAACGATGCCATCATTGTTCCAACGTTTGGCGACCCTGCCGACGATATTGCAATGCAGACTTTGCAGGATTGCCACCCTGATCGTCAAATTGTTGGCGTGAGTGCGATTGATCTCGTCTGGGGGCTTGGCGCATTTCACTGCATGACGCAACAGCAGCCGAAGGCGTAGCAAAATGTTTCGGCGGCGGATGATCGATGTTGGCCTTTGGTCATTCCTCAAAAGTCAACGGCGTCCGCGGCTGAAGTCTCTTCGTCGAATCAAAACACGGAAGTCGGAAGTCGGAAGTCGGAAGTCGGCCGTCTGCGTTCGCTGGAACTGGCTTCAAGTCTTCGCGACAGGCAAACGTGGTGGCTGAGATTTGAGTCCGCACGTAAAGATGCTTGTCTGTTCAGGCCAGTCCTGGAATCGGATCACCGTGAAACACCTGATGAGGCCGGCCAAGAGCGTCGTGCCATGCAACAGTTTGCGGTAGTCCAAGTGACTGGTAGATTGTCGCGGCGAAGTTTTCGGGGCGTTGAGGGTCAACCTCCGGATAGGCTCCGATAGCATCGGTGGCTCCGATGACTCTTCCACCCTGAATTCCGCCACCGGCAAGAAAAATTGACTGTACCGCGCCCCAGTGATCGCGACCTGGTTGTTTGTAATGACTTGGGAGCAGCGAAATCTTTGGCGTTCTGCCGAACTCCCCGGCCATTACGATCAGAGTGCTTTCCAATTGTCCAGATTCATGCAGATCATCCAGCAGTGCGCACAACGCTCGGTCGGTTGGAGGAAAAAGATTGTTCTTCAGGTGTGGAAAAGCGTTGCCGTGAGTGTCCCAGGTTTCGTTATTTCCGAGGTTCACCTGAACCAGATTCACGCCCGATTCTACGAGACGCCTTGCCATCAGCAACGACCACCCGAAGGAATTCTTACCGTATCGTTCCTGCACGGCTTCGTCAGTGCGAGTGACATCCAGAGACTGCCGCACTTTCGGATCAACCAGAAGTGATATGGCGCCTTGTCGGTAACGGTCAAATTCGGAGGTGCTGGCTCCGGATTCCAACACGCCGCACTGCCGTTCCAACTCGCTTAATAATGTCATTCGGCGGTCAAGTTGTGATCGTGTCAATCCATGCGGCAGATTCAGACTTGGTGCTTCAAAGGCTCGAGCGTCATTCCCTGTTCTCTCCTGATGATCAAAGTGATGCGTCGGAAACGCGCCGTAGGATTTCGCGTGAAATGGCGACGCTTCGATAAACCATGGATTGCGATTCGCGCCCATGACTCCTGCAAACTGACCAGGAATGACTCGGCCAGAGTTATGCACGAGCTGTTCAGGCAGTACTGCCGCAGGAGGCAGATTGTTGCGCGGTGAAGTGACTCCACCAGCAATCGCGGCGATGCTTGGCCAGTCTGCCGGACGCGGAAGGCTGGGATTGAATCCTTGCGGAAGGTCGCTTCGCCCGGTCAGCATCACATGGTGACCAGCCGAATGGTCATTGGTTGTGTGTGTCAATGTTCGGCATAGGGACCAAAGGTGGCTGCGAATGGCCAGTCCTGGCAAGTGTTCGCAAATCTGAAGCCCAGGAGTCTGCGTGGCGATCGGCTGAAACTCACCACGAATTTCCGCAGGAGCGTTCGGTTTCAAATCGAAACTGTCATGCTGCCCTAATCCGCCGGAAAGAAAAATATAGATGCAGGCTCGAAACGGTTTGGCAACTTGCCCCTGATCGGCCGCCATGGCATGCAGGCCATTGACGTGATTCATGCCCAGCCCCAGCAAGCTGATGCTGCCCGCCTGAATAGCATGACGTCTTGCGATTCGCGGATGATAGCAAACTCGATTGCTGCTCGGCATCATCGAAATCTCCAGCGAAGGATAAAGTCTGCGAGCGTTGGCGGTAGGCGTAGTGGGGACTTAAAGCTTAATCAGATTTCCTTGATATGACAGTCAGAATCGACGGAACTGACGACAATTTCTGTGGCTTTATGAATTTGACGGTTTCGCAGGTTGCGGGCGGCGATTGATACTTTGAATCGGGAATTGCCACTAAGGAATAGTCCCGAAATAACTTCCCGATTTGACTCCGACATCCGCGAATGCGAGTCATGGAATGACTCGCCTACGTAGCTCGGTCATTCCATGACCGAGATTTCTGAATCGCCCAGTTATTTCGAGACTGCCACTGAAGGAATTGCGGTCCAACGCGGCGCTGGTCAGGAATTGACCCGAATCATGTTTGGTGAGGCAGTGTCTCAGACTGCCTGTTCTATCAATGGCCAGTTGAAAACCGACCCCGCTTGTTTCGAGATTGTTCCTTTGTGGCGTGGCTGGTCTCCGATTGACCAGAGCCGATTCCGGCCAAATGCAGTCTGGGCCGCTTGAAATCAGCGGCACCAGATTCCGATGCAGGACAATAAAGGGTCAGGCGGCGTTGCTGATATCGTCGCCGTTCAGATAAGGATAGAACAGCCGGCCGATTTCGTCACTAAGACGCCAGATGTATTCCATACGAAACGTATCATAACTGATATCTGATGCTGAACGCGGAACTTGCAGAGGGTGAATGCTGTTCATCTCACGAGAGAAGATTCGCTTCCCGTCGCCATCCGTTTCCATTTCATAAACACTTACGATCGCATCACAACGGCCGCGAAACAGTGTGTTGCTGTCCCGTTCATACAACGAAAATGCGCTGACATCGACATAGATCACGTAGTTCACGTCAAAGTCTGCTCCGACTTCAACGGCAGTGTCCCAGTCGGGATTCTCTTTGAGCCACGTCAGGATCTCGTCGTAGGGAACGACATCGATTTTCTTTGAGGCAAGCTGCTTTGAAAGTCGACTGGCGATGATGTGATCGATATTGTCAAACTGGTATTTCAACTCATCCGATGCGTAACAAACCACGGCCACACGGATATCCTTGTCCGTCATGCACTTGTTGGTTTCTTTTTCGAAGAGTGGCTCAATCTGCGGTGGCCCGCCAATCAGATAACCGAGCAAAAGAAAATAATTGCACCCTGGAATCGTCACCAGCATCATTGCGATCAGGCAGAGCCTCGTCAGAAATGTCGTCGCATTCCTGCGCTCAAGTGACCGAACGGACGTTGGCTGATTCGTAAAAGTGCGAGCGGAAAGCATAATTCTTTTTCCGAGGATAGGCAGGCTGGATCTGAATCTGAAGTTGGGAAGATTCAGACAGAAGTGAGAGAGGATAGAGAGACAGGAATTCTTCAAATTTCAATTCGCCAAACATCAGCGATCACATGCTTTGAGCAATGCATTTGATCTCGAATGTCAGACTTTCGTTAAACTATCGTGTATCGTCAGCGGCCGATTTTTGGGATCTCTGCAGCAGACAATGCCACCACATGCTTGTTGGGTTCTGACGAACCGTTAGTGAACTGTTTCGCTCATGCGATGATCGTACAGGAACTGCGTCAGGCTCATTGCCGTCCGATCCAGAAATCCTTCTGTGAAGATCTGCTCGGACTTGTTTTCGCGTGGAATTGGATAGGCTGGATACGTCACATCAAAGGTTCGCTCGAAGGCGACGGACGTGTTCTTGACATCCTTTCCAGCAGCCTCAAGGACAATGACTTTGCCATCGGTTTTTCCCTGAAGCAGGCTTGGACTGTCCGGAACCTGGCAACTGAATGATTCAATCTCGATATGCATAATGTAGTCGGCATCAAATTCATCGGCGAGATCCGAGAAGTCGCCCCATTCGCCATGATCATCGAACCAGGTTGCGACATCGTCTGATGAGATGACCTTCACCTTTCGCGTGTCCAATTGTCGCGTCATGCGATCAACGATGTCGATTTGAATAGAAGGATAACGAGCCAGAATGCCGTGCGGTGCCGAACACACAATCAGCAGTGAATCTTTACCTTTTGTCAAATCCACGCCTGTAGCGCTGCGAAACTGGCACTTCTGTTTAGGATCTCCGAGGAACATTTTTCCAGCCATAATCCCCAGGGAGCATCCGGGGAGAACGAAAAGCGTCAGCAACGCGATCAACGGTAAACACAATCGACGGAGCTGGCCCGTTGTTGGGATAAGTGTCATGTCTTGCAAGGCTATTCACTCCGTTGAACGTACCGTTCTGATGACGTTGCTTACATCAGCCGGAAGCACCAAAAAACGAGAGACAGCAGGAGCCATCCCGCAACTCCAAACACGACAGCCAGCCCCGGGTTTGCGATACCAACCCAGCGGCCTTTCAAACTCATTACCAGGCACCAGGGCCAAATGGCAATACTGGCAATCGCAAAAAGCAACCCGGCTGGATTTGCCTTGTACGACTGACTCCAATTACCTCGAACGAACCAGCAAACGCTGGTCGTCATCCCGCAGTGGGGACAACTAAAACCCATCACTGTCCGAAAAACACAGGGTGGAATTCCAAGTTGCTGATGAGTCCCAAAACCTCTCGGATCTGGCGTCAATAACAATGCAATTCCAAAGACAACTGGAATTCCCAATGTGACCATGACAACAGCAGCCCGCTCGATCTGTGACATTTTTTGTTGCGATTCTCGCTGCAATATCTGTCGAGACTGATCAAGAAAGTGCTGTAACATGCGAGGGGTACCAGTGTGCAACAAATTCAACAAGAGGCTTCTGGACGTGTTTTTTCCTGAGTGCTTCGGTTCCAGCAGGAACTGCCAGGAGGAAGTGCGAATCTCCGCTTAAGCTGGCCGATTCTGCCGACGTCCGGCGGCTTCTGCGCTAGTTCCATTTGTTTGAGTCTTCCGAGCCTCGGCCTCGGTGATGAAACTTGACTCGACGGTCCTCCATTTGAACATCCGCAAGAAGAGAATCCTCGCATAGATTCGCCGTTCTTTCCGAGCAAATTGTTATTCTGTCGCGGCAGGGGCGGACTGATGAATATTTGATTGGTTTTGTTTCAGTGCCAGGGAGTGCTGCCTCGCCTGCGACGCAGAGTCAGCATCGATGCAAGGAACAGTCCCGAAATAGGCTCCGCTCCTTTTGAGAAGCGGAAGGACGCGAGCCCTCCGGTTTCGCATCACAGGACGGCTTGCGCCGGTCCGCTAACGCCGGCAGTTGTTTTGGGCCGGTTCCGAAGCAACGATAGTTTTGCTGGCAGACCTCTGGTTTTGAAACAGTAGCCAGTCATTGGCTGTCTGCTGGCGAGAAGCAGTTGTGCGTGTGTCGCAGCACGATTCGCGATAACGTATAACATCATCGTCGACGGCAATTATTTCCTGACAATCGAAAGCGTCCGTATGTTCTGGCTTGGGTGGATCATTTTCGCCGGCGTTGCAATAACGACAATTCCAGCGGTGATTGCGTTGAAATTGAAACGCCTTTCGATGCCATCGTCTGGAAACATGTCGCATGAACTTCCCGGGATTTCTGTGATCATTCCAGCCCGGAACGAGGAAGCTCAGATTCGCAATGGGCTGTTGACGTTGCTGAAGTCGACAGGAGTGGACATCGAGCTGATTGCTGTTGACGATCGTTCCACGGATTCCACCGGACAGATCATGGATGAAGTTGCCGCCACTGATGCAAGACTGCGAGTTGTCCACATCACAGAATTGCCGACGGAGTGGTTGGGGAAGAATCATGCGATGCATGTTGGTTCCACCATGGCAACGAAAGAGCTGATTCTTTTCACGGACGGAGACATTCTCTACGAACCTCGAACGCTTGAAGCTGCGGTCAGGCATTTTCAGACGCAGAATCTTCAGCATTTGTGTCTCCTTCCCAAAATGATTCCCGGCAGTCTTATTGAAAATGTCCTTGTGTGTTTCTTTGGGCTGGCCTTCGCCACGGGAATGCAGATCTACCTTATCAAAACTCGCTGGCCGATGGCTTATGCGGGCGTCGGCGCATTTAACCTGGTGAACGCGGAGTTCTATCGATCCGTTGGCGGACATAAGCCGATCGCGTTAGATGTTCTGGATGACGTGAAGCTTGGCAAGATGATCAAGAAACAAGGTGGCCTCAGCGATTTCCAAATGGCGGATGACTGGTTGTCGGTTCGCTGGCAGCCATCACTCTGGGGTGTCGTGACAGGACTGGAAAAGAACGGGTTTGCTTCGCTGAATTATTCACTCCGGCAGATCTCTTTTGTAACGCTCATCTTTTTCGCAACCATGATCTTTCCGTGCATTGCTCCGCTGATATTGCCCTTCGCCGCGGCGTCAGGGTTCTTTGCAACTGCAGTCCTTTGGCACGTTGTGTTTGCCATTCTGGTCCTGCGACTACCGGGCGGCTGGAAATTGGTTCCGCTCTTCATGACTGGCCCCTGTATCATGGCGTTCGCCTATTGGCGATCCGCTTTCATTACCTTGCGACAGGGCGGTGTTAAGTGGAGAGATTCGTTTTACCCTCTGAAGCAACTGCGAGAGTCCATCTACTCTTGATCGAGCTTCCGAAGTAGGACCGGAGCTTGTTCGCAGCAGAGCCAGGAAAAGTCGAAGGCCTTCCACGATGCGAGTTCCAGCCACCAGTTCAATGAGCACCTATGAAAGCAGCCGATACTCTCCGAGTGCCGTAGAGAACACTCTCCGATCGTTGTGCAGTTAGCATATTCTGGCAATAGGAAAAAGTTGCGAATGACTTCTGAAACCTGTGATGTCATTGTGATGGGCTGCGGTGGATTTGGCTCGTCGACGATGTACCATCTGGCGAGACGTGGGCTTAAGGTCATCGGCATCGACCGGTTCCATCCTCCGCACAATCAGGGGAGTTCGCATGGCGAAACTCGCATTATCCGCAAAGCATACTTTGAACATCCCAACTATGTTCCGCTGCTCCATCGAGCCTGGGTGCTGTGGGAAGAACTGTCCGACGAGTCCCGCATAAATCTGATCGAACAACGCAACCTGCTGATGTCGGGCCCATTAGATTCAGAAATCATTGAAGGGGCCCGGAGATCGGCACAAGAACATCGACTGCCTCTTGAAGACATGAATCATTCCGAGGCATCACGCCGATTTCCTATGTTCAGACTGCCGGAGGATCATTCTGTCACCGTCGAAGCTTCAGCCGGCTTTCTCTGGGCCGAGCGATGCGTGGAGACAAACATCAAGTCTGCGATCGCGCTTGGCGCTGAGCTGCGGTGTCATGAAATTGTCCGGTCAATTGATGGGACACCAGGACGGCTCGAAGTGCAAACGGATCGAGCAAAATATTCAGCCGCAGCCGGTGTTGTCACCTGCGGCGCGTGGACTGGTCAGTTGCTTCCGGGCTACGCCAGGAAGATCGTCGTACAACGAAAGACGCTGTCCTGGCTCCCCATGGAATCAGACGACTGGGCTCGTCCAGAAAAAGCTCCGATGTTTCTGATGGACGTTCCCGAAGGCCAGTTTTACGGTCTGCCGAGCGTTGACGGAAAAACGATCAAGGTAGGGATGCACACCGGCGGCGACATTGTGACCAATCCATGTGAGATGGATCGCACGCCAACTCCGGAAGACGAAGCTCCCCTCATCGATTTCGCCTCAACGTATCTGAACGGGATTCACCCGGGAGCCAGCCAGTCTGTGGTCTGCATGTATTCCATGAGCCCCGACGGACACTTTCTTCTGGATCGATTGCCCGATCTTCCGCTCGTCGTTGCGGCTGGCTTTTCCGGCCATGGGTTCAAATTCACCAGCGTGCTGGGTGAAGTCGCGGCCGATCTGATTCAGTATGGACGCTCACCATTGGATATTGACTTTCTGTCCGCCGAGCGATTCAGGGTGTGAGTCCGCACAGTCATCGCGAACCAGAGATGAAAACGGATCGTTGAGTTCACGAACGACTGCAATGAAAGCGTTTTTCACCAAGTCGCTTTTGCCCCAAGAAGGAAGCACGACTGTTCATTTGAGATTTCTTCGCGAGTTGAAATCACGCGGCTCTTTCTTCGCCACCAGAACGGGATCTGTGGGCTGGAAATCTCAATACGAAACCGAATGGTGTCAGGCTGACGACTCAGGAAATTGTCGATCACGGCCAATTGAAATCGATCTTCCGGATACATGGGCGAATGTGTCTCCGCGAGCGACCATCGATCCAATTTCACCGGACACCAGTCGCTCAGCGGTGCAGGGTCCGTCACGTACGATTGAAGTGAGTGCGAAATTTTTGATCTGTCGAATTCATGCACGTACAGAATCCACGATTCGGGACGACTTGAGTACAATTGCCACGATGGCCAGTTGTCAGCCAATGCCAATAGTCCGGAAAGTGGAAACAACCAGACCATCGCGATGAATGCCCGCAGCCTTGTTTTCTGTCTGGTGTCAGGTTCGTGAGCGTTAGCATCGGAGCCCCAAAACAACACAGGAACCAGAACGATAAAGCACAGGTTCCACAACAAGACACCAGCATGGTGATTCAAGCCCCAGGGGCCCAGGACGACCAAAAGTGTGATGTGTAAAGCAACCGCCGCCATGCAGCCGACTCTTCGAAAACGCGGCAGCAACAACAAGAGTCCAACAAGAAACTCGCCAACTGTCATCACGTGGCAGAATAGATTTAGAGAATCTGATCCCTCAACCAGACTCCTGAGACCAACTATGGATGCAATTTGACCGACGATCACTCCCGCGATTCCGTCGCCAGGTTCGGAGATGATGCGGGACAAGGCGGAGCAAACGTAAACCGTTGCAATGGTGTGCCGCATGACCGTCAAACGATCGACGCCGCGAAGAAACAACCACCAACACAAGTTCAGAATGAACAACCAGTGCCACGCCTGCAGCCAATGTTGATCCGATACGACTAGCCCGCATGCGGAAAGCAGAGCGACGACGGCCACCGCTCGAGTCAGTTTTGCCGGATTGAATTCCCCCGTAAGCTTCCAGATCAGAATTCCGACGGACACAAGACATATTTTCGCCAGCGTATTGGCAAACGGCACATTGATCGAAAACAGCGGCACGACGGGAAAGTCACTGACACTCCACCACATGGGCCACAACGTGAAAATCAATGCCATTTCGAAGGCGGCAATCACCTGCAGCGCAACATTTGCCCTTTGCAACGAGTTGATTGCCAGATCGAGTCTGCGTACTAAACTCATCAGTCGAAACACGATCGCTACCAAAGATGCAAGAAGAAATTTCAGGAGTCGAAGCCCCACGACAAGGTTGCCGCTTCCGGAGATCGGCCTGACGTCTTTGATACATACGAATTCATTTACGTCGTTCTTCTGTCACCAGTTGCACCAATCGGGCGTGCATCGTTTCGAGTAACAACTTATCCAGAAGTCAGGGCAGTTTATCGTATGAAGTCGCTTCTTGTCACTGGGACCGATACAGGTGTCGGAAAAACATGGGTCACTTGTGCTCTGGTTCGACAATTTTGTCAACTGGGAATCAGAACTGGTGCCTACAAGCCAGTTTGCAGCGGTGTTGAAATTGATCAGTCAGGCTGCGACTTTTGGGGTGATGTCGAATCGCTTCGAACCGCATGCGGGACTTCACCAGCGATCGATCTGGTTTGCCCTCAACGATTTCGAGCGGCCGTCGCCCCAAACGTGGCGGCAGCGAAAGAGAATCGAGCGGTCGACGATGCTTTGTTGCTGCGAGGCATCGAAGAATGGCGGCCATTTGCAGATGTTCTGCTGATCGAAGGCGCTGGAGGAATCTTCTGTCCGCTTTCGGATGAGTCCACCATGATGGATTTTGCATTTAGCATGAAATCGCCTGTGATTGTTGTCGCAGCAAACCGACTTGGCGTGATCAATCACACGCGCCTGACGGTCGAAGCGATTCAGGCTAAAGGCCTAACCGTGGCCGCCATTGTCCTGAATGAAGTGATGCCATCCGAAAATGCCGACGCTGATCCATCGCTATCCACTAATGCCCTGCAACTGCAACGCTGGATCCCTGCGGTTCCACTGTTTCACTGCGGATGGAATGCGATTTGTGTGGCTTCTCCTGGAGCGAACCACGACATCGTACAGATCTTGCAAACGGCGTGATTCCGGCACGCGTTCACCTGCGCCCGGAAAGCAATTTGTTTTATGTCCCGACATGAAGAAGTGCCGTTATTCCGGCTGATCTTCAAAAATCAGTGGCGTTGCAGAATTGGGCGGTGAGACACGAAAGCGAACTCGGCCTTCCAGCACTTTCTTCATCAAATCACCGCAAATTTCCCCTCGCCAGCCGCTTAGCAATCGCGGCATTTCTGATGACTCGCCGCTTCGAACATGCTTCACCAATTCAGCGAGATCCTTGTTTGTGCCGACCAGTGTCTGAGCGATATCCAGTTCTGCACAAACATTGCCCAGAGCCAGCGCGAGTAGACGCGAAATGACCTGATCATCCGACGATGCTTCATCCCGAGATCGCAGACGGCGCGGAAGTTGATCGTCCGGAATCTGGGACGCTTCGTCGATAATGGCAACAATGTCGTCCAGACGCTTGCGGTATTCTGGTCGATTCAGGTCCCGAGTGGCCAACGCTTGCTGTACCGTCTTGGGGCGTCTGCGAGCCAGCTCAATCAGTAAGTCATCGCGAAGCACTCGACGAGCCGGGCGATTCCGAAAAGCGGCCTCTTCTTCACGCCACTTTGCCAATCGCTGAGCCACGGCTAATTCACGGCGTGGCAATTTATGAACTCCGGACAATCGCTCCCATGGTTCAATCTGTTCGTCTTCCAGAATGTCCTGACACATCCGTTCAAATTCCGAAATCGCCCAGGGAAGTCGGCCTTTCGATTCCAGCCACCGACTCTGTCGTTCCCAAACTTGTGACACATAGGAAACGTCTTCCAATGCGTATTCGATTTGCTCTGGAGAAAGCGGTCGGCGAAGCCAGTCGGTTCTGGTCTGCGAATTCGTAATCACCTTCCCCAACACGCGTTCCACAATCGCATTGTAGGAAAGCGGGTAACTGCGTCCTCGGAAGCCTTCGGCAATTTGAATATCCACCAGCTTGCGAGGCACTCGACCGGAATGTTGTATGCAGAAGCGGATCTCAGCCTGTCCTCCGTGAACAATCACGGTCGTCGAATCGTCGGCCATGATGTCCCACCAGGACGAGAGCGACGACATTTCCAGAGGATCAACAGCCACACTGCGTTCTGGAGTCGCAAACTGAAGCAGACCAAGCTGAGGCCGATAGCCCAGATCCGAAATGAACTCCGAATCGAATGAAACGATGCCACATTTCCGAATGTGGTCGCAGAGTTCCAGAAAATCTTCCTGGTAAGAGATAATCGCGGCGTTCATCAAGCAGGTTCGTCACGTGTAGTTTCAACAAAAACTCGATCCCATCCACCCCGGATCGCTCGAGTGGGTGAGGTATAGCAAGTTACACCCTGACTGACGAAGGAACTTGGCTAACCTCTGGAATTCTGCGGAAAATACGCCCCTGGACGATCCCTCAGGAGGCTCAACGTGCCAATTTATGGCCTCAGGATGCTCTTTGTTAACGGAACTGCGGGTAACAACGTATAGACGCCATCCAAAGTTAACATTTCGCAGGACCGTTATCTGAATCGCAAATTTCGATATGGCTGAATGTTAAGCCCGTCGAAACCTTGAGTCCGGTTGAAACGGTTCTGCAGATTTCACCAAACGTGAGTCTTAACAATGCATCACCAATCGCCATTCGTGCCGATTGGATGGCAAAACATTGATCATTGGTGACGCCAAAATTCACGTAAGGGGTCAGTCGCAGAAATTCACAATTGGCAATACACCGATACAAACGTTGCCCCGCGACGGAAGAATAGGCTGGGCGCGATGAGTACGAAAAATGGAAGCTTTCGGAAGATTCGAAAACTCCAGAAGATCCTACTCAATCCGCATTTTCAGACATCCTGCCGCGACAGAGCACCTCGCGGCAACGGAACGGATTCCAGTGTGCTGAGATGTACCGATGCGTCGAATGACATGGCAAATTGCTGTCGCTCTAATGATCTTGTCATCGGGTTCGTTGGCCGTTCAGGCAGACGAACAAGATGCGAGTCTTTCCGGAGATCGGTTTGAAGCCATTCTGATGGACCTTCAGACACGGATGGAAGCCCTGGAAGAACAGAACACGGAGCTGAAAGATCAGCTCACAGAGTTCGAAGAAAAGGAAGAGAAGGAAGCAGCCGAGAACAAGAAGAACGCGCCCAAATATCGAGCCGACTACAACAAGGGTTTTGTCTTTGAGCCTATCGATAAGAAGAAGACTCCCTTTGAACTTCGTGTCAACGGACGAATGCAATTTCGATACACGGGTTTCAGTCGAGAGCGCACGAGTTACCCGACGCTGGCGGGACCAGTGAAAGTTGAGAATCGCAACGACTTTGAAATCGAACGCGGGCGACTGGAATTTTCGGGCTTCATGTGGGATCCGAAACTTCAATACTACGTCAACATTGATGCGGATACAGACGATCAGCACCGAGCGGTCTTCCATGACTTCTGGGTGAACTACAATTTCGACGAGTCCTTCAATCTGTATGCTGGTAAGGCGTTCGTTCCCGGTAGTCGTGACTGGCTTGCCGGATCAACTCGTACTCACCTGGCGGATCGTTCAATGGCAAACTCCTTCTTTCGCCCGGACCGTTCCATCGGTCTCTGGGCAGAAGGCGAACTTGCAGAGGGTGTCTATTACAGAGCCATGCTGGCGAATGGTTTCAACACTCAGGATCTGAGAGCATCCTCAGCTCCCCATGAGATTGACTCCAACTTCGCGTATTCGGCGACCAGCTATTGGGATCCATTCGGTGATTATGGCAAAGGGTATGCCGACATCAGCGGCTCAAGTGCCCCGTTGGTGAGGATTGGTCACAGTTTCACGTACGCTCCCAATGAAGGACAAGATGGGCTTGCAGGTACACGTGCCGAAGAATCGACATTCCGACTCAGCGATGGAAGCCTGCTGACGGCACCTGGAGTTTTAGGTGCCGGTGCAACGGTTCAGGCATTTGATGTCTACTTGTACTCCGCTGACATTGCATTCAAATATCAGGGCTGGAGCATGAACAGCGAACTCTATTTCCGCTGGCTGCAGGATCTGAAGGCAAATGCTCCGATCTCCACAAACCAGCTCTACGACCACGGATTCTATGTGGACCTGGGGAAAATGATTGTCCCGAAAAAGATGGAACTGGTGGGGCGTGTTTCCTCGGTGGACGGTATGTTCGGCGATGCGTGGGAATATGCGGGCGGTACAAACTACTACATCAATGGAGATCACTCTCATAAGATCACACTTGACGCAGCCGTGTTGGATGGAAGTCCGATCAGTGCTTCCAGTCCCAACTACGAAGTTGGCCAGGACGGCGTTCTTGTGCGATTGCAATACCAGGTTGCATTCTGAGCAGTCGCCGATGTAACCATTCATAGCCATGAACATTCGGGGCTCGGTCTTTCCAACAGAAAGACCGAGCCTTTTTCTGTTTATGAATCTGCCATCAGCAATCCCAAGCCGAATCACGTCGCATTTTACAGAGAGCCGCTTCACATCAAGGAGATTGCGACGAATGCCAGGAAACCCAGCAAGGCCAAACCAAGTAAGCCCCACGAGAATTTTGAAGTGCTGAATCGAACTCCAGGCGTTCTGCGCACGATCGCATCGTACTCCGGAGTGAACACATACTTTGCCGCCGGCCTTACGAGATACCAGATCGAAGCCGCCGCGAAGATTGTCCCAAGAGGAAAGAATAACAGCCAGACAGTGCATACGACGATCGCCCCAATTCGTGACCATGGCCGTCTGTTGTTAAGTCCAATGCCGACTGCAAGTTGTCCCAGGAAGATCGTGGCCAGCGCGAGGCACAAAATCGCAAGTCTCCCGTCGGATGTTCTGCCACCAGCTGTCGAAACGCCGAATAGAAAAGTGCCGATCGCAAAAACTGCCGTCAAAACTCCTCCGCCAAAAATTGTGAGGCTGGCAATTGACGCAATGTTGGCTTCGCAATCAATGAACTGTTGGCGAATTCGTGCGTCGTCCTGTTGAAATGGATCGAATACTTCGGGCCCGGTTTGCGGAGCGGCAAACGGATTGAATTCGTATTGCGAAGGAGTATCCATCATCGACTCGCTAATCGCCGGTGTGGCTATGGATCAATAGCCTCATAAAGTCAAGAAAACGGTCCCGAATGGCATCAGGCATCAAGAAACGCAATGCCTTTTGTCATCAGGCTTGAAAGGCTGGAAACGTTCGAGACATCATTCAATTGACCACATCAACAGCCTGCTTCCCAATTGCCATCCTACAGAAAGCGTCTAAGACAGGGAAATCGATGCTCGGCAGATTGAGCAACGAACACAATGAATTAAGAATACCGTGTCGCTCACCTGGAATGCAGGTGTCGCGGAAAGTCGTTTGCTTGCGCAACGGCAAGTGAAAATTTCAATTCGCAGAAGTTCTTTCAACCTATAAAGAAATTCATGTTCGAAAAGCTAAAAAGGATTCTCGGGGCAAACGTCGATCCGCAGAACGCGTTGATGGATGCTCACTCGACAATGCCAGACGATTCCGACGTTCTCGGTCAGTGGTCTTCTGAATCCATTGATGGACGACGCGTTGACGTATTTGTGCCAAAAGGAGATGTTCGTCCGAATGCAGCAGTCTTGTTCCTGCATGGACACGGAAGAATTCTGCTTAATGAGAACCCGGTTTTCTCGAAGCTGCTTCACGAGAACAACCTCGCAGCCGTCTGTCCTGACGGAGGACAGAGCTGGTGGCTGGATGTGATCTGCAAAGAGTTTCATCCCGAGCAGACACCGCAGGATTGGCTGTTGAATTCCGTGATCCCATTTATCGAGCAGCGATTCACAATTTGTGCACCGCATATTGCGCTGCTGGGAATCAGCATGGGAGGGCAGGGAGTACTACAACTTGCGTTTCGGAAAGCATCGAAGTTCCCCGTTGTCGCAGCCATTTCACCCGCTGTCGATTTCTTCCAGCTCTATGGTTCGGGCATTCCACTGGACGGAATGTTTCCCGATGCGGAGGCCGCTCGACAGGCAACTGTCGTGCTGAATCTGCATCCATTGGCGTGGCCGCGACATCAGTATTTCTGCTGCGACCCTGCTGATGTCGACTGGTTTGACGGAGCTGCTCGGCTGGGCATGAAGCTCTCGTCGTCTGGTATCCTTCATGAACGCGATCTGCAAACCACTGGTGGCGGACATTCGTGGGAGTACTTCAATCGCATGGCTCCGTCAGCCATTAAACACATTGCAGACAGTCTTCGAAAGGTGGATTGATTTTTCCCCGTGGTCGAATGCTCAGATTCACGCCGCTGCTCTGCAGTTCAGAGAATCTGGTCCACAGTTTCAATCTACAGCTCCATCTCCACCCCCAGCGGCGACGCTTTTTGGTGAAGGAGTCAGTGGCCAGACATCGATTCAAACAATTCCTGAGATTCCTCAGCCACCTCAGCCGGATCGTTCAGGAATTCCTTCATGTTCTCTTCACTGCTGAAGACCCAAAGGCGTTTTCGAAAGAAAGCGGCATACTCCAGTTCGCCGGGCACTTTTTCCTCATCATCCAGCATCTTGACTGCACAATTTCCATCCAGCATCGGCCAGTAGTTTACGGGCTGTGCCAGGAACGTTTGCTTGTTATCTTCGCTGCTGAAGAAAAGCAGGTGACCTCGATAATTCACTTGATATCGCGGTGATCCAGCAATGATCTCACGTTCTTCCACTGCACTGACAACACAAGTGCCATTAAATAGTGGCTGGGGAGCCGCTTCCTTTCCGAAGCCAAACTTCTGAGATTCCGCAGAAGGCAGAGTTGGACGTTCTGGTTTCTTTTCTGCGGGTCTCTGCATCTCCTCATGGATGGTAGCAAAGAAGTCTTCATCGCCGGCCGCAGCGGACGATGGTCGCTGCGTGGTTTCCTGAAACTGTGGCTGTGAAACTGGCTGGACGACCTTTTTCTGTGGTTGCGGCACTGCCGCAGTCCGCTCAGGGCCAATGGCTTCAAACTCAAGATCCCTGCGTTGTTGCGGAGCAGCAACATTGCGATGATTCGGTGTTGCCGGCTGATTTTGGACAATCGCACGGTTGCCCGTGGCGATTCCCGGGGATTCGCCTGCTGGTACTTTTTTGAGTTTCGTCAGCAAGGCCTCTGGCGTTTGAAAACCAGGTATCCGTTCGATGATCCGCAGATCGGGAGAGACAATCAGGATGGCAGGAAGGCCTTTGATCGCCAAATCTGCAACCAGTTCTTTGTTGGCATCGGCATCAACTCGAACGGCAACAAACCGTTGATTGACGTAATTCACCACCGAAGGGTCAACAAACGTTGATTTCTCCATCCGTTTGCAATAGACACACCACGATGCTGTAAACTCCAGCATGACAGGTTTACCGGTTGCGGCGGCCCGTTGCAGCGAACCTTCAATATCCGTGGACCACGGAATATCATTGCCAGCCACGCCGACTTGCATCGTCGCAATGAGTGCGAGAGCAGTTATGAACACACGAACACAGATCGATCGAAAAAACATTGCAGCGCCCCGATTTCCTGGGGGGTGAAAAACTTGACCCAGGATTCAGTATCGGATGGCAGGCTGGCAATTCGTGTGGCCGATGTTCGGAAAATGCGTAACAATCCGCAAAGCCCTAACACATGACGACCCTGATTCTTCGGCAAGATTCGCCGAACGATTTTCTTCAACGGCATCTCCTGCCTGTCTGCAGAGCGGCGCAATCAGTGTGCGGAACGCAACGTCTGTGCGGAGCGAACGATTGCCACGTCATGCAGGTCTTGTTGCTGGTTCACTACGCGACAACGCAAAGCTGAGAGATCTCGCGGCTATGCAGGAGTCGAGTCGCTGTGCTTGACGGTTAGATCAGCGTCACTGCCGACGTCTTCCGTGATTGTTCGGTCCCGCATCATTGCAATGCGGCCCGTTCGGACCATCTCCAGAATGCCGAATTCTCTCATTCGATCGATGAAAGCGTCGATCTTAGTTTCCCGACCAGAGATTTCGATCATGACATGAGTCGCGCCGACGTCCACTATTCGACCACGAAAAATGTCAACCAGTTCTCGAATTTCCCCGCGTCGACCATTGTCGGTGCTGACCTTAATCAGCATCAGGTCACGCTCAACGAAATCGGCGGACGAGAAATCCAACACGCGAACGACGGTAACAATTTTCTCGAGCTGCTTGCGGACCTGGTCCAGCTTCTTCTCATCTTCATTCACGACAAACGTGATTCGAGACAGCTCAGGGTCTTCTGTCGCACCCACTGCAAGGCTGTCAATATTGTAAGCTCGAGACGCAAGCATACCGGAAATATGAGCCAGAACGCCGGGCTGGTTCATGACCAAAGCTGAGAGAACATGTTTCATGAGAAAGTCTTATCTATAACGAATTGCCCGGACCGCTTCGTCCGACGACATGTCTTGATCACAAACCCGACCAATGGAACTCACGGCATCAACCATCACCACGGCATTTGCTGCCTGAAGACCGATCCATTCCTTCCACAGAGCACTGCAGAATTCCAAGTGCGAATCCCGGCGGGCCGGAACCCCGCCGAATTTTTCGACGGAGTTTACGGAGCGGTCCGGCTCTGAGCAACGTCGGAATGCCTGCAACACAGAATCCGCACCGAAACCGAGACCCAGGTTGGCAGAATTGGTTCAATTGATGCGATTCTGGGAATGCGTGCCGTTTGAAACAGCCACGTTGTTCTGAAAACAACCGATTTCGAGCGCAAAACATCGCCGCTATGGAGTCTTTCGTAAGAAATTCAGCAAATTTTGCGGTCGAAAAGCCCTGTTGTTGCAAATTCGCCGGAAGGGTAAAGTGCCAATGATGTGCCCAGGGATGGGCGGAGTCCGCAAGTATTCAGGGATGATTTGTCATGACGTCAGCCTGCTCAAGTACGGCCAATTCCATCACGGAAATTCTGTTTGCCGGTGATGCGGTCTTGAATTTGACACAGCAGCCCTTAAATGCCGTTGCGGGCACACTCTTCCTAAAGCTGGCAGGCGATCAGCTTGTGTGTCAGGCCTTACCGACCAGCATTGTTTGGGATCATTCATTGCTGTTTCAGCTTCGAAGAATCGTCTCCGGCCAGATCACTCGCCTTGTCATCGTCGCCGAAGAAAACTGCAGTGATGCGGAATTCATTGCTCGGGAACTTGGAGCCGCACAGGTTTCGCACATCTGTTGCACCTTGATGAGTTCCTGCGATGTCGACGACTTTATGGATGAACAAGACGCTGAAGCTGTTACCGAACGTCTTCGGCAACTTGGCTACATCTAGCGAACCAGCTCCTGCCTCCTCGTGCGAATTCTCCGAAGCCAGTATTCAAGCGATGCCGTAAACCTCAAACGGAAATCCCCATGAACCATTTCATTCTTGGAATCGATGGCTTGCCTCGCTGGATGTGGCAGAAGTTTGCAGCTTCCGGAGTCATGCCGAATAGCGAACGCTTACTGAAAACCGGGACTCTGGTTCCGATGAAGTCTGCATTGCCGGAGGTCTCATCCGCCGCGTGGGCTTCGATCGTTACAGGACAGAACTCCGGCGGTCATAACGTCTACGGATTTACGGATCTGATGGACGGCAGTTACACGCTGGGCTTCACATCCTCCCGCACATTTCGTTCAAAGCCGTTCTGGGCTCGTGACGGTGCTGGACCAAGCTTGATCATGAATGTTCCGCAAACATACCCGGCACAGCCTTTGTCTGGAATGTTGGTGTCGGGCTTTGTCGCTCTGGATCTGAAGCGAGCTGTGCAGCCTCCTGAGGAGCTCGCGTGGCTGGAGAGCATCGGATACTCAATTGATGCCGACATGTCGCTGATAGAGAAGGGTAAGGAGAAATTTGTCGGGGAACTGCATCGCGTCATGTCCGCTCGTTGTCAGGCTCTGCATCATCACTGGGATCGTGAGGCCTGGCAAAACATCATGTTCGTCTTTACGGGAACGGACAGATTGAATCACTATTTGTGGGAAGATTATGAGGATACCTCTTCACCATATCATCAGTTGTTTCTCGACTTCTATCACGAAGTCGACAGGGAACTTGGGTTCATCATCGATCGGCTTGATGACGACGTTACGATCACAACAGTTTCCGATCACGGGTTTACTCGCCAGCGCATGAGCGTCAATGCGAACTGCCTGCTGGCAGACGGTGGATTTCTAAAGCTGAAAGAATCCGCTCGGCCGTCGTATATCGATATGCTGCCGGAGACCAAAGCCTTTGCGATGGATCCCGGACGCATTTACCTGCACCGTCAGGGACGATATCCAGGCGGTACCGTGACGGCCGACGAAGCTGAATCGTTGATGCAGACACTGACAACATTCTTCCTGAACGCCACCGTCGAGGGTCAGCCTATCGCCAGCGAAGTGATTCGAGGCAAAGACGCGTACACCGGGCCATTTTCTCACCGTGCTCCCGACCTGATCGTCATGCCCGCCGGCGAAGTCGCCCTGTCCGGCCGCATGAACCTGTCAGCGCTCATCGAACCCACGGCAATTAATGGAAAGCACACTTATGAAGAATCCACCTTCTTTGTTCGTGGCCACAACCTTGGGCAGATTCCGGCTGACATGAAAGTGGAAAACGTCCTCGACGTGATTATGCCTTCGCAGCAGGCACAACTTCGTAGGGCGGCGTAGGAAGTAGTAACGCAGAGGTCGCAGAGTACGCGGAGGGAATCGCAATGGAATTGAATACGATCAGTGGAGAAATTGTCGACGCTGCTATCAAGGTGCATACTGCTCCTGGACCAGGCCTTTTGGAATCAGTCTATTTGAAGTGTCTTCAGTATGAACTTCGGAAACGTGGATTGCAGGCGGATTCTGAAATACCGGTGCCAGTTGTCTATGATGGCATTCACATCGAGACGGGCTACCGACTGGATATTCTCGTGCAATCCGAAGTGATCGTTGAGACAAAGTCTGTCGCCGATGTGCCTCCACTCTTTAAGGCTCAAGTTCTTTCCTATCTGCGCCTGAAAAAGAAAAGGCTTGGCCTCTTGTTGAACTTCAATGTTGAACACAGGAAGGACGGAATCTTCCGAATCGTCAACAACTTTTGATAAACTTCCTGTGTTTCCTCTGCGTACTCTGCGACCTCTGCGTTTAATTTGTGCTTCATCTGCGACCTCCGTGGTGAACCCTGCGATTTATACCCGGAAATGGATTTCCAACGATGACCGAACAATCCTGCCATAACGCCAATCACACCTGCTGGAGTTGCCCGGCGGTGGAATTTAAGGGCCATGTGGACTTTCGCGCCTGCGGACAAGCGGCGTTTCGCAAAGCTGCTCAGGGGCAGTTAGTCGTCGAATGCAAACGAAGACCCGAAATCGGGTACTTCGATCCAATGTCGATCACTTACGAAACCTGCAGCGAATGGAAGAAAACTGACACCGGTTATATGCTCGACGGTATGCGTGTCATGATCCTGGGGATGGACGGTTACCTCGGCTGGCCCCTGGCACTCAAGCTGGCAAAGCTCGGCTGCAAAGTCTACGGCATCGATAACATGCTGCGACGAAAACTCGTGGCGGAACGAGGCGCTCAGTCGGTCACGCCGATTCAGTCGATGGAAGATCGAGTCAAGGCCGCAAAGGAACACCTCGGCGTCGACATTAATTTTCGCGAAATTGACCTGATGGATCGCGACGCTCTGTTTGCTTACATCAAAGAAATTCAACCGGAATCAATCGTGCAGTTCGCTGAAATCCCGAGCGCACCGTACAGCATGGCAGATGTCGACAAGGCCGTGAACACGATTCAGAACAACGTGGTCGGCACACTCGGGCTGCTGTTCGGAGTTCGCGATCATGCTCCCGATGCATCCATTATTAAGCTCGGCACGATGGGCGAATACGGCAGTCCGCTGACTGGTCGTCCGCTGTTTGAAGGACTCTTCCCCGGCGACGCTGTCCTGCAGTATCAGGGTCAGGAATGGAGCCTTGGCGGAGAACTGACGCCTCGCGATCCGGTCAGTTTTTACCACGTCAGTAAAGTGCAGGGCACGTACAGTGTTTACGAGGCCTGCAAGTACTGGTGGCTGAGAAGCTATGATGTCATGCAGGGCGTGATCTACGGAAACTATTCGGACGAACTGCTCGCTCATTCAGATCTTAACACTCGATTTGACATCGACGAATGGTGGGGCACCGTCGTCAATCGCTTTGTCGCTCAGGCTGTAATCGGAATGCCGCTGACCATTTACGGCAGCGGGAATCAGATGCGAGGTTACATCACTTTGCGCGACGCTATGCAGTGCATCACTCGTCTGATCGCCGCACCGCCGGAACCAGGTCAGTATGACGTTGTGAACCAGGTGACCGACGTTTTCAGCGTCATGCAGATTGCCAAAATGGTTGCTTCGATTGGTCGTGAGTTTGGCCTGGATGTTGAAGTTCAGCGCATCGAAAATCCTCGCGTCGAGGCGGAAGAACATCCTTACGAGGTGATTCACGAAAAGCTGAGCGATCGCTTTGGCTTTCAGTCGGAGTCAGGTTTTGCTGATGAAGTTCGTCATCTGTTTGGTGTTCTGACACAAGACGAAAACCGAGATCGTATCCTGGCCATGCGAGACACTCTGTTTCCAAAAACCAAATGGTCCGGGGAACACGGCAAGCTGGAGGTCCTTGAAACCTGGAAGCCAGCGGCCTGACTTGAAGTTTTCGGTTTTCGGTTTTTGGTTTTCGGAAGGGCTGCTTCCGGATCGAATCGCGGAAACCAAAGTCATTGCATTTTCCGAAAACCGAACACCTCAAACCGAAAACCTAAAATGGAACTCCGCGATACTGATTTCGAAGATATGGTCCTGAAATCCGACCGACCTGTGTTGGTGGATTTCTGGGCGTCATGGTGTCCTCCCTGCAAGATGATGCAGCCGGTGGTCGACAAACTGTCGGTCAAGGTGGGAGACTGGGCCGATGTGTATTCCATCAACATCGATCGCAACCCCGCGCTGGCTCAGCAGTATCAAGTCAGCGGCGTGCCAACGTTCATCGCCTACGCCGGTGGTGAAGTGATCGATCGCAAGACCGGTGCGCTGACAGAGGGACAATTGACCGGTTTGCTGAAGAAGGCCGAAGAAGCGATGCCGCCCGCAGCAACAGTCGAATGTGAACTTTCCGATGAGGAGTGTACCGAAGACGGATTTTACGACGATGCCGAGTCGTACGATGCAGCGGACGATCGTCCCGGGATCACAATTGTTTCCGGTCTTCCTCGGTCTGGAACATCGATGATGATGCGGATGCTGGAAGCTGGCGGAGTGCCAGCCCTCACCGATGAACAGCGAACTCCGGACGAAGATAATCCGAACGGTTATTACGAGTTTGAAGATGTAAAGAGCATCGAAAATTACGGCACGTGGATCGACCGGGCTCCGGGACATTCCGTCAAGATGGTTTACAGTCTGCTGAAACACCTGCCAGCGGATCGTGAGTATCGAATCCTCTTTATGCGACGCAATGTGGATGAAATCCTGCAGTCGCAAAAAACGATGCTCGATCGCAATGGAGTCGAAACCGAGATCCCCGACGCCACAATGAAAGCTCTCTTCGAACGCGAACTGCGCCAGTTCTATGCATGGTTGCCGTCCCAAGCTCACCTGAACCTCGTCAACATCAGCTACAACGACCTGATCACCAATCCGCGCGCCACCATCGACCAAATCAACCGACACTTGGATGAATCGCTGGATACCGAAGCCATGATCCGGCTGGTTGACCCCAGCCTCTATCGCAACCGAGCCGCGTGACGCCCCAGATGGGGAATGACCAATGTCTAAGTCTCAATGACCAATGAATCGCAGGTTTGCTAAACGGAGAGGTTGACGATGGCATGGGTGAAAATTCGAAAATTGTGTCTGTTCGTCTCTTTCGCCCTCTTTGTGTGGAGCGATCTCGGCGAAAGTTACGCCGTCGTTGTGGGTTTGAACTCGGTTAGAGACCCGGCCTACTACGAATGCGATGTGGATAGAAAACTCGACTGGCAGGTCATCCGGGCATTGGAATCCGACCGTTGCCGTTTCCATAGCGGTCTCTGGTTTAATGGCAAAGTGGAAATGGACTTTGTCGGAGACAAGGAAGCTCTGAATCAACAAATCGCCGGACTGCATGAATGCCCAGCCAAGCGGGTGTCAGTTTGTTTCAAACCTTTGAGGCAAGACGGCACGCACGGCATCGATTGCGCTCAGCTTTATTGGAAAGTTAACCATGATCCCCGCAAAGGAGTGTTCGAATTCCTCATAGATGCGAATTCGACAACACTGTGTCGCGAGGATATTTCTGTTCCCGCCCCGGATCGACCTCCAATGGATCAAACAGATCAAATGGATCAATAATCAAAGCGAACTGTTGATCTCGTGCGTCTTCCACTTTCACCGCAACTCTGCTCGGTGCCCTGATTGACCTCTGCAGTTAACTACCGTCCCTCCGAATACCGAAAACCGAAAACCTCAAACCGAAAACCCATCCATGTCATTCTTCACCAACAAGACCATCCTTGTCACTGGCGGCTGTGGAACCGTCGGGCGAGAAATCGTTCGGCAGTTGTTGCACCACTCTCCTCGCGAGCTTCGTGTCGTGGATACGAATGAGTCAGAAATTTTCTTTCTGGAGCAGGAGCTGCAGGATTATCGACGTCAGCACCCGGCGAGCACAGTTTCCAGTCTTTGCCAAATCGGTGACATCCGCGATGCCGACAAGCTGAACATGATGTGCAGCGGCGTGGACATTGTGCTTCACACGGCGGCATTGAAGCATGTCATTCTCTGCGAACGAGCTCCATTCGATGCCGTTCAGACCAACATCATGGGAGTCAAAAACGTCATTCAGGCCGCGTTGGCGAATGATGTTGAACGAGTCATCTTCACAAGCTCCGACAAAGCCGTGAACCCTACCAACGTGATGGGCACTACAAAACTGATGGGCGAACGTCTCATCACAGCGGCCAACAGTCTGAAGATGAATCGTCGCACGATTTTCAGCTCGACTCGATTTGGAAACGTACTTGGCTCACGAGGATCAGTGATCCCGATTTTTGCTCGTCAGATCGAAGCGGGCGGCCCCGTCACTTTGACCGACCGACGGATGACTCGGTTCATCATGACACTGGAAGAAAGCTGCCGACTCGTTCTTTCCGCGGCTGAAATGGCGCGCGGTGGGGAAGTGTTTGTGACCAAAATGCCCGTCATTCAGATCGCCGATCTCGCTCGCGTGATGATCGACGAACTGGCGCCGCAGTACGGGCTTGATTCCGCAAAGATGCCGATCACTGAGATCGGTTCGAAACCCGGCGAGAAGCTTTACGAAGAACTGATGAGCGACGAAGAGACACGTCGGACCGTCGAACTGACGGAGATGTTTGCCGTCATGCCTGCCTTCCGCAGCGTGTATGAAGACATTCAATATGACTACTCCGATCTGATCAACTCCAATGTGACGGATCCATATATCAGCACTCCCGCGAAGGCGATGTCGATCGAAGAACTTCGAAGCTATTGTATCAGCCATCAGATTCTTGACCCGTTTCTGCGAACAACCATCCCGTTCTCGACTGCAACTCGTCGGCGAGCGGCGTAGCTCTGTCTCTTCAGAAACAGCACTCGCACCATTTCAATTGCGATCAATCTCTCTGCTCTCAATCCTTCCGTGCACGAACGCATAATGTCCCGCTTCCATCCTTCAGCATTGCTTCAAGATGCACTCGGCGCATTGTTAGTGCGCGGGATGGGAATCGTGTTGACGTTCACTTCAATGACAATCGCAGCCTGGCTGCTGGGGCCGACTGAATACGGTACGTACGCCACGGCCCTTTCGCTCGCGATGTTGCTGGCTTCACTAGCACCATTGGGAACTGATCGAGTCTTATCCAAATCACTTTCCCTGGCAACTTGTCCTCGCGAGATCGGCAGAGAGACGGCATTGACTCATGCCTGCATGATTGTGGTCGCCATATTTTTCCTCGCAGGAATTTTGCTGACATCACAAATCGCGAGCGGTGTACTTCTCAATCCGCGTCAGGCAAGATTGATACAATTGTCCGCATTACTTTTTGTCCCGCTGGCACTCACCTATCTTCGCCAATGGATCGCGATTCCTCTGATCGGAACTCGAAAGGCGCTGACAACCGAACAAACGCTTCTGCCGCTGGGCTTTACGATATCAATCGTCGCATTCAAACAGTTGGGAATCGGATTGACAGCATCCACAGCCGCAATAAGCTACGCGATTGTGATGATTTTGGCTGTAACTATGGCAGTCGCAAGCGGCCCACTGCGTCCCGTGTATGCGGAGGCAGCACGCGCTGGTACTTCCATCACGCTGTCTGCCGTGTTGGGTCGATTAAGGCTCGGCTTCCCTTTCGCCATTGTTTCGGCGGGAGGAGTCGCATCACAAACCTTGATGCCGTTGACGATAGCAGCCTGCTGCAGCATGGAAGACACCGCATGTTTCGCACTCGCACTTCCGTATGCCGCTTTGCCCGCAATTCCGCTTGGAATCTTCAGTCTGAGTACAATTCCCCAGTGCGCGCAGTTGTATCGAGATCGTAACTTTCCCGCAGCAAACCAACTGGTGCGCAGTACTGCGACGTTCACTTTTTTGATGGCTGTTGGAGCCGCTGCGGCCGTTTGGATTGGATCTCCACTCTTGAGTCGCCTGCTTGGAAACAGCTACGCTGAAGTCGGCCGAGTCTTTCCTCTCTTATTGCTCGCTACGATGGTCGATTGTCTCACAGGCCCGACAATTCCTGTCATGCAAACGATGGGGCTGGAGACGCAATACACCCGAATGCTGGTGATCTTTCTTCCGGTGCAGCTTGCGCTAGTCTATTTTCTCGGCAAGTCCGCGGGACTCCACGGCGCGGGGGTTGGCTATCTGCTTTCCCGTTGCCTTTGGAATCTTGCGATCGTCTGGCAGATTCACAAACAACGTGGCTTGCTGATGCTTCCTTTCGTCAATCTACCCAATGCAATCCGTGAATATCGAGCCCCAACGATCCCGACGAAAATATCCAACCTGACCGGTCCATTCAGTTCTAACACGTCGTCAACGAATGCTGAAGCAGCCTGATCACTAACACTTCCCAGTTTCAAATTCCGTTCCGGAAGACCTTATACAGCCAACCATGTCCACGACCATTGCCGCCATAATCGCCGCCCTGATCACCACGGGAATGACGTCCGCCGTATCGCATACGGCAACGTTACTCGGTGGCAGCGCAGCGTCTTTGGCGCTGGCGGGCTGTGCTATTCTGAGCCGCAACGCTCGAGTTTATCCGGTGTTTCTGTTTGGCACTATTTCCCTGTGCGTCCTCGTGCTGGTGTCTTCGGAATACAACACCTCCGAGGTCTCCAGCACCATTCACGTCCTGTGCAGTTACGCAGCCCTTGGTGCACTTGCTGTTTCGTCAACTGATGTATCAGCGTTCTGCCGTCAGTTGATCATGGGAACGAACCTGGTTCTGACCTACTGGATTCTTTATCAGGCGTATCACCTGAGTGCTCTGGAAGCGTGGTTGATTTCGAACCCTTCGGGCGCTGGAAATCTGATGGCAGCACAGATCAATATGACGTTGCCATTGGTCTTATCACGAATTGATGAATCCAAAGGATTCGGCAAGCTGCCCTATCTGCTGCTGATTCCGCTCAATTGCCTTGCTGTTTTTTTGGTTATGTCCAGAAATGGAATCGGAGCTCTGCTGATCGTTTTGACTTTGTATGTGCTCTTCAACCGCAAACGACTGGCGATCGTGGTCATCACCGGAATAGGCGGAGGCATCTACTTTCTTGACCACATCCTGCACATGCCGTCTGTTCACCAGATGCTCATCAAAATGCGACTCGTGGGTTTCGTCCCATCGGCCCCGCGTTCGTTGATCTGGCGAATCTCGTGGGACCATGCGATGGAAAAGCCGTGGCTCGGCGTGGGTCCTGGCGCGGCAAAAAAGATTCTTGCCGTGATGGACATCAATCATGCCCACAATAACTTCATGCAGGTCGCTCTGGAATCTGGCTTTCTTGCCGGAGGGATCTTTGCGGCAATGATGCTGCTGATGCTGCGACTTCCGGCAAGTACAGTCTTTAGAAATCGAGAATACTTCATTCATACAATTCCATTGATTGCCTATGTCATTTTTTCATGGACCGGTGGGCCACTCGCGTTTCCCGGCGCGACACTGTTGCTCGCGGCTTGCGTCAATGAAGCTCGGTCAGCGATCACACGCGAGGACGCCGCCAGAACAGCCAGTCGAATGTCCCCGGTAACGAACTGTGACTCAGATGTCGTTATCCCAAAGGCCCGAGCTGCCTGATGTGTTACTCTTGTTGTACTTATCCGTTTTTTGTCTGCCGATTCGTCCTTGATATCATCTGAAGCTCCGGATTTTTCCATGCTGCCCCACGCACACACACAGTATGTCCTCTGCCTGACGGGCATGCGAAGTGTGAACAAACGGATGGCACTGTTTGTTGAAGGGGTGCGATCGCAAGGGCTTGCTGTTCGAATTTCCTCCCTGCCACGAGGACACTGGAGGCTTGATAAATCTGAGCATCCGATCGAACCAGACGATTGCCACGTCTTCTCCATCGATATCGGGAACGTTCGCGAAAAGCAATTGGCCTCCGTCATGTGCTTTCATTGGATGATGCTGCCCATCGCCGTATTTGTCGGTCTGATCAAGCGAGTTCCGGTGCTTTATGATGAACATGATCATTACGAACTGAATACGCAGGAAGGTTCACGAAGTCGTCTGCGGCAGATCATCAGTGGGCTTCTTGTTCGCTGGATTCATCGTTGTTGTCTTCCGTGGGTTTCCGTCGTCACATGCATTCACATGAATGAACAGTCGCTGAAAAAGCATTTGCAGCAGTGGCAGTCTGACGTCATTGAGATTCACAACTATCCAGCGACCGTCTGGCGACAATCGGCAAGACTCAAATTCCCGCAGGGGAAACTCTGTTTTGTCTACATTGGAGGAGTCTTTGCAGAAAAAGGTCCTGGCGTAGCCGCAGAAGCCATGAGCCTCCTGACGGAGTTGGAGCGGGAACAAACAGAGCTGCATATTTTTGGCGACGGTGATCGTCAGTTGATGCAGCAGCTTCGCCAATCCGATAGTGTTGTCGTGCATGATTCTGTAACCCCTGCTGAATTTCGTCGGTTCGCTTCAGAGCATCGGTGTTGCGGATTATCTTTGTTGGCTTCGACGCGTCGTTATCAGCAAGTCGGGACAAATTGCACGAAACTCTATGAGTATCTGGCTCTTGGTATGCCGGTCATTGCGACACGCGTTGGTGAATTTCCTGACTTCATTCAGTCGAATGAAATTGGTTTGCTGATTGATGGTGAAATGCGAGCCGAAGAACTGGCAGATGCGATGCGACTGCTGATCGCCAACGACGACCTGTTCGCAGGAATGTCACAAAACGCGATCGCTCTGATGAGTCGCGATGAGATGACATGGGAGCATGAATGGCGCAAAGTGACGAATTCCAGAGCGTTCGAATTCGATCGGAGAGCCGCATGACTGGGTGCGATCATTGCTCATGAAAAAGCAGCCCGTGCCATTGTTTGTTCTGGGGAGCGGTCGATCGGGAACTACGATCACAGCCTCCCTTTTGAATCGCCTTCCTCGAATTCACGTCGCCAAGGAGACTGGCTTCATTGGGCAGAACATCGATCTGCTTCGAGACATTCAAAATTTGAAAAGTCGCTCGAGGCTGATTGAAGTTGTGAACTCCTGGCTTTCCATTGAACAATGGGAGACACGAGCCAGCAGTGAAGGGTTTGAAAAGTTTTGTGACCAGTTTGACGTCGGCGGTCCGGTGGCCTTCCTGCATTACGTCTGGCAACTGGAATCCAGCCTTCCGTGGGATCAGCTTGAATACATCGGGGACAACACTCCATTGTATGTGACCAGTATTCCCGCGATTCTGGATCTGTTCCCCAATGCAAAATTCATCCATGTTGTACGTGATCCCAGAGATGTCGTCTGTTCTGTGACAAGAATGCGTTTTGGTGCTGATGATCTTGTCAGCGCTGCTCTGGAATGGCATCAAACGATCGGTTGCTGGATGATGGCGGAGCGGATGATCGCTTCTGAAAACAGAATCGAGTGTCTCTATGAACGTCTCTGCGTCGACGCACAGTCAGCAATGCGAGAGCTGGCGACATTTCTTGGCCGCTTAGAATCGGAAGCGGACCAGGCACTTGCTGAGCACCTGAACGCGGCAAGCGAAGGCGCATTATTTAATAAAGTCTCTGGACTGTCGCACCATTCACGATTGAATGCCCCGCTGAGTCCTCAACAAATTGGGCGGTACAGAACAGAACTGACGGACGAACAAATCATTCGGATTGAAGAGATACTCCAATACGGCATGCGAGCCTATGGCTATCAGCCGGGGAAATGGCACATCGGTCCATTCGTTACCGAAAATCGCATGGCCATACTTCGTGCAGGAATTCGTGATTTCCTGAAACGTTGCCGCAGGCGAATGGGGATGCGAAAAGAGAAGTGATCAACAAATTTTTGAGTTTGCTTTGGTTCCAACAATCGCAAACACTCGAAGTCGCAATCATCGCCCGAGCTGTCGATTGATCCGTGTGAACCCATTGAACACGGAGTAAAAAACAGTGGCATTTCGGGACACGGTGATGTTCCCAATCTCCGGCTTTGTTATGGCAGTGACGATTCAGGGACCGGTGAAATGCTCGGGCCATCCCATGGGGAGTCCTCGAAAAGAATCGACGCGTGGTCCGAATTGTTGACTGCTGTGGAATTGCCGACTATTCGGATTAGGCTGACCTTAAGCAACAAACGGGCTCCTGAATTGCGGCGAACGTGAGAATCCCCGCAAGTTGAGGCCGGTAAACACGATGCTGCGATAAGACGATTCCTCGGCTGGGAAGTCGTCCGATCCATGTTCGCAGAATCCGTGACTGGTCATGATTTCCATGTTACTTCACAGACTAACCTCCCCAGTTGGAATCCTTTGCTGGCTGTTCATCTCAGTCGCGGGCGTCGCTGCGTTCTGGAAGTACGAACTCTCTCCCGGAGAGCAGGAAAGCATTGCCGTCTCGTGGCCGGAGAGTACAACGCTGACGGCTTCGTCTCATCAAGCGACTCTGTTGATGTTTGTGCATCCTCAATGCAATTGCACAACCGCCGGACTTCACGAACTTCAGCAACTGCTGAAGGAACTTGAACCGACGTGCCGACCTGAACTGGTCTTTGTGTTGATGTCTCCCAACGACGAAAAACAAGACTGGCGAGACACTGCCAATGAACGCTTCTGCAGAAAATTCCGTGAAGCATCCATCGTTCTGGATCCTGGTGGAAGAGAAGCAGATCTGTTCGGTGTCAGTACGTCCGGAACGTGTCTGCTGTATTCCGGCAAAGGTGAACTGATTTTTTCCGGTGGCATCAATGCCTCAAGAGGCCACATCGGTCCGAATCGGGGCCGCGACCTGCTGAAGCAATGTCTTGCTTCGAAGTCAGAGGGACGCCGGAACTATGTCGCCTTTGGCTGCCCGCTGACAGCCCCCAAAAAAGGCGAACGGTTCTAACCCTCGTTCAGACAGTATTTCCCTTGAATTTGGTATTGCAATATGACAACCACCGCCGCACGCACTCTGTCTCAAGGTTTTGAGTCTGTGAACACGAATCAACGAGAATTGCCCGCAGATACGATCAGCGAACAGGAAGCCTTTGGATCCATGTATTCGCGAGTCGATCGCCTGTTCATGGTCGTCATGTTGGTGCAGGCGGCAGGCCTTGTTGGCCTTTCAGTCTGGCTGACGCCAAGAACCTGGGCAGGAATGACGTCAAGTGTTCATACACACGTCTGGGCGTCCATTGGACTTGGTCTGTTGATCACAATCTTTCCGGCGATGCTGACAATGGTTAGGCCGGGTGAACTTTCGACGCGACTTGTCATGGCGGTATGCCAGGGCCTTGTTTCCAGTCTGCTGATTCACATTGGCGGCGGAAGACTGGAAATGCATTTTCACATTTTCGTATCACTTGCATTTCTGGCGATGTACATGGACTTCAAAGTCCTGCTGGCGGCCACGGTTGTTGCCGCAGCCGACCATTTGATCAGAGGGCTCTATTGGCCACAGTCAGTGTACGGAATCAGCGAAGCCGGTATTCTCAGATCTCTTGAGCATGCGATGTGGGTCGTCTTCGAAGATGTTGTCTTGTTCTTCAGCATCAGCCGCCTGCGTCGGGAACGCATGCAATTGATGGTGGCTGTGATGCGAATCAACGAGTGCGTTCACTCGATTACAGGGACCCGTGCAAAATCGGGTGGTGAAGTCGAAGCCATTGATGCCGGCCTTGAAACAATTCGTCTGGCGATGTCTCGCATGCAGGAATCGGTTGGATCATTGAAAGGACAGTCCGACTCATTGAGCAACAATGCCAGCCTGGCGGTGTCTGCCGTTAACAATGGCGTTCAGGTTGCGGACTCCAGCCGAGATTCGATCGAACGGCTTCGACAGGCGGTTCAGGAAATTTCCGTCTCCGTCGCAGAGATCAATTCGATCGCCGAACAAACTCGCCTGCTTTCATTGAACGCGACCATAGAAGCCGCTCGGTCTGCTGAAGGCGGAAGAGGGTTTGGCGTTGTGGCCCGCAATGTGAAGGAACTGGCCGTGAAATCGGGAACCGCAGCAAATCGAATCAGTAAGCTGGCAGAAAGTTGTGTTGCTCGAGTCAAGGAATCAACGGATAGCACCAGCTCTATGCTGAATCAGTTGGCTGAGATTCGCGACATCGTAAAGTCGACGGATAGTGTTATCGTGGACATTCGCGAGTGCGTGATCCATTCCACCGCGGAAGCCGAGCAAATGGCGATTGCCTTTGGTGGTCGACGATCTCGCGGCAAAGGCGGAACTCTCTCAATTCGAACGTGAGCATTGTTCGGTCAGAGTCCCGTTCGGCGATTCAAGCCTGCACATCGTTTGATTGTCCCATGACCAGACCGGAATCGTCATGTGGCGTTTTCGATTTTTTTCGTGGTAATCTGAGTTCAATCACACAACCAGCAGGTGCAGTGACGTCGAAAAAGCCCGTGATCACGATACAGACTGGTCCGGAATTCTGAAAATTCAGGTCGAGTCGAAACAGGAGAGCCTGTCCCGCTTGAGACTGCCCGTCGGTCCGCGTACTATGGCGTGCCCTGAAAAGTGGCACTCTTCATTTGCAGACGGAAAGATTCATCCATGGCAGACGCAACTGTAGTTGGTCAGGTTCACCTGATTGAACCAACGAAAACCTTTGGTCAAAAAGGATTCCGCAAGCGGATGGTTGTTCTGGAGCAGACCAACGGACGATTCACAAACTATCTGCCACTCGAGTTCATTTCGGATGCTTGCGATTCCGTCGATCAACTCAAGGTTGGCGACAACGTAAAGGTGTCCTATCGCCTGACGGGCCGCAAATGGCAGCGAGATGAAATGAGCGAAGTCAAGTTCTTCCTCAGCGCTGAAGCAACAGGCTTCCAGCTGGTGGGCGGGGCGGAAAAGGCTTCACCGGATTACGATGACGAACCAGACTTTGGTCCAGCCGACGAGTCGGCACCGTTTTGAGCCGCTGGTTTTGCGATCATGCTGAAAAGCAATTGTAGGCTGTTCGCGTCACTTCAATTTGCAGAAAAGCGCGATGACTGCGTTGGCAAATAATTGCGATTCCATCGCAAGGTCGAGCGGCTTAAAGAATCCTGTTGGCTGACGGGAAGGTCGCGCAACCTCGCTTCGGAGAGTTTCAGATACCGTAGCGAAAGTTATCAAGAGCTGCGACAAAGAGCAAAAGCGGTCGACAGTTTGAAGATTTTCGCTACAGCACTTTTGCTACAGCCCTTTTGCTACAGCCATGTATCAGGACAAATTCCACGTGCTGCCGATACGAGTTGATCGCCAGCACCGTTTGCTGGCAATCACTGCCGGATTGGTTTTTTAGCCACCACAAGCTCCAGATGCCCCTGCAGTCGAGGCTTTTCCTTACCCGGAGCATTGGCAATCGCTGTTGCCAACCATTCAGCAGCTTTGTCAAATTGATTGTTTTCCGCATGGGCTGCGGCCAAAGTATCCAGCGTGTTCCATTGCTTGTATTCAGAAATTTCGCAAGCTCGTGTCGCAAGCTCCAGCGAACGTGAAGCGCTTCGAACACCAGGATCGTTGGCAGTGGACAGAAGCCAGGCAAGATCATTGATCGCTTCATAGGTATTCGGACTGATCTTCATCGCAGCTTCGAGATCCGCGACGGCCTTGGGGTACTCTTTCTTCAATTGCCATGTGTAAGCGCGATTTCCCAGCGCGTCAATGTATCTGGGATCAATCTTGAGAGCCGCTGTGAAGTCTGCGATTGCCAAATCCAGTTTCTGCATTTTCTGATGGACAATGCCTCGATTGTTCAGTGCCTCAGGGTACTCCGGAACCAGTTTTAACGCAGCCTGCAGATCAGTCAAAGCGAGGTTGTAGTCTTCGAGTTCGATGTGAGCGAGCGCTCGATTGTTGAGGGTGAGGAAGTTCTTTGGATCAATTGTGATGGCAGCAGAAAAATCCTGAATTGCTGCCCGGTAGTCTCCCTTGAGATAACTGGCCTGGCCGCGATTGTTCAACGCACCAGCATTTCTCGGGTTCTTACGGAGGCTTTCCGAAAAGTCAGCAATCGCTTTGTCGTATTGCTGATGTGCCAGGTAAACGACTCCACGCAGGTGATAGTTATCAGCCGTCGGTGCAGCCTGGGTTCGTCGTGACACTTCTTCAATCGCATTGTCAAAGTAGACTGCCTCCTTCTCCCAAAGCCATCCGCTTTTCTCTGTGACCCATAGCCATTCTCCATTGGTCAGGGCGACTGTAAACACTTCACCAAGATAGGCTTTCCAGACAGTCGCCTGAGGCGTTTTTAGCTCAGCTCCTGCCCTGATAATGATGATCTTCTTTCCCTGACGCGGATCCGCAGTTTGCTGAGCCTGCAGGCTTCGGACTTGCGGTATCAACGACAACAGCACACAGGCCAGAAGTGCAACGCGGCGCAATGACTTATCCATGAGACAACCGGCTCCAGATCAACAAACATTTCTTTTCAAGGTTTCATCAGAGCATCCTGCGATGTCCGATGTGGGGATGTATAACAAATTTGTGCCAAACGCTTCGACGGGAATTGCCACAGGAATATCAGGATTATGAACACATCGGCTTAATAGCAGCGAATACAGGTCGTTGAGGCAGAATGGTGAGAATTTGGGAATCGCATCCCATGTATACTTTAGCCGGTCCCGACTGAGATATTTTTCGTTTAACCGGTTAGCCGAAGGCGTACGTTGACGGCCGCATCCGCCTCCGGCTGACGGTTAAACACGATACCGTTCAATTATTCATCGCCACAGTCTGTGCCACGGTTTTCGTCAGGGGTTTGAGTTTTCTATGTTCGGGGCGACATTTGTTCCAGGGCGACATTTTTCGCTTGATGACTCGAGGGTTGATTCGGTTGCGTCTCGCTGGAATTCTCTCGCAGCTCATCTCCCAGACAACGGCTTCAAGCCTGCCGCAAAACTTGTTTCAGTCTGAGGCTTACATTCGGTTGGCCGCGTTTTCAGAATCTGAAAGCAACCCTCGAACGACTGGCGATCGGTATCAAAATCAGCGATCGTCGATGCTTCAAGCATCGACACCCACGTCACGAAACGACTCAGCGAAAGAGCATACAGCTCCTGCGTCAGACCATCGCTTTTCTCACTGCCAAGATGAGTTACTTTTTCTGCACAACAGGGATCCTGATGAGTCTTCAGTTCATCAAATACAATCTCTTCCTCCCGCCGTTCGTGGGACTCAATAATCAATTCCATCGCCGGAAATTCTTCAGAATCCATCAGGTTCGTCATCAGTCGATAAACTTCCTGGTGCCCAGTTCGCTGAGGGTCATCCAACGTGTACTCGATGATCCGAACAACGATGCCGTAACAATCATTCGCCAGGCTCCAACTGTTCTTGTGAACCTTCGCAAGGTAAGACCCGTCTGAAAAGTTTCGATCTGTTGAGGACCAATGATTTGTGCACTCGAAACAGAAGTTCATGCCTCAAATGCAGCGCGTACCACGTTTCGCAGCTGAAGAAGCCACGGTCTTCCATCAACAGAGCATCGACCGGGATCGAATCTCACAGGTCCTTGACATGCTTCCGTTTCGAATCTTTCCAGCCACTACGCACGAAGGCAAATGCAATGGTTTGCCAGGTTCTACAAGGCTGTATCGCACTACGGCTGATAAAAAGATCGCGATGTTCAGCTAATCAGTCCCGGGATTCTTATCCACTTGATGACTTTCAATTTTCCTGTTTGCCTGGATAGAGTGTCGTCTCTCAAAACTGTCGGATCATTGCCGAGCACGCACGTTCGCATTTACTGGTGTTTTGAGGCTTCGAGTCAATGATCGGCGGTCGTCAGGGAAGCCGCCCGCGTATTATGAGGGCGGACTTCCATGACATTCGGTCCCAGCGGAATACGACGTGGAACGAGATATTGTGAGGCGATGCGCTGTAGACTGCGGTGACAATGGTATAATCTCTCCACTCATAACTCGCGAGGCCGCAGCAAGATTCGTGAACACGACCTACCATCGGTCATGGCTTCTGAGACGTTCGCCTTCCGGCAACATCGAGGGATCAGATTGAAGCGAAACTAAGAAACACGACAACGATTGCTCGGATGCCGAAGTCTTTTTGTTTGAGCCCACCTCATGAACATCACCAGATTCACCAGCGCAATGCTTGTGTCACTCTTCATGAACAGTCTCGTCGCGCAGTTGCCAGCGACACGGCTTGATGGCATTTTTCCGGCTGGTGCAGCGCCGGGTGCGACATTGGATGTCACGATCAGCGGGGCAAATCTGGACGATGTCAGCCAACTGCATTTTAGTCACGAAGGGATTTCGTTCGCTCGTAAAATGGCTGAGGAGACTCCATTCGATGACGGACCACAACCAGTCGAGAATGTCTTCACTGTGACGATCGCTCCAGACGTTGAGCCAGGAAACTATGATGTTCGCTGTCAGGGAAAATATGGACTTTCCAATCGTCGCACATTCGTTGTAGGAGCAATTCCGGAATTCATAGAAACGGAACCCAACGGCGGAAACGAGATTCCCGAATGGACCAGCGCTGACGATGGCAGAACCATCGCTGCCCAGGAAGTCCGTTTGCCCGTCACCATCAACGGTCAATCCACCGGCGGACCGGACGTTGACTGGTATCGTTTCGAGGGAATCGCGGGCCAGCGGATTTTGCTGGAAGGGTTTTGTCGCCGAATCGATTCCCGGATGGACCTTTCCGTCACGCTGTTTACGGAATCAGGGTTGATCCTTGGTGAATCTCGCAACGGCCAGGCAAATGACGCTCTGGTCGATGTCACTCTTCCCACAAACGGCTGGTACTTTGTCAAAGTTCATGATGCTTTGTTCGCTCAGGGCTCTGGCTATGTTTACCGACTCACGATCGGATCGACGCCGTATCTGGATTTCGTATTTCCGCCAGCAGGACTGCCCGGTTCCAATGATGAATACACTTTGTATGGTCGCAATCTTCCCGGCGGACAACCGAGTTCCGTTCAACTGGAAGGACGTCCTTTGGAGCAGCTGAAGGTACGCATCAGCATACCGGCCGACATTGAGGGAACGCTGAACTCAACATCACTGATGAATTCACAGCAGGCCGGAATGGATGGAGTGGAATTTCGGGTCACTCAATCCGGAGTCACTTCGAACGCAGTTCTTATTTCACCCGCATCGGCTCCGATCGTGCCTGAAGAGGCGAACAACGATTCTCCAGATTCACCGCAGAAACTGACGCTGCCGTGCGAGATCGCTGGGTCCTTTTATCCGAAACGCGATGTGGACTGGTACTTATTCGAAGCCCGGAAAGATGAAGTCTGGGTCGTTGATGTTTACGCTCAGCGATTGGGACAATCGTGTGATCCCGCCATATTGATTCAGAAGATCAGCAAGAACGATCAGGGCGAACAACAGGTCACGGATATTGTGTTCGTCGATGATATTCAGGAACGCAACTTCAATAATCGTTCGGGGCGGCATGAATTCGATGAACGCACTTCGGACCCTTCGTACCTGTTCAAAGTTCCCGAGGACGGCACGTATCGCATTCTGTTGAAGGATGGCGTGAGTTCTGTGAAGAGCGATCCGCGGCTGGTTTATCGTCTGGCCATTCGAGCGCCCCGGCCCGACTACCGTCTTGTCGCAATTCCTGGTGGCTCGACAGAAGCGCTCATGTTGCGGAAGGGCGGCCGGGACATCATCCGCGTCGTGGCATTTCGCCAGGATGGATTCGAGGGTGAGATCAATGTGTCTGCAGCCGGATTGCCGGAAGGCGTGACAACAGAAAGCATTGTGATCGGTCCAGGCAATCACTTTGGCACTCTGATACTGACGGCCGCCGAGAACGCGCCGGCCGTTATGAGCACCATTAAAGTCACAGCAAGGGCGAACATCTCCGGTGCGGAAATTGTACGGGAAGCTCGTTATGGATCCGCTCTCGTTCCATTTCAATTCAACCAGCCCAATGTCAACGTCCCAAGCGTCCCGTCGCGACTGGTGGACCGACTGCAGGTCTCTGTCTCCGAAACGGAGCAAGCTCCTCAGGTACTGACGATCGGTGACGGAACTCCGCTTGAATCTTCGCGTGGTGGCGTCATCAAAATTCCGTACACAGTGAAACGACAAGAAGGCACAGCGGGAAATCTGATCGGCTTTCCGATCGATTTTCCTCCGAATACGACTGCTCCGCAGGTAAATATCGCCACCAACGAAAAAGGTGAATTCGAATTGAGATTCCTGGCAAGCACAGTCCCCGGCACCTATTCGTTTTACCTGGCCGGTTTTAACCAGGGGCTTTTGTACAAACGCAATCCAGAGCTCGCGGAAAAATCCAGCTCGCGACAGGAACGCGTTGGCAAGATTTTGATGGAGGCTCAGGTATCTGTTCAGAAAGCTCAGCAGGACAGTCAGCAAAAAGTCACTGAAGCCAATGCTGCGACAACTGAGTTCAACTCCATGAACACGATGAAGCTTCAGGCCGACCAAACGGCGACCGCAATGAAAACCGCTCTCACTCAGAGTCAAGCAGTTTTTAAGCAGACGACAGAAAAGTCCGAGGCTGATCCTGCGAATGAAACGCTGAAGCAGCAGTTGGTTACGAGCAAAGCAGCGTTCGATGCGGCAACGAAGAAGGTCGAAGATGCGGATTTGGCGGCCGCCGATTTGGCCCGGAAACTGGAAGATTCCAAAGCCAAACGCACGGCTGCGGACGAGGCCAAAGTGAAGGCTCAGGCTGATTTGCAATCGGCTCAGCAGTTTCTGCAGCGTGCTCAGCAGGAAAAAGTTCGCGCCGATCAGTATGCCAGTCTAAAACAGAACGAATCGAATGCGCGTGGCATCAACGTGAGTGTCCCTTCGAATTCAGTGACCGTTAAAGTCGTGGAATTTCCTGTCACCGTTGTCGCCATGCCAGACTCATTAACGGTCAATCAGGGCGAAAAGACTGAAGTGGCCATTCAGATCGCTCGCCACTATGAATTCAAAGGCGCAGTGAATGTCCAGACACAGGTCGTGGGCGGGACAGGTGGAATTGGTCTTCCCGCTGCTAATATTTCAGACAGCCAATCCGAAGCCAAATACGAAATCACGATTGCTCCAACCGCACCAGTCGGCGAACACGCTTTGAACGTGCGGCTTCAGATGAATTTCAACGGGCAGAATCTGATTATGGAACGTCCGATGCGGCTGACGGTCGTTGAAGTGAAGAAGTAGCTGCCCGGGCGGTATGGTGTTTTTCAAGATTCGCCGATCTGCAGGCTATGCAACAACGTTCGGACGATCGCTGCATCGGCGAGCGGCAGGTGAGAACAGAACACATGGCAGAACGATTGAGAAAATCGTTCTACACAGTTAAAGGACGCCTTTGCCAGTGGCCTAAAACGAGACGCCACTGAGTTCCATTAACGTTACAGCCGCGTTGTAGGTTCCATGAATCACAATCGCGGTCGCAATCGCTGTTGCGGCATCCGCAATATCCGGCCGACGCTCAGCAGCCTGAAATCGCTTCCACATTCGAACAACTCCTAAGCCGGCAACAAGCGAACACGAGGAATGCAACAGCACACAAACGGTCCAGCGCCATTGAGCAAGGCCAGGAGTGGGATCGTTGATGTAAAACTTTAGATAGACGACATTTTCCACTGCCGCAAATGCAATTCCCGAGGCGAAGCAACAAACCAGTATCTGAGCCGACGACCGAAACAGCCACGGACGCTTTTCGACAATCCACACCGAGAGTGCGATTTTCATGATCTCTTCGGCGGTTGGTCCGATGACGACCGCCATGATAAGTCCGGAAGCGATTTGGCCTTGAATCAATGTGCCGATAATGGCCAGCGGTCCGGCGAGTGCCGCCACAGCAATCGTTGTCAGCCATGATGTCAGCGACGACGTTTCACGCAGTTTCCCAAGGTAATGCCCAAACCATGTGAATGCGCCCTCCGGCAAATGGCCCGCCAGTGAGCGTGACAGACCAGGTTCATCCCAAACCGAGTTTTCTTCGTCATCTGGTGGATGAAAGTTCTGGTCGAGTCCAGCCGGATCACCCGAAGCACCCACATGGATCGTCGCCTGCATCCATGGCTCTGCGAAGACAGAAGGATCGGAGGTTGAAGGCGTCTGAGGCACCGAATTCGTTGGTGGGCGAAACGGCGAATCGTCGTGATCGAGCGATCCCTGCTCAGGCATTTTCCGATAATCCTGCCGAGCGGGATTGATGAGCAACGTAAGCGGTCCCGGTCGCGAATACGGTGGCCATCGGCATCGATTTCTTCGATTTCGTTGCACCACTGATGTCAGCGCTGTTTAGTCTCACATTGCAAATCGCATTGAAGCCCTGCTGCCGAGCCTGGTCAATCAGCCTGACGATCGCCTCACGCTTGGCTCGTGTTTGCAGGGACTGCAGCGATCTGATCTCGCCGCCAAAGATGCGTCGCCAGGCGGCAAGAAAACTTTTGAGATAGTCACTGCCAATCACGACTTCCGACATCACGATTCCCGAATCCTGACCGCCGGTCACCGCCATTGGAAAGTTCTTTAGATTTGTGACGAAAAAATCGCGATTGGCAGCCTCGTGAGCATCCAATCGAGCGAAGTGACGCTTTTCGACAGTACGCCCAATGATCAGTCCGCAGACAAACAATGGTCCAATGAAAAGCGCCAGCTGAATAAGAAGCGGAATCAGTTCCATGGTGTAAACTCCAGGGCTTCGAAAGAGATTGCGATCTGGCCCAGGCCGTCAGCCGATTCTGCGAAGCAGCACGGCAGTTCCGTAGGCATATAGCTCTGCAGCCCCGGACGTGACCGCGCTGGTTGTGAATCTTACATTGACAACACCGTCCGCCCCCAGTTGCTGTGCCTGAGCAAGCATTCGCTGCATGGCCTCTCGCCGAGATTCCGTCAGCAGTTCCGTGTAGCCCTTCAACTCCCCGCCCACCAGGTTCTTCAGTCCCGCAGCGATGTCACGCCCGGCATGTTTAGTGCGCACCGTGTTTCCCTGAACCAGGCCTTTCATTTCAATGATTTCGTAGCCTGCAACGGTTTCTGTATTGGTAACAATCATGATGCGACCTTTGAGCGATTGCGCAAATTCTTATTCACAGCCACTAGGGGCAGGACGTTAGCATCCGACCTGTGCGTTGAGAAGCGATCACCAGTCACTTCGATTGCAATTCGTTTGAGTCGCTTCTCGCAGGCGGCCAGCGTGAAATTGTTTCTTCATCGTTCGAACTGACGGTTTTGAATTTCGGTTATCCTGGACGAGATCGCTTTGTCTTCTACAATATGGCTGAGTTTCGTAATCCACGTTCTGAATCTGCCGCAATTCCGCTGATTGATCCTTCCAATGCTTGAAATTCCTGTCATCCGCTGGGGTAAGCCTTACGAGTCACTCGAAAAGGCTGCTGTTGTCCATTTCGAAACTGGCGAAGTTATGGCCCAAATGCATCAGGCCAACGCGGGATTGGTGCAAATGGATTCTCGAAAATCGAGTAAGGCTCGCGAGATTCTAAAACAGTTCTCGGTTGCTGATCTGATTAAGAAGTGTGAACAAGCGGCGGATTATTATCTGACGGCCAATCTGCCGATGGGAACAGGCACGCAGACTCCGGAAGAGTTCTGCTCCATCCAGTCCGCAACCACTGGCCTGCCGCTGAACATGTGCCGCGCGAATATGTCCAAGAACGCTTTCGTCCTGAAACACATGGGCGACATGCTCGGCGCGCTGACTCGTGGATTGCCACTCGATATTTTGTCACGCGGTTATGGTATGGAATCGCGAAACGTGATGGTCAGCTTCCAGGCGACAACGTCGACTCTGGGACTGGTGCTGCCATCCAATTCGCCGGGTGTTCACACACTCTGGCTGCCTGCGATTCCGCTGCAGATAGGTCTGGTGCTGAACCCGGGTTCGTCGGAACCATGGACTCCGTATCGTATGTATGAAGCATTTGCTGCAGCCGGTGTTCCGCGTGAAGCGTTCTGCTTGTATCCGGGACCTCACGATGTTGGCAACAAGGTTCTCGAAACCTGCGGTCGCGCGATGATTTTCGGAGGTCAGGCGACGGTCGATAAATATCACGGCAACCCGCGAGTGCAGGCACATGGCCCGGGGTTCAGTAAGATTCTGATCGGCGACGACTGCGTCGACCAGTGGGAAGATTATCTTGATGTGCTCGTGAAGAGCGTGCTGATGAACGGCGGGCGAAGCTGTATCAACTGTTCGGGGATCTGGGCATCTCGACATACCGAGGCGATTGCCGATGCCATCGCGAAGAAACTCGGCCCGATCGCTCCTTTGCCGACGACGGATCCCGATGCTGCCATCGCCGCGTTCACGACGACGGGCGTGGCAGAAGCGATGAACAACCAGATTGAAGAAGGCATCAAAGGTCCAGTCACCGAGGTCACTGCAAAGTATCGTGGTGGGGACCGTCTGGTGAAGCACGAACGCTGTGACTACCTGCGGCCAACGGTGCTGCATGTCAGCGACGTTGACAACTCCATGGCAAACACGGAATACATGTTTCCGTTTGTGTCTGTGGTTCAGTGTCCGCAGGATAAGATGCTTGGCAAGATCGGGTCGACGTTGGTCGGCACTGCAATCACAAACGACGAAAAGTGGATCAGTGACCTTGTGGATGCTCGGCACATCGATCGCCTGAACGTGGGGCCCATTCCAACGTGTGCATTGAACTGGCTTCAGCCACACGAAGGAAACATCATCGACTTCCTGTTCCGCAATCGCGCGTTCCAGAACAGCATGCCACCGGCACATTAGTGCTTCAGCGTTGAATTGGGGAGTGCTCAGCGGGCGAAACACCTCAGCCACTGCGGATTGTACCTGAGCCTGTTGCGCTAGCCTGCATTGCGCACGACGACTGAAACAAATGGGGCTGGCTCCGATCGAAGTGTAATCTTCAAAACATGTTACAGCCGACGGGATCGGTGCCTGTCCCATTTGCGATGTGCGCACTCGATAAAACGGGACAGGCCCGTCGCTGGATTGTCGGACAAGAATGTCTGGGTTTTTAGGTCTGACGAAGCAGTCGCAGATTTGAAGGCAAAAATCAGCTCTGGCTCAACAGGAACTATTTATTCTGCGGCATGCCAAAGTCCAGTGGCATCTGTAAAAGCATGAGGTCCTGTCTTTATTGCTGGTGAACTCCACTTCAAATTTTTCGGCGAAGCATGCTGTAGTCAGTCCAACCGTTGGATACTTTTCGGGAACTTAAATCTGGTACGCTGGGTGCTCGAAGAATGGAAAACGCCCGTTCCCGAAGCAGGACCGAATGAATTATACGGCCGAGCAGTTGTGGGCCTTCCTGCCTCGTGGCTACCTGCTGACAATCGCGGTGGAGATTCCGATTTTACTGATCGGCTTGTCATCCAGCCATCCGCCGAGTCGTCGACTCATTGCTGGGCTGTTGCTGACGGCATGTACCTATCCCATCGTGGTCCTTGTTCTTCCGTTAACAATCGGCGTTCGCTGGGGATACCTGACCTATTTGGCGATTGCCGAAATATTTGCCCCGGTGGCAGAGTGCCTCCTGTTTCGGGCGGCCTTTCCGATCCCATCGAGTCGTACCTCTGCAGTGCGAGACATGGTTACCATCACCTTGGCAAACCTTGCATCCTGCTTGCTTGGGCTTTTGAGCTCCGCCTGATCCCCGATGGCTCGGCTTGAGAGATTCCCGCCGTAGAAACTTGGCGACGTCCGCTGCCTTGGTTTTCGCAACGTGACGTTCCTCAAAAACCGATAGACAAATGTTTCGGTCTGTGGCAACAAAGGAGGAAGCTTAGGGGACGATTGCCGTGCTCATTCGAGGCAAATCCGAGAGTCCGGGATTCACGCCAGGCGAGCAACTTGCAACCTTATGCGACATCAGCCAAACACGGGGGCATTCGCTGGCATCCTGGCACAGAAACCCTAAGATGTGATGTCCGCGAAACTTCTTGTGATTAAGGCAAATTTTTAAATGGAAATCGTGTATCTGTCCCTGGCAGCCCTCCTGGTAGTGCTGAACGGATTTTTTGTGTTGGCGGAATTTGCCGCAGTGAAAATGCGTCCGTCCCGGGTTCGTGAGCTTGTTGATGGCGGTGTTAGCGGCGCAATTGCTGCGAAACACGTTCAAGACCATCTTGATGAGTACCTTTCTGTCTGTCAGGTGGGCATCACATTCACCTCGATTGGCTTGGGATTTGTCGCTGAGCCCGCCGTGGTTCGATTTGTTGAGCCGGTCCTGAACTTCACCGGTCTGTTTTCGGAAGACTCCGAGATCGCATTTCTCTCCACGCATACGGTTGCCTTTGCAACAAGCTATCTGCTCGTGAGTTATGCTCATATTTTGCTGGGCGAGTTGGTGCCCAAGTCGATGGCCATTCGTCGGACAGATCGATCGGCGCTATTGACCGCACCAATATTGCGAGTCTTCCGCAGTCTGTTTATGGCTCCCCTTTGGGTGTTGAATGGTTCTGCGAACTTCTTGCTGGAGTTAATGGGGCTTGGAAAATCGAAACAGCATGAAAGCCATAGTGAAGATGAGCTTCGAATTTTGCTGAATCAGTCTCAATCGTCCGGCTTGATGACATTTCGGCGGTTGTTGTTTCTGGAAAACGTCTTCGATCTTGGCGAACTGGTGGTTCGTGATGCCATGAGGCCGCGGTCTCAGGTGCGTTGTATGAATACCGCAAACTCCTGGGAAGAAAATCTCCAAATTGCTCGGCGATATCGCTTCAGCCGTTATCCACTTTTTACAGGTACCGAAACCACCCCGACTGGCATCGTTCATCTGAAGGATCTGTTGCTGCTGGGCGGAAATGAGCCTGATCTTAGAGCCCTGCTTCGCCCCGTGATTACCGTTGAAGAGGGGACTCTGCTGGAATCTGTGCTTGCAGAGATGCAGAAGAAACGTATCCACGCAGCATTGGTCAAAGATTCGCGTGGCGGTTGGTCGGGGTTTCTGACGCTCGAAGATGTGATCGAAGAAATTGTCGGCACAATCCGTGACGAATTTGAGGATGAGGAACCAGTCCATCTGGCCGATGCGCTGTTGGAAGATCGAGTGCATTTGGACATCGAAGCAGACAGCACAATCGAAGCTGTGCGACTTGCGTTAATGCAGATGAAACCGGAGTCGCTGCCTATTCCGCGAGAAGAAGTTGTTCGCGCCGTTGAAGAGCGTGAACGACTGATCGAGACGTATCTTGGGCGACATCTGGGAATGCCGCATGCTCGTTTGCAGGGACTTCAGAAGGCCATTGTTCTGGTCATTCGCTCGGTGAAAGGCATTCCCTATCGTGGTACAACAGAACGTGCACATTTACTGTTTGTGCTGTTGACACCAACCGGTCAGCCTCGCGTGCATCAGCGACTTCAAGCGGTGATTGCAACGTTGCTCGACGAAAGTGAATTTATTCCCGAGCGCCTGCAAACGGCCACAACAGCCTCTGAAGTTCTCGATATTCTCAAGACAGGTGAACAGGCCACTTTGGACTAGTCGCCTGTCAATCGTCGATTGAGGAGTGAACTCCAGCGGACGAGACGTCCGCGCTCCCGGAGCGCGGGCGTCTCGCCCGCTGAACATCCCTCAATTCACAAACGACAAAGCACGAGCCACGGAACCAGTCTTATCGGTGCGATCGGTGTTTGAAAATTGCTGGGCCAGCTAACAGCAATTTCAGGACTCAAACAGACTGAGTCAATTCCTGTTTCAGGTGCGGTATACGGCATATGGTTGATTAGCGAATTGCGCACTCGGTCGTGATAGAAATCGTTGGACTAATTCTGGGTTGTCGTCGATGATCTGCTCGTAAGATGCCTGCAGATTGATGAAAACAAAACACGTCGAATCGCCATCTCTTATCTCGTAGTCAAATTTTCCGGCCATTAGTCAGGAACAACCATGACGCTCAATTTCATAAACGCACGATCCGCTCGCGTCGCCGCAATGTTGTTAGCGGCCATCGTTGCTCAAGGTGGAATCTGTGACATAGCAATGGCCGATGAAAAGGCCGCATCGAATACTGTGGTGGAAGCTTCCGCTCCTGAAGTTCAGGTGACGGCTGGTTCATGGAAAGATGTGGAGGCTGTCGTTAAAGCCAATCGGGGCAAGATCGTTGTTGTGGATATCTGGTCGACATCGTGCCTGCCGTGCATGACAGAGTTCCCAAACCTTGTTGCCATGCACAATGAGTACAAAGGCAAAGTGGTCTGCGTCAGTTTTAATGTGGACTACGTTGGGATCAAGAACAAGTCAGAAGAATACTATCGTCCACGAGTGGAAGACTTCCTCAAGAAGCAGAAGGCGACCTTCACCAACATTTTGTCATCAAAAGAATCCGACAAGATTTTCGAGACGTTGGAACTGTCTTCTATTCCGGCCGTGTATGTGTATGACACAGAAGGAAAGGTTGCTAAACGATTTGATGATAGCCTTTTCGAAGACGGTGAAGACGAAGCATTCACCTACAAGAAAGACGTGAATCCTTTCGTGAAAGCTCTGGTTGAAAACACCAAATAGAGGACTGTTCTTTGCACCAGGTCCTGACAGTTGCCGACGATCAATGACACTCTTTGCTGCCGATTCAAACTCAGGCGTGGTTCAGGTTGCGAGCCTCTTCGGCGTTGAAGACATCTGTCAGGTGACATTGGCAAGCGGTGGATTCAGCGGCGCGGCAATCTATCGTGTTGAATGTTCTGCGGGTCGTGTCTTTGCGGGTCGACGCACACCTTTAAAATCTTCGCTTCCTGTCGCTCGTGTTCGGTCTTTGCATTCGACCCTGCGGCGAATTCAAGACGGCGGACTGGAGATTGTCCCAGTACCTCTTTCGATTCGGAAAGTTGATGAAGATCCTGGCACCGGGCTGCTGCATGGTCTCGGCGATTATCAACGAGTTTTCCTGCCGGATTCGTGGTTTCAGGTGGGAACTGATGTCTGGCAATTTGAGCCGTGGATGCCAGGAGCTCCGGCCAGTGCTGATCCGCCGGATAGTATGGTCCGGTCTGCAGTTCAGACTTTGCATGAATTTCATGTGGTCGCAAAAGCTCATTGGCAGTCCGATACCACCAACGAATGGTTCTTTTGCAGAACCGGCCACTCTTCCGGCATTCAGCGGCGTTTGCGCATCGCGTCCGATCTGGCTGGTGGCATGCTTCGGCAATATCAATCAAAGCTGGAGATTGAACCTTCTCCGGAGATTCGCCAGCACGGACTTCGAGTATGTCGAGCGTTGGACCGATGGCTTCCGTGGCTGGTCGCTCGCCTTCAAGCTGTCGCCGCGGAGGCTTTTGTTTTGCAACCGGTGATTCGTGATCTTTGGCGTCCGCATGTTCTGTTCACTGATGATGCAGTGAGCGGTCTCATTGATCTGTCTGCGATGGCATCTGATCATGTGTGCTTTGATGTCACGCGATTATTTCGCAGCTGGTTTGGCGCAAATGCGAAGCGCGTTCACGAGTCGATGCAATTGTTTGCAGACATGCACCCGTTGAACTCGGCCGAAAAAGGACTTGCCCAGACTTTGGATGCGGCAACAGTGCTGTTGAGTCCCGTCACGTGGCTGCAGCGCAGACTTGGCCAGAACGAAGGAGTCGTCTGGTCAGAAGAAATGACCAGACGACTTGCAGAGCTGGCCGAAACGGCCGAACACTTTGAACCACTTAAGGCGAGCAACGGATAAAAACATTCCGAAATACTGACACAACCGCCAGCCAGTGATCAGAAAACTCCGTTGCCGGCTCTGCAGGCTAATGCTTTTTTAATCGTCGTTTGATGAGTTGCGTCGAAGCTCGCGAGACGCCGGAACTCCAGGAGCGCGGACGTCTCGTCCTCTGGAGTTCACTCGTCAATCGACGATTGCCAGGGCAAGAGTGCTTTGCCAGGATTTGAATTTCCGGTAGAGGACCTTGTTGAAAGTCCTGCAGCCTTGGGATCTTTGGTCACGGGATCTTCGACAAGATCCACTACCTCCAACCCGAATCTTTCAACTTGACGGAGCATGAGTCTCTTTTCACTGGTCGCTCGCCCACGCCCCATGCTTGAATTGAATCTCGCACCACGTTTTGTCGATTCGATCATAAAAGTCAAATTGAGTCCCGAGGAAACTGCCGTTGTGCAAGGGCGCAAGGTAAATTATTGCGGCCAGATCGAAAGCCTTCGCAGAGATCGGGAAATCACGGAAATCAAATCAGAGTCAATCGGAACGGGACCGTTCCGAACTGCGTGGATCTGTTTGAATGAAAGATCACCACCTCAGGATCGTTGTTCTCACCGGCAGCGACCGCGCGGATATCATGTCGGCGTGGGCCGATCTTCGTGTTTATCTGGAAGGCGTTCGCGACGTCGAAGTGGTCGGTGTGTTTTCCAGTGACGAGCCCATTCCGGAAGACCTTGCGGCTGATATGGTCGTTGTGTTGGGCGGCGATGGCAGTATTTTGCGAGGGTGTCGTCAACTTGGGCAGCGGCAGCTTCCCATTATTGGCGTGAATCTTGGACGCCTGGGCTTCTTGACTGATCTGAGTCCGTCCGAGTTTCGCAAGGGATTGCCGTCACTCAAGCGAGGACAGTATTCGATCGTTGAGCATCTGATGTTTCGATGTACGCACCATCATGCGGACGGAACAACGACCACTGAACTTGGGCTCAATGAGGTCACTGTCACCTCGGCCGGCGCGCTGAAAATGCTGGATATCAGTTTGCGAATCGATCACGAAGACGTCACGACGTTTAGCTGCGATGGATTGATTATCAGCACGCCCGTCGGTTCAACCGCGCACAATTTGTCGGCCGGTGGTCCGATACTTCGGCAGGACTTGAAGATTTTTGTGATCACTCCAATCTGTCCGCATACTCTTACAGTTCGCCCCATCGTGGATTCTGCCGAGCGGATTTATCGATTGTCTGTCAAAGATGCTCCGCAAGGCGTCATGGTTGTGATCGACGGTCAGATTCGACGACCACTGGCAGCCGATGATGTGATTGAAATTACTCAGGCAGAGCCGACATTCAAACTGGTTCGCCTGAATGGACACAGCTATTATGGCACTTTGCATCGCAAACTTGGCTGGCAGGGACAGCTTGACTATCGCGAACGGCGAGGGCATTAGTGTCCTGTCAAATTCAGATTTTTCGGTTGGCGGTCGACGCTTCGTCCGCCACCCGATTTTTATCCCTGCAAAAATATTGGCCTGCAATGGGCCAGTCATCGGTCTTTGTCAGCAGAAAAGCGTGCAACAAAGATCGTACGTCTACGGACGGGCAAGTTCGCCCGTGCTGAAAAAATAACTCAGTTTTAAAACCACCGCTAGTGAAAGTGGAAGACCGAATGGCCAAACGGAAGACGCCTTCAGAACTCGACAGCACCAACGAAATCCCGCTCGAAGACGCGATGATGGAACTTGGTCAGATTGTTTCACGTCTTGAATCTGGACAAGAAACTCTGGACGAGTCACTGGCTCAATTTGAACGAGGAATGTCGTTGCTGCGTGTTTGTCACAAGAAACTTGACGCAGCCGCACAACGGATTGAACTGGTCACGCAGCTTTCGCCGGACGGTGAAGTATTGACGTCTGATTTCGACTCAACATCCACACTTCAGCGCAGTGCAACAGTTGATGCCGCTCGGGCATCGCGAAAGTCAGTCAAAGACGATGCTGACGACGATGATGCCGGACTGCTTTTCTAATCTTCTGGACGCCCAAATCGAGCTGATCAGTCATTCGCGCAGGAAGTTTAGCAACTTCCACTACGTCTATTGAACGCTCTTGCGTTTAAAGAGGCCCGTGATCTTGCCCCATATTCCGGTAAAACGGCCTGGGTTGAGAACCTGCTCAGTCCATGTTTTGCGGGACGAGGTAAAATTGCCCCACGCCAGATCGACATAAGGCGCATAGGTTTCTTTGACAGACGACCATAGCCCCTTTTGATGGATCTGTCCGAGGGCCGATGCATAGTGCCCGAAGATGTTGCGGTTGACGATCTTACCGGCCACAAAGAGTCCCGTCAGACTCCCGTGCGTCACCGAACGAATTGATTCGACGGCCTGCATCGCCACCGCTCCCGACACGCCCAGCAGACTGATATTTTCCTGGTCGGCAAGTTGTTTCATATCATTCCAGAATCGGCCGATTTCCGCTTCTGGAATCAGCATCGTCGGATCAACGTCGTTCAGCGCTGCACGCGTTTGAACGATACTCATGCGAAGTTCGTCGAGCGACAACGGTGGCGTATCAAAATTACTGGCCGCCGTTCCGCTCGCTTGTTTCACGGCTTCGAACAAATCGTCCACTCGATGAATCGTTGAACTGTCATCGATCAGACCCTGATTCTGCAATTCGGAGGCGAGCTCGTTCAGGTACGTTTTTGTTCCATAGGCGGCATCGCTGACGATTGCCAGAATCCAGAGCGGCGAAACGTGCAATGTGGCAAGTCCGGCGATATCAATAAAGTTGCCGACGGCTTTGCGAGCAACAAATCTGCCTGGGCTCAATGTTGATACATCACCGGGAGGACTGCTGCTCGACGGTGCGGCGGACTGCTGTGAATCTGCAGTCTGGACGTCATCGTCGGCGACAGTACCGACATTCGCCAGAATGAAATTCAGGGAATTCCGGACCGCCACCTCGTAGGTCTTGGAATCCTGAAACGCTTGCGGCACCACAAATTCAGCAATCTCTTTCGCCGTACCTGCTGTAATTCCGACGGCACTTCGAACCAGACGTTCGGGCAGAGAAAGGCCGTAAAACAAACGACTCATCATCGTTTCACTGGATGCTGCTGGCGATGGCAGCGGCATTTCACCAGCGGCAGAAATCGTTGGGTCTTGTAGGGGTTCGTTCATGAGATTCGATCTTCATCGGCAAGGCGAAATGCAAGGGAATGCGAAAGATCTAAAGGCCGCGAATGCTTGTCAATCGAGGTTCTGCAGGTCGTTGCACAGATTCGGATGAACACGGACGTGGCTTTGGGATCGCTTTGAAAATCGTTTTGAAGCGAATCAGTGACGTTGATGTTATCGTTTGCCCCAACAAAAACATCGCTTTGGTTTGAGTAACCGGAGCGGCGCTGGTCAAATTCGGTTTGTGATTCTGCCTGAATTTTCGCTGAATATGGACGTGGCGATGTCTGGTGGAATACACATCAAAAATCCCACGTTGAAATTGTCTGGAGGATTCCCGCCGTGATTTTCTTGAAACGCGTTCGTCGCTATCTGACAGCGGCTATCGGTTTGACTGCATTGTCATCAAATTTACTGGCCACTGAGCCGGCAAAGCCAATTGCTGCCACTGCGATTGTGACGACAGAGACACCGGGTTATTCCGCAAAGATTGAAGCCGATATTAAAGGCGCGAAGAATCTGTATCTGGTTGTTACCGATGGCGGCAACGGATTTGGAAGCGATTGGGCTGACTGGGCAGAACCCAAATTGCTCGGTGCCAAAGGCGAACTAAAACTCACAGATTTGAAATGGAAGAATGCCACGGCGGACTGGGGCAACGTTGGCATCAACAAGAACGTCAACGGCGAACCGATGCGCATTGCGGGGAAGCCGGTGGAGTTCGGAATCGGAACGCATGCGAATTCGGTCATTCATTTCGAATTGCCGGACGGATATGAAAAGTTCGTCGCTCGAGCCGGTCTGGATAATGGCGGCACTGATCAGAAGACGGGAAGCAGTGTGCAGTTCTTTGTGTACACGTCTGCTCCCGGACCTATTGGACAGAACGCTCCTGTTGATCGCACTCCAGAGAACGCTGTTGCGGGATTGGATGTCACCGATGGCGTGGAACTGAATCTGTTTGCTGCCGAGCCGATGCTGCTCAGCCCATCGAACATCGATATCGATCATCTGGGCCGTGTTTGGGTTTGCGAAGTCGTCAACTATCGACGATTTGCCAATGGAAATAATCCTGATCGAGTCGAAGGGGACCGCATTCTGATTCTGGAAGACACCAACGGCGACGGCATGGCCGACAAGGAAACTGTCTTCTATCAGGGCCGCGACATCGATTCGGCTCACGGAGTCTGCGTGCTGGGCAATCGAGTCATCGTCTCCGCTGGCGACAGCGTGTTCAGCTTCTACGACGATAACGGCGATTCCAAAGCCGATCGCAAGGAAGTGCTCTTCACCGGCATCAAGGGAACTCAGCACGACCACGGGATTCACAGCTTTACGTTTGGCCCCGACGGTCGACTGTACTTCAACTTCGGCAACAGCGGTGAAGAACTGCACAATCCGGATGGCTCGATTGTCGTCGACGTTGCTGGTAACGAAGTGCGAGCCGCTCGCAAGCCGTATCAGGAAGGCATGGCGTTTCGCTGCGAACTGGACGGCAGCAAAGTCGATACGCTCGGCTGGAACTTCCGTAACAACTGGGAGCTGTGCGTCGACAGCTTCGGCACGGTCTGGCAGTCCGATAACGATGACGACGGCAACAAAGGCGTTCGCATCAACTACGTGATGGAATACGGCAACTACGGCTACAAAGATGAGATCACTGGCGCCGGCTGGCAGACGCCTCGCACGAATATGGAAGAAGAGATTCCTCGCCGCCACTGGCATTTGAACGACCCGGGCGTTGTTCCGAATCTGCTGCAGACCGGAGCGGGTTCTCCGACCGGTATTCTGATCTACGAAGGCGACAAACTGCCGGAACGATTTATCAACCAGCTGATCCACTGCGACGCCGGTCCGAACGTGGTTCGCAGCTATGCGGTGACCGACGATGGTGCTGGCTACAAGGCTGAGATCAATGATATCCTGAATGGGACTCGCGATCAGTGGTTCCGTCCGTCGGATGTCTGCGTGGCTCCAGATGGATCCTTGATCGTCGCCGACTGGTACGATCCGGGCGTCGGTGGTCATCGTCAGGGCGATGTTGATCGAGGTCGCTTGTTCCGAGTCGCATTACCCGGCCAGAAGTATTCTGTTCCAAAGCACGACTTTTCAACTGTCGAAGGTGCCGCTGAAGCTCTGAAGAGTCCCAATACGGCCACTCGATATCTGGCCTTCACCAAGCTGAAAGAATCCGGCGCCGCGGCTGAAGCCGTACTGGCGAAGATGTTCGAATCCGATCCGAATCCGCGTTTCCGCTCACGTGCCTTGTGGTTGCTGGGTCAGATCGACGGGAAGACTCAAAAGTATGTGGATCTTGCGATCGCCGATAAACACAAGGACATTCGGATCGCGGGCATTCGGCTTGCTCGCCGCATGGGCGCCGATGTGATCCCGGTTGTCGAGAAGCTGGTGAAGGATGAGTCTTCGCAGGTGCGAAGGGAATGTGCGATTGCATTGCGTCACGTAAAATCAAAGAGTGCCGCGTCACTGCTCAGCCATCTCGCTCGGAGCGGCGATCTCCTCAATCGTTGGACTCTGGAGGCGATCGGAATTGGTGCAGATGGCATCTGGGAGGACGTTTCAGGGTATTATTGGAATCCAAACCGCGATCAAACCGCAGCGAATTCCAACGCGATTTTGGATTCTCTTGGACCGATCATCCAGCCGCCTGCTAAGAAACCGGTCGCCGCTCCCAATGGTTCGAGATCTCCTGAGGACTTGACTAAAAGACAGCGTGAGTATGCATTCGTTTCCCGTATGCGTGGAGAAGGCTGTGCAGGGGTGATTGTTGAGTACATCTATACGGCAGCAGCCACGGAGTCCGGCGTATCAGCTGACGATTTTCGAAGCATGATTTTGCCGCTCTTTCGCGCGTTGGACTTTCAGAAGCCAGAAGAAATGTCTAAGGCAATTACGCTGCTACTCGGCCCCGAAGTGAAGGGCGCAAACGCCGACGTCACGAACGACTTGATGTCAGAAGTAATCCAGAGATACGGCGGAAATCCAGCCTCGGATCCCGCCGTTGCGAAACGCTTCAGCAGGCTACTGGATGAATCTGCTGGCACGTCCAGGTTTGTTCAGCTCGTAAAACGATTTGGATTTACGGAGCGACTTCCAGCAGTGCTGAGTTTGGCGCAGAGCAAACCAAGCGAACAACTCGGCGTTGAAGCCATCTCCGCTCTACTTGAACTCAAGCAATGGGATCTGATCGGCAAAGCTTTACGGGGCGATGATACAGCAGCTGCGATTGCAACAGCAGATGCTCTTGGTAATTCACAGAACGGTGCCATCAGCGGCCTACTGCTGCCTGTTGTGAAGAACGCAGACGTCAACATCGATGTTCGCCGAGCCGCCGTGAAGGCAGCCTCGAAGGCGGGCAATGCGGCGATGGAATTGGTAAAGCTAGTAGACGCAAAGACTCTCGATCCAGAACTAGAGCAATCCGTTGCGGCAGCTCTGCATAGTTCTCCGCACCGCAATGCTCGCGAGGCAGCTCAGCGGTTGTTCCCGTTGCCACCGTCAAAGGACAATATGCCAACACCGCCAATCAGCGAACTCACCAAGCTGAAAGGCGATGTGGCGAACGGCCGCATGGTGTTCTTCTCCACCGGAACCTGTCACAAGTGCCACGTCGTCGACGGCATGGGTCGTGAGATCGGACCGAACCTGACCGAGATCGGCAGCAAGCTCAGCCGCGAAGCGATGTTTGAATCGGTGCTTTACCCAAGTGCCGGCATCAGCCACAACTTCGAACTCTGGACCGTCGTCAAAACCGACGGTACCACTCTGAACGGACTGCTCGTGTCTAACACCGACGCCGAAGTCAGCATCAAAGGCGATGATGCTCTCGTGCGAGCCATCCCGAAATCAGACGTCGAAGAACTGGTCAAACAAAAGATCAGTCTCATGCCCGCTGACCTGCAAAAGACCATGACGACTCAGGAACTGGCTGACGTGACCGAGTACATGCAGTCGCTGAAGAAGAAATAAAGATAAGGTCTTGAGACGCGGAACGGATGTGAAATCAGGGCATTTTTTGAGGGTTCTTCTGGCGAGTTTTCCTTTGTAACAGAACATCTCAACGACTGCCCTCACATCCCACGACTGCAGCACCTTGATACGAATCGCGGTGACGACTAAGTTGTTTAACCGTCAGCCGAAGGCGCACGCGGATACCGCCACCAACGTACGCCTTCGGCTAACGGTTAAACGAAAAGCATCTCCGTCCAGACCGTGTAAAGTATTGCCAGATCCACTACCCGGGAATCAAGTCTGAACAAAGCACCAGTGCTCCGTCAGCGTTGAATTGAGGAATGTTGAACGGGCGAGAGGCCCGTGCTCCGGGAGCGCGGGCGTCTCGCCCGCCTTTCTGCAACTCATCAAACTACAGTTCGCAAAGGACTAGTGTTTCAGGCTTAATTGGCATTTTTCATTCTCGGAATCGCTTTAAACTTCCAGACAAACCGGGATCAGCGAGTATGCTGATTCCGGTTTTATTTTTACGTCAAAGTTATTCTGTCGGAAATTTTTCATGCAATCAGATTCTGCATACGATCGGTCATTCCTCCTTTGCGAATTGGCAGCTGTACTGGCCGTGATGGCGTCAGCTCCGTTGGCGGCTGCAGAGCCCATTCCCAGCGAAGCGTTGACCGGGCAGACCAGTGAACGCGAACCGATTACATTTGAGCATGTGCATGGCTCGAAGAAGCTGTCAATCGGTGGCTATCCTTCCACGCGTATTACGTGGCTGGATGATGATCGCTACCTGGTTCGAGAATCGACCGGCTGGAATTTGATTTCTGCAGAAACCGGGGCGCCCACAGAATGGTACGACAAGAAGACTCTATCAGCAGCGTTGGAAAAGCTTGATGATGTCTCTGCTGCTGAAGCTCAAAGCATGGCTGACGGCGGCTGGTCTGAATCACTGAATTCTAAACGCATTGTCGTCTTCAAACACAAGGATATGCTGATCCGCATTACGCTGGACGGGACGGAACCAGCCGTTGTCAGAGGGATGCCTGAATCCATTGAGCTGACCACGTTGAGTCCAACTGGTTCCGGGGTGGCGTTTATTCACAAGGATGAACTTTGGGTTGCTGACTTCTTGTCCGGAACCGCCAGACAACTGACGCATGATGCAGCACGGCATGTCCGCAATGGGAAGGCCGACTGGGTTTACTTTGAAGAAGTTTATAATCGCAAATGGCAGGCGTATCGCTGGAGTCCGGACGGAAAAACGCTGGCCTATCAGCAATTCAATGACACGGACGTTCCAACTTTTCAGATCAGCGATCACGCCGCTGTGGCTCAGAGTTTCGAGGTGGAGACGTACCCGAAGGCGGGTGACAAGAATCCAACCGTGCGACTGGGTGTGGTTTCCATGCAAGGTGGAGAGACTCAGTGGATTGATACGGCAAAGTATCCGGATGACGATTTTATTCTGTCTCACTTCGACTGGATGCCTGACAGCAATCGACTCTACTGGTATGCGCAGAATCGCATCCAGACATGGCTGGACATTGTGGCGTCGAGTGCTGTTTCGGGAACCAGTGAAGTGCTGCTCCGCGATACAACGCAGGCGTGGGTTGATAATCACGGAGATTTGACGTTCCTTTCCGACGGTAGTTTCTTCTTCTTCAGTGAACGATCCGGCTGGAAGCATCTTTACCGAGCTTCTGCGGATGGCAAGAACATCGCGGCAGTGACGTTCGGCGAATGGGAAGTGCGTAGTTTGCACTGTGTCAGCAAAGACGAAGCGTTCATTGTTGTATCAGGGACGAAGGATTCTCCCATCGCGGAGAACGTCTATCGAGTCTCGTTGGAAGACTCAAAAGACGATGTCGTCCGATTGTCGAAAGAGGACGGGTATCACGCGGCGAATGTCAGTACTCATGGAAAATACTTTGTAGATTCCTGGAGCAGTCTCAATCAGCCGACGGCTGTGGCACTGCGAGATTCGACGGGCTCCGAAGTTCGCGTACTTTCTCAACCAGCGACCGTACCCGTCGAGAAGTACAACTTCGGCAAAGTGGAGCTTCACGATTTGCCGATGGCGGACCAGTCAACAACATCGGCAGTTTTCGTGTATCCTCCGGGCTTCGATCCAACGAAGAAATATCCTGTCTGGTTGAAGACTTACGCCGGACCGCATGCTCCTGGAGTCAAGAACTCATGGAACGCTCGACTGCCCGATCATCTGCTGGCGAACCTGGGCATCGTGGTGATCACCTTTGATCCTCGCAGCGCCAGTGGTTACGGTGCCAAAAGTGCGTGGCTGGCGTATCGCCAACTGGGCGTTGAGGAGACAAAAGATCTGCTTGCCGTTTGCAACTGGCTGGAAGAACAGAAGTGGGCCGACATGAGTCGGATCGGTTTGAGCGGCCACAGTTACGGAGGATATTTCACGTCCTACGCGATGACTCACTGCGACAAAATCTGCGCCGGGATCGCTGGTGCCCCAGTGACCGATTGGGCCAATTATGACACGATCTACACGGAGCGATTCATGTCGACTCCGCAGGAGAATCCAGACGGCTACAAAGCGTCGTCGGTTGTCGCTGCGGCATCCAGGCTGCATGGTCGACTACTGCTGCTGCACGGATTGAAGGATGACAACGTGCACCCGGAGAATTCAATTCAGCTGGTTCATGCTTTGCAAAAGGCGAACAAGCAATTTGACTTGATGCTCTATCCAACTTCTCGACACGGGATTTTTGGAGATCACTACAACAAGCTGGTCTTCAATTTCATGGTGGAGGCGATGGGAAAACCTGAGGCTCGTCAGCCATAGCCGCAACCAGGCATTGTTTCGATGGCACTGGTTTCCTGCACCTGATCCCGCTCCAGGTCCAGACATCTCGGAGTACGGGCGGATGCGGGCGGATTCTAATCTTGTCGGGACCTTCGCGAGGTATTTGTCTGCGATTCAGACCCTGGGGGCCGACAAATCCAATGCCGGTCGGCGTGAGCCACCGGACAACGAAGGCGAACATTCTTTTTCAAGCCCCGAACGGCAACGCTGTGAAGCATTTTTCTGAGTGTTTTTTCATGCGATTCCGGGCCAAGGGCCCAGCGATTTACCTGGCCCGAGCCATCGGCTCGGGTCTGTTCGCACCACAGTTTCCTAAGGCCCAACGGGCCGGCCGTTTGTATTCACAGCAAACGAACGGCCCTTCAGGCCTTTGCAATCACGCTGGTGACTGTTCCCGGGCCGATGGCCCGGGCTAGGCAATCGAATGGCCCCTTGGGCCGAAATCACTGCAAATTCTCGAGTAAAAATGCTTCACAGCGTTGCCCGAAGGGGCAACACATCGATGACTTCAGGCCGACTCAAATGTGGCGGCCATTCGGGCCTTTTCTCATCAGTGATCAGTATCCGGGGCCTTCGACCCTGGCAAAGGATGTATCGGCCCTGAACAGCATTCTGTCCAACCACAGGTTCTTAGTGCTGAGACGCATCGATACGGATCCCGAGAGATCCTGACAATTTGGAAATCCACTCTGCGGATGCTGTTTTCAGCCGATGACACCAGGCGGTTTCGTCTCGCGGAAAGCGGATGGTGCAAGAGTCGCTTTACCTGCCCAAAAAAAATCCCGGCCGCTTTTCAGAGGCCGGGATCTGTGAGAATCAGAAACACACCAAAGCTGAACTACTGCAGTTCAATTGTCAGCCAGCCATCAGCCAGTTCAATGTGTGAAATGGTTACCGGCAATGTTTTATCGCCAGCGGCCTGAAGGTCCATCGTTGGGCTGAACTCTTTCTTAACGATTCGTCGTCCCAGAACGCGTTTGATCTGGACCGAACGAGTAGGACGTCCGGTGACAGCAATATTTCCTGGTTCCACAACGACCTTGCCACCTTGCAGTGACATCGAGATCGGAATCGTGACTGTTTCTTCAGGGATCTCTTCTTTGCCTTCCTGCCGAATTCCGGTTCGCAAAGACAGGATGATCTGTCCCTTGTCAAAGCGGACTCGAATAGGATCGGTCTTGCTAAACAGGAAGATAGTTGGTGGTTCAGCCTCTTCGCCTTCTGTCACGGGAGCAGGTTCACCGTTTGTCAGTTTGACTTCACGCTGAAAGAGATCACTCAAAGCCGCTTCAAGTTCGGTGACGAAATCCTTCTCGGGGATATCGCGTCCCTGAAATCCCAATGCGTCGATCGAATTGTTCAGGGCAGATTCATGAATCTGAGCCGCAGCCCCTCTGGCGTTCAAGGCTGATGGTGGCTGGACTGAGCCACCCAGACGAGCAACTCCGATGGTTCGCGAGCTGACGGCAATATGCGTATTACTGGAGCGAGCACTGATGCTGTCCGGAGCCACGCCACGACGACCGAGTGAATCGATCATCTTCGTCCACGTGCTGTTACCGTTCGCCAGTTGTGTGTCCGTCTCCGACTGGAACTTTGGCAACGCTTCCTCTCGCAGGCGATCGGCGGTCAATGCATCAGACTGTGGCTTGGATTCAGCGATCTTCTGAGAAGCGATCTTGCGGACGATACGGCGAACAATCGGAATACCATCATACTCGGTCGCAAGTCCAACTGTTCGGCTGTTTGTATCGGCACTGAAACTCGCCGGAGTCGCGCTGATGTAATTGCCATCAAAATACACCGAACGGTTCATCCAGAAATAGTGATTACCATTCGTCCAGACAGTCGCAGGACTCTTCTGAGCGCGGGTGTTGGATTGCGTATTCCCGCTTACATTGAGGTCAAACTTTGCTGTCGTTAATGAGGGCTGAATGTCGGCACGAACGTCAACAGTTGTTGTCTGAGAACCTGTCACCCAGGCTCCCATAATACAGTCGGCAATGCTGCCACTCTCGCTGCGATAGTCTGAGATCAATCGAGACAGCATTTCTTCAGACACCGTGAAATGCACGTTGTGATTGAAGTATCGAGAATTGACGACAGGTCGCAAAACTTCTGCGGCTGCAGGAAAACGACTGCGGAGCGAACGCCAGGCAGTACGCGATTTTTCCGCATCTGAAGCCAGAGCTTGTTTTTCGTAGGCCAAAAGTGATGTGACCAGATTATTGATCGAGCTGTTCAGGCCGGCACGAGCCACCGCTTCATCACCACCGTATGAGACCGCAGCCTGAGTTGTTTCCAGAGCGGCTTTCAAATTCTGGAATGCCGGACGATCCATAAACAAGCGTTGAGCATTGTTCATCGTGTCATTGGGGGTCAAATTCTGAATCACCTGAGAAATGACAGCATCAGAAGCCTGACCACTTTCAAGCTCTGCCAAATGCAGGTAATCAATCCATCCTTCGCCATTTCCAATCGCTCCTAACATCAACTTCGTGCCGCTGACGGCATCTTTCAGTTGAGTCGAATAAGTCGCTGGACCTGAAGAAAGATCAGTGACTTCGGACGCTGCAACTGCCGCTTTGATCAATGAAGACCGACGGAGCAGGCGGCGTTTCAGAATGTCCAGTGAATCCGTTGTGCCAGCGATTGAATTCGCAATGCTCTGAATCTCATCTGCTGCCGCTTTTCTCGCTTCAGCGGATTGGGAGGTGTCAAACAAAGTCGTCAATTTGGGGTCAAGGGCATCGGCCAGCTGAGGATCGATCTCTTCGATCGTCTCGCCGGAAAGATCTTCCGGACGAACCAGGGCAATATCCGATGACGTTGTGTCATCTTGTGTCGCCTGCAATGAGGTGCCAGAGGAAGCTGAAGCGGCCAGCATAGCCCCAGCTAATGATAATGCAGCAAGGGCTCGGAGCACCGACCGCTTACGCGATCCTGAAAACGTAGTCACTATCCATCTCCTATTTGCCTGCAGTGGCAATCTGCTGACGACACATCTCGTGTTATCGTCGAGAACATACGGCAGATCGCAATTTTGCAGCGCAACAATGAAAATCCGTACAACCGCGCATCTTGTCATGGATGTTGCAGAATTCCCATTCTTCCCCCACTAATTTTCCTAACAATTCGCCTCAATGGGCAGAGTCGGCCAGAACCACCGAGACCAAGTCAAATACGTTGGCTGACTTTGAGCTCCATAGATTTGACCTCCATAGAACAGCGAGGCGTTTGCAATGTTGAAGCTGGACGCACTGTTTCCGGCCGTGTGATCTGAATGTCGGCAGGCGCTTCGATCCCCAGCTGGACGCGGTTTGTTCCCACGCTCAGTACTGTGATTGTGATATTCAGTTCCGGAATGAGAATTTGCTGCTGCAATTTGCGTGATAGAACCAGCATCTTGAGGACTCCGTTCAATTGTGTTTAGAAACATTGCACACAGTTGACAGTTGTCACCAACTGTCAACCTGCTGTCGAAAAAAATGCGAAGCAACGTGCTTCGCGTGATCATGTTCATGGCAAGGATGCAGGCATCATTGTCAAAAGAGATGCTTCTGCCCGATGTAGGCATCGCGTCCGGCGTAGAGATCTCGCGTTCCATCGGGAATATAGATCAGCCCCATTCGATGCAATCGCACGGTCAGATTTGAAATGGTTACCTGAGCTCGTTCGGCCAGTTCATACAAAGCAGGCCAGGACGTCACATCAATACTTTTAACCGCAGACTTAATCAGCCAGTCGGGCATCAGCATCGATGACTGATAGCGATCCACCGCGCTACGAACTTCGGGCGAATCCTGACCGGCAGTGAGTTCACGATACAATTCAAAGTACCGGTCGTCATACGCAGCTCTGTTCAAAACTTCGACGAGAACATGACGATCAGCCGCGTGCCGACGAACAACGCTCGTCTGAAATTCGAAACCCGGAAGTCGCGGGTGATGCAAACTCGTTCGGTCGATATCGATATCCCAATGGCCAGCCTCGTGACCGATCGTGCTTCGTTCCAGCCCTGGCTTTTTTTGAAAAAGGTCCAAGTGTCGGCTGTTTAGAACAATGCGACGTTCTTCCGGAATCAAACCGGCCAGAATCTGTTCACCCGGCTGTTCCTCAATCTCAATCCAGTCAAAATCGAGGCCCAGAATTCGTTCCACGATCTTCTCGATCGGCACTGGAAACATTACTGGTTCGCCCGTAAGTTGTTCGTACTGACGAATTCGCATGGCCGTGACCGCGTCTATCGAACGCGTTCGCATGTTGGTTAAATCGTGCCGTCTCACAAGTCACACTCCCTGCGATGAAGTAACTCTTCACTGAGTTAATTGCTCGTCGAATCATTCGACTGATTGAGCAGTACCGGTCCGTCCGATTCGCAAATCAGCGACACCGGAAAGATATCCACGATCGCAAAACACTAATGAAAAAAAGTAAGTCTGCCCGTGGTTCAGTCAAACTTGCGATCGTTCTTAATGGTCAATTCGAAACCGTTCAAACTGTCGGATGTTCTACAAACTTCTGGAATGCTCAGCCTTCTGTTCCAGTTGCTGGATCAAATCCTCCAGAGCTGTATCAGACAGGTTGAGCAATTTTCGAAAGACACCTGGACGAGATAAGATGCGGTCGCGATAGGAATCGGGAATTCGACGTGCAAGCAGGAGCAATTCGTCCGGGTCGGCATCCAGTGCTCTCGCGATCCTCTGCAGTGTTTCTTCTCGAGGCGTCTGCTCGTCGTCAAGCCTGTCATTTTCGACTCGGCTTAAGTAGGTGAAGTTGATTCCGACGCGGTCGGCCAATTCCCGTTGAGTCAGATTGCGGCTTTTGCGGATTTCTCTGATCCGCTGTCCGATTGTGGTCATGATCTTCGCTCCTTCGATTTCTTGATGAAGCCCTGAACTGCCTCAGTGGCTCGTCGGACGGAGGATAGGAATGTTGCGGTTGACTGTCAATGTGAAGGGCCGAAAAATTTCCGACTGGCATTCTAACCCGGTTTTCCATTTTTCAATCGAATCGAGAGCGTAACTTGTCGGAACAATCACGAAGCGAGTAAGCCACAGGCAATGCTCAAGACAACGGGAACAGCTGCCCGTGGCCGTTGGAATTCCTGAGCCTGGTCCGCTGGAACATTGATGACGTGTGACGACTTTCTGTGAGAATTCGAAAGAACCCAAAGTCCCAGTACCCAGCCCATCGTTATCATCGAGTCCCATCGCAAGGCGCCAGGCCATTGAACCACCAGGGTTTAGGGTTTGAAGTAGTCGATCTTGTTAAAGATCCCGTCACTGCCGGACCTTTAGCAATGTCCACTACCCCCAAAAGAAGGTGTGACAATCCGCTTGTGGCCCTTGTGTGCTTGTCACTTCCCACGGCGATGGCAATGATGGCCGTGTGATCAGGATAGTTACCACGGATCAGGATAGTTACCAAGATAGTCACCCAGCGATCTCGAAACGGCAATCCAGCAGCAGTCCAAAGACCAAATCACTATGTCGGCTGATCGTTCATCTCATACCGCGCAGGCCCCAGAGCTACTTTCTCCCGCCGGAGACTGGGACTGCATCCGTGCGGCAGTAGAAAACGGCGCGGATGCGGTGTATTTCGGGCTGGAAGATGGCTTCAATGCTCGTGCGAGAGCAGCCAATTTTGATTTAAGCCACATCAATGAGATCATGGAGTTTCTTCACCGTCGCGGAGTAAAGGGCTACGTCACTCTTAACACGCTGGCGTTCTCTAATGAACTGCCGCAGTTGCAAACCATCATTCGACGGCTTGCCCTGGCACCGGTCGATGCAGTGCTGGTGCAGGATCTTGGTGTAGCACGGTTGATTCGAGGAATCACGTCCGACTTGACGATTCACGCATCGACGCAGATGACGTTGACCAGTGCCGAGTGCATTGCGGTCGCGGAACAACTTGGGATTTCCCGAGTCGTATTGCCAAGAGAATTGTCGATCGACGAGATTCGCCAGATCCACGGCAAGACAGCCGTCCAGCTGGAAGCTTTTGTGCACGGAGCGCTTTGCGTTGCCTATTCCGGACAGTGCCTCACCAGCGAATCACTTGGCGGACGCAGCGCGAATCGTGGCCAGTGTGCTCAGGCCTGTCGACTGCCTTACGAATTGTTGTGCGATGGCGAATTGCGAGACTATGGTGACCAGAAATATTTGCTGAGTCCACAGGATCTGGCCGCTTTTCCACTGACTAAAGAATTGATCGACGCTGGTGTCAGCTGTTTCAAGATCGAAGGACGGCTAAAGACACCCGAGTATGTTGCGAACATTACTCGACATTATCGTGAAGCGATCGACAGTGCGATGGCTGGAAGGCCCGTGGAATTTACACGTCGGCAGATTGCACAGATGGAACAGTCTTTCTCGCGAGGCTTCTCGCCGGGATGGCTGAATGGCTGCGATCACAAGATGCTGGTCCCTGCGACAAGCTCGGCGAAACGCGGTGTGTTGCTGGGACGGATCGTTGATATTCTCAACGACTGCGTCACCGTGAATCTTGAGTATTCTGTGCAGGCGGGCGATGGAGTTGTTTTCGAAGGCGATCGTATCACAGGAAATGAACAGGGCGGTCGTGTCTTCCAGGTTTTTCGTGGACGCACGGCGATCAGTGAAGCGGTTGACTCCGGACAAGTCGATCTGACTTTCGATCGAAGCCATCTTGACCTGCGTCAGTTATACATCGGACAACAGGTCTGGAAGACCGACGATCCGCGACTGAATCAGCAGCTTCGCCGCACGTTTGAAACGGCAGATCCTCAAAGAAAAGTCGATCTTCGTCTGCACATTCATGCGGAGCCAGGACGTCCGCTGCTTGTGACCGGCCAGTCGGCGAATGGCTGTGTCTGCAAGGTAGAATCAGAAGTGCCGCTTCAGGTCGCGCAGCGTCATCCTGTTTCGATCGAAGTCCTTCGCGAGCAATTTGCTCGTCTTGGAGGAACTGTTTATCAACTTTCATTGCTCGAGGCTGACATCATTGGTGAGCCAATGGTGCCGCTCAGCGTGCTTGGCAAATTGCGGAAGCAGATTGTGGAGCAGCTTGATGCTTCGCTGCCGATGCCACAAGTGACACTTTGCCGCGACTCTGCCATTGAAAGAATGCGTCAGGATTTGCCGACACGCACGGCTGAAAAGAACACTCCGCTGCTGACCGTCATGTGTCGAACCCTGGATCAGTTGAGCAACTGTCTGGCTTCTCCTGCAGGCCAAAGTTCAGCGGATCGCTTCATCGCAGACTTCCAGGACATTCGCGAATATCGAACGGCTGTTGAACTGGCACGCAAGTCGGAACAAACTCTGCTTCTGGCGACTCCACGAATTCAAAAGCCCGACGAAATGGGGCTGTTTCGAGCCATGCTGAAGCATAAGCCTGATGGTGTGCTGGTACGAAATCTCAGTGGGCTCGCTTTCTTTCGAGACAATGGAATCCCCGTCGTTGGTGACTATACACTGAACGTGACAAACGAACTCACGGCATCATTTCTGATGCAGCAGGGACTGCAGTGGGTAACGCCTTCGTATGATCTGAATCGTGACCAACTGATGGAAATTGTGGCGGCAATTGTGCCAGAATGGCTTGAAGTCGTCGTTCACCAGCATATGCCCATGTTTCACATGGAGCACTGTGTTTTCTGTGCAATGCTTTCACCGGGAACGAACAAGACAAACTGCGGTCGTCCCTGTGACTTTCATCAGGTTGAATTGCGAGACCGAACAGGAGTCGATCACCCTCTCATAGCGGACGTCGGTTGCCGCAACACGCTTTTCAATGCGGTCGCTCAGAGTTCGGCCGAGGTCGTTGCGGATCTGCGACTTGCGGGAGTCTATCGATTTCGAATCGAGCTGCTGCGTGAATCCGCAGACGAAGTGCAGAAGTTGATTGCGGTGTATCGCCAGTTGTTGAATGGTTCAGTTTCTGGCGAACACGTCTGGAAATCGCTGAATGCCATGAATCGAGTCGGCGTAACTCGCGGCACGCTGGAATCAAAACGAAACCCGCTTGCAATCCTTTAACGGCGACTTACAGGCGAGTGTCGGCTTTTGGCCGTACGATCACCCACATACAAGCTCGAAGCGCCAGCG